>CAMTWB010000017.1:0-28618 GCA_947085375.1 uncultured delta proteobacterium
CAACGAATAACCCGGCCGGGGGTGTGCGACAAATTTATGGGTAGAGCGGTTTTTCTCCCCTCTTTAGAAAAGAGGGGTTGGGGGAGATTTGACGGATAATAAATTACCTCTTGCTTTTATTATAAATCCCCCCTGCCCCCCTTTTCGAAAGGGGGGATAAGTCTCTGCAAGAACAGAATACCCACATTTTTGTCGCAGACCCACCTGTCGGGCAATCTTGACGACCTCGTAAAAAGTCAAAACCGCCCTCTCCCACCGAGGTGAGGGGGAATCAGAGTTTTTACCGCCTCATCAATCTTAAAGTCACAGCACAATGTAAATGAATTCTTTATCTTTCCTAAGCCCTGTGATAGATTAACGTCGATGAGAAAATCGAATAATAACCATGCCATCAGAAGAAAAGCCTCCCGCCGGGATAAAACAGCGGATTACGAATATAAATTACAAGCGGATCCGGCACTGGAAAAGGTTTTTGCCAAAATCGGCAAGCCGGTGACGGCCGAGATTGTCCCAGATCCCTTCCAAAACAAAGCCCTCACAGCAATCGAGCGGACCGATTGTCTGGTCTGCGCCCCCACCGGCGCCGGTAAGACCTGGATCGCCGAGCAGGCCATCCGGATTATCTTTCAAAAGGGAGGCCGGTCTTGGTACGCCTCGCCGCTAAAAGCCCTCTCCAACGCCAAGTGGACCGAATTCTCCGGAATTTTCGGCGGCAACCAGGTGGGAATCGTAACTGGGGACACGAAGGAGAACGTCGATGCCCCGATAATCGTAGGCACCACGGAGATCCTTCGTAATCAGCTCTACGATGCCATGCAGGAGGGAAAAAACCTGGACTGTGAGCTGGTGATCCTCGATGAGGCTCACTACCTGGGCGACCGTGACCGGGGCGTGGTCTGGGAGGAGATCATGATCTATCTGCCCTCCCGGGTCAACCTCCTGCTTTTGTCTGCAACCGTCGGCAATGCCGATGAGATCGCGCTTTGGCTTGGCTCAATTAGGAAAAAAGAATGCGTGGTTATCAGGGAAAGTAAGAGACCGGTCCCCCTCTACCCCCTCTTCTTTCACCCCCGTAAGGCCCTTTTGCCGCTTTTGGAGGGCAGAAAACTAAATCCCGCCATACAGGATCTAAGCGGCGGCAAACGCTCTCGGGGGCATCTTCGGCCCAACCTCCAGCACATCATGGAAAACCTGGAAGAATTCCAGCTTACACCGGCGATTTTTTTTGTTAAATCCCGGGCGGAGTGCGACAGCGCACTTAGCAATGTCCGCCTGCCAGCACGCAACAATAACGAAAGCTTTATGACCGATCTGGAAGATCTTCTCCAACGCTTCCCCTACCTCCGCGAACACCGGCAGCTTCCCTGCCTGATAAATAACCGGCTGGCGGCTCATCACGGCGGTCAACTGCCGGCCTGGAAATTCCTGGTGGAAACGATGATGAAACGGGGACACCTGCGGGCCATTTTTGCCACTTCCACCGTGGCCGCCGGGGTAAATTATCCCGCCAGAACCATTGTCCTTTTCAATTCCGACATATTCAACGGCCATGACTTCAGCCCCCTCAAGGCTACCGAATTTCATCAGATGACCGGGCGGGCTGGCCGGCGGGGGATGGACCAGATCGGGTTTTTGCTGGCCGTATCCGGCCGTTTCATGGACATAGATCACTTAAGGAAACTCCTGTACCGTAACCCCGAAGACATTCAAAGTCAGATCAGGAGCGATTTTTCTATGGTATTAAACCTCCTTCTCTCCCAAACGCCCGATACCATCAGAGATATCTTCAGCAAATCCCTCGCTGCTTTTCAACATCCTGCCGGAAAGAAAGGGAAGGCAAAGAATATCAGTTCTGACCTCTGGCTTGATTTCCAGCGGCACCTGTCCCTTTTGCAAGAGGAGGGCTTTGTTGATGGCGGCGATCGACTTACCGAAAACGGCGTATGGGCCTCCCGTCTAAGGCTGGATCAGCCGCTTTTGATTGCCGAATGCATCCGCCGCAAGGCCTTTCCTCAGAATGATGATAAGCTTTTGGCCGCTATGGTCGCCCTCTTTGTCTATGACGGCGACCAGGAGATCGTAATTGACAAGCGGCCGCGACGTCTCACCCAAGCCTACCGACAGGTTGCCCAAGCCATTGGAGCGCTGGCGGCGCGGATGGAAGCCAGGTCATTTTCCGTAAACCCGCTGCGTTACTGGGTAAGCCAAGTCATCTATGACTGGGCACAAGGAGAAGACTGGGACAAAATCGTCCTGCAAACCGGCATCACTGATGGGGATTTGGCAATGCTCGTCACCAGGACGGCAGATAACCTGCGACAGCTCGTTTCCCTCCGGGATACTCACCGGGAACTATCCGAACTTGCCTCCCGGGCGCGGGAGGGCATTCTGCGGGAACCGGTGGTTTTAATCTGATTGTCCGCATGAAGCGCCAATGAGCGAGTGGCGCTTCAGTAGTCAAAATCAGCACGTTGCAGCATACCAAACGAGTTTCCGGCCTGCTGTGCAAATACAGGGTCATGGTCATGAAGGCTGGAATTTGTTGTATTCATGAAGGGATTTGCCTGGGTCTGCGACAAATTTATGGGTAGAGCGGCTTTTTCTCCCCTCTTTCCCAAAGAGGGGTCGGGGGAGATTTGACGAACCAAAAATAACCTCCTGCTTTTATTATAAATCCCCCCTACCCCCCCTTTGGGAAAATCCCCCCGGCCCCCCTTTAGGAAAGGGGGGGGCTAGGCCCTGCCAGATTGGGACAGCCATAAATTTGTCGCACACCCGATTTGCCTGTTGACATTGTAACATGGCTGCTGTACGCATGAAAGGTACGAAAGGGAAAGTGCTATGCAGGAAATAAATGTAACGGAATTAAGGAGCCACTTGCCATCTTATCTAAGCAGGGTTCTTGGCGGTGAAGAACTGTTGCTCACCTCGCGTGGGAAGGTCATTGCTCGCTTGGTGCCTGTTTCTGATGGGTGCCTGCAGGCCCATGAGCAGCTCGCCATTTTGCGAAAAAAGTGCCGGATCGGCGATATTGGCTCATCCTGCTGAGCCTTTTGCTCTTTGACAACCGAATATGGCAACATTGCAGTCATTGTATTTTCTCCGGGCTGCCTCCTACAATAAGACAAAAAAGGAGGCAGCCGATGGTCATTTATGTCAAAACCCAAGGAGCGCGGATCATCAAGGAAGGGCGGCATCTCCTGGTAAAGAAGGGAGAGGACACCTGTAATACCATTTTCACTTACAAACTGCGCCAGCTTGTTATTTTCGGCAATGTGGAGATTACCCACCGCGCCCTGGTTCAGCTCATGCGCTATGAGATTGACACGGTCTTCCTAACCCAAAACGGCCGCTATCTGGGCCGGATTGCCTCGCCTGAATCCCGCAATGTTTTTCTTCATAAAAGACAGTATGATCTGCTCGCTGACCAGGCCTTCGGTCTGCGCATGGCTCGCGCCATTGTCATCGGGAAGTTGATCAACATGGCCACTGTCCTCCTGCGGATCAAGAGGACCAAAAGTGATAAGCTCTCTGGTGCAAAGGCTCATGAGATCCAGAATCTGCTGCGTCCGCTTCAGGGCGCCGACAATCTCGACAGCATCCGTGGTTATGAAGGCCGGGCCAGTGCCCTGTATTTCGGGGCCTTCTCGCGCGGCCTCATCGAAGATCTGGGTTTCACCCGCCGCATCCGCCGCCCGCCTACCGATCCGGTCAACTCGATATTGTCGCTCCTCTATACTTTTCTGATGAACCGGGTCTATGCCGCAGTCCGGGTGGCCGGTCTCGATCCCTATCCTGGTTTTCTCCACGCCATTGACTATGGGCGCTATTCCCTGGTTCTCGATCTCATGGAAGAGTTCCGGACCATCATTGCCGACACCCTGACCCTATCTCTCTTCAATCTCAAGATTCTCAAGAAGGAAGATTTTTATGTGGAAACGCCTGATGGCGAGGAGGAGCATTATCAGGCGCCGGCTGAACGTATGGCCGATGTGACGAAAGACCCCATAGGTCTGATCTCGCCTGTGGCCGATGATGCGGAATCTTTCGATCTGCCCCACCAAAGGATGGACGAGGAAGGCATGGTCGCCATACCTCCGGTAGCAAAATATCCGGTCAAACTTCATCAGGATGCCTTTCAGCGGGTCATTGAGGCCTTTGAGAAAAAGCTGACCACCCAGTTCCACTATCCGCCCGCAGGACGACATTTGACCTACAGCGAGGCGCTGCTATTTCAGGCGGCGCATTACCGCCAGGTCATCGAGGGGGAGGCGGCCGTTTATCAGCCGGTGCTGCTGAAATGATTACGCTGATTACCTACGATATTACCGAACCAAAGCGCCTGAATGATCTCCGGCGCTTCCTCAAGGAATTCGGCCTTCGAACACAGAAGTCGGTTTTCGAATGCGATATTGACGACCAGGCGCTCCGGCGGATCAGGTCCTATTGCCGGGACACTCTCGATTTATCAAAGGATTCGGTCCGGATTTATCGGATCTGTTCCCGCTGCATCAACCGGGTGATTATCTCCGGCCAGGGGCTGAAGGTAACACAGTATGAATTTATGATTCTTTGAGGAATTCTGGGATGAACATGATCGTAGCCTACGATATTGCCGATCCGCGCCGTCTGGCAAAAATTGCAAAAATCATGAGTGACTATGGCAGCCGCGTCCAGAAATCTATATTTGAGTTATCCGTAAAGGGCCGGGTCTTTGAAGAGATGCGCCGACAAGTGGAGGAGACCATCATACCTGAGGAGGACGGCGTCAAGTATTTTCCCGTCTGTGAAAAGTGTGCCGGCACGGTGGAGATTATCGGCCAGGGGATTTTCCTCGATCCCGACCAGGAGTATTATATCTATTGACGACCCGGCATGAAGTTATAATTCTCGGGAAGCTTCCGCAGACCTCCGACAATTAGAGCCTTGAAACTGTAACATATCTGAATCACAGCAAATACAACAGAAGACGGCTGGGTTGGTCTGCGGAAGAGAAAAATGTAGAATGAATTTGGTAGTTTATCGCCAATCTCTTTTTATGAAAAGGAGGTGATCTTGTGTTGAGAAGTGGCTTGCGCGTGAGGTCTGCGAAAATGGTCATCAAAATAAGCGTATTTTCTGCGCACCTGGAGGGTGCGGACCGAAAAGACCTGATTTAAGAAGGGATTGCGACTCTTTGTATTTCATGTCATTTCCTATCCGTAAGTTAAGTGGACCGAAAAGACCTGATTTAAGAAGGGATTGCGACCACCATATCCGAATTTCGCCGTCTTTAGTTCCACTATCCGCCGACCGAAAAGACCTGATTTAAGAAGGGATTGCGACCCGCAAACCGTAATCGACGTTGCCCCAAAGGCGAATCATGGACCGAAAAGACCTGATTTAAGAAGGGATTGCGACCCAAGCACCCAATTCATCGTTTCGGAAGACACACTGATTTGACCGAAAAGACCTGATTTAAGAAGGGATTGCGACACAAGGAGGTGCGCCCCCAATCGACACCACGACATCAGTGACCGAAAAGACCTGATTTAAGAAGGGATTGCGACGCTGTTTCCAGTCCCTATTCAGGCGTTCCAATTCTTCTGACCGAAAAGACCTGATTTAAGAAGGGATTGCGACATCCCGGAATCCCGATCGTATTCGCCATCATGCTCTTGGACCGAAAAGACCTGATTTAAGAAGGGATTGCGACCTTTATCGCTATTCAATTCCATCATCTTCATTTTCCGACCGAAAAGACCTGATTTAAGAAGGGATTGCGACTCCAGCGCCGTTGCATCTAACGTTGTGCGGCCTTTTGCCGACCGAAAAGACCTGATTTAAGAAGGGATTGCGACTATAGCCTCATAATCTGGATGCGCATTCATGATTGCCGACCGAAAAGACCTGATTTAAGAAGGGATTGCGACTCGATCCTCGCAGGCCGTTATTATCCGCAGTACTTCGAGACCGAAAAGACCTGATTTAAGAAGGGATTGCGACTTTCTCAGGTCTTCTTCCATTTTCTCTCCCCTTTCTCCGACCGAAAAGACCTGATTTAAGAAGGGATTGCGACGAAAAAGATACTCTTTGTCTTTTCGGAGGCGCTCTTCAATGACCGAAAAGACCTGATTTAAGAAGGGATTGCGACAAGACCTGGGATGGTTGCAACGACCTTAACATACCGACCGAAAAGACCTGATTTAAGAAGGGATTGCGACACTTATTGCAGGGGAATCGTTGAATTCCATTTTTCCCGTCGACCGAAAAGACCTGATTTAAGAAGGGATTGCGACCTCTTCCAACATCTTTCCGATGGGTCCCGCAGTTGCCAGTGACCGAATAGACCTGATTTAAGAAGGGATTGCGACGCACCAGAGCCAGAGATGATTTTAGTCGGCATTTCTGCCTGACCGAAAAGACCTGATTTAAGAAGGGATTGCGACCTGGGCGCAGCGTTTTTCCAATGCTGCGGTTAGGTCAGGCCGACCGAAAAGACCTGATTTAAGAAGGGATTGCGACGCCTCTACCGCAATGGTCGCGGTCCTGGTTGTCGAGACCGAAAAGACCTGATTTAAGAAGGGATTGCGACTGGTGAGGGCGGACAGGGTGGTGCGGAGCGAGGATGGACCGAAAAGACCTGATTTAAGAAGGGATTGCGACTCTCAGGGTTTTTTTGTTATTTACCCAGACGACGTAATGACCGAAAAGACCTGATTTAAGAAGGGATTGCGACCAGGGCGTCGATCCCTGCATAAGCTTTCAATTCTCGGGTTCGACCGAAAAGACCTGATTTAAGAAGGGATTGCGACGCTTCTGATGAATAATCAGAAGTCGGCGCCCATAACTATGTCCGAAAAGACCTGATTTAAGAAGGGATTGCGACGGGCCGTCGGGGACTTTATATCCCCCGACAAATAATACATTTGACCGAAAAGACCTGATTTAAGAAGGGATTGCGACGCAGGGCGTCGATCCCTACATAAGCTTTCAATTCTCGGGTGACCGAAAAGACCTGATTTAAGAAGGGATTGCGACTCCCTTATTCATGTCCTCCATTCCTTTCTGCCCTCCCGGGCGACCGAAAAGACCTGATTTAAGAAGGGATTGCGACTCGCATGGGCAGGTGAGTTGTTTGTAGGCGTGGTTTCCCACGACCGAAAAGACCTGATTTAAGAAGGGATTGCGACAACTTCAGCGAGTTTGTTGAAAAGAACGATGCGATGCCACTGACCGAAAAGACCTGATTTAAGAAGGGATTGCGACGGTGTATGCGGCGGGTATATCGCCGCCAAAGATACTTTGACCGAAAAGACCTGATTTAAGAAGGGATTGCGACGATGGGGGATATTAACGAGAGCGTAGAGACGCCCGGTTTTCTGGAGACCGAAAAGACCTGATTTAAGAAGGGATTGCGACGGGCGGCTGCGGGCGGCGTGATTGCCACCTTCGCCCCTAAGACCGAAAAGACCTGATTTAAGAAGGGATTGCGACGGGAAGCTGTCCTGCTTAATGCAGGAAGAAAAGCCTGGACCGAAAAGACCTGATTTAAGAAGGGATTGCGACCGAAGGAGAAAAGCTCGTAGCTCCCGTAACAGGGGGTGGAGGACCGAAAAGACCTGATTTAAGAAGGGATTGCGACGCGCCCTTCTTAATATTGTGTTCATGTCCTCTCCCGACCGAAAAGACCTGATTTAAGAAGGGATTGCGACAGTAGTCCTCCGTCGTTTCCCTGCATCCGTACATGGTGACCGAAAAGACCTGATTTAAGAAGGGATTGCGACGCCACATACTTGATCTTGGTCTCCAAAACTGGGACCTTTGGACCGAAAAGACCTGATTTAAGAAGGGATTGCGACGGCATAAAAAAACCTTCTGTTGCTGATAGATCAGCGACCGAAAAGACCTGATTTAAGAAGGGATTGCGACCTCGCCCCCCAACCCGCTTTTCAAAGAACCCTTAACCGACCGAAAAGACCTGATTTAAGAAGGGATTGCGACAAACGCCAGACATACATCCTATCTGAATCCCTCTGCAGACCGACAAGACCTGATTTAAGAAGGGATTGCGACCGTAAATGCCACCGCCTTAGATTTCCTCGATGGCCGCGCCAGACCGAAAAGACCTGATTTAAGAAGGGATTGCGACCCGGTGCGCCCTCAATTACCTTAGTTGGGCGGTCGCGACCGAAAAGACCTGATTTAAGAAGGGATTGCGACCCTGCTGAATGGCGGGAGAATGCAAGCCTTCGGATGAAGGACCGAAAAGACCTGATTTAAGAAGGGATTGCGACCGGTCCGGCCGGACATCTGGATAGGCCGCCCGGAATTTCTCGACCGAAAAGACCTGATTTAAGAAGGGATTGCGACTGCTACTACTTTCATATACTGCATCTTTTCTTTCCTGACCGAAAAGACCTGATTTAAGAAGGGATTGCGACTTACCTCCCGTTTTATTTTGGTTTATCATCTCTGTTGGGACCGAAAAGACCTGATTTAAGAAGGGATTGCGACAATTCAAGAAATAATTATACATTCTGCGCCCCCTCCTGGACCGAAAAGACCTGATTTAAGAAGGGATTGCGACGCGACCACGCTCAGTCCTATTCTGCGCGTCCCTGCCCCGACCGACAAGACCTGATTTAAGAAGGGATTGCGACGCATTGCTCCCCCTCTGAAACAACCGCTCCATCGTGTCCGGACCGAAAAGACCTGATTTAAGAAGGGATTGCGACGCACCTCCTGGGAGATGGCGCAGCTATCGCCGGCGGAATACGACCGAAAAGACCTGATTTAAGAAGGGATTGCGACCACCCCGGATACCTGCTCCATTTTATCATTCTCGTAATAAGACCGAAAAGACCTGATTTAAGAAGGGATTGCGACCCTGACAAAGTTTCCTACCCATCAGGTAGTCATTGATAGGGGACCGAAAAGACCTGATTTAAGAAGGGATTGCGACCTGTGGGCATCTTTACCCATTTTCCGTCTCTGGTATGTTGACCGAAAAGACCTGATTTAAGAAGGGATTGCGACCGTCATGCTTTATTGTCTATTTGAAATAACGCCTACCAAGACCGAAAAGACCTGATTTAAGAAGGGATTGCGACGCGCATCTCGAGATCGTCCATCTCCTCATTAGGTTCCCTATGACCGAAAAGACCTGATTTAAGAAGGGATTGCGACGCGGCGATCAAGTTTTCCCGTTCTAGCCGGGTCATCGTCCGACCGGAAAGACCTGATTTAAGAAGGGATTGCGACTGCCCCTTCCGAGGCGGTTAAATTGTCAATCTGGTGACCGAAAAGACCTGATTTAAGAAGGGATTGCGACTTTACCTCTACGAACATCCTATCCCAGAAATCCTCTTGGCTTGGACCGGAAAGACCTGATTTAAGAAGGGATTGCGACCCTAAGGCAAGCAAGTGCCTCTGTCTTAATGTCCTCATACGACCGGAAAGACCTGATTTAAGAAGGGATTGCGACGGAAATGGACACGGTTTGCAACGTTACAACGTTACAACGTTACAACGTGACCGGAAAGACCTGATTTAAGAAGGGATTGCGACTTGGAGGATTTCCTGATGGAAGAAAATTTGCCTGATGTTCATTTCGGGAAGGTTGAAGAAGACGAGTTTGATTGGCGAAAGGAAAACGAAGAAAGCCTTGATGATGACGTAGGAGGAGAAACAGACCTTGACGTCATCGCTATTCTTGGGTTTGACCCATTGGAGTTTGATGGCCATAAGGGCACAGAAGACTACAAAAGTGACCGGCTAAGAAAAGCTGTAGAGGCATTCAAAAAGACCGGAAAGACCTGATTTAAGAAGGGATTGCGACCTTCCCTGATGTCCCTCTTTAGTCCCCGGATGTTTATGTTGGACTGCACGCCTAGACATATCCGCAATGTTTTTTGGAGGGCCCTGCTTCGTCATGGCTGCCAATTACTTCGCCTTTTGGCAAGGCCCTTGGCGATGATACGGACGAGACGAAGCTCGTCCCTCCCAAAAACAATGCCTATTTTGCGACTTTTTATCGCCTCATCAAGAATGTTGAAGCGGCAAAAACTCCGATTACCCCCTCCCCCGGTGGGAGGGGGCAGGGGGAGGGGGATGTAAAGATTCGATATATCTACCATTATCACCCTCTCCCCAACCCTCTCCCATCAAGAGAGAGGGGGCCTTTTGACTTTTTAGCACCTCATCAAGAATAGGATGCCCGCATTTATGTTGCACATCACCAGCTTTGCACACCACCTGACAATTCTAAATCTTTGGCGTCTCACTGGTGTCCCAACGTTTATTTTTGATAGCACCCTAACTTTTTAAAATGTAATCGTATTTGACGTAAAATGCCATTTATCGATTTGAAATTTTTCCCCCGGATGTGTCAATCTTCCTCATCAATGAATGAGGAGGCAGCACATGAATTCCGGCAGAACGATATTTGCCCAGTTGATGGACTTTGTCCCCGCATACGAGTTCCGAAAATGCGTCGATCGATACAGCGGAATCACCAGTGATCAGCTTTTCCTGTTGGGATCAGTACCTCTGCATGGCATTTGCCCAGCTCACCTATCGGGAAAGTCTGAGAGATATCCAGGTCTGCCTGCGGGCAACCCAATCCAGACTTTATCACCTGGGCATCAGGGGGAAGATCTCCCGCAATACCCTTGCCCATGCCAATCAGACCAGGGACTGGCGGATTTATGCCGACTACGCGCAAAGCCTCATCGAAAAAGCCAGAAAACTTTACGCCGCCGATTCATTCGGCATCGAGTTGAATCAAGCTGTCTACGCCCTGGATTCCACCACCATCGACCTCTGTCTGGCCCTTTTCCCTTGGGCCGAGTTCCGGAAACGCAAAGGGGCAGTAAAACTCCATACCCTTCTGGAACTGCACGGGAACATCCCCTCTGTGGTGATCATTACCACGGGAAAAGTTCACGATGTCAATATCCTGGACCAATTGATCTTCGAGGTCGGGGCCATCTATATCATGGATCGCGGCTATCTGGATTTTTCCCGCCTCTACAGGATCCACCGGGCGTCGGCATTCTTTGTCACGCGGACAAAAAGAAATTTCAGCCGAGCACGCCTCTACTCCCAGCCTGTCGACAAAGCCACCGGCGTCCAATGCGATCAGATTGTCGTCCTCAAGGGGCACTATGCGAAAAAGGACTACCCGGAAAAACTCCGACGCATCCGTTACTTCGATTCAAAGAACAACAAAACGCTTGTGTTTCTGACCAACAACTTCGTCCTGCCTGCCATCACGATTGCAGAGCTTTATCGCTGCCGCTGGCAGGTGGAGTTGTTTTTCAAATGGATCAAACAACATCTCAGGATCAAGGCCTTTTATGGCACCACCGAGAATGCAGTCAAGACTCAGATCTGGATCGCCATCTCCGTTTATGTTCTCGTGGCTATCGTGAAGAAAACCTTGAATCTGGACCGAAGTCTCTACACAATTCTGCAGATTCTGAGCCTGACCCTTTTCGAAAAAGAACCCATTTATCAAGTACTTTCAAAAGTCAACTACACAAACCAAGTGCACCATCACAGCAACCAATTGAATTTATTCGATTAACGTTTGGACAGCAGTGTTGGCGTCTAAGTTTTAAAACTGAATACGTAAATGTGCGGTGAGGTGGCTATGAATACAAAATTGACCCTGCGGATGGATGATAACTTGATTGAATCGGCAAAAGAACACGCCGCAAAAACAGGTAAATCCGTTTCCCGCATCGGCGCAGATTTATTTGAAATTATAAAGAGGCAATTGCAAAAGTCTCAAAAATTCCCTCTCCCCTTCAAGGGAGAGGGTTTTAGGTGAGGGGGGAATAACTAGTATTATCTATAGGTTTTATCACACCCTCCCCTTAATCCCCTCCCATCAAGGGAGGGGAAACAGACTTCTGCAATTGGCTCAAAAAATGAAAATTTAAATAAGGACTATCCTTTAACACCAATGGTGAGAACTCTCAGGGGAGCGCTGAAGGGAAAGCCAGTAGATGTGAATGGCTCCAAAAAAATTTAGCAGAAAAATATTGATGAAAACCCTATTTGATACCAATGTCATTCTGGATGTCCTCCTGGACAGAGAGCCTTTTGCTTGCGACGCATCTTTTTTGTTATCTAAAGAGGACACCCGCTTTTTTGTCGCAGCCTCCTTCGTAACGGAATCTTTACTTTCAATGCAGAATATTCCTTGACAGGCAAAAATACCACCCATATACTCCGGGCCGTCAAAACCAATGTTTATATCAAAGCGATCAATTGATAGACAGTTTTGACTGGATACCTTTCAAATCATCAAAAGGAACTCCAGGTTGCCACGTTGCGGTTCTTTCTTTTCCTGCCCGAATCGGTACAATGCAGCTTCTTCAAAAGACGATCGGCTAGAATTCAAAGAAGCAGAGGCGCTGATGTTGTACGGCAAATACACTTTTTCCCTCCTTTTCCGGGATAATGCTATCCTTCCCGAGTACAAGGGGTCAACATTTCGTGGCGCCTTTGGGGTAGCCCTGAAAAGAGTCGCCTGCGCCCTGAAGTTGCAGGATTGCACCTCTTGCCTCTTGAATCAGCGTTGCGTTTATTATCTCGTCTTCGAGCAGACAAGTGCGGGGATTCCCGATGATGGCGGCCGAAAAAGAATCGCCACCCCACCCCATCCCTATGTGATAGAATTGTCGGAAGATTTTAGAACCCGCTTCCAAGCGGGAGAGTCTTTTGATTTTTCCCTCCTCTTGTTCGGCAAGGCAAATGACTATCTGCCTTATTTTGTCTATGCCTTTGACCAAATGGGCAAGACGGGTATCGGAAAAAATACCGCCGGAGGCAGGGCAGTTTTTTTATTACGCGAAGTAGCTGCCGAAAAAGAGATTGTCTATTCCAGCCAAGATGGCAAGATGCGGCAAGGCGCATTTACTTGCGATTTGACCCTTCCCTGTCTGTCCGACGGACAGGAACATGCCGTCAGCAAAGTCCTGCTCACCCTGCAAACGCCCCTGCGTCTGAAATATGACAACCATCTCAACGCCACTCTCCCTTTCCATGTTCTGATAAGGGCAATGTTGCGGCGCGTCTCGTCACTCCTGCAATACCATGGCGGTGGCGAGCCTGCGCTCGATTATCGGGGACTTGTCGCCCGGGCCGAGGCGGTGGCTGTCGAGGAATCATCCCTCCGCTGGTTTGACTGGAAGCGCTTCTCCAACCGGCAGGACCAGGCCATGCTTCTGGGAGGCTTGGTGGGCAGCGTGGCCTATACAGGGGACATTTCTGAATATATGCCCCTGATCAGATTCTGCGAAAAGGTTCATCTCGGGAAACAGACCAGCTTCGGTCTGGGAAAGATAGAACTCACCGGGGTAGGCTGATGAAAAACATCCTCCTTGCCATAGTGGGGCTGTCGCCCCAGGTGGTCACGGAGACACTCTATGCCCTCCATCAGCAGGGCCGCCGGGTGGACGCCCTGGAGATCATCACCACCCGTCATGGAAAGGAAGCCATCAATGCCTTCCTCCTTGCTCCCGGCGACGGACAGTATCACCGTTACCTCGCCGATTACGGTATTGATCCCGCCCAGATTGATTTCAGCTTTGACCATGTCCATACCGTGAACGATAACAACGGCATCGAAATCAATGACATCACCGACGAGGAGGACAATGAAAGTCTCCTCAGGTATTGCCTGGAGTTGACCTTCCGCCTAACCCGCGACCCGGAAACGACCGTTTTCTTTTCTCTCGCCGGTGGCCGCAAGACCATGAGCGCCTGCTTGATGCTCGCCGCCCAGTTCTACGCCAGACCGCAGGACCGGGTATATCATGTCCTTGTTTCTCCGGAGTTCGAGAGCAACCGGGATTTTTTCTATCCGCCGCGGGAGTCCCGGCCGATTGAACTGCGGGACCGGGAAAACCAGCCCTATTTCAAGGAAACCCGTTACGCCCGCGTCAATCTGGTTCCCATCCCCTTCTTTTCTGTCCGTGATCAACTGGCGGGAGACCTCCTCCGGGAACCGAAAGACCCGGCGACGCTGATGCTGAATCTCATCCGCGATGAACCTTCCGTGCTGACGGTTGATCTGGTGGCCGGCAAGCTGATCTTCCGGAAACGGGAGCTGGACATGATGCCGGCGCGGCTGGCACTGTATGCCTTTTTTGCCCTGCAGAAGAAAGGCTGCACCCGGGAAGTCGGCAGTTGCCGCGGCTGCGATGACTGCTACCTCGACTTCTCGGGGATTGCAAGCCGTCAGGGAGAGATCACCAAAATCTACCGCCAGGTTGCAGGCGGACGGGATACCTGGGAGATGAGCGATACGGGGATCCTGGGCCTCAACGCCGAGAACTTCAATTCCTACAAGGGCAAGATCCGGAAGGAACTGGAACGGGGCTTCGGAGCCTACGCCACCCCCCAGCTCGCCATCGAGGCCGTCGGCCATCGCCCGGACACCCGCTACGGCATTACTTTGGACAGGGAGAAGATTCGGATTGTCCTGTAAGTGCATACTGATATATGCACTTGCTATGTATAGTTTAACTATCTATAATAACGCAGAGAAAAACAATACTGCGATAAGTTTAAGGAGGTTCACATGAAGGAAATCAATGCCCTCAAGCTGAGAAACAACCTGGGAGAGATTCTGGAGACGTTGAATAGAACGGGGGAGCCGATCATCGTTAACAAGGGTCATAAAGCACAGGCCGTACTCATCACACCGGAACAATTTCAACTGCGGTTCCTCGATTATCAGACGGAAGGAAAAAAGCAAAAAATGCTCGAATTGATCCAAGGTTTGAAAAAAAAGCGCCTCGGAGACGAAAGCAGCGTGGAAATCCTTCGGGAGCTGCGGGGCTACAAATTATGATCTGGGTTATTGATGCCTCCGTCGCACTGAAATGGTTTCTGGAAGAAGAGACCCTCCCACACGCCGACTCCGTACTGCAACGCCTAATCGAAAAGCCGGAGTTTTTTGCCGTGCCGGAACTGTTCTGTTTTGAGGTTTTTTCCGTCCTGGGCCGCATTCACCCCCACGGGCGCGATGTGTTTCTCTCGGGCGTTATGCCGCTGATTAATGGTGGCATGTTGCGGCAGCCGATGACGGAAACCCTGGCCAACGGCGCAGCAGGCTTCGTGGAAATGGGTCTGACGGGCTATGATGCCTGCTATGCTGCGCTTGCGATGGAACTGAAAGGCGTATGGCTTACATGTGATGAAAAGGCACACCGGGCGATTGCCCATAAGGGACTCTCACACAATTTGAACGCTGAACTGCCGGGTGGTTGGTAAGAGAAGGCAACGTTGCAACGATTGAAAAAAAGAAATGCTTCTGAAATAGGTAGAGATCATTGAACAAAGGGGGTTCCAAGATGGATGAGACAGTCACCAAGATCGCGCTGGCAGGGCTGTTGCACGACATCGGAAAATTTGCCGAAGACGGGATGTATGCATCACCGGACTTTATCAACAGCAACGAAGGACTTTATCAACCGACTTTCAATGGACAACCTACGCACCGACACGCCGTCTATACGGCAGCCTTCATCGATCATATTGAGAAGCTCCTGCCCCGGCAGTTCAACAAGGCCGGATGGGGTCTCGACGACCCGTTTATCAATCTTGCCGCCGGACATCACAAACCGGGAACTCCATTGCAGTGGATCGTTGCCATAGCTGACCGCATCAGCAGCGGTTGGGATCGGAACAATTTCGATAGAGAATACAACCACGCCATCGCCTGGCAGGATTACCGGAAAACCCGTCTGCTGCCGATTTTTGAGTCGCTGTTGCGTGACGATAGAAGAGATCGGCTAGATTATGGTTATCGTTATTCCCTGAAAGAAATCACCCCGCAGAGCATCTTTCCGCTGCTGAAACAGGAAGCGGAGCCGGAGGGAGATGAAGAGGCCAGAGAGGAATACAAAAAATTATTCAATGAATTCGTCTTTGCCCTGGAGAAGCTGTACCACAAGGAGGCGAACATCGAGTTATGGTTCGAACATCTGGACAGCCTGCTGCTAATCTACACCTCCATGATACCGGCGGCCAGGGCGGGCAAGGTGACGCCCAACGTATCGCTTTATGACCATTTGCGGGGCGTTTCCGCCTTGGCAGCGGCACTTTACCTTTATCACCGCGACGTAGGCGCTATGACTATCGAGGCCATCCGTGATTACGACCCTCAGAAGTTTCTCCTCATCGGGGGCGACTTCTATGGCATACAGGATTTCATCTTCAGCGATAGCGGCGAGGCGGGCAAGAGCCGCGCCAAGATTCTACGTGGCAGGTCTTTTGCCGTCTCCCTCTACTGTGAACTCGCGGCGGATATGCTCTGTCGCACTATCGGCCTCCCCTCTACTTCCCTCGTCCTGAATGTGGCGGGCAAGTTTACCCTCATTGCTCCCAACACAAAGGCCGTCCGGGAGTCGGTAAGGGATGTGGAATCGAAAATCAACAAATGGCTGATTGGTATTGCCTTCGGAGAAAGCACGATTGGCATCTCCAGCCTTGAGGCATCCCCGGAAGATTTTGTTTCCGGCAAATTCCTCGCCCTCTGGGATCGTCTGGTGGAGAAGATGGCGGAACGAAAATTCCGTAAATTTTCTCTGGACGAATTCAGCGGCGCCGTGGAGGGTTATCTTGACGGATTCCAGAACGATTTGAAGCCGCCCCTCTGTCCATACTGCGGCATCCGACCGTCTCATCGGGAAGCAAACCAGGGAAGGGAAGACGACAAGGCCCTGTGCCGGATCTGCCGGGATCATATCTTTCTCGGGACGAATCTCGTAAAAAAAGGCAGAATTGCGATCACCGCAAAGGATGCGGTGATTTACGATGCTGACAACAAACTGCTTGCCCCCATCTTCGATGAGTACCAGATTGCATTTATCGGCGGCGGCTTGAGCGAACTGGCCGTAAGCGGGAAGCTGTACAAATATTGGGATATTGCCATCGAGGCATCTGGACTGTTGTCGAAAGAAGTGACACCCCGCTTCCTTGCCGGTTATGTTCCTGTCTTCCGTGAAGATGACCGGCAGGATGATCGGATTCTCATCGGAAAGAAAAGCGATGTTAAAAAGGAACAACTGATCGAGGATATTAGGGAGGGAAAACAGAAATCCTTTGAGCATATCGCCGCCAAGGCCATGAACGTTGTGTATAAGGATGGGAATATTGACTATTGCGGCATTCAGTCTTTGGGCGTTCTCAAGGCGGATGTGGATCAGCTAGGGCTCCTGATGGCCTGCGGCCTTGGGGATGAGGAATTCACCCTCTCACGCCTGGCTACCCTGAGCCGCCAGTTGCATTTCTTTTTTACCGTCTATCTCCCCCATCTCCTCAAGACGAATCCACAATTTAGGGATGTCTATACTGTCTTTGCCGGTGGTGACGATCTCTTCCTCATCGGTCCCTGGAACAGGATGATCGATCTTGTTGAATGGCTCCGGGAACGTTTTGCTGAATATACCTGCCGGAACGAACATATTCATTTTTCCGCGGGCATCAGCCTCCAGAAGCCAAACACGCCTTTAAGTAAGCTGGCGAAGGACGCAGAGGAGGCTCTTGAGAGGGCTAAAGCAGGCAACTTCAACCAGGGTGAGAGGGGTAATTGCATTACTATTTTCGGGGAAACGGCCACCTGGGAGGAATTCACGAAACTGCGTAAAATCAGGGGACACTTGCAAAAATGGCTTGAGAAGCATCTGATCAACAGCGCCATGCTCTTCCGACTGAACGCTTTTATCGGCATGGCGAATTTGGAAGACGAAGTACGGAAGGAAGCCGTGGTAGCGCTCGAGGATATGGAATGCCTGAAATGGCGTGCCTATTTCAAGTATGCCACGGAGCGCAACATCGGCAGGCATTTAAAAGACGAACGGGAGAAAAGAAAGGCGAAGGAGGAATTCGGCGAGGCGGCCAAGTGGCTGGGAGACTACGGCGGGCGTCTACGGATCGCCCTGTGGGATGTGATTTACAATAACCGGTAAGGAGGAAAATATGGCGGAATCAGTTCTTTTTTACAAAGACAAAGAAAAAAGAATTATCAATCCAATACTCTTTTCAACGATCGCCGAAGATTGGGCAGATGCAGTCCATAAAAGCGGAGGAAAAGACGCCAATAAGCGCTCGCAGTTGCGAAGGTTCTATGACGAGGTGCTGAGGCTGAATTCGCTTGTCAAGTCAAATCCTGCTGATTGGGAGAATATCCTGCCTTTTGTCAATATGCTCATTGCCAAGGCTGTCTATGCTCAGGGACGCAGCAAGGTCAGCGAAGATTTCGTACAGATGCTGAAAGACGGCATTAACCAGGTACAAAAGAAGGAGGATATGGAGATATTCGCCAATTTTTTCGAAGCATTCATGGGATATTATCGCAAATACGGGGCAAATTGACAGGAGGGGGCACAGCCATGCAACTGCTGAATATCAAGGAAATAAAAGGGAAAATAGTCTTGAAAAGCGGCCTTCACATTGGTGCGGGCGACACAGAGATGCACATCGGCGGGACGGATAACCCCGTCATCAAACACCCCTTAACCCAAGAACCATATATCCCCGGTTCGTCGCTGAAAGGAAAAATTCGCGCCCTGCTGGAGATGGAAAGCGGTCTTATGGGCATCACGAAGGGGAGTCCCATTCAGGCAAAAGACCTCGATCGTCAAGAATTATCGACTTCGCAAAAAGATAAATGCCGGAAAATCTTGCGGATATTTGGATCGGGTGGAGGCGATGCTGAGGCCATCGAGAAACATGATATCGGCCCAACCCGTGTTTCCTTTGCCGATTGTCCCTTAAACGATGAGTGGAGAAGGATGGCCAATGCTAAACGGTGGGGATATTTTGAGGTCAAATCAGAGAACTCCATCAATCGCATTCAGGGTGTCGCCCAGAATCCCCGCTTCACCGAACGGGTCGTCGCTGGAGCAGAATTCGATTTTTCCGTTTCCTTGAAACTATTAGAAGAAAACGAAGACATACTATTCGATTATCTTCTCCTTGGCCTGAAGCTACTGGAGATGGATTCTATCGGCGGAAGCGGGAGTCGTGGCTACGGCAGGATTGAGTTTACATTCGACGATCCGGAAGTTAAAGAAAAATTCAAAAATATCGACCCCTTTAACACAGGAGGGTAATGCCTTGAAACTCTATGAGTTCATCATCAAGCCCCGTTCGCCTTTCGGGACGTCGCTGAAGGGAGACACTCTTTTCGGGCATTTCTGCTGGCAGGCGCGGTATGACTCATCTCTTCTTAGCGGGGGACTAGATTACTGGATTGCGTGCTACGAGGATAGACCCTTCGCCGTCTTCTCTTCCGCCTGGCCGAAGCTATCCGATGGAGGCGGCGTTTATGCGCTGAAACGTCCCGACCTTCCTCTATCATGGCTCTTCCCTGCAGGCAGCAGCGACAGGAAGACGGTCATGAGAGAGCGCAAGGAGAAGGCTGGGCGTAAGTGGCTACTCGTACCTGAAAATCTGAAGGTTTCGCTCGATGAAAATAACTTTATCAACGATACGAAACTGGCCGAGCGCGCCTTTGGCGATCTAACCGACGAGATGAAGCGGGCCTTGCGGGGAAGGGACAAACGGCACTTTACCGTGGATTATCCTCAGCCCCACAACACGATCAACCGCCGGACGATGACCACGGGAGAAGGCATGTTTGCACCCTATAGCGCCACGTCCCTTTGCTATTATCCCCAAACGGAACTGGCTCTTTTTGTCTTGATCGATGAAGAAGCAACGGATGGGGAGCAGGTTCGTACAGCCCTGGAGCGGATTGGGAGCGGCGGCTTTGGGCGGGACGCCTCGACGGGGCTGGGTCGTTTTGATCTGGCCGAATCAGAAGAGAAGGTGTTGCCCGGGTATGCCGACGCAAACGCTTTATATGCCCTGGGGCCGGTGGTCCCGGAAAAAGAAGTCTGGAACGATTACTATTTTACGCCCTTCACCCGCTTCGGCAAACACGGCGACCTCTTGGCGACATCGAAAAATCCCTTTAAATGTCCGGTTATAATGGCTGATGAGGGCGCGGTATTCATTCCCAAATCCCCAAAAGCCTTCGAGAAACCTTACCTGGGCAGAGCGATCCGCAACATTTCCAAGAGTGAGCCCCGGACAGTCGCACAGGGCTACGCGCCCTACCTGCCTTTCAAGCTGGAGAAGAAACCATGAAAGACCACAACCGTTTTTATATCCGTACGCTTTCGCCAGTGCATATCGGTTGCGACGAGGTTTACGAACCCATGGGTTTTGTCGTGGATGAACGCATGGAAACGCTGACGGCATTTGATCCACTTGATTTTTTCAAAAATCTTTCTCCTCATGATAAGACGAGATTTGCCGACATCTGCCGGAAAGGAACTATCGGCTCTTTATTGAAATTGAATCAATTCATGCAGGGTAAAATTGCCGTGGGCCACCGGGTGAAGGCATGCAGGGGTTTCATCGGGCATTATAAAAAGAACCTGGACATGAACCCCAGTGATGAAAAGAAAATCCAAAACGAATTGAACAAATTCAGCATCCACCGGACGGCCTTTCACGAACATACGAATCAGCCTTACATACCGGGATCTTCGATAAAAGGCGCTCTGCGGACAGCGTACCTGAATATCCTGGCAAAGGACAATGGAAGCGTTTCCTATGATCAGAAGGATAAGAAAGCCTCTCAGATGCTGGAAAAGAGACTCCTGCTTTATGATCAACTGGAAAATGATCCCTTTCGCCTCCTGAAGGTCTCCGATTTTGTAATGGTTCAGGCAGCAACAAAAATCGTTTACGCTGTAAACGAAAAGAAAAAGTCTTCGAAATTTTCGGCGCGCGGCCCTTATCAAATTCTCGAAATCATCGAACCAGGATCTGTCTTTACTGGAACTATTGCTGTGGAAGAACGATATGCAAAGGAGGCCGGAATCAAACGCCCCCTGACAAGAGAGGTCGTTTTGAAGAGCGCCTCCCTGTTTTACGGAAATGAAAAGCGGCGGGAAGAGGAAGAACTAAAGCTTGCTGACTTACCGTTCGCGAAAATGGATAATCTGGACGGCAGTATTTTGATCCGTGTGGGCCGGCACTCTGGCGCGGAATCCGTCACCATTGAAGGACATCGTAATATCAAGATCATGGGAAACAGGGGCCAGAATTCCTTTTCGCCTAAGGGTGCTACAACATTCTGGCTTGCCGCCGATGTCCAGGCGAACTGGAAAAAAGAAGAGTTGCAGCCCTTTGGCTGGGCGGTACTCGGGAAATTGCAGGAAGAAATGATCGCTGACTTAGAAAAAACGCTAGCGGAGGAGCAAAAAACGAAGCACCATGTCATGCCTGATCTTATATCAAAAGCGCCTGAACAGGAAAACCAGGCCGTTAAAGACGCGACAACAATTGAAGAAACATGGGAAGATACCTTCGTGAGTTTCAACGCCGGGGGCGGTGGCATCGTTACAGCAACGGCAAAGGACAGGAAGAAAGCGGAAAAGCGCATCGGAAATGACCGAACCTTGATCTCCGATGACCTTATTAACCGCATCAGGAAAAAGAAGGGGATCACGGCCAAGGTGACTGTACGCAAACACGGGAATGCTTTCGAGATTATTAAGGTCGAGATTTGATCTCCGGCGAGCCCGTCATCGCCCAGCACTCCTATGCCTTTGCCCTGCCAGTCAGGCTGCCGTAATCAAAGGCCGGCAGCGACGATTGGACAAATATTTCTCGGGTTTGCGACAAATTTATGGGTAGAGCGGTTTTTCTCCCCTCTTTAGCAAAGAGGGGTTGGGGGAGATTTGACGAACAATAAATAACATTTTGTTTTTATTGCAAATCCCCCCTTCCCCCCTTTGGGAAAGGGGGGAAGGGTCTCTGCCAGAACAGTATACCCACATTTTTGTCGCACACCCACATTTCTCTGGATGATTGCCACATAATCCGACATATGGGTATTATAAATATACCATACTATATTGGAGGATAAAATGGGTCTTAGCAAGACATCAATAACTATCCCTGAGGAGCTGCTGAAGGAAGCGCGGGCCGTTTCCGAAAATGTCAGCGCCCTGGTGACGGAGGCGCTCCGGGCCTATCTGGCGCAACGGAAAGTGCAGAAGGCCCTGGAGAGTTTCGGGAGTTGGGAAGATCGAGGCAGGAAAAGCGTTGACCTGGTCAACGAGACGAGAAGGGAAGAAGGGCGCGAATATGCCGGCCGTTCTCATTGATACGGATGTGGCCATGGATTTCCTGCGTGGCGAAGCGTACGCAGAGCCGCTTGTTGCTGCTCTCTGGCGCGAGGGTCGGGCGTCCTTGAGCGTACTTACGGTTTATGAGCTTACCGCCGGGATGCGGGAAAAAGAGCGAGGCCCCACGCATGATTTCATCGGCGCTTGCCTCATTGAAGCTGTGACCGGGGAGATTGCCGTCCAGGCCGGCGATTTATACCGTCAATACCGCGCAAAAGGGATCACCCTCACCCCCCTTGACTGTTTGATTGCGGGGACGGCACGGGTCAAAGGCTGCAAAATACTTACGCGCAATATCGCACATTATCCGCAGGAGGGTTTGCTGTACCAGGGGGATTGAGCCAGTCAGGTCTTGGGGAACTTCTTCGCTGGTGACACGAACGTTCTTAGCCGATGCCTTTCTCTTTCCCTTTGGAATGCTTTGTATTTTGGCATATCCCTTTCCCGGGGAGGAAATTTTGACGGATATTGAAACAGAAAGATGGTTGACAACGAACTGGTATTGCATTACCTTGTCAAAAAGTAATGCGATTGATTATTGTAAGGAGAATATGCCATGTCGGTCACTGCTACGATAACCTCAAAAGGCCAGATCACCCTTCCCAGGGAGGTGCGAAAGGCACTGAACAGCAACACGGTGGAAATTAAGATTGAAGGCCAGGCTGTGGTGCTTACGCCGATTAGAAGCGTGGCCGGTTCACTCCAAGAATATGCCGGAGGAAAAACACCCTTCAAAAAAGTCAGGGAAAAAGTATGGGAAGAGGTAGCCAATGCCGAAAAGCGGTGACATTTTGCCCGACACAAACGTTCTATTGCGTTACCTCCTCTGTGATGACGCTGCTCAGTACGCGAAGGCGGAGGGTTTTTTCGCTGACGTAAGGATTGGCAAAGAGAAGGCCGTCATCCTGGAAAGCGTGCTGGTTGAGTGCGTTTACATACTGATCAAATTCTACAAGGTCCCCCGTGGTGAAACCGCGAATGTCCTTACCGCACTCCTGCAATACAAAGGCATTGCGAACAGGGACCGCACAACGCTGATCGAGGCGTTGCGGATCTTTGCTGAACAGAACCTCGATATCGTGGACTGTATCCTTTTGGCCAATGCCAGGCAGGGGCAGTTGTTTTCCTTCGACAAGGCGCTGAATAAATTGCATGAAGCTTATAGGACGGCGCCCACTGACAGAGAATGAAGAAAATTAATGCTGGGTTCCTCCGTAAAATCTATTTACAACAAAGGAACAAAGGGTAGCGTCCCCTTTGTTCCTTTGTTCCGTAATGATATGTCCGGGCGAACATGAGGATTTAACAAAGGCATGGCAAACATCTTCTCACCTAAACAACTCGAATCCCATCTCTGGGAAGCCGCCAATGTCCTGCGTGGACCAGTGGATGCGGCGGACTTCAAGAGCTATGTCTTCCCGCTCCTCTTTTTCAAGCGCATCTCGGACGTGCATGGCGAGGAGTATCAACCCCGCCGGAGATCGACTTCACCGATGATCGGGACGGTTGCCTGTTCACGGCTACGGTACACCGAAAAACCGTAAAAGGTTCGGGGAAAAGTACAGGGGAAGAGCCAGAAATCGAAAAAACGCCGGGGAAAACGCCAGGGAAAACGACAGAGAGGATTCTTTCTCTGCTCACTGAGAACCCAACCTTATCCATTCCTCAGATTGCTGAAGACATGGGAAAATCTGAAAGTGCTGTCGAGCGGGCTATCCGAAAGCTGCGTAAAGAGAATCGGTTGAAACGTATCGGCCCTGCCAAGGGCGGGCATTGGGAGGTAATCGTATGATCTTCACCGAATCCAACACCGTCGAGCAGATGATTCTCGATACCGTCACAAAGCTTGACGGCAAGCAACCGTCAGTGCTGCGCGAGGATTCGCCCGGCTGAGGCGCCTCCCTCGGCAGCAAATTGCGCCCGGCCTGCTGGAGTTATGTTCCCGCCGCCCAGGTTCCCCGCAAGCCCGGCGACGTGATAGTGGAACCCTGGCTGCGGGAGGCGCTGGTCCGCCTCAACCCGGACATCGCCGCCCAGCCCGATCGCGCCGACGAGGTCATCTACAACCTGCGCGCCTGCATCCTGTCCGTGCAGGCCGACGGGCTGGTCCGGGCCAACGAGAATTTCATGGCCTGGCTCTGCGGCGAAGAGACCATGCCCTTCGGCCCGAAAGGCGAGCATGTGCCGGTGCGCCTGGTGGACGCCTTTGACCCGACAAAGAACCGTCTTACCGTGACCAACCAGTGGATCTATCAGGCCGGGATGGTGGAGAAACGCTTCGACGTGGTCTTCGTGGTCAACGGTCTGCCGCTGGCGATCGGCGAAGCCAAGACGCCGATGCGGAGCGCGGTGACGTGGTTCGACGGCGCCTTTCAGATCAACCAGATTTACGAGAAGGAAATCCCGGCCATGTTCGTGCCGAACATCTTCTCTTTCGCCACCGAGGGGAAACTGTTCCGCTACGGCTCGATCCGCATGCCCATCGAGATGTGGGGGCCCTGGCGCGACGACCAAAACCAGGACGAGGGCCGGATGGAGTATGTCCAGGCTGCGGTGCAAAGCATGCTGCAGCCGGAGGTGGTGCTGGACATCGCGCTCCACTTTACCCTCTTTGCCACCGACAAGAAGCACCGCCGCATCAAAATCATCTGCCGCTATCAGCAGTACGAGACCACCAACCAGATCATCGCCCGCGTGGTCAAAGGCTACTCGAAGAAGGGCCTTATCTGGCATTTCCAGGGGAGCGGCAAGTCGCTGCTCATGGTCTTCGCCGCGCAGAAGCTCCGGCTGCACCCGCAGCTCGGGAATCCCACGGTCATGATCGTCGTGGACCGGATCGACCTCGACACCCAGATCACCGCCACGTTCAACGCCGCCGACGTGCCGAACATGGTCGGCTGCGCCACCAGGCAGGAATTGCAGACGCTCCTTTCTCAGGACGTGCGCAAGGTCCTCATCACCACCATCCACAAGTTCGCCGAGGCGGGCGGCAGGCTCAATGAACGACCGAACATCATCGTGATGGTGGACGAGGCCCACCGCACCCAGGAAGGCGACCTGGGCCGCAAGATGCGCGAGGCGCTGCCCCATGCCTTTCTCTTCGGCCTCACCGGCACGCCCATCAACCGCGCCGACCGCAACACCTTCTGGGCCTTTGGCGCCGACGAGGACGAGCAGGGCTACATGAGCCGTTACTCGTTTCAGGATTCCATCCGCGACAAGGCCACGCTGCCGCTTCATTTCGAGACGCCGGAGGTGCGGCTGAAGATCGACAAGGCCGCTATTGACGAGGCCTACAGGTCGATTACCGGCAACCTGAGCGAGCAAGGCCGCGACGACCTGGCCAAGCGCGCCGCCAAAATGGCCGTGCTGGTGAAGAATCCCGAGCGTATCCGGGCCGTGGTGGGGCACATCGTCACGCACTTCCGGAACAAGGTGGAGCCCAACGGCTTCAAGGCGCAGGTGGTCGTTTTCGACCGCGAATGCTGCGTACTCTACAAAAAGGCAATGGACGAGCTGATCGACCCGGAATCCAGTGCCATTGTCATGACCTCCGCGCAGGGCGATCCCTCCGAGTGGAAACAGCACATCCGTGACAAGGACGCCGAGGAGAAACTGCTCGACTGTTTCCGCGACCTCGCCGATCCGCTCCAGTTCGTGATTGTCACCAGCAAGCTGCTCACCGGCTTCGACGCCCCGATCCTCCAGGTGATGTACCTCGACAAGCCGATGAAGGACCACAACCTCCTGCAGGCCATCTGCCGGACCAACCGCACCTTCGGCCAGGAGAAGACCCACGGTCTGATCGTGGATTACATCGGCATCTTTGATGACGTGGCCCGAGCGCTGGACTTCGACGAAAAGGCCGTGCAGCGGGTCGTCTCCAACATTGACGAACTGCGCAAGGCCCTGCCCGTGCAGATGCAGCAGAAGTGCCTGGCCTTCTTCGCTGGCGTGGATCGTAAGGAGGCGCTCACCGAGCTCTTCACCGAGGCCAAGGGCCAGAATACCCACCTCATCGTCGAGCGAATCGTTGCCGACATCGACGAAATCGTAAAAAAGGTCCGTTTCCCCGATTGGCAGTATACGAGCCAGGGCGAACGCCTCTTCCAGAAAGAACTCCGCAAGGCCCTGCTCAAGTACAAACTTCACACGGACCAGGAACTATTTGACCGGGCCTATGCATATATCCGGCAGTACTATTAGACAGGGCGCTGCGTGCGATGGCAAGCATGATGCGTTCCTCTGTGAAAACTATTTACGATTTAATACTTTATTGTATTATAATGTAAACTAATATTAAGGCGTATCGAGAAACCTATATCCGGAAGGCGGAAATTTCCCAGTTGATCCTGTTGTATCAGCTTTATTCCCTTTCCGGCAGCCAGGATCTGATCTTCCAGGGATCTGCTGGATAAAAAGCGCCTGGCGCGCCTGGCGGAATCATTTCCCGCCACAACAGGGAGATTCGTTAAAGAGTTGGCCCGCCTGGATTTGGCTGGCGGGCAAGCCGTGAGAAGGGGGGCAACATGAAACACATTCTTGTATCTTTGGTCAGCGAGCAAACGATCCCGAATATTTTAGCAATTAATCAATTTGAGCCAAATGAGCTTCTGTTTATCAGCACCAGGGAAATGGAAAAAAGGCACAAGACCCGGCATATTCTGGAGTGTCTTGCCGGGATGGGACGGGATTACAGGCAAAAGGTCAGTAAAATTGAAATAATCGAGGATTCAATCCATGATTGCCACCATAAGCTCGATGAGTGGATAGTCGGCCAAGAGGATTGTGATTTTACAATTAACCTGACGGGCGGCACCAAAATCATGTCCATTTCCGCCTATGACTATTTCAAAGATTTTAAAAGGCTTCGAATGATCTATATTCCTTACCCTAAAAATGAATTCGTCACGCCATTTCCCAAGCGTTCACTCAGCAGCGTTTCCCCTATTGCGGTCCGGTTAAAGGTGGCCGACTATCTGGCCGCTTACGGATTGGAGATAGTCAATGGAACAAAACTGCCCTTACTGGCACATGAGGCCAAAGCGCGCCGGGAGCTTTCCCGGTGGATGGTAGAACATTATGAACAGATAAAACCTCTGTTGGTAATGTTGGGCGGAGCGTTGCGTAAATACCGCGATAAAAAAAAGAGCTTTCAATTTACAGGGCCTGTTGACAAAGCCACATCAGAAGAAAAGAAACTCCTGTCCCAGTTCCAGTTCAGTTGTAACGGCAATGTCGTTTCCAAGTTACTCTCCCGTTCGGAGATCACGTTTCTTACCGGTGGCTGGCTGGAAGAGTTTTGTTTCAACGAGGTTTATTCCCTTGTCGGCCACTGCATTGATGATGCCGTCACCGGGATTAAGATTAAAAATGAAAAAGGAACGGATAATGAGTATGATGTGATGTTTACCTCCGGCAATGCGCTCTATACAATCGAGTGTAAATCCCTTGATCAAGAGTCCGATAAAAAAGTAGATGCGCTTTATAAAATAGCGGCTTTGCAAAAGGATTTTGGTCTGCGCAGTAAGAGTTTTCTTGTAAGCACCTCCCCCCATGTTTTGGAACCCGACGGGCTGGTAAAGCCCGCCATTGCCGCACGGGCCGAACAATTTAATACCACGGTCATAGCAGCCGGCGAGGTAATGAACTTCGGGAAGAAAGTACAGGAAACGTTGGGCATCTGCTGAAGGAATTATGATGATTTCAGTAACGATAAACCTCGAAACTCTCTATGCCGAAAACGGGGCGGCAAAGTTGTTTAGGCTCAGTGAATATGAACAAAAGGCCAGGGAATTGGCCGGCATGGGAAATGAAGTTATACTGACCGGCCAGGCACCGATCTGGCTGTATCTCAAGATTGCCCATGCCTTACACGGCCGGGTGGTGAAACTTCTTTATAATTCGCCAGTTACGGGAGATGTGGTTATCTTTGATCATTCGCCATTTTAGATGATGAACAGAAATGACGACGCGCGAAACAGTCAAAAGGCCGCCTCTCCCTTGAGAGAGGGGGCCTTTCTGGTTTTCCTACAATTAACTTGCCCCCTCAAGACTGAATTCTCCTTAGAAACAACGGGGTCTGCGACAAATTTATGGGTAGAGCTGATTTTTCTCCCCTCTTTCCTAAACTGATCACTGGACACAAATATTGCTGGACACGCGAGAAATGAGATCGAAGAAGGATATTTTTGTTTAATTCCCCCTTTCGCAAAGGGGGGCAGGGGGGATTTGGAGTGATTGCTCCGGGGCAGTGTCAAAAAAACTCCCTCATCTCATGGTCGGGCCTGTTTTCCCTCCCCCCGTTTTCCCGTGTCCAGCGGAACTTATGGGTAAGGGTCAGTTTCCCCAAGAGGGGTTCTAGGGAGATTTGACGAACTAAAAATAACCTCTTGCTTTTATTATAAATC
>CAMTWB010000018.1:0-45893 GCA_947085375.1 uncultured delta proteobacterium
AACCCCTAACCCCTAACCCCCAACTCCTAAGCAGTTACCAAACTCCTACTTCCGGGCGGCAATCGCAACTTCGGCTTTCCTGACCAGATCGCTTCCGATGGTCCGGGCCCACTTGTCGTAAACGGGACGCGTTATCTTCCTGAAGGATTCGACTTCCGCCGGAGTCAGGCGCGTCACCTTCACGCCCAACGCCTCCACCTCCTTATAAGCGCTTTCATCGGGGGGTACCAGCCCCTTGCGGGCCATCGCTACATTTTCCCGGCCGGCCTGCAAGGCGGAACTGCGCACCGCTTCCTGATCGGCTTTGCTCCAACTCTCCCAGACTTCCTTGTTCACGACAAAAATGAGCGGGTCCGCCATATAGCCCCACAACGTCATGTGTCTCTGCCCCACCGCATGAATCTTTGCGGCAAGGAAGATGGAGATGGGGTTTTCCTGGCCGTCCACCGCGCCTGAAGCCAGTGCCGGCTGGGCGTCGGCCCAGCTCATCTGGGTGGGATTCGCCCCAATTGCGGTAAAGGTATCATTGAACAGGGGCGATCCCACGACCCGGAACTTCATGCCCTTCATGTCGGCCGGGGAGCGGATGTCCCTCTTGGAGTTCGTCAGTTCGCGGAAGCCGTTTTCTCCCCACGCCAGGGGCAAGACGCCGTTTTTCTCGATGATCTCAAACAATTCGCTCCCCACCTCACCCTGGGTCAAGGCATCGATGGCCCGGTAATCAGGCATCAAAAAGGGCAGGGAGAACAAGTTCAGTTCCTTGATCTGGGGCGACCAGTTGATCGTGGAGCCGATGGCCAGGTCAATGGCGCCCTGACGCAGCGCGGTGAATTCCCGGGTCTGGTCGCCGGCCACCAGTGCCGCGCCGGGATACATCTTGATATTGATGCGTCCCTGGGTTTTTTCTCTCACTAGCTCAGCCCAGCGCTCGCCGGCCTTGCCCCAGGGAAAGGCCGTGCCGACCACCGTGGAAAGGCGATACTCGGACCGGTACTTTTGCTGTGCCAAAGCAGAATCAATCCATATCCAAGTAAGAGCCACCAGGAACAAAGACCATAAGACTTTACGCATAATTAACCTCCTTCTCAATGTTATGAATAGTGTAACTACTCAGGCGGATAGTCTGTAGCTGGTTAGGTAGGGGAATAACCATCTAAACAACCTGAGCAGTTACTAAATAGTTGCACAACTGGTTCGAATCACCGCTTTTCGACCGCCGGGCGATTCCCGAACCCACGGAGTTTCGCCATGATGTCCTCCACGCTGATCCGTGCTTCCCTTTCCAACGGCGGTGAATAACCTACTAAAATACGCGGCGCACCCAGTCTCACCACCGGGATCCCAAGATTTTCTGCCACGGTTGCCGCGATTTCCGCGCCAAAGCCGCCGGCCTGTACCGACTCATGCACCACCAGCAATCGTCCGGTGCGAGCGGCGGAGGCAAGAACCGTCTGCCGGTCCCAGGGCCAGATGGTCATGAGATCGATCAGTTCCACCGACAACCCCTCCTGCTCCACGGCTTGGGCTGCCAAAAGCGAAAGCCCCACCATTTTTGACCAGGTCACCAGGGTAATATCCCTGCCTGGTCGCACTACCCGGGCGCATCCCAACTTGGTGTGCCGATCCCTGTCCACCTCCCCCCGCTCGCCCCACAGTTCCTTGTGTTCCAGATAAATGACCGGGTCGTCGCAATGGATGGCCGCCTGCAGCAAGGCATAGTTGTCGGCGGGGGTGGCTGGCGCCACCACCACCAAACCCGGCGTATGGGCAAACCAGGCTTCCAGCGATTGGGAATGTTGCGCCGCCGAGGCGCTCCAGATGCCCATAGGCATCCGCACCACCAGGGGAACCCTCCCCTGTCCATCCAGCATGAAGCGGATTTTCGCCGCCTGGTTGACGATCTCGTCCAGTGCGCAAAGGGCGAAATCGGTGAGGCGCAATTCCACCAGGGGACGTAACCCGGCTAGTGCCATACCAACGGCAGCGCCCATAATCGTGGCTTCGGAAATCGGCGTATCAATGACGCGGAACGCTCCAAAGCGTTCTTGGAGACCCGCATATTGACTAAAAATCCCTCCTCGCCCCAGGTCTTCCCCCAGGACCACCACCCGTTCGTCGCGCTCCATTGCCTCTGCCAGTGCAGCGCAGGCGGCTTTAGCATAGCTCATCAATACCATGATCCCGCCCCGCAATCCTGGACCTGGCAATAGGCTTCTTCTGGTTTCGGGTAGGGCGCCGCTTGCGCCACCGCCAGGGCCGCCGCGATTTCCGCTGCTGCCAGAGCGCGAATCGCCTCCAGGCTGGTGCAGTCTATCCCCTGTCTTGTCATTTGCGCTTCGGCAACCCCAAGCGGGTCCCGCAGAAGGGCCAGTTCCCTTTCTTCGGGATCGCGGTATCCGGCCTGATCCACCGAAACATGACCCTTCAGCCGGTAGGTGATCGCATGAAGAAACTGGGGGCCCTGCTTCGCGCGGATGCGGCTGGTCATCTCCTTGGCCGCGTGGGCAACCTCGATCACATCGTTGCCGTCTACGGTAATTGCGTCTATCCCAATGCTTTTGGCCCGCGCCCCGACGCCCCGGCCTCCTGTCATTAAGGCCGAGCGCGTTGTGGCCGCATACTGGTTGTCTTCACATACAAATAGAACCGGAAGGTGATAAACTTTGGCCCAGTTGAGACCTTCCAGGAAAGGACCGCGGTTGATGGCGCCGTCGCCAAAAAAACACGCCACAATTTGGTTGCCATCTTGAATCTTGATCGCATGGGCCGCGCCCACGGCAATGGGAATCCCCGCCGCCACAATGCCATTTGCGCCGAGCACGCCCATGCGCGGGTCAGCAATATGCATCGAACCGCCCTTGCCGCCGTTGGAACCAGTTGCACGGCCAAACAACTCGGCCATCATGGCGTTTACCTCGGTCCCCTTGGCCAGCGTGTGGCCGTGTCCGCGATGCGTCGAGGTTATATAATCATCAGGTTCCAGCCAAAAACAAACCCCAGCGGCAACCGCCTCCTGGCCGGTGGAAAGATGCAGCGGACCGCGCACCTGCGCCCCTCCTGCAGCGGCCACCGCTCCGAAAACCGCAACACCGCCTAGGCTTGCCTGCTCCGCTGCTTCTTCAAAAGCGCGTATTCTTGCCATAATGCGATAAAGAGCCAAGTGTTGTTCTATAGTGATCATAAAGAAGAAACCCCCTCGAGGAACATTATGATGAGGCGGTAAAAAAATCCGATTACCCCCTTCCTCGGTGGGAGGTGGCAGGGTGATGTAAGGATTCGCTATATCGACTATTGTCAACCCTCTGCCCGTATCAAGTACGGGGCAGGCCCCAACCCTCTGCCATCGAGGGAGAGGCGGCCTTTTGACTTTTTACCGTGTCGTCAACATTAGGACGCCACGGCAAAAGTCCCCGGAGGCAAATCATGCCAAGGGCTATAGCATTTGTTGGCCTTGACGTACACAAGAATTCTATTCCCCCGCTGGTTCAATCCACTTGGTCCTCCTAAATTTGCTCCCAAGTGTAACTCGAATGCTGAAGCACCGCTATAATCGGGACAAAATGAGCAATCTGCTCTTCTACCGCGATGCCAAAGGAACCGAGGTTGACCTCATCTTGGAAATCGGTCCTGTCCTTTTTCCCCTTGAAATCAAGGCGGGGGAGACCATTACCTCGGATTATTTAAAAGGCTTGGAGTATTTCATGAAGGTCATCCCTGACCTGCCCCGGGGCACCGGATTGATTTACAAAGGCCTTAAACGACAGGTGCGCAGTGATACCAGGATCTATCCCGTATTCGCCCTGGAAAAAATGCTAAACGAAATCGGCTGATAGGGCCTGTTTGACTGTATGTTTTCATCGGTTTTCGGCTTTGCATTTTAGGCAAGGCGCCATATCATAATCCCCTTGCCGCGGTGAAGTTGTTCGGCTGCTCTACAGATCTTTGAGCGCCTTTGGTTTTTTTATCAGCGGGTACACCAGCGAGAAGATGGCCGCTGCAATCAGAACCGCGCTGATGGGCCGTGAAATCAGGATCAGGGGATCGCCCAGGGACAGCAGGAGTGACCGGCGCAAGGAGGCCTCCGCCAGATCCCCCAGGACCAGGCCCAGCACCGCCGGCGCGACGGGAAAGCCGTATTTTCTCATGTAGTAGCCAATCAGGCCGAAGCCGAACATCAGGTAAAGATCATGGATGTTGTTACTTAGGCCGAAGGCCCCGATCACGCAGAGAATCATAATCGCCGCGGAAAATACCGAATAGGGTAGCCGGTTCAACTGGAGGAAAACACGAATCCCGAAAATGGTTAATCCAAAGAGAAAGATATTGGCCATGAGCATCGCGACGAAGATACCGTAGATGATGTCCGGCCGCGTGGAGAGCAGCAGCGGTCCCGGCTGCATCCCGTGAATGAGAAAGGCGGCAATGAGCATGGCCGTGGTGTTGCTTCCGGGGATGCCTAAAGAGAGCAGAATCGTCATTGCGCCACCGGTGGAGGCGTTGTTTGCGCTCTCGGTTGCCATCAGCCCGTCCACGGCACCCTTGCCGAATTTTTCGGGATTCTTTGAGACCCGCGAGGCCTCGCCGTAGGCGAGAAATGACGCGATCGTCGCTCCGGCGCCTGGCAGCGCGCCCACGATTGTGCCGATGATCGGCGATTTGATCAAGGTGCCCCAGTTTCTTTTGAATTCAGCAAATTTCGGCAGCTGACCCTTCATGCCGTGATACTCGGCGCCGCCCTTGTATTCCTGAAAGGGCTCCTGGGCCTCGATGAAGACTTCCGATACGGCCAAAAGTCCCACCATCGCGACAACGAAGCTAATCCCGCCCAAGAGAATGACGGTATCAAAGGTGAACCGCTCCTGGCCGGAGATGCCATCCGTGCCGACCGTGGCCAGAAAGATGCCGAATAAACAGGCGATGACGCCCTTTAAGACCGACCCTCCCGAAAGACCGGAGACGACGCTTAATCCCAGCATCGTCAGCGCAAAATACTCCGGTGGACCGAAGCGCAACGCAAAATTGGCGATGACCGGGGTAGCCCCCATCATCACAAAGACACTGAATATTCCTCCGCCGATGGAGCAGATGAGGAAAACCCACAGGGCATAGGCGGCGCGGCCCTGTTTTGCCAGCGCATGCCCCTCGATAACCGTCGGAACCGAGGAGGGCTCTCCCGGTATCCCAAACAGGATGGAGGTTATCGAGCCGCCGGTAATCCCGCCGCAATAGGCGGCAACCAGGATGGTAAAGGCGGCCAGCGGCGACATGGTATAGGTGAAGGGCAAGAGCAGGACCACCCCCATGGAGGTGCTGATCCCCGGCAGCGCCCCGGCCAGGAGTCCCCATAAGCCCCCCAGGCACAATACCAGGATAATCTCCGGTTGTAATACCGATGAAAAGGCCGTCAAATAATGGTCAAACATCAAATCCCCCTGATCAATAGATAAATCGGCTGATGGCCGCAAAGAATTCCCCTCCCCGAGGTAAGGGAAGGTTCAGAAACCTGGCGAAAACCAGCACGGTCAAGGCGGTTACCAAGGCTGGCGCCACCGCCAGCACCAGCTTCCGTCTTTCCTCCAGGGCCAGGATAAAGGCATAGACGAAGAGGAAGGTGGAAAGAATGAAGCCAATCCAAGGCATCACAACAATATAGGCCAAAAGGCAAATGACGCAAAACCAGTACTTCTTCCTGCCGCTTTTAAGAGACGCGACGGCCTCTGGCGATAAGGGGGCCACTTCAATACCCTGATTTTTTTCCCGCAGATATTTCCTGATGCTGGTGATTAAAAGAGCAATGCTCAAGATAACAGCCAGGGAAAGGATTATGATCGGCCAAAACTCCCCGCCCATATCACCGACACGCTTAACGCCATGCATTTTAAAGGTGTAAAGCAGCATGACCCCAAAAAACACTACCGCCACACCATTGGCAACAAGCTCGTCTCTTTTCATGAATATCTCTCCTTATGAAAAGTGCGGAGATTAGAACCATCTCCGCACTCCATCCCAAATGGCTGCCGTAATTATTTTACGTAGCCAAGGTCTTTGAGCACTTCGGTATAAAACTTAATCTCGTCTTCCCAGAATTTTCTTGTTTCCTCCGGGGACAGATAGCCCTGACGGGCATAGAGATGATTGTCCTGGACGAATTTCTTATAGATGGGGGCATCCAGGGATCTCTTGATCACGTCGTGAAGATATTTTGCCCGGTCGGGCGGCGTACCCTTCTTCACCCCCCAGGCCCTCATCAGGCCGCGAAAATAATCGATCCCCAACTCTGCGGTACAGGGAACATTGGGAAGGGCCGGATGCCTCTTGTCCATGATTACTGCAAGCGACCGCAGTTTGCCGGCCTCTATTAAAGGTAATGTCTCGGCCAGTTCTTCTACAGCGCCATGAATGTGACCGCCCAGGATCGCCGCCTTGATCTCCGCCCCGGACTCAAAGGGAACAAAGGTCACCTCCACGCCGACCTTCCGGAAAAACGCGACCGTCTGGATCTCCGCCCAGCCACCCGGCGAGGTTCCGGCAAATTTAAGAAAGCGGGGATTCTTCTTGCCCCAGTCGATGAGATCGGCCAGGGTCTTAAACCTGGAATCTGCAGCGACCGTCACCGAGGAAGTGTCCCACTGGATCCTCATCAGGGGATCGAAATCCCGCATTATTTCGGCGCGTGTTTTCGGTTTGACCGCGTCGATGAGATGAGAGGTAGTAACGGCAAGGACCATATAGCCATCGGCCGGCTGCTGGGCGACGTGGAGCATCCCCCTGGTGCCCGCGCCACCGGGCATATTGGTTACTACCAGCGGAACCTTCAGGAGAGGTTTCAATCCCTCGGCCACAGCCCTGGCCGCCGTGTCGCTCCCGCCGCCGACACCAAAGGGAACGATGATTTCAATTTGTTTTTCGGGAAATGCCGACGCCACGCCCCAACTGCCAATAAACATAACACTGAAAATAAAAGCACCCAACAGAAACAACGATATCTTTTTCACCTTTCTTCCTCCTTTTTTTGTATTTATTTCCCTGTGAATCCGTCTTTAGGAAAAACACACAACGATGCTTTTTACAACTAAATTATCTCTACCTTCCCAACCGGGCCCTCTTTAGCACCCCCCAACTTTTTCAGTAGTCCCGCCACTGGAGGGCCTCTTCTTCCGAAGGAAGCATATAAAGAATGTCCTCGTTGGGGTGCCGGTATAGCCTGGCATTTTGTCTCTTTTGATCCAGGAAGTGGCCAATCAATCCTATGGTCCGGCCCAGAACGAATAGCCCGTTCAATGTGCCGCTGTCGATCAGTTCGTCTATCTCTTCGTTACTGTATAAACCCGTGGCCAGAATCATGTCCACAAACAGGACGCCTATTACGCCATCCACATTCAAGATGAGGCTGTTCTTTTTAGCGGTGGTAAGTTTTTCTACTTCCAGAGCAAAGTCCAAAACAGGATGCTTGGGGAGATTAACCCGGGCCCATTCCTTGATGAGCTTAACGCGCAAATCCGGATTCTGGACGCTTTTGACCCGGTGGCCGATGCCCTGGATGTTTTCGCCTTTGGCTTTCATTTCCTCGATAAACTGGCGAGGAGAGATGCCGCGCCCAAGCGCGCCCTTGAACTGTCTTGCCGCGTCATCCAACGCCCCGCCAAACCGGGGCCCAATGGTCAGCACCCCGGCCGCAACCGCGGCGGTTAGATCCTTTCCGGCGCGGGCGGTGACGATGGCGTTATGCGCCCCGCTTACGCATGGCCCATGATCAGCCGTGATCTTCAAGGCCAGATCAATAAAGTCGGTCACGTATTTGGGCAGTCGCTTTTTAAACCACAAAAGTGAAATCACATCGCCTACGCTGTAGCCATCGCTGATGATTTTGCTGATCGGCACTCCCGCGTAGAGGAGTTCCGGGCCGCTTTCATCCGAGATGGTGCAGGTCATATTCGATGGTTTCCTCATGGTCTCGGGCATGTACTCCAGGGGTATCTCGGGCGCACTTTCTATCTGTTTTTCGGTGATGACACCCTTGACTACAAGATCATCGTAAACAGCTTTAATAACCTGACCGAAATCGTCATAGGAGGAAGGAACAATAGCACCCGCCTCCCGCAGGGCCAGGTTTTTGGCTGCCGCCGTCTCGGATGCCCCGCGGGCCATCGCCCCGGCATGTCCAAACTGCACCTCGCCGGGGAATATCCCCGCACAGGTGCCGGTTACCCAGGCAACCAGCGGCTTGCTGATCCGGCCGCTTTGGATGGCTTCGGCAATCTGGTATTCCTCCCGGCCGCCGACCTCGCCTAGAACCACCAGAAATTTGATTGCCGGATTGGCTTCATAACGCAACAGATGATCAAGCAGGGTGGAGCCGGGGTAGGAGTCGCCGCCGATGGCAACTCCTTCATGGGCGCCAGCGGCGTTTAAGGAAAGCACATGCAGCATTTCATTTAGCATGCCGCCCGACTTGGACACAAAGCCGACCGTTCCGGAGGAGTGAAGTTTGGACAAAACAAGGTTGGATACGGCGCCGCCGGAATTTCCGATCTTGAACGCCCCGGGCACAATAGCGCCAACCGTTGCCGGTCCTATTATCCACTTTCCCAGCTTATTTTTGAGAGCAATCAATTCCCGGGTGTGCCGCTCCGGAATGCCTTCGGCGATGATTGCCAAGGTCCGCACCTGCGGCAGCTTCAAGGCCTCCAGGGAAACATTGTAGGCCGATCTCTGGGAAGCGAAATTGATTACCACATCAGAGTCCGGATGTTTCCGGGCCGCTTCCTGCAAGTTATTATATGTGGGGATCAGGATCTCTTTGCGCCCAAAAAAGACCTGCATATGGCCTTTTTTTGATCCGGCAGGATCGACGACGCAGGCCACCGAAGGGATTTTCCTCTGACAAAGGAAATCGAAATCCAGCATTCGCTGGACAGCCCGCAGCTGATTACCAAAAATTATGGCTCTTGTCTGTCGGTCAAAGAGAATGTAGTCCGGTTTCGCCGCCATTTTAATTTCCTCCCGCTAACGAATCAATGGCCTTTTTAACAATGCCTGTCATGTGCAGCTCCGGCCCATGCACCTCCATATTAAGCCCCAGGTTTTGAGCCGCCTGGCGTATCTTCGCCAGTCCTACTACATAGTTGGGCCCCGCCCGCCGTACATAGATGCGGATGTCCTGCTGTCTTATCTGCGGGGCGTATTCGGTCAGGGCCTGAATGACGCCATCGAAGGTTTTGGAGACGTCGGTAAAATTGGCGATACCGCCACCGATAATAAGCACCTTGCCCCCCGCGGCCTTTTCCTTCGTCATCAGCCCGAGAATCGTCTTGGTGTATTCTCTGGTTTCCTCGGTCGAGGGGTCGCCGCTGTACTCCCCGTAATTGGCCAGTTCGTCTCCAAACCCCAAATCCACCACGGTATCGGTATAGATTACACTGGCCCCGCCACCGGCAACCATGGTCCAAACCCGTCCCTGGGGGTTGAGGATGGTCAACTTCATCGACGAGCCGGATTTGCGGTCAAGCTCCGCAATGTATTTCTCTTCCGGGGTGGGACTATGGCCAAAAGGTTCCGGAAAGGCCGTTATCGCCCAGCTTTCGTTGCACAGGAAGCCTGCCGCATCGTCGAGCCTGGCCTTGACATCGAGCGGCATAATCTGATCCTGCGCCACGAGCAGGGGGTTGAATTCCAGAAAGCCAAAATGGAGGTCGCGATAAAACTTAAAGCAGACGCGGATAAACTCGGCCAATTGCGAAACTTCTCCGCCCGAAAACTGTCCCTTCAAAGGCGTGGCAAAGTCAAACCCTGCCCCATCGGTATCGGTCGGTACGTCAATGGTAATGATTTTGTCCCTGTTTTCCTCGACATCAATACCCCCCACCGGCGAGAAGTAGATGCAGTCTCCTTCCCGCTGACCGCTGAAGGCAAGGTAACACTCCTGCAGGGCGGTGTGCGGGATCATGGGCTCAACAATGAAATGGGTCAATGTCCCTTTTACGCCGGCATCCAACGGCTGGCCACTTGCCGAAAAGGCCTGGTGCACCCGCGCCTCCCTGTTCATCCGGGCGGCTATCCAGGCTTTAGCCTGCTCAAAACCAGCATTGACTGCAAGCAGGTTATTCTTACCCCGCTTGCCGAAAAGCTGGTCGGGCTTTACGACCAGCCTCTCACTTTTCAACCAGGAGTTATCCGCCACCTGGTCATCAAGAGAATTATCGGCAGTTACCAGAACAGCCCGCCCCTGGTATTTGATTCTACCTTCCGAAAACTTCTCCATGTGCCTTGCCAGCATCTTCTTGGCATCGTATTCCCTTATGGCCTTTTGTGCCATATCCCATCTCCTTCTCTTCCTTGATTATTTTTACCGACTTTTTACCGCATCGTCATCCTTGTCCTATGCCCTATCAATTATCATGCCACCGATTGCGGATACTGATAAATGGCCCGTTACTGCGACTTAAAGAGAGATTTTTCAAGTTTATCCCGGCGATATGTTAATTTTTGTTGACATATGGTTCATATTTATGAAGGTAATGTTAAGTAAGCCCTGGCAAGAGGTTCGATGAGGGTGGGGAAAGGTTTGGCGGTGGCATTATGACAGCAAGAAATTTCAGATTTGGGGTAATTGCTTCCAAGGTCTCCATTATCGAAGGCGTCAAGAAGACTCTGGAAGAGGAGGGGCACGAGCTGCTTGTCTCTTATAATAGTTTGGACGACGCAATTCCGGCGGGGAAGAAAATGGAGGCCGAGGGTGTGGAGGCAATCTTAAGTTGGCGCGGGACCGCCCACCTCCTACGGGAAAGCCTTCATATTCCGGTCCTGGCATTCCCCCAGACGGCGATGGATATTCTCTCCTGTCTGAAACACGCCTCCCGGCTGGGGAAGAAGATTCTGCTGCCGGTTTTTCGCCGCCTCTTGGGCGATTTGGAACTGATGGAGGAACTGCTGGGCATCGAAGTCATTCAAGGGGTCTATTATGACCGGGCCACCCTGGAGAGCCTGATTTATAATTCCCTGAAACAGGGATGCGAAGTGGTTATCGGCGGCCGCACGACGCTTCGTTACGCCAGAAAATATGGTCTCGAGGGGGTGGAGGTGCAGGTTTCCGAAGATGTAATGGCAGCCACAATCGACAACGCCAAGTCGGTAATCAAATCCAACCGGGAAGAGCAGGAAAAAACCCAGCGCTATCACTGCATTATTGACTCGGTTTCGGAAGGCGTCATTGCCCTGGATCAAGAAGGCCTGATTACCATTGTCAACCAGGCGGCGGGCAGCTACCTCAAGTGTGGCGAGGAAGAAATGATTGGCAGGCCGGTTGCCGACCTTATGCCCAATTCACCGATTTCCCGTGTCTTGAAAACCCAGGCCCCCATTATCAACAATGTTGAACATATTCACCAGGACACCTTCGTCTTCAATCATATTCCCGTCATGGTCGGCGGCCTCTGTGTCGGCGGTGTCTCCACCTTCCGGGACATTTCCAATGTCATGAGGGCGGAAAACAAGGTGCGGCGAACGCTGACCAGAGGGCTCGTGGCCAAGTATCAACTGGCGGATTTGATCCATAAAAGCAAGGTGATGCAGGATGTCATCACCCGGGCAAGACGGTTCGCCAAAACCGATTCGACCATTCTTGTGGTCGGTGAAACCGGGACCGGCAAGGAGATTATCGCTCAAAGCATCCACAACTTGAGCCGTCGCAGCAGATTTCCCTTTGTTTCCATCAACTGCGCCGCCCTGCCGGAGCATCTTTTGGAAAGCGAACTCTTCGGCTATGAAGAAGGGGCGTTTACAGGCTCGAAAAAGGGGGGCAAACCGGGCCTCTTTGAGATGGCTCATCTGGGAACGGTATTTCTCGATGAGGTGGCGGCCATGCCGGTCAGCGTTCAGGTACGGCTGCTGAGGGTCCTCCAGGAGCGGGAAGTGATGCGAATTGGCGGCGACCGGGTGATTCCGGTGGATGTGCGAATCCTGGCGGCGGCCAACAAGGATATGCAAGAAGAGGTGCAGTCCGGAAGATTCAGAGAGGATCTTTTCTTTCGTCTGAATGTGCTGCAAATTCATGTCCCCCCGCTGAGAGAGCGCCCGGAGGATATCCCTGTGTTAGCCCGGGCATTCATTCAAAGGTATTCCGCCGACTTGAACCTGGTCCCGCTTGATATCCCTGGCGATTGTGTCGAGCAGTTGTGCGCCTATTACTGGCCCGGCAATGTCCGCCAGTTGAACAATTTCACCGAACGACTGGTTCTCCTTGCCAGTTCGGTCTTTGACCGGGAGATATTTGACGAGCTCTACGCGGAACTGGTCAGGTATTCGCCGGCCGAAAGGCGCCGCAGTGAAGAAGCCGCCGAGCCGATAACAAAGACCGTGGTAGTAACAATGAAAAAGACTGTCGAAGCGGAAATCATCAGAAAGGCATTGGAGCAGTCGCGTTTCTCCAGGGGAAAGACAGCAGAATTACTGGGGGTAAGCAGGACCACCCTGTGGAAGAAAATGAAAGAAATGGGGTGATAAAAGAGCGAGTGATTATCCGTTGCTTAACACAAAAACATATTATATGACGGCTTTCTATAAAGAAAGTCCTTTAACCTCATTATTTAAAGGACAGCCCGCACTAACCCGCCACAGGAGGCCCGCATGACCGGTTCAGAAAAAATAGAGCAGGAAGCGATAAACACCATTCGGTTTCTGGCAGTCGATGCCATTGAAAAGGCCAAGTCCGGTCATCCCGGGATGCCCATGGGGGCTGCGGCAATGGCTTACAGTCTCTGGATGGAGCACCTTCGGCATGATCCCGGCAACCCCCGCTGGTTCAACCGGGACCGCTTCGTCCTGTCGGCCGGCCATGCCTCGATGCTCTTATATGCCCTGCTCCACCTGACCGGCTATGACCTTTCGCTTGCGGAGATCAAGTCTTTTCGGCAGTGGGGCAGCAAAACCCCCGGCCACCCGGAACGCAACCTCGATTACGGGGTGGAAATTACCACCGGCCCGTTGGGTCAGGGGCTAGCGAGCGCGGTCGGCATCGTCCTGGCGGAAGCACAGCTTGCGGCCCGTTTCAACCGGGAAGGCTTTCCCCTGGTGGATCACTTCACCTATGTCATGGCCAGCGACGGCGACCTGATGGAGGGGGTTTCTTACGAAGCCTGTTCTCTGGCGGGTCATCTGGGACTGGGAAAGCTGATCGTACTCTACGATGATAACCGCATCTCTCTGGCCGGCTCGACCAACCTGTGTTTCACCGAGGATGTGGCCATGCGCTTTGTCGCCTGCGGCTGGCATGTGCAGCAGGTAAGAGAGGGCAACGATTTGCAGGCCATCAATCTGGCCATCACCCGGGCCAGGGAGGAAATGGAGCGGCCGTCCATTATTGTGGTTCGCACCACTATTGGCTACGGGGCGCCAAAGAAGCAGGGGACGCACGAGGCCCACGGCGCCCCACTGGGAAACGAAGAATCGGCGGGAGCCAAAGGCTGCCTTGGCTGGACTGAAACGGAACCTTTTTACATTTCCGCTTCAGTCCGGAAACATTTTCGCCAGGCCGTCAAAAGGGGCGCCCGCTGGAGGGCGGCCTGGGAGGAGCTTTTGGAGTCATATGCTGCATCCTATCCCACGGAAGCGGCGGAATTCAATCGGGTAATTGAGGGCCGGCTGCCGACTGACTGGGATAAAAATTTAACCGTCTACCCCGATGGGAGCAAGGATATTGCCACCCGTAAGGCCTCCGAAACGGCGATGTTTGAACTTGCCCGGGAAATTCCTGAACTCTTGGGCGGCTCTGCCGATTTAAACCCGTCAACCTTCACCTGGCTTAAAGGACAGGGCGACTTCCAGAAACCGGGAAAACCGCCGGAGGACGTTTCGGGAGCCGTAGGGGGCGGCTGGGGTTATGAAGGCAGAAATATCCACTTCGGGGTAAGAGAGCACGCCATGGCCGCTATTGCCTCAGGGATGGCGATCCACGGTGGCCTGATTCCCTATACTGCCACTTTTCTTACCTTTTCCGATTACATGAAGCCATCCATCCGGCTGGCCGCCCTGATGGGTCTCAGGGTAATCTATGTTTTCACCCATGACAGTATCGGCCTGGGCGAAGACGGCCCGACGCACCAGCCGGTGGAGCAGATCATGAGCTTAAGGACAATCCCCGGATTGACCGTTATCCGGCCGGCCTGCGCCAATGAAACAGTTGCCGCCTGGCGGCAGGCCTTACTGAATGATCGAGGCCCCACGGCGCTGATCCTCACCCGCCAGAATCTGCCGGTTATAAGAAGATCAGGCCTTGCGGCTGCTGAAAACCTGAACCGGGGCGGTTATATCCTCTGGCAATCCGGCCAAAAGCCGGCGCTGATTATTATCGCAACCGGCTCCGAGGTATCCCTGGCCCTGGCGGCAGCTCAAAAATTGGCCGCCCGGGGGACGGCCATCCGGGTGGTTTCGCTGCCCTCGTGGGAATTGTTTGAAGCCCAGCCGGATGGCTACCGGCAGGAAGTGTTGCCTGCTGATGTTCGGGCGCGTCTGGCTGTCGAGGCGGGAATAAAGTTGGGATGGGAACGCTATGTGGGGCTCGACGGCGCGATTAGCGGTATGGATGGCTTTGGAGCCAGCGCGCCGGGACCGGTGCTTTTCGAAAAATTCGGCTTTACCGTAGATGAAATAGTACGAGTGGCCGGGAAGCTGGTTCCGTCCGTCAGCTAGACTTTTTCGAAGTCGTTAATTGATTTCAACGGCAATATCAACCGGCATTACCAGGAGCTAAGCAGATAGGCGACCGCAATCCCCAGATAGGTCCCGATCACCCACCCCATCACTCCCGTGACGACGCCGGTGATGATCACCTCGCGATTATTGATAGCCGCGGCCACCATCGGTACGAAAGGCGGCGAGAGGATCCCCGCCGCTGAGGTGATGATTGCCGTATCGGCATCGATCCGGAAGATGGCGCAAAGCAGCATATGGATCAATAACGCGCCGAAGGTGCCCAGAAAAACGAACCCGATTGCCGAGGGCGCTGTGGTCAGGAGGCTGCCTAGATTGGCCATGGAACTTACGGTCAAACAAAAGATCAGAATCAGGTACTGGCCCGCCGGGAAGGTCATGGGGATCTTTCTGATTGCCGGAAACAGGGAGGCTATTATCCCGAGGGTAGAGATCGCCAGGACGGCCACCACCATAGAATAGGCCTTGGGAAAGACCAGGGTCAGGCCGCCTCCCACGGCAAAGATCAAAAGCGAGAGGCCAAAAGCCCGGATGAGAGGGAAGAGCCGCTCTTTAGTTAGAATGCCTGCGTAGGAATCAAACTGCTGCACCTGCTCATCCTTGGGATTGCCGCTGCCGATGAAGGGCGGCAAAATAAATGCGACGAGCCGTTTCAAGAAGGTAATGACCACAAGGATATAAAGTGATCCGACCAAAACATCCGCGCTGTGGATGGCAAGATATACTGGGGGGGAAATTTGCAGGGCCGTGCCGATGGCGGCCAAATTCGGCGTGCCGCCGGTATAGACGCCGATGAGCATCCCCGCCGCTTTCCAGCTCTCCTCCCCGATGCCATCTTTGAACCACAGGTACCCTGCGGCCACCGCAACCACAACCGCCACCACCTGCAGGCCGAAGGCCAGGAGGGACTTCACGGCGAGTCTGGTCCATTTTTTTATATCCAGCGAGAAGAAGATGAGCGGCAGGGCCAAGGGAATGGTCACCGTAAGGAGAATCTGGTGGAGTTTACCCATCCCGGCGGGGAGAATCCCCGTATTTCCAATGAGAAGACCCGCCAGGTAGCAGGTAACCACCGGGCCAAGCCTTAAAAAGAGGGAATATTTGCGACATAGATAAATTGCCAGCGCCGGGAAAAAGAGGTAAAAAATGATCCAGATCATAAACAACCTCCCGTGGCATAATCACGTTTTTACTTGCAATTGCCGGGCGCAATGCAACCGGGCCGGCGCCATAGCCGCCCTTAGGCACTGCCCGGCGCCCCGGCCATAGCCTCCCTGATTGCAGCCGTTGCAATAAATATATCCTCCCGGCTGACCCCGTAATGGGAAAGCATCCGGAAACGATTTTTTCCGGTTACCGAAACCAGTACGCCTTTTTCCTTGATGCGTCTCAAAAACTCCGTCTGAGCAATCTTGGGACTAATAAGTTCGCAATAGACGATATTGGTCGCTACCCTGTCCGGTTCTAGTCTAAGCCCGTCAATGGCGCTAAGTTCATTAGCCAGCAGCCGGGCATTTAAGTGATCTTCCGCCAGCCGCTCGATCATCCCCTCCAGGGCGATAATTCCCGCCGCCGCCAGTATTCCCGCCTGACGCATGCCGCCGCCAAGCTGTTTGCGCTTGCGGCGGGCCTGACGGATAAACTCGGTGCTCCCGCAGACCAGGGAACCAACCGGCGCGGCCAGACCCTTGGAGATACAGAAGATAAGCGAGTCGGCCGGACGGACGAGGTCCAAAACCGGCACACCCAGGGCCACTGCGGCGTTGAAGATTCTTGCCCCGTCGAGATGGATCGCGAGCTTATGCCGCCTGGCGATGGCGGCGACGGATTCCATGTACTGCGGTGTCAGGGGCGCCCCATAGCAGCGATTATGGGTATTTTCCAGGCAGATCAGCCTGGTGCGGGGGAAGTGGATATTGTCGTCGCGAATCGCCCCCTCCACTTCCCCCAGATCCATGGTCCCATCAGGCTGATTGGGAATCGGGTGCGGATGAATACCCCCCAGGGCGGCAATGCCACCGGCCTCGTTAACAAATATATGGGACTGGTTCCCCAGGATCGCCTCGTCGCCGCGGCCGCAGTGGGTAAGAAGACAAATCAGATTGCCCATGGTGCCGCTGGGAACGAACAGGCCCGCCTCCTTGCCGGTTATTTCTGCGGCCACTGCTTCGAGTTTGTTCACCGTGGGGTCATCGCCAAAAACATCATCGCCCACCTCGGCCCGAAACATGGCCTCCCGCATGGCCTCCGTAGGCTGTGTTACGGTATCGCTTCTCAAATCAATTATCTTCACTTGTTCTCCTTGGGGGCAGTACGCAAGATTTCGGCCTTCATTCGCTCAAAAACTTCTTTGAGCGGTATCTTTTTTTCTAAAGCGATCCGGCGGCAATCCTCATATTCCGGGGCGATGTTGCAGATCTTCCCGGATTTACGGGCGATCTTGATTCTTGCGACTCCCAGGGAACCGTTGAAGGAAACAATTTCAAAGGGGAGCATGTATTTGGTTACCGGATACACCCTTACCCCAAGCGACGTGGTTTCGTCAAATATCTTGCGGTAAAAATAAGGCAGTTGCTCCGGATGGGCAAGGATAGAGAGGGTAACCGCCGGCCGGTTCTTCTTCATCTGGATGGGCTTTAAAAAAACATCCATCGCGCCGGCAGCCAGAAAAGTATCGATGATATGGTCATAAAATTCCGGGTTCATGTCATCGATATTGGCCTCCAGGAGCAGGGCCTCTTCTTGACGCATTCCCTCCTCCGCCGGTGAGAAGGAAGGGAAGGTTGGCTGCGAAAGACGCTCCCCAATGATTATTCGGAGCACATTAGGCACCGGCAGATCCAGCCCGCCTGCGCCGTAGCCCACGCGATCCACCGACAGCGGCGGCAGGGAAGTGAAGCCCCGGCAATGGGTGGTCAGGATGGCGGCCCCGGTCGGGGTAGTCAATTCCTTCGGTATCCCCGACGAGTAAATCGGCGCCCCTCTAAGCAGCTCCAGCGTGGCGGGCGCAGGTACCGGGAGAACGCCGTGGGCGCATTCCACTATTCCTTCACCGGTATTCACCGGCGAGGAATAGACTTCGTCCACGCCGAGCAGCCACAGACCAAGGGCCGATCCAACGATATCCACAATGGCATCCACCGCCCCCACCTCATGAAAATGAATCTTAGTAGGCGAGGTCCGATGCATCTTTGCCTCGGCTTCGGCCAGCCGGGTAAAGACCTGCAGGCTCTTGTCCTTTACCGGCTCCGGAAGTTGCGAGTCTGAAATTATCTTTTGAATATCGGCAAGATGCCGGTGGGGCTGCTTATCTTGTACCTCCACGATTACCCGGGTGGCCCTGATCCCATTTTTTTTAACCTCCTGGCGGGTAATCTGATAGCCTCCTATGGCCAGGCCCGCCAGGCCGGATTGAAACTCCTCCCAGTTAAGTCCGGCATCCACCAGGGCGCCCAGGGTCATGTCCCCGCTGATACCGGCGAAACATTGAAAATACGCTGTTTTCATTTCTCACCTAAACGGCTTATTGACGATGCCTGATAGGCCGCAGCGAAACCGTTGTCGCTATTGACCACACTGACCCCAGTGGCACAGGCGTGGAGCATCATAGAATTGAATTGATTGATATTGACAAGACATTCCTTCTGGCGGCGCGGAGTATAGGAGCAGTGTTTTCTCGTGTCAAGGGATATTTTCCATCTACGCATCGGCAATAATCGGCCAGATGGAGATTCCGGCGGCGACAGGATCACTCTCCTTCAAGAACATCACGCCGACATCATGTAGAGTGGACGTTGCGTTTACCAAGGAAAGATTTGCAGGGTTGCTCGGTGATTACGGATCGAAGCCTTGTATCTATCCAAATATACAGATACTGCTGACTTCAGTAAGTTCTACCAACTGGAATATCCGGAAAAATGGGCTGTTAAGCCTTGGATGTTTCAACCATGATCCGGTAAATGTCCTCTTTCCCTAACTTTGGCATGTCTGCACCTTGTGTCACGGAACAGAATAAAGAAGCATAAAGAAAGCGACAAGTTCGCCAACGCTATGAAGCATTCAGTATTGCACCGCACGCACGCCGGGGGCAGGCGCATCCTCGGCAGGCCCCGCATAGCACTGTGCGATCGGAAGCCACTGGGCGGCGCTGCCCGCATACTGCAACCGGGTGTCTATTACATTGCGCCTTTGGGTTACCACAAGACAAAACTCCTCGGCGCTGCCGCAAATATAGCTATCCTCTGAAGGCGGATCGTTCCAAATCCAGCTTTCCCCTGATGGCGCCTTCAATTTGACATAAGGTGCGGGCCCGGGAACAGGCAGATTTCTGTTGATAAAGGCCCAGCCAAAAGTACTTACACCAAGATGAGCAATATTCTTTATCCGATCGCTCACCTGCCGCCGCTTTCCTAGGCAGTCGTAAATGTCTTGCCCGTGAGCCCAGGTTTCCATCATCCGTGCGGTGGCAAAGGAGCGAACGCTCATCATCGGACCGTACCAGGGAAGCCGTGCCTTTGGCTCCATCCCGGATAGGGCATCAACCAGCCGTTCAAAGCACTGTTTCCAGTAGGAAAGCAGCCGGGTGCTGCTGAGATGACCATAGCGTTTTTGAGTTATCTCTTTGATTTGAAGCCCGTTTGCAAATTGTTTCAGGAGTTCGGCGGTATCGCCCGCAAAGGCCTCCGGGTCTGTTGCCGCCAGTATTGCCGTCTCATCGAAAAAGCAAAGATGGGCGATTTCGTCCCAGGGAGTCCAGCCTTCAAACGGAGTTTCCTGTATCCACTGTCGGGGAGTCAAGGTCGCAGCCAGCAAGGAAAGTTCCGAATATTCCATCAATAAATCGGTGCAAAGCTCCTTCACTGAGACCTCCTTATTTCGTTGGCCAGGGCAGCAGGTGCCTTGCCCTAAAACTAAATGTGGTCTTATTACAGGTTGGCAGAAATAGAACTTTTAAGCTGAGAATGTTTGCATCTCCAGTGCCAGTACCTTTTGGGGACATAATTCAATACACAGCGAGCATCCCTTACATCTGACAGCATTAATTTCTACCATCTTTTTTTTGTTGTCACGCTTTATAAGCTTTATAGCGTTAGCCTCGGGACATGACAGAATACATATTTTACATCCATTGCACTGCTCAACGTCTTTTAATCGTGCTACGTAGTACATGATTATCGCTCCAAGTTCTGTTTTACAAATTCATAAGCTTTTTTGACGGATGCCATATTTTTCTCTACAAGCTCCTTAACTTCACCGTATTTTTTTCTAAGGACCTCATCAAGTACGGCCGTAGTTGCGGAGGCGACGAATTTTTCTCCACCATATCTTTGGGTTATCGCCTTTTCCAATCCGTCCATGGTTACTAGTTCAGTAGCACCGATTAATCCTCCAAGTAATGACATATTGGTCGCAAGTTCAGTGCCAGCAATTTCACGGGCGATTCTGGTTGCTGGTACGTAGACGATCTTGGTATTTAATTTCGTCAGGTTTTCAAGGTCTTTTTCTGATATCAACGTACTTTCTGCATTGATGATCAGCCATCCGTTGGGTTGAAATCCGGCATAAAAGGGCATGGTAAAACATTTCCCCCGGGTAATGACCTCAGGATGAAAAATGACAATCACATGCGGATAGGTTACTTCTCCTTTCTCATAGAGCTTTTGCGAAGATATCCGCACATAGCTTTCCGTTGGCGCCAACCTTTTTTCTGCGCCAAAAAAAGGCGCCACCGAACTATAATTGCCATCATAGATTGCTGCCCTGCCAAGGAGGTTTGCCGCGGTAACCAATCCTTGTCCACCTAATCCCGACATTCTGATATTAATCTTCATTTTCTGCTCCCACCCCTAAATTCAATCCTGTTTTGGGGGATTTTTTTTCGATGCCTTCAATATATTCTTGGGCTTCTTGGGTAAAATATTCAAAGATTTGCGACTCAAAGCCTTTTGCCCGATTGTAACCATCAATGGGCGAAAGCTTGTAGTTGGTTTGACAAACGGTAGCGATGCGAATGAAACTAGGGCCGATCTCCCGCGAAATGAGGATCGCTCTCCTTATCATCTGACCAAGTAGCCTCGGTTTCGTTGGCGTAGCCGTTGCGACATAAGCACAGCCGGCGAGTTTGGCGACCTGTGCAAATTCTATTTTGGGAAATTTCTTGCCCAAAGGAGACATATTTAGCGCGACCCCCTCGGGGGTCATGCCGCTGTCTTGTCCTCCGGTATTGGCATAGCATTCGTTATCAAGCATAATGGAGGTAAATCTCTCTCCTCTGCTCCAGGAATGAAATGTTGGAGCAAGCCCAATATCCGAAAACCCTCCATCTCCAGCCATTGCAATCACATCTTTATTCTTATCGGGAAATTTAACTTTGAGCGCCCTTTTAAGTCCGGAGGCAAAAGCGTTATGCGTGCCAAAGGGCGCGATTGTGCAATGCAGCGAAATTTGGGGATGGATAACTCCGAAACAGCCGGCACAGGTCACAATCAGCGTGTTCTCCGGATTGGGCAGCGAAGCCAAAACCATTCTAAATGATAATGTAAGGGTGCAACCGGCGCACAACGGATGTTCGTCAATCAGCTCTTTAAAGGTCCCCAAGTCCTTGACGCTTAAATTTCTTCCGTAGGGGCCGTCACTCACCAAATCTTGGTATTCTTGAGGCATTATTTTCTCAAAGCCAGGGGCTATTTTGACCGCATCCATCTCTGCTTTTACCTCCGTAATTTCGCTAGCTTTAACAGTTTTTTTAATTCATCCACGATTACTTCCGGTGGCATTGTCATCCCGGCAAAAACGTTTGGCCCGCTGAACACTTTTGCGTTGTTATTTACGACGGCCTTTATTTCCTTAGCCAGCCAACCTATGAAGTTAAACTCCGGAACCATGATCAACTTGACTTTTTCCGCAAGCCTTGCAATTTCTGCCGCCGGGAATGGTCTTATTACCTTGATCTTTACCATTCCCACATCTATTCCTTCTTCTTGAGCCATTTCTATGGCGACTCTCGCTTGGGCAGCCGCACTTCCTGACGCCATTATTAATACCTCAGCGTCGGGATTAATGACCTCCAGCGGCCCCCCCATGAATCGGTCGATATGCTTGCGGGCACGGTCTCTGGCCGCCCGAACCTCCTGTTGCCAGCTGGCGTTGGCGTTGTAGCTGATGAAATTATTTTTGATTACAAGGCAATCCCTTGCCATTCTTACGGGAACCGCTTCCATATCCATCGCAGGAACCGGAGAGAGGTTCGAATCATAGGGATGCAAAAACTCGTCATCCGGGGTTATTTCAACAATTTCGCGAGTGTGGGTCACGAAAAAACCATCACAAAAAACGATCACCGGCAGATGAACATCAGGTTGCTCCGCAATAGCATAGGCCTGAAGGGTCATATCAAAAAAATCCTGCGGGCTTTCCACATGAAAGATAATCATCCCTGTTTCCAGAAGATAAAATATTTCAACGGAATCCGGCTGGATATTTGCCGGTGTTCCCACTCCCCGCCCCATAATGGGGCATACGATCGGCAGACGATAGCCGGCCCAGCAGGAGAATGGCTCCATGGCCCGCAAAGTCCCGGGTCCACTGGTGGCAGTAAAGGTTCTTACCCCTGCGGAAGCTGCTCCCATCATGGAGGCCATGACATGGAGTTCATCCTCACCTCTATAATATTCTTTAATATATCCGGCAGCCCATAAGTCACCGCAAAGATGACTTATCTCGCTCTGCGGGGTGATGGGGTAAACCACCACGACATCGACGTTGGCCCTTTTTACGGCTTCGGCCAGAGCTTCATTGCCGATCAAAAATTTCTTCTCTCTTGGCGCCTCTAAGATCATATATTCGGGGCTGACTGTTTTTTTCTCTTTCACAACTAAGCCTCCTTTTTCATCCTTTTTACTACTTCGGCCAACTTTAATACCTTTTTCGCATTAACATCCCTTAAGGTGATCATGGCGTCCTCATGCCCAAACTCGCCGCACAAAGTGATTGTATAGCAATTCGTCCCGCCTCTGATAATTTTCAAAGCCACATTTGCGAAGTGGCAATGTACTCCAATAAATACGCAGACATCGATATTGTTATGCCAGATTGTCAGGTTCGGATGGTTGGGGTTGATTTCTATTGCTGGATTAATCATCGGGTATTTTGGTCTGTAATCAGGCATCGGGATAATCCTCATCCCGGGAACTCCGGCCGCCAATTTCTGTGCTGCCGCTGCTTTTTCTATTGATTTTTCCGACCAGGCCCACAAAACTAATGGTCCGGGGAAAAGAGTCGGATTTTTCGCTGTCAATAATTTTTCGGCTATTACTTCCATTACCTTTTCTTCCGGAAAAATTTCTCCTTCGACTAAACCCTGCCCATTTTCAGGAAGAACCACCCCAACTGAGGCGGCCGCCGGCGATAGATAGGCTTCCGGCCCGGATGCAACTTTATAACTGCCGTAATGCAAACTAACTAGTGTACTCATTTGATTTTCCACCTCTCTTCAATTATTTTGGTTGCCGTTTAGAGAATGTTTCCCGGGTAAAACTACCTTCATGGGTTCATCTATTTAGCCATTTTCGCCATGCACGCATTGGCTCCAAGCGAAAGCATCATCAGGATGGGCCGTAATTGGCCTTCCTGGGCTACTGTAGTAAAGAAAACTTCTTGAAAAAAACGAAAAGCTTTCCGCGACGCCGACCACTTTTGACGTCACCATTTTCTTATCGCTCTGAGTTTGGCACCCAGGCGTTTCATTGCTGTCTTCTTTTTGACTATTATTGACGACGGGGTAAAAAGTCAAAAGGCCCCCTCCCCCAATCCCCCCACCGGGGGAGGGGGAATTGGAGTTTTTACCGCATCATCATTATTGATTGAATTGATATTGAATTAGTGAATTGTTGGAGCTGGTTTCGGTGACAATATTTCCCGCCGGGCTTTGTGTCTCGCATCGTTTCCTCTCCTCGATACACCTGCCTACCCACTTTCGCTGCGGGACTATATGCGCACTATTTTTTATTGTCAAGAGCTATTTTGCAGCTACTTTACCCTCCCGGCAAAGACGGCCGCAACGGAGCTGGCCCTCCAATAGGCACGGGAAGCAGGCAATGATTCAGTCTTGAGAGGGGAGCTTAATTGGAGGAGCAAAGTCCATATGCTCTCGTTGTGCTAAATCCTTCCGCCGCTTCCCGCTATCGCAAGGACAAGCTTCGCGGTGGCGCTTTTTACAGCGTCATCCCCAAATGGAGCTTTGCTGACTTTATACCGCATCGTCATTTCTCTCCCAGACGGTTGATCAACGATGCCATATAGGCCGCGCCGAAACCATTGTCGATATTGACGACACTCACCCCGCTGGCGCAGGTGTTGAGCATCGTCAGAAGGGCGGAAAGGCCGCCGAAATTGGCGCCATAGCCCACGCTGGTCGGGACGGCGATAACCGGTTTATCAACAAGACCTCCGACGACGCTGGGAAGCGCCCCTTCCATACCCGCGACGACGATCAGTACCCGGGCGGCAAACAACCGCTCGGTATGGGTGAGGAGACGATGAATGCCCGCCACACCCACATCATAGAGGCGTTCCACGTAATTGCCCATTATCTCCGCGGTTACCGCGGCTTCTTCCGCCACCGCCTGGTCGGCGGTGCCGGCTGATATTACCAGGATATGTCCGCGCTCCTGCTGCTCACCCCGGCGGATGACGATCAGTCTCGCCTGCTTGTGGTACTGGGCTTCCGGCACCTGCGCCAATACAAGATCATATAGCTCCTGGCTTGCCCGAGTGGCAAGAATGTTTTCGTCGCCGGTCTCGGCCATCGCCTTGATAATGGCGACCACATGTTCCGGCGCCTTGCCGGGACAATAGACCACCTCTGGAAACCCTTTGCGTATTTGCCGATGGTGATCGAGCTTGGCAAATCCCAGGTCCTCAAATGGCATACCACGCAGTTTGAAGAGGGCATCGTCCACGCCTATCCCCCCTGCCGCCAGCTCGCCCAAAAGGCCTTTGAGCCTATCGATGTTCATTTTTTACCCCCTCCGATAAGGTATCGTTCATACTTCCCAGCCGATAACCTCCCAGATCCATGGTAACATAGAGAAAACCGGCGGCTTTCATTTCGGCAGCCACCTCTGCGGCCTTCTCCAGCAGGAGGGGAAACTGGTTTTTGGCCACCTCGATCCGGGCCAGGTTCCCGTGGTGGCGAATCCGGAACTGATGGAAACCCAAGCTCCGGAGCAGTCCTTCCCCGCGGTCAATCTGGGCGAGTTTCTGCTCGTCTATCCTGACTCCGTAAGGAAAACGGGAGGCCATACAGGCAAAAGATGCCTTCTGCCAGGTAGGTAGGCCCAGATGCCGCGACAAGCGCCGGATGGCCTCTTTACTCAGACCGGCCTCCCGCAGCGGGCTGCGCACCCCCATCTCCCGTGCCGCCCGGCTGCCCGGTCGGTAGTCCTGAAGATCATCATGATTTGCCCCGTCCACTACCTGAGCAATCCCCTCTTGCGCCGCGATCCGGAATAGTTCGGTAAAGAGCGTCTGCTTGCAGAGGAAGCAGCGGTTGGGCGGGTTGTCGGCAAAATTCTCCGTCTCCAGTTCGTTGGAGATTGTCAGCCGATGTCTTAAGTTGAGCATCCCGGCCAGTTTTATCGCCTCCTCCCTTTCCCAGGCGGGATAGAGGGGGGAGACAGCGGTAACCGCAAGCGATTTGTCTCCCAGGACATCTTGCGCCACCTTGGCCAGGAAGGTGCTGTCCACGCCGCCGGAGTAGGCCACGAGGACTGCCCCCATTTCCGCAATAATACCTTGGAGTTTTTCCAAGACCTTATGGTCTTGCGGCAGTAAATTATTATTTAGTGTGATCATGCCGAAACAAGCATCCCTTCCCGCGAAGATGCGGCCTTGCGACTAAAATCGGGACATGAAAAAACCCGAATATTATCCGGGGCCAGGCGTCATATCATCCCTGAAAAGCTGTTGACACCAGGCAGATTATAACAACGGACAATTTTTTTCAAGGTGACAAAAATTGAGGGGTCTGCGACAAATTTATGGGTAGACCTGCTTTTTACTCCCCTCTTTCCCAAAGAGGGGTTGGGGGAGATTTGACGAACTAAAAATAACCTATTGCTTTTATCGTAAATCCCCCCCCTGCCCCCCTTTGGGAAAATCCCCCCTGCCCCCCTTTGGGAAAGGGGGGGGCTAGGCCCTGCAAGATTAGGACAGTCATAAATTTGTCCCACACCCAAAAATTGACGGGCCTGCTCTTTTCACCCTATTGCATCGTAAATCCACCGTCCACGGCGTAAACCTGACCGGTAATATATCTGGCCTCCTCAGATGCCAGGAAAACCGCCAGCCCTATAACGTCCTGTGGCCTTCCCAGTCGGCCGAGGGGCACCTGATAGGTGGTGTATATCTTCAGCGCGCCCTCGGGGAATATATCAAGGGCTGTATCCGTCTCAATGATTCCGGGGGCAATGGCATTGACTGTAATGCCCAGAGGTGCAAGCTCTCGGGCCAGCGCCTTGGAAAAAGCGTTGACGCCCCCCTTTGCTGCTGAGTAGGGAACCATGCCCACCGCTCCTACCAGCCCGGACACTGAGGAAATGTTAATGATGGCCCCGTTTCGCCTCCCGTGCATTGCTGCCAAGGCAGCCTGACAGCACATAAAAACGCTCTTGAGGTCGAGATCCATCATCTTGTCCCACTCCTCATCGGTCACGGCGGCAAAGGGTTTCATAGGAAAACCGCCGGCATTGTTGACCAGCACGTCAAGCCGGCCAAACTCTCCCATTGCCGCCGCAAAAAGTTTTCCCACCTGGGAGCGTTCACTAACGCTGGCCTGCACAACTATCGCCCGACGTCCCAGCGCCTTGATTTTTTCAGCGGTATCAAGTGCCGCTTCCTTATTCTGGCTGTAGTTCACGACGACATCGGCTCCCTCACGCGCCATCGCAAGGGCAATCTCGCGGCCGATCCCGCGGCTGCTGCCGGTAACCAAAACCACCTTTTCTGCTAGTCTCATCAGTCTCTCCCGAAGTATTCCACCATTGCTTTTAAGCTTCCACTATGCCAACTACCGTTCCAACCCGAACTTTAGACCCTGGCGAAACGATGATTTCGGTCAAGGTGCCATCCGCTGGGGAGGTAACATAAAGGGTTATTTTCGATGTTGTTGCCATGGCAAGATCTTCTCCTTTTGAAACCGGAGCACCGACTTCCTTAATCCACGAAACCAGGGTAACTTCTAATGCTCCGTCGGATGTCCGGGGTATTAAGATATCGAAGCGCATCTTTTCACCTCCTCAATTTTTACGGTAATATTTGCCCGAAGTTACCACTTGGCTGGTTTACGGTCCACGGTTCTCCCGCTGTAAGCGCAACAGAAAATCGGGCAATGGCAACTCTTTGGTATCTAGCGCAAACCTCTGCTCCATCATCACTCGTAACTGGGATTTTATGGCAGTCATGGGGATCTCTCGTCCCAGCACCTGTTTAATAGAAGTAACCGGCATTCTGCTGACCCCACAGGGGTTGATCATCTGAAAGGGAGTCAGATCCAAATCCACGTTAAGTGAAAAGCCGTGAGATACAAAGCCGTGCCTTACGGCAATGCCTACCGCAGCGATTTTAGCATCCTGGCACCATACACCGGGATATGCCTCTTTTTTGCTGGCCTGGATGCCATGCCAGGCCAGCAGATCGATCAGGATGTCCTCAAGATTGTGCAGGTACTGGTTGGCGTTCAGACCAATATCCCCCAGATAAAAAAGTGCAGAGACAATAATCTGACCTGGCCCATGATAGGTAACGTCGCCGCCGCGATCCACCTCCAGCACTTCAATGCCGTGCCCCTTGAGTTGCTCATCTGATAATAAAATATTCGCCCGGCTACCGGACCTGCCGATAGTAAAAACCGGCTGGTTTTCCTGTAGAATAATGGTGGTCGGAAATAGACCCTCCTTGCGCGCCTGAAGGATCTGCCCCTGAAGGGCAAATGACGGCGCATAGGCCATCGATCCCAAGTCGAGCCAATAGCTAAAGAGCTTTTCACTTATCATCGGTTAACACAATCATGTCAAATTCATAAAAAAACATAAAAAACCGCTGCCGCCAACCATAGGCTTTCATCCTGTTGGCTCTGGCAGATAGTTGCCGCTGCCATTACGAGGAAGTACTGTTACGGCAGGGGGCACAATGAGCCGCTACATTTCTGATAAAGCGTCTGCAGATCCCCGTTGAGTTGGGCAAAAATGTAAACTGGAGCGCAGCCCGGGTACTCGGTTACATCCTTGGCTATTGTCATCGCCTCTTCCACTTTCCCTTTACTCGGGAATAATTTCCAGCAATCTCCCGTAATAAAGAGATGTTTATCTTTTACCCAAGCGGGCACGAAATCCGGCACACCCCCCGCAACGATATATACATCTCCAGTTTTGTTTATAAAATCAATGGTGTTAACATTGTTCATGAAGTTGTCCAGGGCGCCGCGGATATTGACAAAGCAACCAGGACATGTCTGTTGAATGATCACATGGATGCCGGGAATTAAGCCTGTAGGGTCATTCATGGGTCGTTTGAAAAAGGTTCGAACTTCGGACGCGGGGGTGCCTACAACCTCAATATTCTCGAGTTTCCGCTCACCAAGCCCTTCCGTAGCGGCAATCCGGACTGCCGGTATTTCTATGGTTTCAAATCCCATCACGTAGGCCGTCACGGCATCTACCGCCACAGTCTGCCGGCCGGCAATGAAAAGGTTCATTTCCACCGGGGTGCCTGCGTGCGGCCCTTGGCCTTCCATGGCAATGACGGCGTCCACCAGCGTCAAATCGGCCTCACGTACACGAAGCAGATCGGCGCATTTTTGTCCCAGGTCCAGGCGATGAACGTCCTGCTGCTCGCCACTGGGATGGACGTTGGGAATGATGCCCTGCCAATTTTTCACGCCCAAGGTAACCGTCCCGGCCAGATGGGTCTTCATTTTGGGAAGGTTGATCACCCGGTCCGCGTCCAGCAGCGGCTTGAATACTTTGGCGTGGCGGTATAACTTGGCGCCAGCTATTTCCACATCCACCAGTTGCTCTTCATCAAAAAATATGACCCGGTCGGCGCCCCCTCGCCGGGCCGCAGCCCGCATTCCTGAGGCATCAAATGCCGGCCGAGCTCGGCCCACATGCTGGCCCAGTGAGGGGTTGTCGCCAACCCAAATTTGCCCGGCTTGCGAATTTTCTTTCAGATAGGCAACGAGAGCTTCAATCACCCTGGGGTCAACCACCGAAAAGCTCTCCGGGGGAGCCTGGAAGGCCAGGTTGGGTTTGATAAGGACGGTTTCTCCCTTCTTGATGATGTTATCAATCCCACCGACTGCAAGCTCAATGGTTTCGGCGATTTTTTTCTTCAATTGGGCAATATCTTCTTCGTAACGAATAAATTTACCGTGCAAAAATTCTGGATTCCCCTTTAATGCCCCCGTCTTCACAATAGCAACTCTTGGTTTGGACATGTTCCCCTCCATAAGAAAATAATGATGCAAATAGTTTACGAATTTAAATTGTTAGCCAAACGCTGCCCATGTCCTGCTTCGGCAAAAGCAGGCCATTGAGTCGCGGCAAGAGCTGCCGTCCGATTCTCCCGGAACAAGCGCAATGTTTAGCGGCCCCAGCGGCTATCTTGGGCCACCAGCACATCGTCGGCATAGATGCATATCCGATCTTCCGGTAACACCACCCAGGTATCGGTGGCTGGAACCTCTGTACCAGGGGCTAACTTCAAACGCAGAATCTCGTCTTTGACGGCCACGGTAACCACCCGGTAGCTGCCAAACTCCTGTACCCTTTGTACTTTCGCCCTTATGGCCTGGTTGCAATGGGAGGCTTCAAGCTTGACGTGACTTGGTCTGATGCCGAGATGAAGCTTTTTGGCTGCTGCCGGAATGGCAATGCCCGGCGGGACAGCAATCGCACCGCCGGCCGTATGGAGTTTGCCGTCGTCGATATTGCATTTAATAAAATTCATTGCCGGTGAACCAACGAAGTAGCCAACATAGGTGGTTTGGGGTAGATCATAGAGGTCTTGGGGTGTGCCTGCCTGAACCACCTTCCCCTCGTTCATTACCAAAATGGTGTCTGCAAAGGTCATGGCTTCAGTCTGATCGTGAGTTACGTAAACCATCGTCAACCCATATCGTTTATTGATTGTCTTGAGCTTGCGCCGGATTTCGAATTTCATTTGCGGGTCTATGACTGTTAGCGGCTCATCCAGGAGCAATGCCGAAACATCGTTGCGAACCAATCCACGGCCCAAAGAGATGAGCTGCTTCTCGTCAGCGGAAAGCTTTCGGGCGGGTTTGGAGAGTTTATCCGTTAAGTTGAGCAGGTCGGCCACTTCGCTAACTCGTCGCTGACGTTCCGCCTTGGGCACTTTGCGACAGAGCAGCGGGAAGGCAAGATTTTCTTCGACACTCATCAGGGTGTATATTACCGGAAACTGGAACACCTGGGCGATGTTGCGCTTCGGGGTAGGAAAATCGGTAAAATCTGCATTATCGAACAACACCCGCCCCTGGGTGGGACGTATCAGCCCGGAGATGATGTTGAGCATGGTGGTTTTCCCGCATCCGGAAGGTCCCAAAAGCGCATACGTGGCACCGTCATTCAAAATTAAATTCATTTCTTGCAGCGCATACATTGGCGCCGTGGCAGTTGGTTCATAGGTATGGGCAATATTGGACAGTTCGATCTGAGCCATGTTTTACCTCCCTTGCCCAGTAGCTGCCGCTGCGGGGTTAATGAGCTTTCCGTCAACGGTGAAAGTAAAAAAATGTCTCGGATCGATGCCAACCGCTACGGTGCTGCCCATCGCGTAGTGACAAACGCCAGTCTCATAGACGATAAAAGAGCCTATTGCCCCTCGCAGATGCAAAATGGTATGGGCGCCACTGATCTCGCTCAGCTCCACCTCGGCAGCCATATCGCCACCTATTGTTATATCCGCTGCCGGCAGGCCGAAGCGATAGGGTCCATCCGGCAGCTGGCCCAGGGCCAATGGTGTCGGCAATTTTAAACCCCCGGAAAGGATGATCTCCCCGCGTTGGATAACGCCGTTAAAAATATTCATCGGCGGGCTGTAGATGATTTCGGCGCAGCGTATAGTAGCCGGGGCGTTGAATACCCCAAGGGGATTGCCCTGCTGAATGACAGCGCCTTCATTCATTACAATCAGTTCATGCCCGAGTTGAATCGCCTCATCCGGTTCAGTCGTCGTGTAAATCACGATAGCATCGTCTTGACCCGTGAAAATATTTTGAAACTCATCGCGCAACTGCTCGCGCAGCTTGTAATCAAGGTTCACGAGAGGTTCATCAAGCAGAAGTATTTCCGCACGCTTTACCAGTGCCCGGGCCAAAGCAACTCGCTGCTGCTGGCCGCCCGACAAGGATGAGGGGCGGCGGTTCTCAAAATTTGCGAGTCCCACTTTAAACAGAATTTCTCGCGCCCGCTGCCTGGCCTCCGCTGGAGATACGCCGGCACGTCGCAGGGGGAAGGCCACGTTAGCCAAAACGTCAAGGTGCGGATAGTTGATGAACTGCTGGTAAACCATGGCGACGCGACGCTTCCAGACCGGCAAATTAAGATAGTTTTGGCCGTGGAGGGTCAAGGTGCCTTTCTGCGGAGACTGAAGTCCGGCAATTGTCCGCAAAAGGGTGGTCTTGCCGGCAAGGGTTCGTCCCAGGATGGTGTACAGTCGTCCCGGTTTGAACTCCAGGCTGACATCGTTTAGATGGGCGACACCGTCAACCTGAATATTCATGTTTTGCATTAATAAAGACATGGCAACCTCCTCATCGAATCGCCCCCGCCAGGTTGCCGCTGGAAAGGTAGCGTTCGACAATAAAAGCGATGATCACCAACGGGGCCACCGAGACGAGCGCCGATGCGGAAAGACTCCACCAGGGAGTCACCGAGGAATTTAGCGCAACTACCGCAACAGGAAGCAGCTGTGTCTTGGTAAAGGTCAGGATAAAGGCAAAGAAAAAATCGTTCCAGCCGAATATAAGGCAAAAGATTCCCCCCACCACTATGCCTGGCAAGGAGTTCGGAAGGATGACCCGGAAAAAAGCCCCGATGGGGTTGCAGCCGTCTATTTGGGCCATCTCGTCAATCTCACGGGGAATGTTGTTGAAGAAATCGACCATTATCCAGGTTGCGATGGGCAAAAGCAGTGCAATATAGACCAGTATCAAGCCCACAATGGTATCCAGCAGTCCGAGAAACTGCAGCATGAGGAAGAAAGGAATTGCAAGCACGATGGGTGGCATGATTCGCTGAGAAATGAAGAAGAATTTTATATCGCTGTTCTTGACGAATCCCGCTCGGTAGGAAAACCGGGAAAGCCCGTAAGCAGCAAGAGTTCCCAGCGCCAGGCTGATTAGGCTCGCGCTTACTGTGACCACGATGCTCGATATGTAGGGCTCAACGATAAGGCCGAATAGCCGAACAATATCGTTTGCTGGACCGAGAGATTCATGGAGGATGGTTCGCCATATTACCGTCATGATAACTGGCGTGGTCATCATCGGCACAAGAAATAAAACGCGAAAATAGCGCTTTAGGATCACGTCGCGCCATACCAAAAGCGCAAGACTGAAACCGATTACATACTGGATTAGAACCGAGCCGGCAGCCATCAAGCTAAGCCTGGACAGTGCCTCCCAGAACCGCAGATCGGCAATCATGCGCTCATAGTTTTTGCCGCCTAGCCAGTCAAGCCCCGGTTTGACCACGTCCCAGCTTGAGAAACTGACCCGGATGGTAAACAGCAGGGGGAATATAATGATCGCAATCAGAATTATAAGCCCTGGCAGCAGAAAAAAATGTTTATGTTTCAGCATGATACCTCAGTTTTTGTTTGGGGCTTTTCAATGGCAACCCATCTGGCTTAAAAAATAATATCATTCCCTAGGAAAAAGAGGCAGGACCGATAAAAAACGCGGCCCTGCCCTGTTCTTTCATTGCGTTAGCGCAGGTTGTCCTCAAGGGCGACCACATTTTTGTAAGCGTCACGCACCTTTTCCTTGCCGATGCGGTCGACGATCTGCCGCCATTCTTCCGCCACTGCGTCGAGGGCCTTTTGCGGTGTTTCCTGTCCGGCAAGCGCTTTTGAGACGCCCGCAGCAAGAGAACTCATGAACTGGCCTACTCCCGGAACCCTGAGGTCAAAAACGCGATTTTTACTGAGGTCCATGTCGCTTAGCGTCTTTACGTAGGTCTTTGCTATTTTTTCCTCCCAACCGAGCCTTTCGATCCAGAATTTGGCATCGAAATGGGCCTTGCGGAAAGGGTTCACGCCGAAGCGGCCGATTTGCAAATCATGGGCGGTATTGGCTTCGTTACTGAAGAAGCACAGATAGTCGAAGGCCATGTCCTTGTTCTTGGACAGTTTTGAAACAGCCGATGTCCATCCCCAGGTGATGTAGGGGGCTCGGTTTGGCGTCTTGAACTTGTCCCACTTGCCGGTCTTGCGGTTCCATACCTCAAGCGCGCCCGGCAATGGCGCCGCCGCAACTTTGTTGCGGATGCGGCTGCCGGGTTGCATGGCCTGGATGAAGGCATCGTCCCAACTGTAACTCATGAGGGTCTGTCCGCCGCCGAAGGAGAAAATTTCATCACCCAGGCCAAAGTTGTTGCCGCCGGGCGGAAAAGCTTTCTGCGCCGCAACAAAAAGTTCGAGTCCGCGCACCCATCCGGGGGTATTGACCAAGGGCTTCATTGTTTCCAGCTCAAAGAAAAAGCCACCCTTAACATCAGGATGTTTGGCATAGGGGGCAACACGGCTAATGAAGGCCGAGAACATCAAGTCGTCACGTTTGGCCACCTCGGCGCTGCCATAATTGAGTTCCTTGTCGCCATCCCAGTCCCAGCCGGAAAAATATATTGCAATTTCGTTATATTCTTCCCAGGTCGCGGGAACTTTTAACGTCTTGCCGGTTGCCTTTTTGTAGCGCTCCTGCATTTTCGGGTTATCGAAAATATCGGTGCGATATTTCAAGTAATGGCGGTCGCCATCGACGGGGTACTGAACCATGGTCTTGCCCCAGGTTGCGACATCTTTATAGTTGACTGTGACATCCTGCATACCGCTGACCTGTTGGTACGCCGCCGGAACCGGTTCGAGGTATTCGTGGAAATCACCGATCCAAAGCGATCCGTAAAATAATACGTCGTAGGCAGCCTGGCCGGTCTGAAAGGGGATCATGATCCGTTGAAACAAATCGCCAAAGGGCACGTGAACCACATTGACCTTGGCGCCCGTCAACTCTTCAAACTGCTTGGCGTGAAGAGCTGTCGGTTCCCCCATGACGGGAACCGCATGGGTGATTATGTTGAGGGTACGTCCCGAGTAGTCTTTGGCGTCAATGGATTTGTAGGAGCAGGCGCCGGGGATATCAGCCCCGATGCCGTATTTTTTGCTGTAGTCTTGCGCTTGCACCCCAAAACTGCTGACAACCAGAACAATGGCCAAGATTGAAGCTAATAAGCACCTTTTCATCGTTTCCTCCTGTCTTAGTATAAGTTATCGTTTTACGGGATTAGGACCGACCGACCGCTACTCCTGCCATCGTTGAGATCTCGAAGGGCCTCATTGGCCCTGCTCAAAGGGTATTCATTGATTGTTAATGCCACCAAACCGCGATCTATCATGGTGAGCAGTTCTCTCAGTTCCGAGAAAGTTCCTCCCAGAATTCCCACGATGGTTTTTTCCGACAAGATCATCTCCAAAGTGGAAATCGTCAACTGTCCGTCGCAGCCAACAAGATAGTAATAGCCCCCCTTTCGTGTTATGGATATTCCCTGTTTAACTGTGCTGTCTTTCCCAACGAAATCAATTACCGCCTCGACCCCTAATCCCCTGGTCAAGGCCAAAATCTTTTCAGTGTAGCGGTCGTCGGCAATAAAGGTGTAATGTGCCCCGACTGTTCTGGACAGATCAAGAGCCAGAGCCGACTTGTCAACCACTATAATCTCCGCCGCGCTCAGAGCTCGCAGCAGCTGGATAGCCACATGGCCGAGGCCCCCAGCACCAATAAGGAGGACATAACTCCCCGGTGTCAGGCGAATCGAAGCCAGGCGCACCGCATGATAAGCGGTCAGCCCGGCACAAGCCAGGGGTGCGGCATCCTTCGGTGATAAATGCCCTGGCAGGCAGAGAAGCATTCGCTCTTCGGTCAGCATGTACTCCGCAAATCCACCGTCGCAGTTAAACCCCGGATAATAGACCTGTTCCCGTTTCCGACTTCTTCTTTCTGAAGCAGGATAGGCGTCATCTCTTGTACCCATAGGATGAATGATTACCGGGTCTCCGACATGGAAAGATTTAACGGCAGAACCAATTTCTTCGACCCAGCCCGCATTTTCATGCCCCAGTATCAAAGGCAGTTCGATTTGCAGCTGATCACGCCAGCACCTTTTAATCAGCTGTAAATCCGTTCGGCAGATACCGGCCCCTCCGATTCTAACGATGATATTGGTTGGCTTTTCGATCACGGGATCAGGAACATCCTCGTAAACCAGCCAGGGCGGATTATCCAGCGACTCATTGAATTGGTATAGTCTTGCCGCCTTCATACGTATCTTTTCAAAAGGACTTTCAGGTTGATGCAATTTATACTGTATTTTTATCTGCCAGCTACGATCGAAGGGGCTGAAGCGATATTTGTAGCAGGCGGCCGTAGTACGAATACTTACGCAATATCGGTGCCATTGGCTGCTTGCAATGACTTTTGGCAATAAATGCACATGGTTATATGTAAAACGGGGGTAAGCTGGCCCCAATGGCTGATGGCCGTTGTTGAAAATTGGAACAGAAAAGACAGCTAAGCTGTTTCAGCAAGCAACAACTTGCTCACACTTAAGGTCGATAAAAGGTAGAGGGGTGCGCGACAAATTTATGGGTAGAGCGGTTTTTATCCCCTCTTTCCCAAACTGAGCTTTACCCATAAGTTCCGCTGGACAGGGGAAAACGGGGGAAGGAAAAACAGGCCCGATCATGAGATGAGGGAGTTTTTTTGATACTGCTGCGGAGCAATCACTCCAAATCCCCCCTGCCCCCCTTTGGGAAAGGGGGGATAAGTCTCTGCAAGAATGAGGCGGCGGTAAAAACTCCGATTACCCCCTCCCCCGGTGGGAGGAGGCAGGGGGAGGGGGATGTAAACATTCGATATATCAACTATTATCACCCTCTCCCCAGCCCTCTCCCATCAAGGGAGAGGGGGCCTTTTGACTTTTTACCGCATCATCAAGAATGACGGCGCGGTAAAAACTCCCCAAACCGTCATTCCCGCGTAGACGTGAATCTATAACTACTTTAAATAACTGGATTCCCGCCTACGCGGGAATGACAAAAACAACCAAAGTTGGACTTTTTACCGCCTCATCAAGAATAGGATACCCACATTTTTGTCGCAGACCCAAGGCTTGACAATCTCTTTACAAAAGAATATGCACAGAAGTAAGTTAGTATAGGTGTGATTAAAAGACTTGGCTCTGTCAAACAGGCAGGCGAGGGATTTAGCGGGCCTTGCCTGCGGTCTTTTTAGCGAGTTATCACCAAACATCAGTTGCGACGACTTTTTGCGAGTTCGTCAATCTTTTATGATGGAAAATGCCAGAAGATCATTAATCACCAATGGAGCTGTCCCCGCCAGGTTTTTTACGCCTGAAATCCGTGCGTCCTGGAAGCGCTGCTTCCGGATAGGGCTTGACCCATATGGAGAGCCCAAACCGGCCGCCATCAGTGCCAGCGAATTGCGGCAACTTAGGGACGAAAATGACAATGTTTGCCAGTTGGCAAAAATTGAGATGGAAAATCTCCATCGGCAAATAGCTGGTTCTCAGTTTGTTATTATTCTCGCCGATAGCAATGGAATCATTCTGGAGAGCATCATCGATGGCCACAAGGCAATAGATAGTGCCAGCAGAACCGCACCCGGCCAGATATGGAAGGAAGAAACCAATGGCACCAACGCCTTGGGCCTGGTATCGGCCACCTTGCGTCCCAGCATGGTTCACGGAGACGAACATTATTTTAACACCTATTCAACGTTGACTTGTGCTGCAGCGCCAATTTTCGGGCCGTTTGGTAAATTGGTGGGAATTATTGATGCCACGTCGAACTGTAAGTCACGCCAGCACCACACCCTGGCGCTGGTTAGGATGTCATGTATTACGATTGAAAACGCCTTGTTCAGGCAACGACACAAGGATACTCTCATCATTGAAATTCACAACCGCCGCGAATTTTTAGGAACTCTACAGTCGGCTATGCTCGCTTTTGATGGGAACGGCTTTCTCAGGGAACCGAGTCGTCAGGCTCTATTTTTCCTGCAGGGTATAGCTCTTCGGCCGCGGACCCACTTCGATGAAATTTTTCGCACATCTTTTACGAACTTCATCGAACAGGTGACGGGAGATAATTCTAGCCATCTGACCGACTCGGAGGGCAGTTCTTTTGAGGCTAGGGCGTTGAATTTCCATGCCCGCAAAGCGAGACTCAAACAAATACCCACCTGCAAACCAATAACTGAAACAGCAATGGTGTATAAGGACCCTGCCGTGATAGAGGCAATGCATATGGTAAGGCGTGCCGCGCAGTTGAATGTGCCAATTCTTATCCGGGGTGAAACCGGAACGGGGAAGGAATTGCTGGCCCGCTATGCTCATAGCATAAGTGGCAGAAGGGGTAATTTTATTGCTGTCAACTGTGCAGCTCTGCCAGAAAATCTTATCGAGTCCGAGCTTTTTGGCTATCAGGAAGGCGCCTTCACCGGCGCCAGTCGGGGCGGTGCAAAGGGGTTGGTAGAGCAAGCTCATAAGGGCACGCTGTTTTTGGATGAAATTGGAGCGATGCCCTCTCAACTGCAGGCGAAATTACTGCGTTTCCTCGATAGGATGGAGATTCGCCCGGTTGGCAAAACCACCGAAATTCCACTGGATATACAGCTGATCTCAGCAACTAATGCCAGGTTGACCGGGCCGGATAAAGAGGCAGACTTTCGGACCGATCTGCTATATCGCATCAACACCGTGGAGGTCTTCCTGCCGCCATTGCGAAAGCGTAAGGATCTTCATGCAATAATTGATGGCATTACGGAGTCTTTCCCGCATCCTCTCAACATTGAGCCGGAGGCGCGGAACCTTCTGGAAAGTTATTTATGGCCTGGAAATATCAGGGAATTAAAAAACTTGCTGGTCCGCCTTTCAATCTCTTGCCAGGGAGGAAGCGTTTGCGCCGAAGATGTCCACAAGCTGCTTCCCATTCCGCTGGCGCAATCTTCAGGCGAGCCGCACCATCAGAGCCTTGCTGAACATGAGCAGGAAATTATCCAGGCCGCTCTTGACCGGCACCAGGGCAATATCTCGGCTGCCGCACGCGATCTTGGCATTTCGAGAAACAAGGTATATAAAAAACTCACAGTGGGTCGAACTGTCAGTTGAAAATGGCGGCTATCGTCAATTCGGCGTTCAATTTTTATGTACTAAGCTCGCGCCAGCCTGTTGATCAACCTGCCGGCTAACGAATCCTTAAATTTGATCGCTCCTTCCGGACAGATTTCCATGCAACAGTGGCACCGGATGCAGCTGTGAAGATTGAATATCGTCTTATCCTTATAGGAAATTGCGGCCACGGGGCAAATCTGCCGGCACTCGCCGCAGAGGCTGCAGAGATTCTCCCGGCAGAGCGGATTCGATAGGGTATGACGGCGGATGAAGTTTTGGAGTAGGGGAGGTCCAAAAATTACCGGCGCCGGGGAGGGCAGAGAGAACTCAAAGGCTGGAGGTAATTCACCATCCAGCTCCAGAGACGTGGCCGAAAGCCCCATTTCCCGCGCCACCTTGTGAGTTGGCAGCCGAGATGGTTCGATCCGAAGTAGATGGCAGACCGCCTGATCGAGGGCATGGGCGCAGGAGCTGCCGAAAATAATTCCCAATTCTCTGGGGCGACCGCCCCTTCCCGGCCCGTCACCCTCCAGGGCGACAATGCCGTCCAATATTGTGAAGGCCGGCTTCAAGCGTTCATAAATCAGCACCAAAAGCCGGGCAAAAATATCCCTCTCCACCCCGCTCTTTAAGTGCCATTCCGGCTTGGCAAAACCAACCACCGCGCCAAACATGTTTTTCACCCCCAGGGTAAGTAGCATCTGGGTATGAGTTTTTAGCTTCGGTAAATTGATAATCAGGTCGGCATCGAGAGCATCGGCTGCCAGGGCGATCTGCCAGAACGGAGCGCCGATGTCAACCGCCCGGGTTTCCCGAAATTCCCGGCAGTAATCGCCATGCCCGGCCAATGCCTCCCGGAAACCGCCTTTGGTTAAAAGCCGTTCGAAGGAGCCGATTGCCGGACTATCCGCCACCAAGGGAATTGCGCCTCTGTCCAAAACATATTCCACTGCGGCTCTTACCAAAGAAGGGTGGGTGATGATCCCCTCTTTGGGCAGGGCCGATCTAAGCAGATTGGGTTTAATCAGCACCCGGCTTTGCGGTTTTATCTGGCTGCCACCCAGGGCATCCATCAGGTCAAAAAATAGCAGTCGAAGTTGTCCATAATCGTAGGTTGCTTTCCGGATATAAACTTTCAACTTATATACCTGCCCAAGTAAAATTTGATGGTAATTGAGGCTTCTGACTAGCACTGTAGGCGCTACCAAAAAACCAGAAAATTTGAGCTAGCAGAGGCTAACACGTTCTTTGAAATTTGAGAAGGTAAAGATTCAGTCTTGAGGGGGGAAGTTAATTGTAGGAGCACTGAAAGCCAGAAAGCCCCCCTCTCCCTCGATGGGAGATGGTGACAATAGCCGCTATATCGAATGCTTAAGCCCCCTTCCCCCTGCCACGGTGGGGAAGGGACGAGATTATAGCGTTCGAACCTGCCCACCTGCAACTGAATATTTACTAAAAAAGCTAAATTGGCATTGCATTTATCCGGCGCTTGTATTAGTTCTTGCGACGTATTTTGTATTGAACATTCATATTATAATCAAGGAGGGTAACATGTTGGAGCGATTCTTCGGGTTGAGCGAAAACAAGACTACCGTAAAGACCGAGATTATTGCCGGACTCACCACCTTCATGACCATGGCCTATATCATTTTTGTCAATCCGGCCATCCTTAATTTCGTAGGCATTCCTAATCTAGCGGATATGGGGCCGGGCTTTGCCCCCACCTTGGCGGCCACCTGTCTGGCCGCGGGCCTGCTCTCCATCGCAATGGGCCTCGTCACCAATTATCCTTTTGCCCTCGCCTCCGGAATGGGGCTCAACGCGGTGGTGGCCTTTCAGTTTATCGTGGGGATGAAGCTTCCCTGGGAGGCCGCCATGGGGGTTATCTTTATCCAAGGACTGATCATCACCCTCCTGGTCATTACGGGTCTGAGAGAAGCGGTTATGAACGCCATTCCTCTTTCCCTCAAGCGGGCCATCGGGGTCGGAATCGGGCTTTTCATCCTCTTCATTGGCCTGTTTAACGGCGGCATTGTAAAAAGCGGCACGGGAATCCCTGTAACGATGGGCGATCTGGACAATCTGGCGGTATTCGTGACCATCCTGGGCCTCCTGATCACCTCCTACCTGATGGCCAGAAAGTTTAAGGGCGCGTTGCTCCTGGGAATTCTCGTCACTACCATTATTGCCATCGCAATCAACCATGCCTCTAACCTGACGGCCTTCACCACCCCCGGAGTGGCCGTTATTCCGACCAGCATCTTTGCCTGGCCGGATTTTTCCACCTTTGGCGCCGGTTTGAATTTTGATATATTTTTTAAGGTTGGGTTTATCACGGCGGTGATTACTATTTTTACCATTATGATGGCGGATTTTTTCGATACCATGGGCACTGTAATCGGCGTCGGCGGCGAAGGGGGCTTTCTGGATAAAGAAGGGCGGCTTCCCCGGCTGAAAAAAGTGCTGCTGGTGGATTCGCTGGGCGCCGTCTTCGGCGGTCTGTCCAGCGCCAGTTCCGTCACCACCTATATTGAATCTGCATCCGGCGTTGCCGAGGGCGGACGGACCGGTCTCACTGCCGTGGTGGTGGGTATCCTGTTCCTCCTGTGCCTGTTTATATCGCCCCTGGCGGGCGCCATTCCGGCCCAGGCCACAGCGCCGGCCTTGATCCTGGTTGGTTTTTACATGTGCGCGATCATCAAAGACATCCCCTTTGGCGACTTCGAAGAGGGTTTTCCCGCCCTCTTGGCCATTACGATCATGCCTTTTACCTACAGCATAACCAATGGGATAGGCGCAGGCTTCATCATTTACACCTTTATCAAGCTGGTGCGAGGAAAGGCCAAGGAGGTACATCCGATGATGTACGGGGCAACAATTGCCTTCATCGTGTATTTTATCTCCCCCTTGATTACCAGGCTGCTTTCCTGATGACGACACGCATAGTGGCCAGTGGCCGCGTCATGTCAGTTGCCCACGGTTGCGTCAATTTTGACGACACGGTAAAAAGTCCGGATGCGGCGTTGCGCTACATCCCTCGTCACTCAAGGCGTACCTCTAAGTACGCCTCATTCCTCGTTATTTGCGCGCCTTGCCTGCGAACTTTTTACCGCGCCGTCCCAAAATTTACAGCTTTACCGACTTTTTACCGCTCCATCAATTTTTATGGTGCGGTAAAAAGTCGGCCATAGGTGTTTTCTTCGGAGGGACGAGCTCCGTCTCGTCTGTCCGATTGCGCAGGTCTTGCCAGAAGGTAAAGCATTTTAAGGCCATGACGAAGCATGGCCCTCCGAAAAACACTCCGGATATGTTTTGCAACATAAGCGCCAGGAGCTTTTATCACCTCATATGCTGTGCAAATCTTTCGTTTATTTAAATAATCTCGCCATAGGAGGAGCCAGTGGATCAAAACGCCGCAATAATCACCTCAAGCTATGATCAAGTGCCCTATGAAAGCCATCCCTTCCCGCAGAGTCACCCGGACCGGCTTGCGACACTGGGCCGGGTTTTCGGGCTGAGTCCGGCCTCGGTAACAAAATGCCGGGTGCTGGAGCTTGGTTGCGCCAGCGGCGGCAATATCATCCCCCTGGCCTTCCAGCTTCCGGACAGTGATTTTGCCGGGGTTGACCTCTCGCTCAAGCAAGTAGAGACGGGCCGCGAGACCATCCGGGACCTCGCTCTCAATAACATCCAGCTGCACCATGCCTCCATCCTCGACGTTGATAAATCATGGGGATTATTTGATTATATCATCTGCCACGGGGTCTATTCCTGGGTGCCGACCAATGTCCGGGAGAAGATTATGGCCATCTCCGCAGAGAATCTTGCCCCGATGGGAATCGCCTACATCAGCTACAACACCTATCCCGGCTGGCACATGAGAGAGATGATCCGCCGAATGATGCTCTACCATAGCGAGCAGTTTTCCCACATCCCCCAAAAAATTCAGCAGGCCCGGGCGCTCATCGAATTTCTTTCCAGCTCCATCCCCACGGAAAATAATCCTTATGGCATGTTTCTTAAAAGCGAGCTGGAACTGATCAAAAAGAGCAAAGACTACTATCTTTTTCACGATCATCTGGAAGAGGTGAATATGCCCCTTTATTTCCACCAGTTTGCCGGGCAGGCGGCGGCGCAGGGCCTGCAGTACTTAGGAGAGGCCGAATTCGGCACCATGCTGGCCAGCGGATTCCAAAAGGAAGTAGCGGAGACACTAAATCGGATCAGCCCGAATATCATCAACACCGAGCAGTATATGGACTTTCTGCGGAATCGATTCTTCCGGCAGACCCTCCTTTGCCATAAAGATGTCCCGCTCAAGCGCGCCTTGGGACCGGAAAGTGTCATAGGGCTCCTGGTTGCTTCGGCTGCCCAGCCTACTGCCACCCCGACAGATTTTTCTTTGGCTGACAAGGTAAGTTTCCGGACAGCGGCCGGAGCCTCAGTAGAAACAAACCGGCCATTGACTAAGTCCGCTCTGGCGATTCTTGGGAAATCCTGGCCTCGTGCCATCGGTATGGATGAACTAGTGGAGAAGGCATACCAGCAACTGGGAGTCAAAGAGTACCATCGACAGCAGATGAAGCTGATTCTGGCGGCCGATCTCTTGCAATGTTACAGCGCCCGGGTGGTGGAATTTCATACCTGGCAGGCGGATTTCGTCACCTCTGTAAGCGACAAGCCCAAGGCCAACAGCCTTTCCGCCTACCTGGGAAGGAAGGGCCACACTCAAACGGTGAACAGTTGTCACGAAGTGACGGCCCTTGATGTGGTGGGACAGCATTTAATAGGTCTCTTGGACGGCACCAGAGACCGGGCAGTCTTACTTGAGCACCTCCGGCAGCTTGCCATGAGGGGCGTCCTGTCGATCAATCAGGACGGGAAACCGGTCACTGACCGGATCGCAATTGATAACTCCCTGCGCCAGGCCCTAGAGGCAACACTTGCTAAAATGGCCGCCTCAGCCCTGTTGGTTGGTTGAAGCTAAACACGGAAATGACCTAAAGTGAGGATCCCGGACTTTTACCACCTCGTCATAATTGATGAAGCGGTAAAAACTCACGTTGCCCATTTGTACGCGTGAGGGTAATTTTGTGGTTGTGCCCGGATTTTTTCCGTCAGACGTTGCCAGATATTACTGACGGGGTTATAAAACCGCTCTTTGACAACAAGTATAAGGTTACGGAGGCATATAACTGCCATATCCGCCATGCCGGCCTCACCAGCAGGGCCGAGCTGGATCTTTATGGCCATAGCTACCCTCGCCGCCCTGAGGATATTGATCCCGATCGCCTTCAGGAAGACGCAGAACCGCACGGCAGCCATTCCTCTCACCCGCAGCTCCTTGATGCCCGTTCTCCGGTCGATCTCCGAGTTGGTTGCCTCAATCCCTACGCGCCACCGATACTTTTCTCTAAACTCCGGGGTATTTTCCTTCTGCCACCTGATAGCCAGCCGCGCTGCCTTGTCATTGTATCGCAGGTAATGATGTTTCTTCCCTTCCACAACAGGACAGGCAGGGCGATGCGGGCAGTCCTGGCACCGGGGCGAATAAAAGGCCGCCGTATAATGCTTTCTCGTATGATTGACCTTGAGGGGGGCATGGCCGCCGGGACAGGCATTAACCGTTCCCTGCTGCGATAACTGGAAGTCTGAAAGATTATAAGTGGTTGTCTCTTCTCCTTCACCTTGGTTCTTTCTCTTGCCGCCTTTCATAATCGGGGAGGTGATCAGGGCGCCCATTTCGCGTGCCTGCTGCACATTATCATCACTGCCGTAATGGGAATCGGCAAGCAATTCCGTCGGGGCAAGGTTCCTTGCACTTGCAGCTTCCAAAGCAGGAAGCAGGGCATGAACGTCATGATCACAGGCGCGATCCACGGCAACATGGGTGATCAGATTCAACGTCCGCGCTCTTGACGGATCATCCTGCGGCAACTCGCTGTAGGTTTCCATGATCTGCGCCTTGTAGCCTTGCCCCTTGTGGGCATCGTAGGTGGCATCAGGATCGGAGGGATTCTGGAGGGAAGAGGAACGAATCTCCTTGGGAGGCTTTACCGAAAGAGCAAGCTCCACCGAACCCTCTTGTGTGCGCTTTTCCACAAGGGTGCATTGCTCTTCCAGTACCCGACAAAGCAGATTGTAACTGTGGAGAGAGAGGACCGCCGGGACGTCATGGAAGCGCTGTACCAGGGCATAAAGATCACGGCTTACAACCGCCAGGGTCTTCTCCGAGGCGGAAGGTTTCACCAAGGAAAAACAGGCCAGGGCCTTTGGTGTAAAATACCGATCCACCAGTTCCTTTTGCTCCTGCTCCAGTTGAAAATATAACGGCTCCTGCTGCCGCTTAAGGTTCACCAAAAATCTAAGGAAACAGCCCATTTAAGGTTGTAAATATTAGTTTCCCATTTGGTTTTAATGCATTAGCCGCATTTTGAAGGATCTGAAAATTCGTTTCATCGGTTTCCATTAAAGGAAACCCTCCTTCACATAGCATAATTACCAGATCGAATTCGTTTATAAAATGAGGAGTTCTCGCATCGTGTTTTTGAAAATTAATTTTAAGTGATTGCGCAGACGCTTTCTGGGAAGCGCGTTGTAATTGTGATTCGGACAAATCAGTGCCAGTAACAGAGTAACCTCTTTTAGATAATTCTATTGAATGCCTTCCTGTTCCGCAGCCGACATCAAGTATTTTGACTGTTTTGTCATAATTGATTTCTTTTTCAATGAAATCGCATTCTCCGATTGTTCCCTTGGTAAAAATTTCAGTATCATAGGTTTCAGCATAATTTTTGAATAGCTCTTCATACCATTGTGGCATATTCATTTCCCTTTTTGTGCTAACGAAAAGCTAAGCCGGAGCCGCGAAGCGGCGATCGGCCTTAGCGACTGGTTACCCATTAATTTGCTGGTTCATCAGGCAACTGAGCACCATGCCATACCGCAACCACCCATACATCATTACCCTTAATCTTATAGAAAAAACGATAGGGCTTTACAATGACTTCACGATAAGGAAGTTCCGGAAACTCTGGAAGCGGCCTTCCTGACTCAGGAAACTTCTTGAGTCTGGATAGCGATTTCTCTGATTTTTGGCGAAAAGATAATGCAGCAGAAGGCTTGTCTCTGTGTATATACGCAATGGCTTCAAGAAATTGACGGCGGCCTATGGGCGTAAATAATATTCTCAAAGTTTTGCAGCCTCAAGATAAAGATCGGCCTCTCTTAGTACATCGTCGAGTTCATAACTAGTTCCTGCCTCTATTTCTTTCTCGCCTCTGGCGAGCAAGTGTAAAATATCCATTTCATGCTGTGCGTTTTTATAGACTTCCATACTTACCAGTACAGCAGCCGCCCTTCCACGCTGTGTAATAAAAACCGGTTCTCTTGAAGATGAAACACCCTTCACTACATCGCTGGCATTTTGCCTAAGATCGGAAATGGGTATAATTTTTGGTGCATTTGGCATTGGTTGTACCTCCTATTGTATTGTTAATTGTACCACCAATAGATGCTTTTGTCAAGATTAATGGCAATATTATTCCTATCTTTTACGGGTAACGGCGAGCTGAGCCGAGCGGGCCGGTTGCCTGACGGTGCAACCGTCAGGCGAGGACCGCGAGGCTCCAGCGGATTGTTGGGCGGCGCGTTTTTTTGCGCCGTCCACAAGACGCTGGCACAGCAGCTCGCCGTTGAGTG
>CAMTWB010000019.1:0-72685 GCA_947085375.1 uncultured delta proteobacterium
ATGTCTGGTCGCGTGATCTCCAATTACGCGGACCCAAAAATGAAGAAGAAAAAGATCGAGTTAAGGCAGGTGGAGGTAAATAACCACCAGGAGTCCGTCAATCCGGGAGGTCAGGGGAAATCTCCGTTTTCCCCTTGACATTACTTATCATGGATGTCCCCAGAATACCCTTCCGCGATCTTTACTTGGTCCTGTTCAGCAAGATACGGGTGCATGCGGGGTCATGCCCTTCAAATCATCTGAAAGCTTCGCTCCACCTTGAAAAGAACAGGCGGATTTCCCGTATTCGCCCGTTCTTCCGTTTCAATCCGGGGAAGATCCGTTTCAAGAAATTCTATCTCGGCGCCATCCGGGATTTTATCAAGCAAATGGGGATCGGCAACGGCGGCACGAATGAAATCAAAGGTCAATCCGATAGTCTTCTTGGCGATTTCATCTTTTCTCATTTTCTTAACCCTTTAATGTACCTTTCTTTATACCATTGCCAGCGGTCTTTGATGTCTTGTTCCGCATACTGCAAAGCATCATTCAAATTTGCTATTGAAAGCAGCTGTTTCTCTGTCTTGCCTTTCGGTAGCATCACGTCTCGATGAAGAAATCCATGAGCGCAATAGTAAGGATCACCACAATTTGGATTTTGTTCCAGCTTTACAAGCTGTTTCAAGACGCGTTTTCTTACGCTGCCATCCAAACTGTTAAAATCCTCCCGAGCCTCCGGTACCAGTTCAACTTTCCAGGTCGGCACGAGTCATGCCCTCCGCCGTCAGTAAATCGTCAAGATTTACCGTTGGTTTGCTGTCTCTACGTTCTTTTATGATTCCATCCAGATATACATGCTCAAGAATTTCCTTCGCTGCCTCTGTCCGTTCCCACTCATCGAAAGGGATAATTGCAGCCGTTTTCTTACCTTGTGCATCCGTAATAAATTGTATTTCCATTGTTGGCCTCCAATACGGCTATATTTTTTAGCAGACTTTGCACAATGGGGTCAGACTCGATTGATCCTTATTTCAGAACCGGATTTCCGATTAAAGACTTGGGGAATGACCGGGGTTGTGGCTGATACAGCTCCGCCCGCTGGGTTACATTTACAAAAACAGGGAGCTTCTATCATTATATTCTTTAAATGGTCAAGCGCCTGCGTAGGTTATTCCGGGGACACATCACTTAATTTATGGTGTATTTTAAGGACGTCTCCCCGGCTTTTGTTTGTGAAGAGTGCGACCGGTTAAGCGCTGCAAAGTTTCGATAAAGTCCCGATCCCCCGCAGGCCTTCCCGTTCTTGTTGCTTTCCTGAGCTCCTCTGCGGGCATGTCTTGATCATTTCCGAGATATACCCGCCAATCATCAATAAGGCCCCGCAACGTCCTGTCTCGGACAAGAACATCCGTAGAATGGTCCCCAACATGAAATGCCGCGCTTGACCAGGGGTAATCCCAAGCGACCCTGGCAATACCCGCCCACACAGAGTTGGACTCAACGTAACGAACCGCTGCCATAAGATGACGCTCATCAAGGACGCAAGAACCAAACCGCCCCTGAAATAGATAGCCCCGTGCACCATCTGCAAAATTCTTCATCCTGGTATATCTTTTGTGCGCATCCCCAAAACCCTTCGCTAAAGACGACTCATGTTGTGGAATTGCAATAAAATGGACGTGATTGTTCATCAAACACCAAGAAAGGTTCTCCACCTCATAACGATCCGTTTCTTCCCTTACTACCCGCAAATAACTGCGCCTGTCATCGTCACTATGAAAAATATCCATAGAACGTACACCACGCTGGGTAACATGATGAGGATAACCTGTGGCTACTATCCTTGAAATACGGGCCATGGTGAACAAATAGCAGAGGATAATTTACTGGTCAATAGAATTAAGTGTTGTGTCCCCGGAATCCCTCAATACCCTTGCCATGGGAATGGTATTGCGAAAGAAAAATATTGCCCTGCCCAATCTTCAGCGCCTGACCACCCCTCTTTTCAATGCCAAGACCGTAATTTTAGAGCGGGTGCTTACGGGCAATCCAGCCCTGTATGCGGACCTGTTGACACAAAACAGTTATCTGGAGGAGTTGGCAGGGCTCTACCAAGAAGTCCTCCGGGAATTAAAAATCAAGATCGAAGACCGGGACAGGGAGGGGCTGGCGGCCATTTTAACGGATACAAAACTGATTTTGTGAGCCCTGGATCGAGCTTCATGCGTATTCGGCGTACAAGGGGTCCCAGTTTAGCATGGCCTTGCTCTAACGTAGATACTGGTTCAGGGCGCGTGGCGGTTCAGGCCTGGAGTTGCAGGTTTTTTAGATACGAAAGATATTTTGTTACCTTGGCCAGCTCGGGGCCTTCGGCAGTCTGAAACATTGTCCCTTGATGGTAGCTATTCTCCTTGCGGGAAACCCTTTTGATCTGGGCTGGCAGATTTTCGACCAATTCCTGATTGGGCAGTTCGAAGGACAGGAAGCAATCGGTGCCTGTTTCCAGTGGCTCTGCGGTTTCAAGCAAACAACCGCTGTCGGAGAGGTCAAGAAGGTGCCCCAGAGGATGCCCGGCTGGGGAAGATGTGATTGGCTGGCGGCTGTAAACTACCGGGATACGGATGGGAATCCGTGTGGTGTTTCTTAAATTGATGCAATCGATATGGCGCGGGTAGTTTATGAAAATGAAAGGATAGGGATAACGGGTGATCTTTTGGATTTCCGATTGGAACCCGTACACCTTTCCCTGGGATAAAAAACGAGCAACACAGCGCATCGCCTCTTTCAAGTTCAGGGGTGTTCCTAAAGAGGTAAGGGGATAATCCAAGATAATGTAATGATTCTCTTTACAGCCCCGGATAAAGGTGTGAAACTTGGCATCCGGCAGGTAAGTGACCTCGAACATGACCCTGGTTCCTGGTAAAAAAATTTCGCTCTTCACCATTTTTGTTCCCCCCGGCCCTTTTTGATGGCCATGCTATACTTGGCCCAGTACACATATGCCAGCGGCGGGCAGATGTAAAGCTGATAATTTGACGACCTCATTGCTATTGACATTTATCATCAACAATTGCAGTATCGGCAACCTCGTCGAGGGTTTTGCCTTGGCGGTGAAAAAAGCAGTCTGAAGGCAAATATGAGCTGGTTGGAAGTTGTTGTCATTGCCATTGTTGAGGGCCTCACCGAATTTCTTCCGGTTTCTTCCACGGGCCACATGATTTTGGTGGAGAAAATGCTGGGTATCGAAAGCAGCGGGTTTGGCCGGATGTTTATCGTCAACATTCAGTTCGGCGCGATTCTTTCGGTGGTCGTGCTCTACTGGCGGCGTTTTTTTCAGAGCGTGGGTTTTTACTATAAACTGTTTGTTGCTTTTTTGCCGGCAGCGGTGGTCGGTTTTATCTTGGGGGACTGGATTGACTCGCTCATGCAAAGCGCCTGGGTAGTGGCGGTTGCCCTTTTGGCGGGGGGAGTTTTTCTTGTTTTTGTCGATCGTATTTTCCAGCGTGTTTCTGCGGATCAAGAGGTTACTTATCGCCAGGCCCTCGTAATCGGCCTGTTTCAATGCCTGGCCATGATCCCGGGGGTTTCCCGGTCGGCAGCGACAATTGTCGGGGGCATGGCGCAAAAACTGAGCCGAGAGAATGCTGCGGAGTTCTCCTTTTTCCTCGCCGTGCCGACAATGTTTGCCGCCTCAGCCTACAAGCTCGTCCATAATCAGGATAGTCTGTCCTGGGATAACCTACCGGTACTGCTGGTGGGAAATCTGGTGGCCTTTGTCGTGGCGATGGCGGCGATAAAATTCTTTATCGCCTATCTGACCCGTTACGGCTTTAAGTTGTTTGGGTATTATCGAATTGTCATCGGGGCGATAATCCTGGCTCTTATGGCTCTGGGGTATGATTTGAGGATGGGCTTGTAAGGCGAAAGCTGGTAGGAAGCTTCATCCCTCATCCCTACGCCTTCCGCCTCTCGCCTTTCGCCTTTCGCCTTTCGCCCTACGCCTTCCGCCTTTCGCCCTACGCCTTAACCAGTTCAAAGAGTTTCTCCAAAGCCGCATCCAATCCCTCCGGACGGCTGCCGCCGGCCTGGGCCAGTTCATCTCTACCGCCGCCGCTGCCGCCAACCAGGGGCGCTATTTCCCGGATTAACTTGCCGGCCTGGTAACGGCTGGTCAAATCCGGCGTAACCAGGCACAGCAGGTTTGCCTTGTCGCTTGTGGCGCTGCCCAGCAGGATAATCCCGCTTTGCAGGCGGTCTCTTAATTTATCGCCGAAATCCCGCAGCTCTTTTGGCTCTCGCACCTCAACCCGAACCGCCAGGACGCGGATGCCGTTTACGACTCTGGCCTGATTTACCAAATCCGCCGAGTCCTTAGCAGCCATTAGGGCCTTCGACTGCTCCAGCTGTCGCTCTAAATCTTTTTGCTGTTTCAAGAGCCTCTCCACCCTCTCTACCAGCTCCGCGGGGTTGGTTTTGAGCAGTTGAGCCGCCTGCTTCATCTGCCCCTCGATGGTCTGTACATAGGCTATCGCCGCTGCCCCGGTTACAGCCTCGATACGGCGGACGCCGGCGGCTATAGCAGACTCATGGAGGATCTTGAACAGGCCAATATCGCCTGTTTGCTTTACGTGGGTTCCGCCGCACAGCTCCCGGCTCACCGGCCCCATCTGAAGCACCCTCACCTCTTGCCCGTATTTTTCATCAAAAACTGCCGTCGCCCCAGTTTTTACCGCCTGGTCCAATGGCATCACCTGGGTGTCAACTATTAGGTTCATCCGGATGAAATCGTTCACCATTTCTTCGACCCTCCGGAGATCGGTCTCCTCGATCCTGGAGAAATGGGAGAAGTCGAAGCGCAGCCGATCGGCGGCCACGAGCGATCCGGATTGTTTCACGTGATTCCCCAAAAGCGATTTTAAAGCCGCTTGGAGGAGATGGGTTGCGGAATGATTGGCTTCGATGGCCCGCCTACGCGTCTGGTCGACCTGGAGATTGAGAATATCCCCCACCCGGATGGTCCCTTTTTCCACCCTGCCCAAATGGGAAATAATTTCATCCAAGGGCCTTTTCGTATGGAAGACCCGAAAGAGTGATTCCCCGGCGGTCATGATCCCCTGATCCCCGCATTGCCCGCCAATCTCCCCATAGAAGGGCGTATTTTCCAGAAAAACTTCGCCCTCTTCGCCTGGGGAAAGTTCTTCCTTAAGCACACCGTCCTTCATCAAGGCTATAACCACTGCTGTCCCGGCAATGTTTCCCTCATAACCCAGGAAATCAGTACGGACCCCGGCCTGGGCCAGTTCCTGGTACTGCTTTGCTACTTCCGCATCCCCGCTTCCCTTCCAGGATTCTCTGGATTTCTCCCGCTGTAGCGCCATGGCCTGATCAAAACCATCCCGGTCGATCTGAAACCCCTCCCGGCGGACCACATCGTAGGTGAGATCGACGGGGAATCCGAACGTATCGTAGAGTTTAAAGACAACCCTGCCTGGAATTGTCTGCTGGCCGCAGGCGGCTAGGTTCCGCATTTCCTCCTGGAGGATGTTAAGGCCGCTGTCTAGGGTCTCCAGAAATCGTTCTTCCTCGTTTTTGATTACCTTTTCGATGAAGGCGGCCTTGTGGGTAAGGTCCGGATAGGTTTCAGCCATAGTTGAGATCACGTGGCGGGCCACTTTATAAAGAAATGGTCCGGCTATTCCCAGCAATTTGCCGTGTCGCGCCGCCCTTCTTAAAATTCTTCGGAGGACATAGCCACGTCCCTCGTTGGTGGGCAGGATGCCGTCGCCGATGAGAAATGTAATCGCCCGGCTGTGGTCGGCGATTACCCGGATGGAGATATCATCACTGAGATCATCTCGATAGGTCTTGCCGGCAATGGACTCGATTACGGCGATTATCGGCTGGAACAGATCGGAGTCGTAATTACTTTTTACCCCTTGCAAAACCGCGGCAAGTCTTTCCAGACCCATGCCGGTGTCGATATTTGGATTGGGCAGGGGGGTCATCTGGCCTGCCTGGTTCCGGTCGAACTGGGTAAATACAAGATTCCATATTTCCAGATACCGGTCACAGTCGCAACCGGCCGTGCAGGTCGCCAGGCCGCAGCCAATGCCTTCACCCTGATCGTAGAGGATTTCGGAGCAGGGGCCGCAGGGACCGGTATCGCCCATCATCCAGAAATTGCTGTCCTCTCCCATGCGGATGATTCTCGCAATCGGGATGCCCATCTTATTGTGCCAGATATTGAAGGCCTCATCGTCGTCTTGATAGATGGTGACCCAAAGTTTGTCTTTCGGCAGTTTTAGCACCCCGGTCAGGTATTCCCAGGCCCAGGCGATGGCCTCTTCTTTAAAATAATCGCCGAAGGAAAAATTGCCGAGCCTCTCGAAAAAGGTGTGGTGGCGGGCGGTGACGCCCACATTTTCCAGGTCGTTGTGCTTCCCGCCGGCGCGGACTGACTTTTGCGATGTGGCCGCCCGGCGGTAGCCTCGGTCTTCCTTCCCTAAAAAGAGGTTCTTAAACTGCACCATTCCGGAATTGGTAAAAAGGAGGGTAGGATCGTCTTTGGGTATCAGGGAAGAGCTGGCCACCCGGGTATGGCCCTTGGACTCAAAAAATTTCAGGAAGCTCTCCCGTATCTCATTGCCCGTCATGGTCATCTATGAACTCCTCCTTGTATTCTCCCATATATTTCAATATTTCCGCCGGCGCAAAACCACGGCTGAGAAGTCGCTGAAACAGGCGCCGTTTTGCCTTGACGTCCCAGAGGGGATTTTTTTCTCTTTCCCGGGCGATAAGATGCCGCAAGGTCTCGCCCTCGTCGATCTCTCCCCGCACCTGGGAAAGCGCCGTCCGAATCTCCTCTTTCCCAAAGCCCTTTCCCCGGAGGGTCATTTCTATTCTTCTGTCTCCCAGCCGCCGGTTTGCCACCAGGCTTCTGGTTGCTGCAAGCAGGTATCTCTCGTCATCCAAGTAACCGGATGACTTAAGCCTTTCCAGCGTTGCAACGACTACCTCCGCTGGGATGCCCTTTTCCTGAAGCTTTATTCTTATCTCCCCCTCGCTTCGGTCCCGTCTGGCCAGAAGCGCATAGGCCTTTTTCAGCGCCTGGTCAATGGGATCAAGAGCGGACAAGTTATGCCTCCCCCTGTTTTTTCAGTAGCTTGGCCTTCACCTCTTCCTCAATCTGGGCTGCCAGATCCTTGTTATCCCGGAGAAAAACCCTGGCGTTGTCCCGCCCCTGGCCGAGCCGGTCCCCCCGGTAGGAGTACCAGGCGCCGGTCTTGTCAATGATTCCCCCTTCGGCCGCCAGGTCGAGAATATCTCCCTCGCGGGAGATTCCCTCGCCAAAAATAATATCAAACTCCGCCTCGCGGAAGGGAGGGGCCACCTTGTTCTTGGCCACCTTAACCTTGGTTCTCATGCCGATCACATCCTGCCCCTGCTTGATAGAGCCGACCTTGCGGATATCCAGGCGCATGGAGGCGTAAAACTTAAGCGCGTTGCCGCCGGTGGTGGTTTCGGGATTGCCGAAGAAGACCCCGATCTTCATTCGGAGCTGATTGATGAAGATCACCGTGGTTTTCGATTTGCTGATGCTGCCGGTGAGTTTGCGCAGGGCCTGCGACATCAGCCGGGCCTGCAGTCCCATCTGGGCATCGCCCATCTCGCCCTCAATTTCCGCTTTGGGCACCAAAGCCGCAACCGAATCCACCACGAGGACATCCAATGCCCCGCTGCGGACTAGTGTTTCGGCAATCTCCAGGGCCTGCTCGCCCGTGTCGGGCTGGGCGATGAGCAGGTCATCGGTATTGACGCCGATCTTCCGGGCATAGCCCACATCGAGGGCGTGTTCGGCGTCGATGAAGGCCGCAAGTCCGCTATTTTTTTGAGCTTCAGCGACGATGTGGAGGGCCAGGGTGGTCTTACCGCCCGATTCAGGTCCGAAGATCTCGATAATTCGGCCCCGGGGAACCCCGCCGGTGCCCAGGGCAATGTCCAGACTGAGAGAGCCCGTGGATATAACTGCTATATCCGCGATTCTCTCCTGTCCCCCCAGCCGCATTATGGAACCCTTGCCAAACTGGCGCTCGATTTGGGAAATGGCCAGATCCACCGCTTTTTCTCTATCAATATCAGTACCCATTGCAATCCTCCGGTTTTGGAACGTATTTTGACTACACTGTAAAGCGGGTTCTAACCCCTCCCGACACCTTCAAAGGGAAAAAAAGCCAGCCTGGTATATACCGCGCGCTCGGGCGTCAATTCACTTTGGATCAAAGACAGGCCGGCGGCGCAAAACGATCCCGCGTCGTATAAAGTATCATGTTCGCTGGCTGCCGCCAGGCCGGTCAACATCTTGGGAATTTTAACCCGGGCCAGGGTAAGATGGGGCTGAAAGGGGCGCTCCTCCGCTGCAAAACCCAGGGGCAAAAAAGCATCATCAAGCCTTTTCTGCAGCTCTTCCAATTGTTTAATGCCGCCCTCGATACCGATCCAGATCACACGGGGGCGATCCAGATTAGGAAACGCCCCCAGCCGGGAAGCCTGAAGAGTCATTGGCGGTGTCCTGCGGGCTTGCTGGTCCAGCCGTTCTTCTATTTCGGTCCGGCGGCTTATGGGCGCATCTCCCAGAAATTTTATGGTCAGATGGATTCCCTCCAGTCGGAGCCAGCGGACGGAGCCCCGGATCAGCTTCTGCAGGCGAAACTGGATCTGTCCTATTTTTTGCAGGATTTCCCGCGGCAGCTCGATTGCCGTAAAGAGGCGGATCATCTTCTCATTCGTCACGAACGGCAACCCCCTTGAGGTAATCAACAAGCAGCATCAATGCTGCCTGGGCGGATATTGTTTTGTTTCGCGCGCGGTCCCAGCGGAAGGCAAAGTGACGGGTAAAGGTGGCAAAATGGTCTGCCAGAGTGATAAAGACCGTTCCAACGGGTTTGGCATCGCTGCCCCCGTCCGGCCCGACAATTCCGGTTACGGCCAGCCCCAGATCGGTTCCCGCTGCCTGCCTGGCCCCCCGGGCCATCAAACGGGCTGTTTCGGGGCTGACAGCCCCAGCCCGGACGATGATTTCCGCGGGAACGCCAAGCAGTTGGGTCTTGGCTTTGTTGCTGTAGGCCACCAGTGCACGCTCTAAAAAAGCCGAACTGCCGGGGATGCTGGTTAGCCGATGGGCAATTAAGCCGCCGGTACATGATTCGGCCAGGGCAATGGTCAACCCCTTTTGCGTCAAAAGCGAGGCCGCAAGGCCTTCAATGGTTTCGTCGTCCTGGGCAAAGATGTTGGCATCCAGGCGTTTTTTGATTTCGTGCCCGGCCTGCTTCACCTGTTTTTTGCTTTTTTCCGGGGAGTTGGTCCGGGCGGTGACAACCAGGTGATTTTCGGGAAAATGGGGATAAAATCCTACTGCAACCCCCAAGCTCTCAAAGTCTACATCGGCCAGGGCGGAATCCACCTGGGCCTCGGGCAGCCCGAAGATCTTGAAGGTAAGTGTTTCAATATATTGCGCCTCCTGGGGGAAGGAGGACCGAAGAAGCGGGATTACCCCTTCGGCAAGCATTAATCTCGCCTCCACCGGGACTCCGGGCATAACGATGATAATCTTATCTCCCAACGGAAGGGAAAACCCCCAGGCGGTCCCGGCGGGGTTATAGATCGGGGTGGCGCCTTGGGGGAATAATGCCTGTTTGCTATTGTTGTCCGTCCATCTTAAGCGGAATTTTTCAAACCGATCCTTGATGTGCCGCAGGGCGTCCTCATTTAGCACGAGCTTGCGGCCAAAGGCTTTGGCGATGCAAGCGGTTGTGATGTCGTCCGCGGTTGGACCAAGCCCCCCGGTGACAATCACCGCATTTGATTTTGCGAGGATGAAATCGAGCGCCGCTGTTATTGCGCCTTCATCGTCGCCTACGGACATTATCAGGGCCACCTCCCAGCCCTGGGCAGTTATCTGGCGTGCAATCAAGGAGGAATTGCTGTCTTGGGTCCGGCCGCTGGTCAATTCATTGCCGATGGTTAAAATTCCTGTGTTCATTACCATAAACCAAATAGATAATTGGCCCCCTCAAGGGCGATGCGGGCATAGACGGCGGCCGCCAGATCGTCAGCCATGACACCTAAGCCGCCGGGTAATTTCTCGAGCGACCGGGCCGGTGGCAGCTTTACAATATCGAAAAAACGAAAAAAAAGAAAACCCAAAAGAACAGCGGCCCAAGAGGACGGGATAAAAAGCAATGTCCATTGCAGCCCCACAATTTCGTCGCAGACAATTTGCGGCGGGTCCTTTTGCCGGTATACCTTCTCGGTCTTTTGAGCGCTATACCATCCCCCGGCGGTTAAAGCCAGCAAAGACAGCAACAGCAGCGGAGTCGACATTGGCGCCAATACCAGATATATCGGGATGCCAAGCAGGGTTCCCGCCGTTCCCGGCATTAGCGGCAAATGGCCGGCACCGGCGCCGGTGGCGATAAATTTGATAAATTTTTCGGTCACAAACCCACACCCTATCCCCTCTAAGGATAGGGGCCTTTCTAATTTCTACGTCCAGCTAAAAGTATCACAAGGATTGATACTTGTAAAACAGAACATAATAGGCGATAATTCACGCAATAAAGCGTGTTGTCGTCTATTAGGAAAAAGGCATGAGTTACATCAACAAGGCCCTGCGTAAGGCGCAGGAAGCAAAAGACAGTCCTTACACTCCCTACCGGCAGTTTATCGAAACTGGGGCTGGACAAGGCGGGCAGGTTAGCCGCAAGGGATTCTGTTGGTTTGGGGGCGCCGCCGCCTTGCTGCTGCTTTTCGCTATACTGCTATTTGCGGGAGGCCGGGCGCCTTTTGTCGCTGATAAGACGTCACCGGCGGCGGCTCCCGGGGAGGGGGTCGTGACAGCGCCCGCTATGCCCCCGCCTGAAGCGTCTCCGGAGCTCAATGCGCTCTTTGAGCAGGCAATTACGGCACAACGATTGCAACGTTTTGCCGAGGCGGAACAGATTTACGGGAAAATTTTAGCCAGGATGCCCAATCACAAAAAGAGCCTGAATAATCTTGGCGTTCTCTTCCTGGAAAGGGGCGATTATGCCCAGGCCAGGCAGTTCTTGGAGCGGGCGCAGGCGGCGGATGTCAGCTGGGCCGAACCCCATTACAATCTAGCCTGCCTTATGGGTCGTCAGGGAAGGCAAGAGGAGGGCTTGGTCCATCTGCAGCAGGCGGCAGCGCTTTCTCCGGCCGCCCTGGATTGGGCGGCGACGGACGATGATCTGCGCAGCATCAGGCTTCTTCCGGAATACATAAAGATGATGAAGCGGTAAAAAGTAGCAGCCCCCCCTCCCCCTGCCCTCCCACCGGGGGAGGGGAAATCGGAGTTTTTACCGTATCGTCAAAGATGAAGGAGGCGCTCGCCAAATGAGCAATAGTTTAATATTCAGGGGAAAGTATATCCTTGGGGTCTTGCTGTTTTTTTTCTGGGGGACCCTTGCGCCTATCCAGGTAGCGGCAGTCCGGTTGGCAGGCGATGAGGGAAAAGCCGTTTCACCGGCGGCGACAGCGGAAAAGAAGCCCCTGCCGGCCGCAAAAACCGGTGCCGGAAAAAAGACGCCTTCTAAGGGTAGGCAGCCGGAGAAGAGGGTGGTGCAAGAAAAGGTGCAAGAAAAGAAGGTTGCCCCCGTGGCGGAGGCGCCCTCTGCCGTAACGCCGGCCTCGGAAGTCCCGGCTGCTCAGCTTTCCGAGGTGCAGAAGGCCCCACCACCGCCACCGCCTCCTCCTCCCCTTCCGCCAGCACCTGTTGCCGTTAACCCCGCCCCGGCGCCAGCCCAAAAGGCGCCCGCCAAGGAACCGCGCTATGTCACCATTGATTTCGATAATGTGGATATCCAGGTCTTCATCAAGTTTGTGAGTGAACTGACGGGAAAAAACTTCATTGTCGATGACAAGGTCAGGGGAAAGGTGACCATCGTGTCACCTAAGAAGATTGCGCTCGATGAGGTCTACCGGGTTTTCGAATCCGTGCTGGAGGTCTATGGTTTTGCGGCCCTGCCCAGCGGCGACATGGTGAAGATCATTCCTTCCCTGCAGGCCCGGGAAAAGCACCTGGACACCCTCATCAAGGAAGGCGAGGCCGTCCCCAAGGATGACCGGATCGTCACCCATATCGTTTCGCTCGATCATGCCAGCCCCGACGAGGTGAAAAAGGTATTGGACCCCCTGATCTCACGGTCGAGCGTCATTATTTCCTACCCCCCTACCGGCATGCTGATCATTACCGATTTTCTTTCCAATATCGGCAAGCTCCGGGAAATTATTGCCGCTTTGGATGTTGAGGGGGTGGCGGCACAGATCACCTACCTACCCCTGAAGTTCGCATCGGCCGCGGAAATCGTCAAGGCATTGACGGCAGTTTTTCAGCCGCTGCGCGGGGGGCCGGTTGCCGTCAGGGTCATTGCCGACGAGAGAACCAACGCGCTTATCATCATGGCCAGTGAATCCGATGCGGAACGGGTGAAAAAACTAGTTGCCTTCATGGATCGGGACGTGCCCCGGGCGGAGGTAACCCTCCGTGTTTACCGGCTACAAAACGCCCTGGCCGAGGATCTCGTCAAGGTGTTGATGAACATCCCCAAGGATACCAAAGACCCGGCGCAAAAGGGGAGGCCTACCGTTTTATCCCGGGAGATCCACGTTTCCTCCGACAAGGCCACCAACAATTTGATTATTACCGCCAGCCGTGACGACTATCGAGTCCTTGAGGATGTTATCAAGAAACTGGATCAACCGCGACCAATGGTCTATATCGAGGCCTTGATCATGGAGGTGGGCGTCAACAAGGATTTCAAACTGGGCGTCGAGTGGCGCGCGGCGGGGGATCTGGGCCGTGGGGCGGTAGGGGTGGCCGGTTCCGGAGGGTTGGGTACAGGGGGCGCCTACAACATTATCCCCGGCGTTCCCAAACCGGGTGAGGCATTATCCTTTCCGGTCGGCTTTACCCTGGGCGTTTTAGGGCCGGGCATCTCCATTGGCGGGGTTCAATTTCCCAATGTCGGCGCTATAGTCCAAGCCTATCAGAAGGATTCCGATGTTTCCATCCTCTCCACGCCGCAGCTTATGACCATTGATAACGAAGAGGCGGAAATCCACGTCGGCCAGAACGTTCCTTACCTCACGAGGTCGGAAAAGGGCGCCAGCGGGACCACCGATTACAGCACCTACGAATACAAAGACGTTGGCGTGACGTTGAATATCGTTCCACACATCAACGAAGAGGGGTTTGTCCGGCTCAAGATTGCAAAGAAGGTGACAAAGGTAATAAAGGAGGCAGAACCGGGACGTCCCACCACCTTAAAGCGGGAAGCCAAAACCACAGTCGTGATAAAAGACAAGGAAACCATTGTCATCGGTGGTCTCGTGGGCGACAGCACAGAAATGGGCACCTATAAAATACCCTGGCTGGGCGATATCCCCTTCCTGGGGTGGCTCTTCAAATCAAAATCACGGGGTGGGGAAAAGAGCAATCTCTACGTCTTTCTAACCCCCCACATCGTCCGGACTCAGGCCGATGCCGCCGCTTTGCTGAACCAGAAACAGAAACAGGTGGAACATACTATCGAGGAGGGGGTAATCAAACTCAAGGATAAAAAACCCCCGCCCAAGGAGATGAAGGAGCAGACGGCGCCAACAGGGCAGACGGTACCCCTGTCCTTGGGTGGCGGTTGAGCAGTGGGCGCGTTAGCGAAGCGTAATGCACCTTCCGGATTACTTACGAAGTTATCAAAATTGATGGTGCGGTAAAAACTCCGATTCCCCCTCCCCTGGTGGGAGGGGGCAGGGGGAGGGGCAGGGGGCTTAAACATTCGATATAGCGACTATTATCACCCTCTCCCATCAACAGAGAGGGCAGTTTTGACTTTTTACAATCTCATCATAATTCACAGGCCCTTTACGGTACCGGGCGATCGGCCCGGAACCAGAGAGTAACGGACATTGGCTATGGTAAACGGCATCGCCCCCCTGCTGGAAGACCTCCGGCAAACGGGGATTGGCGCGGAAATACTGGCGGAGGTGCAGGCCTCCCTCAAAAGCAGGGGGGGCAGCCTCACGGAGACCCTGCTGTCGCGAAAACTCATCGCTGAAGAAAGGCTCCTGGCGCTTTTTAGCCGGCATTTCCGGATTCCGCTGCATAATGGCGGCCCGCTGGAGGGGTTGACCTATGATTTTCATGGCGATATCTCGCTGCCCTATCTCAAAAAATACAAGATCGCACCCCTGCGTAAGGCCAATAGCGATGAGCTATTGATCGCCATCAATGACCCGACGCTATTTGATGTTATAGACGACCTAAGGCGTTATCTGGGCGGCGGCGCCCTGATCCTGGCCACCCAGGAGGCCATTTTAGCGGCCATCAGTCGTCTTTATAACTTAAGCCAGCAGACGGCGCGGGAATTTGCCCAGGAGATGAACGGCGATTCCCCTGAAAGGATCATCTCCGAGATCGAAGAGACCACCGATCTGCTCGATGAGACGAGCAACGCCCCCGTCGTCAAGCTGGTGAACCTTCTTTTATCCGGGGCCATCCGGGATCGGGCCAGTGATATCCATATCGAACCGTACCAGGATTTTCTCAAGGTGCGCTACCGCATTGACGGCATCCTCTCTGATATCTTGAGTGTGCCCCGGCGCATCCAGTCTCCCCTTACCTCGCGCATCAAGATAATGGCCCGGCTGAACATTGCCGAAAAGAGGCTGCCCCAGGACGGACGGCTCGACCTGAAGATTGCGGAAAAAAACGTGGACGTCCGCGTGGCCGTCATCCCGACCGCATTCGGGGAGCGGGTCGTTTTAAGGCTCTTGGATAAATCGCAGACCCTGCTCGGGCTTGCCGATCTGGGGATGGACGAAGAAGAGGTGCAGGTTTTCAACCGGATTATCGGCTCCCCCTACGGTATCGTGCTGGTGACGGGACCGACGGGCAGCGGTAAGACGACGACCCTCTACGCAGCCCTGACGAGCATCAATAGCCCCGGCATCAACATCATCACCATCGAGGATCCCATCGAATACCAGATCGAGGGGGTCAGCCAGATTCAGGTCAATCCCAAGATTGATCTGACCTTCGCCAAAGGTTTGCGCTCCCTGGTCAGGCAGGACCCCGATGTGATCCTGGTGGGGGAAATCCGGGATCAGGAGACGGCGGAAATCGCCATCCAGTCCTCGCTGACGGGGCATCTGGTCTTTTCCACCCTCCATACCAATGATGCCAGCGGCGCCGTAACCCGTCTCATCGACATGGAGGTGGAACCCTATCTCGTTACCTCCTCGCTCATTGCGGTAGTTGCCCAACGCCTGGTGCGCCTTCTTTGCCCCCATTGCAAAGAACCATACGCCCCCAACGGGGATGTGCTGGCCAACATCGGCTTGTCCCGGGCCGACATCGAGGGCCGCGTGCTTTATCGGAAGGCAGGCTGTTCCTACTGTATGCAGCGGGGTTACCGCGGCCGGACGGCGATCTTTGAAATAATGCTCATTGATGAAGAAATGAAGAGGTTGATTCTCAAGACCTCGGACGCAACCCAAATTGCCAGGCTGGCCTCTGAACGGGGAATGCGCACCCTCCTGCAGGCCGGCGCCCGCAAGGTGCTGATGGGGCTCACCACACCGGAGGAGGTGCTTCGGGTAACCAGGATTGCCATCCAGCGGGACGAACAGGGCAAGGTGGAAGATGTCCCTCAGGATATGGCTGATCTTTAGGGGCGATTGGGAATTAAAATCAAAACCAGGCCGCTGTCCAAACAAATAACAATGACGAGGCGGTAAAACTCCGATTCCCCCTCCCCTGGTGGGAGGGGGCAGGGGAGAGGGTTTAAACATTCGATATATCGACCATTATCACCCTCTCCTAGAACCCTCTCTTATCAAGGGAGAGGGCGGTTTTGACTTTTTACCGCTCCAGCAACAATGCGATGTCAAGCTCGCGGGAAGAAGGATAAGAAGATACTATGCCCCTTTATTCCTACCAGGCATTAGACGGGAAGGGACGCCGAAAAAAAGGCATCATCGATGCCCATTCCTCGTCTGCAGTCTGGCAGAAGTTGAAAGATCAACAACTCTACCCGACGCAAGTCGAAGTGGCGGTGGCGGAGAAACAGGGAGAGGAACGGGAACTGTCACTGACGCTCTTTTCGCGGATTGGCCAGACCGAGGTGACCCGCGCCACGAGACATCTGGCGACATTGCTAAACGCGGGTCTGCCCCTGATGTCTGCCTTGGGCATTTTGGTGGACCAGACGAGCCACCCGGCATTCCGCAAGCTGCTCGCCCAGGTTCGGGAGGAGGTCAGGGAGGGCAAGAGCCTTTCCGCAGCCCTTGCCCCCCACATGCGGGCCTTTACTCCCCTGTATCTTTACATGGTTCAGGCGGCCGAGGCGGCAGGCACCCTGCCTGACATCATGGAGCGGCTGGCAAATTTCCGGGAGCACCAGCAGGCGGTGCGGTCGAAGGTAAAATCGGCGCTGGCCTATCCCCTGCTCATGCTCTTGGCCGGTTCCGCGATCCTTTTTTTTCTGGTGGTCTTCGTCATTCCCAGCATCACGGGCATTTTCCAGGAGATGAATCAGACCCTGCCCACCGTTACGCTTCTTTTGATTGGCGCCAGTGAATTCATCGGCCAATACTGGTGGTTAATGGGGATCGGGGGCGCGGGAATATTCTTCCTCACCCGCGCTGCCCTCCAAGCCACCCCCGGAGGGCAGCGCCTGCGGGATAAAATAAAATTGAGACTGCCTGTGCTTGGCCCGCTGGTCAAGAAAATGGCCGTCGCCCGTTTCAGCCGCACCCTGGGAACCCTGTTGCAAAGCGGCGTACCCATGTTGACCGCTTTGGAAATCGCCCAGAAGGTGGTAAATAACAGCATCCTTTCGGATGCCATCAACTACGCGGCCCAAGAGGTAACCCAGGGCGAGAGTCTCTCCCGCCCCCTGGCCCGGGGGGGCATCTTTCCGCCAATGGCCACCGAGATGCTCGCCTTGGGGGAACACAGCGGCAATCTGGAGCCGATGCTTTTCCGTATTGCCGATGCTTACGAACAGGAGGCGGAGAATAAAATAATGCTGGCTACCGCTCTGGTGGAGCCCTTGATGATCCTTTTCATGGGTCTGGTGGTTGGTTTTGTCGTTATTGCAATTTTACTGCCCCTGTTTGAAATGAACCAGTTGGTGCGCTAGGACAGGGGCCAGAAGTCAGAAGTCAGAAGTCAGAATGGGGAGCGGCAACAGATGAAATTGAGAAGCAGCGGGGGGTTTACCCTCATCGAATTGATGGTGGTCATCGTCATTTTAGGGATTCTGGCGGGTTTAATCATCCCCCGAATCATGGGACGGCCGGATGAGGCCAGACGGGCAAAAGCCAGCATCCAGATTGAAAGCCTGGAGACGGCGCTTCGGCTCTACAAGATCGACAACGGAAGCTATCCCACAACCGATCAAGGTCTGCAGGCTCTGGTAGAGCCGCCGTCCGTGGGACCGCCGGCCAGGAATTGGCGGCAGGGGGGATACCTGGAGCGGGGCCGGGTCCCCAAGGACCCCTGGGGAAACGATTTTCGCTACCTGAGCCCCGGCATTCACGGTGATTACGACCTGTCTTCGCTGGGGGCCGACGGCGAAGAGGGAGGAGAGGGCCGCAATAAGGACATCAAAAGCTGGGAAAGTGAATGAGGATGACTTTTTATGAGGGCGCCGGGAATAGAGGCTATACGCTAATCGAATTGCTGGTCGTGCTGCTTCTTTTGGGAACCATCCTTTTTATGGCGGCGCCTCGCCTGCGGGACATCATCGCCGGAGACCCTCTGGACCTCGCGGCAAGGAGACTGAGCGCCCTTGGCCGCGAGCTGCGCTCCCAGGCGGTCCGCGATCAGCTGGATTATCATCTGTCTTTGGATTTGGATCAGCAGCGTTTTTTTGCCTACCGGGAAGACACAGGTCCCGAGGGATTAGCAATAAAGAGGGAAAAGGCTTTGTCCCTGGGCGAGGGGGTGCGGTTCGCTAAGGTCGATGCCTTCCTAAGTGAACAGATATTTTTTGGTGAAGCGATAATCCGCTTTTCTAAAGAGGGATACGCCCAGCCCGCCCTAATATATCTTGAATCAGGTTCAGGGAAGATGACGCTTTTGATCAACCCGATCCTGCCTGCCATCAAAATCTGGGATGGCCATGCGGGCCGGGTGGAGGCGACGGGACGGGCAAGTTATGCCAACTAAGCGGCTAACATGCGAGGAGGGCTTTACGCTCTTGGAGGTCATGCTGGCCATGACAATCCTCGCCATCGCCCTTTTGGCTATTTACCAGTCCCAAAGGCAGAACCTTGCCATGACCGCCAGAGCTCATTTTTTAACCGATGCCGCCCTCCTCACACAGGGGCGGATGGCCCAGGTGGACGCAATGAACATGGCTGAGTTGTCGAGCGCCAGCGGCGATTTCGGCGAGGATTATCCCCAGTACCGCTGGGAACTGAACGTATTGGATACGGAAATACCATTTTTAAAGAGGATCGAGCTTACCGTGAAAAACAGGGCGCCATCTCCGGAGACGTATCAACTGGTGCTTTACAAGATGCAGCGGTTTTGACCAGGGAGGCGGTTATTAATTATATGCCGAGCAATATTGCCTGTCTCTGTAAAAAAACAGTATCCGTTAAGCGGAATTTCTCCTGCCCGGCTGGGTTCACCCTTTTGGAGGTGCTCTTGGCATTGTTTATCCTGGCTTTGGTCCTGTCGGGTGTCTGGTCATCCTATCGGGAGATATTTTCGCTTGCAAAAGAGGGGGGAGGCACGGCTAAAACCTACCAGTCAGCCCGAGCGGCAATGGACATCCTGGGAAGAGACATGATGGCGCTGACGCCTTTTCGCGGCAATTTCGTTTTTTCGGCAGCGCCTGAGGTCAGGGGGGGCAAAGACTTCAGCCGTCTTGCGTTTTCGGCAAAAAACCGCGGCAATGTCTGGGACGAGGCAGAGCCTGCGGGAATCAACAAGGTGCTCTACCAGGTAATTGAAGACCGGGAAGGCCGCAGCCACCTCTGGCGGGAAACGGAGCCAATGCCTGCCGTGAAGGACAGCAAGGGACAGGGCTTCGTCATTTGCGAGGATGTCGAGGCTTTTTCCCTGCGTTTTTATGACAGCGAGAAAAAGCGTGAGGAAAGCTGGGAAACAGCGCCGCCTCCGGGGGGCAAGCCGGCTCCCCTGCCCCGGATCGTGGAGCTGGAACTCCACCTGAAGGAAGGGGACAGCAGACCCCCCCGGCGCTTTTCCACCAGCTTTATGCTGCCCTTGGCCAAGGAGACGCCATGACAAAAGCACGGGCCTCCCGCCCGCTTTCACCCCCTGCGGCCGGGACGGCCGCGCTTTCGGAAAAGGGATTTGCCCTGGTAACCGTGCTGATGATCGTCACAATTCTGGTGGCGGCTGTTGTGGCCTCAAGTCGCGCTACCAGAACCGAACTGCAGGAGGCGGCCAACCTGGGCGACGGCATCAAACTCTACTACCTGGCCAAATCCGGGGTCAATGGCGCCCAAGCAATTTTGGCGCTGGATAAAAACAATTACGATTCCCTCGCGGAGAGTTGGGCCAAGGCCGATGAGTTTGCCGCCAAGGCAAGCCTTTTATTCGGGTCCGGCGCCCTTACTTTAGTCATAGAAGACGAAATGGGGAAGATACCGCTTCAGCGCTTTTATGAAGGAAACAAGGTCAACGAACCAATCCGGGACATGCTCTTGCGCCTCCTCAAGCGGCCGGAATTCAGGCTTGCCGGCGGGCAGGCTGAAGAAATCGTCGCGTGCCTTAAGGACTGGCTTGATCCCGATGACGAGGTAACCTCGGGCGGGGCGGAGAGCCCCTACTATCGGGCGCTGGTCAGCCCCTATGAGGCAAAAAACGGGCCTCTTGATGCCGTGGAAGAGCTTCTTTTGATCAAGGGAATAACCAGGGAGCTTTTTTGGGGTACGGCCAAGAGCCCCGGGTTGAAAAAATTTCTTACCATCTGGGGCGATGGCAAGATAAATATCAATACAGCGCCCCGTGAGGTCATCGCAGTCTTTGGCGACGGTGTTACGGAGGAGATGGTGGAGAAACTGGACCTCTACCGCCGGGACGAAAAGAACGACCTGTCCCGGCCGGACTGGTACAAGCCAATTGTCGGCGACGGCTTTGACCAGCATGGTCTTCTAACCGTGAAAAGCAGCAGTTTTATGGCCATTGCCCAAGCGAGCCGGGACCGGATGACCAAGACGATCGAGGCGGTGATGAAAAGAGACGGAGAGAAGTTGCAACTGATATCCTGGAAGGTGGATTAATGGCGGAGAGGATACTGGGGTTGGACATCGGGCCGGATGCCATTTATGCCGTCGTACTGGAACGACCGGCAAGAGGCAAGGCACGGATCACCCAAGCGCATGAGAGCCCGTTTTCGGACGGGGAAGAGCTGGACGGGGCGCTGAAAAACATCCTGGCACAAACCGGCGCCTCCTTTAGCCGGATTGTTACCTCCCTGCCATTGTCGGGCCTGGTGGTGCGTCATCTGCAACTGCCCTTTGGCGACAAAAAGAAAATAGGCGAGGTATTGCCCTTCGAACTGGCCTCCCTGCTTCCCCGCCCGCTGGGAGATGCGGTACTCGATTTTCTCCTGGTAGGCTCGGGGGAACCGCAGGGTGTGCTGGCCATTCTTTCCGATCGTGCTTTGGTGCAGGAACGTCTCGCTCTTTTACAGAACAATGGACTCCCGGGCGCCATCATCGAGGGGGCCGGGTTTGTTCTGGGTCTTCAGGCGGCGCCGTACGTTAATCAGGAAGGACTTGCTGTCATTCTGGATTTAGGGAAGAGCCAGGCAGCCTCCCTGTGGCTGGACCGGGGGCAGTTATGCCATGTTCGCGCCTTGCCCTGGAGAGTGCCTGATTCACCGGAGCCGGCAGCATTAGAAAACGCCATAGCGAGCCTCGCCAGCGAGGTGCAAAGCACTTATGCCTTCCTCCAATTGCGCGGCTGGACGGAGGGTGAAATCGTCCAGGTGTATCTCACGGGCGAAGGGTCCCTGCGGCCGGGGATAGAGGAAAAAATAGCTGCGGCGCTGGACATTCCCGTTCTCCAGCTTGACCTGGCCCGGTACGCCCCGGTATTGCTTGCAGAAAAGGTGCAACAGAGCTGGGTTTGCGGCCTCCAGAACCAGGCTTTGGCCCTGGCTTTGAGATCCGGGAGTAACGGTCTCGATTTCGCTAAAAGTCAACGACCGGGCAAATCCCCCGTTGCATGGTCGAAACGAGGGAAAACTTTGGGGATAATCCTGTTTTTATTCCTGACTTTAATTGCTGTGGAGACCTTCTTGGATTACAAAATTACCCAAAAGAAATTTTTCGCGCATAAGGCCGAGGTAGCGGCAGTGTTTAAACGGCACTACCCCGCCGGCGGGCGCCAGGTCGATCCGGTGCTGCAGATGAAGGGCCTGACCGAACAGCTCCGGAAGGAGCAGGCAGGCATAGCCGAACTGACCGGCCAAGCGGGCACACTTGCCGTTTTGCAGGAATTATCGGGGCTGATACCGGCAGGTTATGAGGTGTTGCTCCATAATTTAACTCTGGAGGAAGGGAATATGGCGATTAAGGGGGAGGCGCGGAACTTTGAGACGGTGGAAAAGGTCAGGGAGGCGCTGGCAAGATCGCCCCTCTTCTCCTCGGTAACCTTAGGCGCCACCAATTTACAGAAAGATGGCCAGAAGGTCGCCTTTGACCTGGCCATCCGGGTGACAAAATGAGGTGGCCAGCGAGGATTGCCGCGCGGGAGCGCTGGTATCTCCAGGTCGCCTTGATTCTGGTTGCGCTTTTTATTGTAATTCAGTTTTTCTATCTGCCCCTGCGCGAGGCCCGGATAACGCTTGCAAAGGGGATCGCCATCCAGGAAAAGGTCCTCCAGGATCTGTTGCTACAAGTTGCCGATTACGAAAAGCTCAAGAATCGCACGGAAGAATTTCAGCGGCGTCTGGCCTTGCGACCCAGGGATTTCAGCATCTTTTCCTATGTGGAAAAACAGGCGACAGAGGCCGGGGTGAAGGGAAACATCAGGTCGATGACCATCGGGCGGGGAGCAGCCAGTGGGGCCTATGAAGAGATTCCCCTGGACATCCGGCTCGAACGGTTGACATTGAAACAACTGACCCAATTCCTTGCGCTCCTCGAATCTCCCGAGGCTTTTTTACAGGTAAAAAAGATTTCCATCAGCCGGATGAAAGAGCCGGCCGGTTACCTTGCCGTCGGGATGCAGGTGGCAACCTATCAGTCAAGGAGGACTTCGCCATGAAGCCAGGTCGGCTCAAGCCTCTGGCCGGATATATTCTCCTGGGGGTTTTTTTCTCCTGGTTTTTCCTCTATCTGCTTTTCCCGGCCCAGGAGTTGCAGAGTTATATTAAGCAGGCCTTTTTCCGCCTGAATCCTGAGGCGGAGCTGGCTATTGGCTCTGCAGAAACTGCCTTTCCGCTGGGGTTGACCCTGCGGGGAATAACTTATGCTCTCAAGGACAGGAGAGCGGAAACCATCGCGGTGCAGCAGTTGTCCATCAGCCCCGATTGGTTGAGTCTTCTGGCCGGCAGGCCCCAATTGAACATCGAGGGCCTGATTTACGGGGGCAAGATAGGCGGGCTTTTTACCACCGACCTTTCGCGGGCGGGGCTTTGGCCTCTGACGGTGAAGATAGAGTTCAGCCGGGTCGATATTGGCCGTTGCCTCTATCTTCAAGGACCGACAGGCCAGAAACTTACCGGCACCCTTGCGGGCACATTCTTTTATCAACGGCCAGCTGCAGCTGGGCCCGAAAAACCCGGGGGAGGTCAGGTTGAGTTAGCTATCAAGAAGGGGGTCTATCAGCTGCCGGAGAAAATAGCCGGTTTGGATAGGGCCGAATTCAAGGACCTGGAAATCAAACTGGATTACCAGGGCCGGCAGCTTAAGGTATCACGCCTTACCCTGGTCGGTGAGGGACTGCGGGTCAGCATGACCGGAACGCTCGCGCTCGATCCGGATGAGTTTGCAAAGAGCATCCTGGATTTGCGGGGGTCTCTGGAAACAACCCCGGGCAAGCGGTTCCCCCTGACGGTAACAGGGAAAATGGGGACGCCCCTGACCAGCCTGCAATGATGAGGACAAGGAGAAATAAATGGCCGGAATAACTGATATAATCGGGGGAAAATGGCCGCCTGTTGCCTCCTTAGCCAGCAGTGCCTTTTCGTTTGTGGAAAAGAAGTGGCGCTCCATTTTCATTCCGCTCTTCATTGCCCTATACAGCTGGGTATTGGTGGGTATCTGCTATAAGCTGGCGCTTACTTTCCTCGTATTGCCTCCTCTGGAGACGATGCGTGGGGCCAAGGGCCTGGTGCAGCCGGCCGGCGGCAGCAGCACGGCCTTGATATACCGGGCGATTTACGAACGTAATCTCTTCGGTTCCGCCGAGACGGTTTTGCTGGCAGAGAGCCCCGCCGCCAAGGCGGCGCCGTCCGCCCGTCCGGTGGAAGCAGCGCCCCCACCAGCGACACTTTCGCTCGAGCTCAAGGGAACCGTGGCCGGTGACCGTTTAACCGCCTTTGCAGCGATTCGGGAAAAGGGGAAACCTGCCGATGTCCTTTACAAAACGGGCGATACTGTCGGCGGGGCAACGCTAAAAGAGATTAAGCGGGGGGAGGTGGTGGTGGAATTCGGGGGCGAGCTGATTACCCTACGGATGGCATCATCGCCGCTGGTACCGATCTTGGAGGCCCCGGGCAGGGGGGCGATATCAACCACGGCCTCCCACCCCACCCCTCCTGCTGCGGGAAGGGAGGAACGTATAAGCATCACCAGGTCTGAAGTCGCTTCCCAGTTGAGTGATATGGGGGGGCTTCTCACCCAGGCGCAGATCAGACCATTTTTCCAGGCGGGCGTACCGCACGGTTTCATGCTTTCCCAGATCCGACCGGGCAGTATCTATGAGAAGATGACTCTCCGCGAGGGAGACGTCATTCAAGAGGTGAACAATCGCCGCCTCAAGGGCGCCGAGGATATGATCGAGTTTTACAATCTGCTCAAGGGTGCCTCCGCCGTTTCACTCACGGTCCTGCGGGGGGGGCGAATGGAAACGCTAAACTATGATTTGCGGTAAAGGTAACTACTTAGGTGGATAGGCTGAAGGCTGAAGGCTTGAGTAGTTACACCTATTGAACCAAAGATCGTAGAAACCAAAGAAGGTCTTGAATGGCTTGATTCGTGCGTTGCGAGATGTTTTATAGCCTTCAGCCTAAATACCTGAGTAGTTAACGCCCATGTACACATCCCATTTCGCTTTGGGGGAAACCCCGTTCAATCTGGCGCCCGATCCCAGATTTCTATATCTGAGCCCACAACATCAGGAGGCGCTGAATCATCTCATCTATGGCATCAAGGAAAAAAAGGGGTTCTTGCTGCTAACCGGCGGGATTGGCACCGGTAAGACCACCCTCTGCCGGACCCTCCTGAACCATCTGGACGACAGCATCGCCGCCGCCCTGATCTTCAACCCCGCCCAAATGGCGGATGAGCTGCTTTCGTCCATCCTCGAAGAATTCGAAATACCCGGATGGGACAACGGCCAGTGTCGACGGGAAAAGTTTTCCCTTTTGAACAACTTTCTCCTGCAAAACTTCAGCGCCGGGAAAAATGCCGTCCTTTTGATTGACGAGGCGCAGCTACTGCCTCTGGCCGTCCTTGAAGAGCTGCGCCTGCTGTCCAATTTGGAAACGGAACGGGAAAAACTGCTCCAGATCGTCCTCATCGGCCAGCCGGAGCTCCAAAAATTGTTGGCGCTGCCAGCCCTGCGACAGTTGAACGAGCGGATTACGGTACGCTACGAACTTAAACCCCTTTCGTTTGGACAGATCGGGAAATACATTAATCACCGTCTGTCCGTTGGGGGCGGGCAGGTACGATTTTCCCTCCCCGCCCTTTCCCTCCTACACCATTACAGCCGGGGCATTCCCCGGAGGATAAACGTAATCTGCGACCGGGCGCTCCTCGTCGCCTACGCCCGAGGAGTGTGGCTGATCCGTCGCAGCAGTATCAGAGCCGCCGTCAGGGACGTAGGTCGGGGTTACTTCGTCTCTCACCACCCAGCCGCAAGGCCGGCCGTTGTGGCCTCTTTGTCGCTCCTGCTTATTTTCGCGCTTTTTGCGTATATTTATCTGCGTTGAATTGTGGGGTCACCCATTATTCCGGAATTCAAGACCGGACACCACCAGTTATAACCTCCCGGTAAAATTTACTAAAGTAATCAATCCCCGAATGCACTGTTAAAATGAGCGCCAGGTATAGGATAACCATGCCGACTAAGTGCGCGTTGATACCGAAAAATGGGTAATGGATGATCAGGGCCGAAACAGCGAATATCTGGCAGAGGGTCTTCCTCTTGCCCAGCTTGCTCGCATCGATCACCACCCCCCGGGATGAGGCGACACTCCTCATGCCATCCACCGCAACATCCCTGATGATGGTCAAGGCGACGATCCAGGCGGGGATCCGGCTTAAGGGAATCAGGAGGATCATCGCCGTATTCACCACCAGTTTATCGGCGATGGGATCGAGAAACTTGCCCATTACGGTTTCGATGTGGTATCTGCGGGCAATATAGCCATCCAGCAGATCGGTCAAGTTGGCAGCGATGAACAGCAGGGCAATTACCAGGCTCCCGGTTGGACCGGGCGACAGGAGAAGAAAAAACAGGATGGGGATTACACCAATACGCAGCAGGGTAATGGAATTGGGCAGGTTGTAGATGTCACTCTCGGTGAGCCTCCCGGCCAGCCGGTCGTAATGATTCTTCAAAAAGTCGATCATAACCATTCCCATCAAATGAGGAGCGAGGTATCAGAGAAAACACTAACGGTCCTTCCGTCGATATTCATCCCGGCATTGGTGGCCACAAAAATAAACGGTCTTGCCGTCAATCACTTCTTTGATGGCACTGCTCAATGGTAGGTAGGTCTTGCAGTTGGGGTCCTGCACCAGGTCTTCCCTCGCGATGGGTGGTATTTTCCCCGGCGGGGAGATGTTTTTCTGCTTGATATGGGAAATGAGCCACCTGCCTGCACGGTATAGCAGGAAAATCAGCACCGCATAGACCATCAACCGCAACAGCATACCCGTTCCTCTATTCTTGGTGAAGGCGATGTTCCAAAAGCTCCACCCGGCTTTCATCCTCCAGACGTTCCATCAGCCCGGCAATGGATACGCAATATACCGGATGGATCAGGTAGGATGCAAGCTCATTCATGGGCGCAAGGACAAACCGGCGCTTATGTAATTCCGGATGGGGGATGAAGAGGTCTTGCTTCCGGATAATCTCTTGGCCGTAAAAGAGAATATCCAGGTCGATAGTCCGGGGCGCCCACCTGGTTTCCCTTCGCCGGTCCAGGGATTTTTCCACCGCAAGCAGGGCATCCAAGAGCTCGTGCGGCAACAGCGTCGTCGATATCTCGGCTGCGCAGTTGACGAACCATTCCTGTCCGGAAACTCCCACCGGTTCGGTGCGATAAAAGGAGGAGCTGCCAAGCAACCTGACCCCTTCAATCTGGCCGATCCTCTCCAGCGCTGACCTGCAGTTAGCAAGGGGATCGCCAATATTGGAGCCAATGCCGATATAGGCGGTAACCATCAGGGGACTCCTTTTTCACCGAGCGCGTTCATCCGGGGCCAATACGCTATATACCCAAAACATCCGCCATGTCATACAACCCCGGCGGTTGACCTGCCAGCCACTGGGCGGCCCGGATTGCCCCGGCGGCAAAATTGTCGCGGCTGTGGGCCCGGTGAGTAAATTCCAGCCTCTCCCCCGGACCGGCAAACATCACCATATGCTCTCCTACAATATCACCCGCCCGCAAGGTCTGGATACCTATCTCTTCCTTGCTGCGTGCCCCTGTCATTCCTTTTCGTCCGTAAACTGCCTGCCGGGAAATATCCCGGCCCGTTGCCATGGCGATAACCTCGGCCATTCTCAGCGCGGTCCCGCTGGGGGCATCTTTTTTCTGATTATGATGCACCTCCATGATTTCCATGTCGTAATCGCGGCCGATAATTTCCGCGGTCATCTGCAATGCCCGCAACATCACATTTACTCCAACGCTCATGTTGGGCGAAAAGACGCATCTCGTCCGGGGGGCCAGTTCCCGCAGGCGATCCCGCTGGGTTGAGTTAAAACCCGTGCTGCCGATAACAATCGCCCGCGACCAGGCCACCGCCATTTCCAGGTGAGCCAAAGATGCCTCGGGATGGGTGAAGTCAATGATTATCTCGCCTTCTTTAATGCACTTCGCCAGGCTGTCCACCACCACAACCCCAAGCCTTCCCAAGCCCAGCCGCTCTCCTGCGTCCTGACCGATCAGAGGATGACCAGTGGCTTCCACCGCCCCCGACAACCCCATTCCTTCGGTTGAACAAAGGAGGTGGATGATCCTCCCTCCCATCCGGCCGCCGGCGCCGGTGACAATGGTCTTAATCATCTTGACCCCCTTAAATCAGCCCCGATTCGGCCATCACCAGGCGCAGTTTTTCGTAATTAACAGGCGACATCCGGCACAAGGGCGCCCTCAGATCGTATTCTATCCGGCCCATCATTGAAAGCGCCGCCTTGACCGGGATGGGATTGGTTTCGATAAAAAGTGTGTCCATCAGGGGACTGAGCTGGAAATGAATTTCCCGGGCCAGGTTAATATTCCCGGCCGCAAAGGCAGCGATCATTGCCGACATCTGGCGGGGAGCCACATTGGCTACGACTGAAATAACACCTCTGGCCCCCATGGCCAAAAGAGGCAAAACGATCAGATCATCCCCGGATAAGACGTCAAAATCGTCACCGCAGAGGGCCAGGATGTCATTGATCTGCTTAATCGAACCGGATGCTTCTTTGATTGCAACGATATTTTTTATCCCAGCCAGCCGGGCCACCGTTTCGGGCAAGAGATTAACCCCGGTTCGGGAGGGTACGTTATAGGGAATGATCGGCAGCGGTATCTCTTCGGCAATGGCCCGGTAATGCTGGTAGAGGCCTTCCTGGGTGGGTCGGTTGTAGTAGGGTGTAACCACCAAGGCCGCATCGGCCCCGGCCTTCCAGGCATGTCTGGTCAACCGGAGGGCCTCGTCGGTGCTGTTGGAGCCGGTCCCGGCGATGACGGGAACCCGTTTATTCACCGCCCGAATGGTTATTTCGATCACCCGGTCGTGCTCCTCATGGCTGAGAGTGCTCGATTCACCGGTGGTTCCGCAGGGAACGATGCCGGAGACCCCGTTTTCCAGATGGAATTCAATTAGGTTCCGTAAAGCCTGCTCATCGACCAGGCCGGCCTTAAAAGGGGTTACTATTGCAACTATAGCTCCTTTGAACATGAGACCTCCTTTACATTACATTTGATGAGGCGGTAAAAAGTCGGTAAAACTGTAACTTGGGGACGACACGGTAAAAAGGTCGCAGGCAAGGCGCGCAAATCATGAGGAATGAGGCGTACTTTTGGGTACGCCGCAGTGACAAAGGATGCAGCGCAACGCCGCATCCGGCCTTTTTACCGTGTCGTCACATTTCAGGTATTTCTTCACCCCGAATCAGGTCTTCGTACTCTTCGCGCTTCCTGATCACAAAGTATTTTTCCCCAAAAACCAGGATCTCCGGCACCCGGGGGCGGGAATTGTAATTAGAGGCCATGGCAAACCCATAGGCCCCGGCACTCATCACCGCCAGCAGCTCACCCCTTTCCGGGCGGGAAATCTTCCGGCCCCGGGCGAAAAAATCACCGGATTCACAAACCGGCCCTACAATGTCGGCCACAATCTCCGGCCGTCTCTCATTAACCACCGGTTGGATCTGCTGATAGGCGCCATAGAGACTGGGGCGGATAAGGTCGTTCATGCCGGCGTCAACGATCACAAAATTCTTGTTTTCAGCTGCCTTGGTGTAGAGCACGGCAGTGACCAAAATGCCCGCGTTACCCACAATGACCCGCCCGGGCTCGAGAATGAAAGTCAAATCGAGGTCTTTCGCTGCCCCCATCAGGGCGCGGGCATAGTCGGCCGGATGGGGCGGCGTCTCTTCATTGTAGGTGATTCCCAGGCCACCACCCAAATCCAGATAGCGGATACTAAGCCCCTCCCGTCTAAGTTCGCCGATCAGTGTCTTCAATATCTCCAGGGCATCAACAAAGGGAGAGACCTTGGTAATCTGGGAGCCGATATGGCAGCTTACCCCCTTTATATCAAGCCCGGGCAGTTTTGCGGCCTGACGGTACTGTTCTAATGATTCTTTGATGTTTATCCCGAATTTATTTTCCCTAAGCCCCGTGGAAATATAGGGGTGGGTCTCAGGATTGACATCCGGATTGACCCGAAGCGCAATCCCGGCCCTGATTCCCAGTTGCTCAGCCCTGCTGTTTATCAGCTCCAGTTCCTGAGATGATTCCACATTGAACATTAGAATGCCGGCGCCTATGGCCGCATCGATCTCATCTATTGTTTTCCCTACCCCGGAATAGACTACCTTGGCTGGATCAACTCCAGCCTTTATCCCCCGGAATAATTCCCCCCCGGAGACGATATCCAATCCGGCGCCGTTATTGATAAATATCTTAAGCAAGGCCAGGTTGGAGCTGGCCTTGACAGCATAGCATATCAGGTGGGGTATCTCCGCAAAAGCCTCGTCGAAAACGCGGTAATGATTAGTCAAGGTACGGTGGCTGTAGAGGTAGAATGGAGTCCCCACCGCGTGCGCCAAATCCTGGATGGAGACATCCTCGCAATGGAGAACATTATTTTTATACTGGAAATCATGCATACTGTATTTACTCCTTTTTTTCCCGACCAACCGGCGCTGAGTCTAGGCATCCCCCCTTGTCCTGGCAGGCGGATACCCGCCAACTGTAGGCGATATTCGCTCTTGCGTCCCGGTCGAGAAAGCGGAAAGTAGCGCCACCCTGTTTTTGAGCTGCCTCGCCCCTGGTCAGAGATGCAATCGGTACATACCTTTGCGGACAGGTGGGGCAGGCCTGGTTGATCTCGGCCCGCTGCACCCTGAATCCTGTCGTCTGGCCGGCATCCCCGGCCAGACGCCATTCCAAAAGCGCACCCAGGGCAGTATCTTTCACAATGAGATCGCGGATCACCTCCGGGGGGGCGGCGGTTTTCGGTCTCGGATCGGCCTTGAGGCCACAGCCGGCCAGCATTAACGCCATGATGATGAAAACCAAGATGATGAAAACCGGTAGTGGGTGGCAGGCTCTCCTCATCGCTCCTGCTCCATGGCCTTAAGGCGGGCCGCTACCGCCTCGTGGGAGGTGCCGCCGATTACCCTCTTGCTGCGGACGGAAGTTTCCACATCAATACATTTAAAAATATCCTCTTCAAACCCCGGATAGAAGGTCCGGAATTCTTCGAGCGTGAGGTCTCCTAATGTTTTGTTCCCGTCGAGGCAGTAGCGGACAATACGGCCGACAATACCGTGGGCATCCCGGAAGGGAATGCCCTTAATCACCAGATATTCAGCGATATCCGTGGCGGTGGAAAACCCCCGGCCCGCTTGGGCAAGCATCCGCTCCCGGTTGAAGCTGATGTTTTGCATCATCTTCGTCAAGACCCGCAGGCAGGTTGTAACGGTATCCACCGTGTCGAAAAGCGGTTCCTTATCCTCCTGAAGATCCCGGTTGTAACTCATGGGCAGGCCCTTGAGCAACGTGAGGAGCGCCACCAGGTTGCCGTAAACCCTGGCCGTTTTCCCCCTGATCAATTCCGCGACATCGGGATTTTTTTTCTGGGGCATGATGCTGCTGCCGGTGGTAAAGGCATCGCCTATTTCGATAAAGCGAAACTCATCGCTCATCCAGAGGATCAGATCCTCGCAGAGCCGGCTTAGGTGCATCATCAACAGGGAGGCGCAGAAGATGAACTCCGCCACAAAATCCCGGTCCGCCACGGTATCGAGACTGTTTTGGCTTACGTACGGAAAGGAGAGAAGTTTTGCCGTATAGGCCCGGTCCAGAGGCAAACTGGTGCCCGCCAGCGCCGCAACCCCCAAAGGGAGCACATTGACACGTTTTTGACAGTCCCAGAGCCGCCCTGCGTCCCGGTTAAGCATCTCCCAGTAGGCCAAAAACCAATGGGCTAAGAGCACCGGCTGGGCCTTCTGGAGATGGGTGTAACCAGGGAGAATCGTATCCTTCTCCTCCTTGGCCAGAGCCAATAAAACCCCTTGCAAGGCCTCGATCCGGACCTGAATCTCCTTGATCTCCTCCCGAAGGTACAATCTCAGGTCTAGCGCGACCTGGTCGTTGCGGCTGCGGCCGGTGTGCAGCTTGCCGCCCGCATCGCCGATGCGCTCTATCAAGAGCCTCTCCACTGCCATGTGAATATCTTCATCGCCAGGATTAAAGACAGCTTCCCCAAGCGCGATATCCCGGTGGATCTCCTGCAGAGCACAGATGATGCTTTTTTCTTCCCTCTTCGAGATAATTCCCTGGCGGGCGAGCATTTTCGCATGGGCGATGCTCCCGGCGATATCGTGACCGAAGAGCCGCTGATCAAAATCAAGCGATGAGGTAAAGGCCTCTACCTCCAGATCGGTGTCGGCCTGAAACCGTCCGCCCCAGGGTTTGCGTGGTTTCGTCATTGTTTTTGCGCCCTCCCTGCCTGCAGCCTCAGCCTTAGCGCATTGAGCCGGATAAACCCGGTCGCGTCTTGCTGGTTGTACACCTGATCCCGTTCAAAAGTGGCAAAATCTTCCCGGTAAAGAGAAAGGGGCGATTTACGTCCGGCGACGATGCAGTTGCCCTTGTATAGTTTCAGCCGGGCCGTACCGGTAACATTTTCCTGTGTCTCATCAATGAAGTTCTGCAAAAGCTTCATCTCCGGCGAAAACCAGAAGCCGTTGTAGATAAGCTGGGCATATTTGGGGATCAGGGAATCTCTCAGGAGCATCACCTCCCGATCCATCGTAATAGATTCCACGGCCCGGTGCGCCGCCCAGAGAACGGTTCCGCCGGGAGTCTCGTAAACGCCCCGGGACTTCATTCCCACAAAGCGGTTTTCCACCATATCCACCCGGCCAATGCCATTTTTTCCCGCGATCTGGTTCACATGATCCAGGAGCACGGCGGGCGTCATCCTGATCCCATCCACCGCCACGGGATTCCCCTGGGCAAATTCTATTTCCAGATAGGTAGGCGTATCCGGGGCCTTCTCCGGTGATACGGTCAGGACGAACATGTCCTCCGGCGGCTCCTGCCAGGGGTCCTCCAAGATGCCTCCCTCGTGGGATATGTGGAGCAGGTTGCGGTCGCTGCTGTAGGGTTTTTCCTTAGTCAGGGGCAGGGGTATCCCCTGTTTATGAGCATAGTCGATCAGCGAGTTGCGCGAATCGAATTTCCACTTGTCGTCCCGCCAGGGGGCGATTATCTTGATGGACGGATCGAGCGCCAGATAGGTAAGCTCGAAACGCACCTGGTCATTTCCCTTGCCGGTTGCGCCGTGAGCTACCGCGTCGGCTCCTTCCAGGCGGGCGATTTCCACCTGTCTTTTGGCAATGACCGGGCGGGCGATGGAGGTTCCCAGAAAATAGGTTCCCTCATAGACCGCGTTGGCCCTAAGCGCGGGAAAAACAAAATCCCGGGCAAATTCCTCCTGCAGGTTATCGATATAAACCTTGGCCGCCCCGGTTCGCCTGGCCTTTTCCGTAAGTCCTTGCAGTTCTTCCTTCTGGCCGATATCGGCGGCGAAGGCCACCACTTCACAGTTGTAAGTTTCAATTAGCCACCTGAGGATAACCGATGTATCGAGACCTCCGGAATAGGCCAGAACCACCTTTTTAATTTCAGTTGCCACCTTCTGTCTACCTCCAAAATAATAGGTGTTTAGGCTGAAGGGTTTCAGGCGGTTGTCGAGAGGACGCAGGTGAATGAGATGGACAGGAGTGGACGCAACGGTGCGCGGTCATCCTTCTTCATCCTTCATCCTTCATCCTTACGCCTTCAGCCTTCAGCCTTCAGCCTTACGCCTTACGCCCTACATCCTACGCCTTCAACAACATCTCCAAAATCGCCTTTTGCACATGGAGGCGGTTTTCCGCCTGATCATAAATCACCGACTGGGGCCCATCTAACACCCCGGACGATATTTCCTGGTCGCGATAAGCGGGCAGACAGTGCATCACCAGGGCTCCCGGTTCCGCCTGTGCCAAGAGCTTTTCGTTGACCTGGTAAGGGGCAAATACCCGGGCCCGTTCTTCCTTCTCGGCTTCCCAGCCCATCGACGCCCAGGTATCGGTATACAGGACCTGCGCCCCCAAAACAGCGTCGGCCGGGTCGCGATAAAGGTGAACTCCCCCTTGCGCCTCCCGCCTGGCCCGCTCCAGTAGCGCCTGATCCGGATCATAGCCCGCCGGGCAGGCCATCGTAAGATGGATGGGCAGCCGGGCTGCTACATTAAGCCAAGAATTGGCCACGTTGTTGCCATCGCCCAGGTAAGCCACCCTGATCCCTTCATGGGCGCCAAATTTCTCCCGGATAGTGAAAAGATCACTCAATATCTGACAGGGGTGAAGATAATCCGTAAGCCCGTTTATCACCGGGATAGAGGCATGACGTGCATATTCCTCCACGTCCTGATGGCGGCTGGTCCTGATCATGAGGCCGTTTAAGTAACGGGACATCACCCGTGCCGAATCAGCGATAGACTCTCCTCGGCCAGCCTGGATGTCCCGGCTGTTGAGATATATCGCCAGCCCCCCCAACTGAAACATCCCCACCTCAAAGGATATCCTCGTCCGGGTGGAGGACTTGTCGAAGATCATTCCCAGGCTCTTGCCTTCAAGCGGGGTATAGCTTACCTTTTGATAGAGCAGCTTTTTAAGAAATGCCGCCCGTTGAAATATCTCGGTAAAATCTTGAAGCTCCAGGTCATATTCCGTCAAGAGATCTTTTTTCATAGCACAGCCAACACCTCATCGAGGTTATTTACCACCTCGTCGATTTCACCTTCGGTTACAATCAGCGGCGGAACAAAGCGCAGCACCCGGCCACCGACACAGTTGATAAGTATCCCCCGTTCCATCAGCGCCTTGACAATATCGGCCCCCTCAAGGGCCAGTTCCATGCCGATCATCAAGCCCTTTCCCCGCACCTCCCGGATGACGGGGTATTTTCCCGCCAGCGTTGCCAGGCGGGCAAGGAAATACTCGCCTCTTTTGCGGCAATTATCCAGTATGCCGGTTTCGGTCATCACCTTAATGGTTGCCAGGGAGGCTGCAGTGGCCAGCGGATTGCCGCCGAAGGTGGAGGCGTGACTGCCCGGCTGGAAGGCTGCCGCCACGCGATTGGTCGCAAGCATTGCCCCGATGGGGAAACCGTTGCCCAACGCCTTGGCAAGCGTCATGATGTCCGGAGTTGCCCCGTATTCCTCGTAGGCGAAAAGCCGTCCGATCCGGCCCATCCCCACCTGGACCTCGTCTAAGATCATCAGTATCCCCTTGCGGTTACATATCTCCCGAACCCCCTGGAGATAGTCCGGATGGGGGATGGACACCCCGCCCTCCGCCTGAATGGGTTCCACCAGGATGCCGCAGGTCTTGGCCGTAACCGCCGCTTCCAAGGCAGGCAGATCATTGAAAGGCACATAGCGGAAACCCTCGAGCAGGGGGGAGAACCCCTGGTGAAATTTATCCTGTCCGGTCGCCGTGACGGTGGCCATAGTCCTGCCGTGAAACGAATTTTTCATGGTAATCAATTCGTAGCAGCCCGCTGCCATGTTTTCAGAGGCATACTTTCGGGCCAGCTTAATGGCCGCCTCGTTGGCCTCGGCGCCGCTGTTGCAGAAAAAAACCTTGTCGGCAAAAGAATGGGCTACCAGGGCTTCCGCCAGCTTGATCTGAGGTTCAATATTGTAGAGGTTAGACACGTGGAACAGGTTTTCCGCCTGCCTTTTTACCGCTTGAACCACGGCGCTGTGGCAATGTCCCAGGTTGCAGACGGCAATGCCGGCTACAAAATCAAGGTATGACCTCCCGTCCGAATCCCAAAGACGACTCCCGGCGCCTTTAACAAATACCACCGGCAAGCGTTTGTAGGTAGCCATCAGATTCTTCTCGCCCAATTCCAACAGTTCCGCGGTTGTCATTCTCCACCCCTTAATCAATGAACAATTATCAATTATCAATGATCAATTAAGGTACCTTCATTGTTCATTGTTCATTGATCATTGTTCATTGATCATTGATCATTGTTCATTGATCATTGATCTCCGTGCCCATCCCCTCGTCGGTAAACATCTCCAGGAGGATCGTGTGTTTCAAGCGCCCGTCCACAATGTGGGCCTTGCTGACCCCCCCCTTGAGGGCCTTGAGACAGCATTTGACTTTGGGGAACATGCCTCCCTTGATCACTCCCTCTTCGATCAGTTTGAGAGCGTCGGCGCCACTCATGGTATTAATCAACTCTCCCCGGCCATCGAGCACTCCGGGAACATCGGTCAGGAGGAGCAGTTTTTCCGCCTTAAGGGCCGAGGCGATCTCGCCTGCTACCAGATCGGCATTGATGTTGTAGGTCTCACCCTGATCGCCCACGCCGGTCGGGGCGATAACGGGGATGAAACCATCACTCACCAGGGATTCAATCAGAGTCGTGTTTATTGCCTTTACCCTTCCCACCAGCCCGATATCGATAATCTCGGGAGGGGCGTCTGCCGCCTTCTCCGCGCTGAGATAATACTTGTCCGCCCGGGTCAGGTTGCCATCCTTTCCCGACAGCCCTACGGCCTTGCCGCCGTATTTGTTAATAAGCCCGACAATCTCCTTGTTGACCTTTCCCACCAGAACCATTTCCACAATGTCCATGGTCTCTTCGTCGGTGACCCGCATTCCCTGGATAAATTTCGATTCCTTGCCCAGTTTGTTTAATACCCGTCCAATCTGGGGACCACCGCCGTGGACCACCACCGGATTAATTCCGATATACTTCATCATTACCACGTCCCGGGCGAAGTTGTCCTTGAGCTCGTCATCAACCATCGCATGACCGCCGTATTTTATGACAATGGTCTTGTTATAAAAGGTCCGGATATATGGCAGGGCCTCTATAAGAATCTCCGCTCGTTCAATTGGTGTAATCAGCTTATCCATAAAAAACCTCAATTTCCGGCTTACGCCCTACGCCTTACGCCCTACAATATATACCTGCTTAAATCTTCATCTTCAACAATATCGGCCAGCTTTTCCCGGACGCGGTTGTCATCGATGACAACCTTCTGGCCGCCCATATCCGGGGCGTCGAAGGAAATATCTTCCAGGAGAATTTCCATTACCGTATATAGCCGCCGGGCGCCAATATTTTCCGTTCTCTCGTTGGCCTGGGCAGCAAGTTCTGCAATCTCCGCTATGGCCGCGTCGGTGAATTCCAACTGCACCCCTTCTGTCGAGAGCATCGAGGTGTACTGTTTTATCAAGGCATTATTGGGCTCGGTAAGAATCCGGATAAACTCCTCCTTCCCCAGCGAGTCCAGTTCCACCCGGATGGGAAAGCGGCCCTGCAACTCCGGAATCAGGTCGGAGGGCTTGGAGGCGGTGAAGGCGCCGGCGGCAATGAACAGGATGTGATCCGTCTTGGCCATTCCGTAGCGCGTATTTACATTGCAACCCTCCACTATAGGCAAGAGGTCGCGCTGGACACCCTCCCGGGAAACATCCGGGCCGTGCCCGGAATCGGAACCGACCACCTTGTCTATCTCATCAAGAAAGATGATCCCCGACTGTTCCACCCTTTCCAGGGCGTCACGGGCCACCTTTTCCATATCCACCAGGCGCTGGGCCTCTTCTTCCTTCAGTATCTCTGCCGCCTCTGCCACCGTGGTACGGATGGTCTTTTTCTTCTGGGGAAAGATATTGCCTAACATATCCTTGATGTTAAGGCCCATATCCTCCATCCCTCCGGCCGAGAATATCTCGATCATCGGCGCCGGCCGAGACTCGGTAACCTCCAGTTCCACCTTTCGGGAGTCGAGCTTTCCTTCCCTTAAAAGACGGCGAAGCTTATCTCGGGTCGTATTTTGCGCGGGCTGGATCTCCCGCTCCATTTCTTCTACCGGTCGCTCCGGAGAATTCTCTTCCTGTTTTTTTTCCACCTTAGCAGGCGGCAGAAGGATGTCTAAAAGCCTCTCTTCCGCCTGTTCCGCGGCCTTCGCCGCAACCCGTTCCTGTTCCTCACCACGCAAAATATTGACCGCCAGTTCCACCAGATCCCGGATCATGGACTCAACATCCCGCCCCACGTAGCCCACTTCGGTATATTTTGAAGCTTCCACCTTGATAAAGGGTGAGCTGTCCAGTTTGGCCAGGCGTCTGGCAATTTCTGTTTTGCCGACACCGGTAGGGCCGATCATGATGATGTTCTTAGGCAGTATTTCCTCAGCCAGGCTCTTGTCCAACTGCTGTCGCCGCCAACGGTTTCTCAAGGCAATGGCAACCGCCCGTTTTGCTTCTCCCTGGCCGATTATATGCTGATCAAGCCTTTCTACAATTTGCTTCGGTGTTAAATTACTGGTGGACATAAGGCCTCTGCTCTCATTTATGATGACCGTCTAACAGCGTCATCCCCAAATTACAGTTTTGCCGACTTTTTACCGGAGCATCATTTTTGGTGATGCGGCAAAAACTCCGATTCCCCTCCCCCGGTGAAAGGGGGCAGGGGGAGGGTGATGTAAACATTCGATATATCAACTATTATTTCCCTCCTCCAGGTCGATGTTCTCCACAGTAATGCTGCCGTTGGTGTAAATACAAATCTCGGCGGCTATTTTCATCGCCTCCAGGACAATGTCATCCGCACCGAGATCCGAATGCCTGACCAGGGCTCTGGCCGCCGCCAGGGCATAGGGTCCACCGGAGCCGATGGCCATTACCTCGTCATCGGATTCGATCACGTCCCCGTTGCCCGATATCATCAGAAACGCGTCCCTGCTTACGGCAATCATCAGGGCCTCCAGGTGTCGCAATACCCGGTCGGTGCGCCAGTCCTTGGTGAGCTCTACGGCAGCCCGAAGCAGATTGCCTCGATATTGTTCCAGTTTCTGATCAAACCTGTCAAACAAGGTGAATGCGTCCGCAGTGGCACCGGCAAAACCAACTATCACCTGGTTATTGTAAAGCCGCCGGACCTTGCGGGCCTTGTGCTTCATAACCGTTGTGTCAATCGTGACCTGGCCATCCCCGGCCACGGAAACCTTTCCCTTGTGTCTTACCGCTAATATGGTTGTTCCCTTGATCAGCATCTATTCTTTCCTCGCCGATTTTGAGGACCCGGCCCTGGGATGGGCCTGGTCATATACTTCCAGCAGGCGACCCATCGTCACCTGGGTGTACCTCTGGGTGGTTGAGAGGCTCTCATGCCCCAAAAGCTCCTGAATCGACCGCATATCGGCACCGGCATCCATCATGTGGGTCGCAAAAGTATGCCTAAGGGTATGGGGGGTAACCCTCCTGGCAAGCCCCATCATTTTCGTTTGTTTATCGACTATCCGCTCCAGAACCCCTACACAGATCCGCTGGCCCCTGTTACCCAGAAAAAGGGGGAAACTTATATCTTCTTGCCCGGAAAACTTCAAGGACTCATTTCTGGCAGCAAGGTATTCCCGAAGCGCGTTCAAGGCCTTTTCACCCACCGGCACTATTCGTTCCTTTTTGCCCTTACCACGGATCTTCATCAATCTTTCAGCGAAGTCAACGTCCGGCACATTCAGGCCGGCCAGTTCACTTACCCGGACCCCCGAGGAATAAAAAAGCTCCATAATGGCGCGATCCCTCAATCCTGCTATCCCAGGCGCAGGGGGACTATCCAAAAGGGCCCTGATCTCGTCCACGGACAGGAAGACCGGCAAGGGCCGTTCATGCCGGGGGCTCTGGATGAGTTCCATCGGATTGGTTGCGATCTTGCCCCGACGGCGGAGAAACTTGAAAAATGTTTTCAAGGCGGCGATCATCCGGATGAGGGTCGGTTTTTTCGCCTGGCTGCGGTAAAGCGCAGCCAGGTAACCTGCGATCATATCATGGTCAAAGGCCGGCAGAATCTCTATCTCTTCCCCCTGTTCTTGCACCGCAAGCCCCTCCGCCACGAGAAAGGATTGGAAATGACGAAGATCCGCCAGATAATATTTGACGGTCAGAGGAGAAAGATTCCGCTCCGTCTCCATGTAGCGGGCAAATTCTTTGAGTGTCCTCTCCATAACCTAAAATACCAAAAAGAGCAGCGCATGGCTGTCAATCGCCCATGCGCCTTTGTCACCGCAATCTCAGAGGGATCGCCGCTTCATCACATTTGTTGAAACCGCAAAAAGTCGGTAAAGTTGTAAATTCTGGGACGACGCGGTAAAAAGGCCTTGAGGCAAGGCGCGTAAATCCTTAGGAATGAGGGGTACTTCTGGGTACGCCTTGAGTGACGAGGGATGTAGCGCAACGCCACATCCGGACTTTTTCCCGCGCCGTCACATTTTATACTTGCCAAAATCCTCCTGAGACAGGTTTTCCAAGAATTCCTTCAGCTTCTCTTTTTTTATATCGTCAATATCCTCGTCCTTCAACCCGAAATCCACATTGCGGGACTTGTCAATGACTTTTTCGTCCACAAATATTGAAACCTTCGCTCGGAGCGCAAGCGCAATGGCATCCGATGGCCGGGAATCGACAATGATCAGGCGGCCCTCTTGTTTCAGATGAATATTGGCGAAAAAGGTATTGTTCCTGATGTCAATGATTTCTACTTTATCCACCACCACCGCCAGTGAATAGAGGATATCCCGCAACAAGTCATGGGTCATCGGGCGCGAAAAGGAAATTTGCTCCATTTCGGTTGCAATTGCCGTAGCTTCATACAGACCGATCCAGATGGGGATAGCCCTCTTGTTATCCATGTCCTTGAGGATAACAATTGGGGTATTGGTCAGGGGGTCCATTGTAAGTCCTGCCACTTTCATTTCTATCATCATGCCTTCCCCTCCTTTACCGTGTCGTCACAGTTGTCCCCTCAGGGAGTGAAGATAGGCCCCGGAAATTACCACCTCAACCAGAGATCCTGTCAGCTCGGGAGGCCCCGGGAAATTCACTATCCGGTTTTCACTGGTCCTGCCGGTCAAGTCTGCGTTGTTGTTCTCGTTCACCCGTTCGACCAGGATGGTCGCCCGGCGGCCCACCCAGGACTGGTTTTTCTCCAGCGAATGTTCTTCTTGTAGAGACTGGAGAATCTGCAATCGGCTTGTTCGGACTGCTTCCTCTACGCGAGCGGGCAGGGCCGCGGCGGCGGTGCCTTTTCTCTCTGAATATTTGAAGGAAAAGGCGCCATCAAACCTCACTTGTTCCATCAAAGCCAAAGTCGCGGAGAAATCCTGGTCGGTCTCACCGGGAAAGCCCACAATCATATCCGAAGTGATGCTTATATCGGGGGAGTTTTTTCTCAATTTAGACACCAAGGTCAGGTAATCCTCCCGCAAATAGCCACGGTTCATCAGGGAAAGGATTCGATTAGAGCCTGATTGAACGGGCAGATGAATATGATTGCAGAGCTTTTCCATCCGGCCAAAGAGATCGATCAGGTCGTCGGAAAGGTCGCGCGGATGGGATGTGGTGAACCGGATACGCTTGAGACCTGCTATCTTGTCTATCTCCTCCAGAAGAGCCCGAAGACCGGGCACCCCCTCCTTCTTCCCGTAGGCATTTACATTTTGCCCCAAGAGAGTGACCTCCCTGACGCCCCGCTCGACCAGGGCTCTTATCTCCGCAAGAATTGCAGCTGGTTTTCGGCTCTCCTGTCTGCCCCGCAGGTAAGGAACCACACAGAAGGTGCAATAGTTATCACATCCCTGCATGATGGTAACAAAGGCGCTGACGGCCGAAGGCGGCGCAACCGGATATTCATCAAGGGAATCAATATAGTCTGCCTCCGGAGTTACGTCCGCCAGGCGGCTCCCTGTTTCCTCGATGGCACGGATAAACTCGGGCAGCCGGTTGATATTCCGGGTGCCGAACACCAGATCAACATAGGGCGCCCGCCGCAAGACTTCCTGGGCTTTCCCTTGCGCAATGCACCCGCCGACCGCGATCATCAGCTGCGAATTCTTTTCTTTGAGTTTACGGTAACGCCCCAGTTCACTGAATGCTTTCTGCTCCGCCTTATGTCGAATACTGCAGGTATTGACGATGATCATGTCCGCCTGGTCGGCCCGTTCGCAGGAAAGATAACCGCAACCCGCCAGGATCGTCTTGATTCGATCGGAATCATAGACGTTCATCTGGCAGCCGAATGTGTGAATATATACTCTTTTGTTGTCCATAAATCACAAGGAATATAAGAACTTTTTTGATTTGTCTTAATATCTAAGCCCAGGATAGTCAACTTTTTTTTACTGCCGCCCCCACTAGTGGCTGGGCCTACGGAAGAAATATGATCGCTGAAATTACTTGTTTTGGAGCTTAATTTCTGTTAGCAGCTCAAGGTGAAGATACTGTTTTACAAAAAACAGATCAATGCCACGTTGAGCCAATTGCAAAAGTTTGTTTCCCCTCCCTTGATGGGAGGGGATTAAGGGGAGGGTGTGATAAAACCTGATAATACTAGTTATTCCCCCCTCACCTAAAACCCTCTCCCTTGAAGGGGAGAGGGAAGTTTTGAGACTTTTGCAATTGCCTCACGTTTCCGAGAAATTGCGAGATGAATAATACTGAGTATATTGCCGTGGCCAGAGATGTCCTTCGGATTGAAGCCGAGGGAATCACGGGCTTAATTGACAAGTTAGGAGATGGATTCATCCGGGCGGTAGATATAATCTGCCGCTCCAAAGGACGGGTAATAGTAACCGGAATTGGGAAATCCGGCATCATCGGAAAAAAAATCGTCGCCACAATGATCAGCACGGGGACCCAGGCAATGTTTCTCCATCCGGTGGAGGGGCTGCACGGTGATATGGGAATTGTGACCCGGCAGGACGTCATCCTGGCCATCTCCAACAGCGGGGAAACAGATGAATTGAATGTCCTCATGAGCAACCTCCGCCCTACCGGCGCCCCCCTGATCTCCTTTACCGGAAATCCATTTTCCACGCTGGCCCGCGCAAGCGATGCGGTAATTGATACGGGGGTGGCCCGGGAGGCCTGCCCGTTTGGCCTCGCCCCGACCGCAAGCACCACCGCCGCGATGGCCATGGGAGATGCTTTGGCCGTAGCCCTGATCATTAGAAAGGGTTTTCAGGAAAAGGATTTCTACAAGTTTCACCCGGGTGGCAACCTGGGGCAGAGGCTGCGGGCCCGGGTCAGGGATGTAATGATTACCGGCGAGATGATTCCCCGTGTTTTCTCCGGCAGTTCGATCCTGCAAGCCATTGAGGAGATAGACCGTAAGAATAAGGGCTTCGTGCTGGTTGTCGACACTGAAAACCACCTGGTGGGCATCCTCACCGATGGTGATTTAAGAAGGCTGATTAAGACTGGTCAGCTATCAAAGCGTAAAAGAATTGACCTGGTGATGACTAAGGCGCCCAAGACCATTGCGGAAGATTTGTCACTGGCCCAAACCATAGAAAAGATGCAGCGCGAGGAAATTACGACCTATGCCGTAGTTGATAAAAACAATGAGCTTGTAGGCTATGTCCACCTGCACGACATTCTGGGCCGTGGTGGAACCATAAAAATTTCACTTCCCCTCTGAGCGGTGGTGATGGGACAAGTCTTTATTCTTGACATTTGACCAAGCTTGTCTTGTCGGACCCAAGGGACTAATCGGACTGGCAGGCAAAATGTCAAGAATAAAGATATGCCCCGAGGTCTCTGCCCGCCCCGTTTTGCCGTTTCTCTCTTCGGGTTCGCCGTCAGCGATTCTACAAATATCAAAGTTAGGGTGCTATTAATTTTACAGTTGGAAAATAGGCTTGATATCGTGAAATATCTCTGGTCAGTCATTGAGAAAAACATCCAGAATAACGTTCGAATCAATAAGAATTCCTTTCATTTGACTCCTCTTGTGAGGCTCATAATTTCATCGGTCGTCATTTTGACGTTGGCTATTCCTCTTAATTTACGGAACTTTCCCGCGTTTCTTGTCCGCCCCTCCCGTTTCACCAGGTAAATCCGGTTTTTTTCTTCTATAAAATCGATTTCTACGGCAGGGGTTATTCCCATTTTTTCACGAATGTCCTGTAATTAAAGCGGCGACGGGTAACGAGGCTTCAGATCTTCTCCTGTTCCAGCGAAGCGGATATCCTGGATTTGTTGTCCCGGTTTATCGGAAAATGAGGGGTCGCCCCTTGCCCCCTAATTAAATCCTTAGACTATTGTGATGAATGATGATACCTTGTCCAGCACCAAATATAGTACGAGAAAGGATGTGATCTTTTTGATGTTAAGTATTTCCGAAGACATAAAGACGGTTTCTGACCTGAAGAAAAAAACAAATGAGATTTTCAGGCAAATGCACCGTACCGGCCGCCCGATTATTGTGACTGTAAATGGCAGACCAGACGCTGTTTTGCTGGATGTAGAGGTCTTTGAAAAAAAGCTGAAAGCAATGAACATTGGGCTGTTGTTGGCCGAGGCTGAAGGCGACGTGAGGGAACATCGCACTCGTGAGGCACGAGCATTCTTGAAGGAGTTAAAAGGCAGTGCAGAAGTATCGGGTTGAGATTACCGAGATCGCCGAATCTGACATCATGGACATCATCCGCTACATTGCCTTGGATAATAGGGTTGCCGCGAACAATTTGGTAAGCGAAATAGAGAAGCAAATCGATTCCTTGGAAATATTCCCCTTGAGGTGTCCGATTATTCCCGAATCACCCGATTTGGGTAAAGAGTATCGGCATATCATCTACGGCAACTACAGGACGATCTTTCGCATTGAAGGGGCGCGGGTGATCGTCATGCGGGTTGTCCATGGCGCACGGTTGCTCGATCTCGGGCTACTTCAAAAATAAAATTACTCTCGCGGCTTTCTGGTTCACGAAAGATTTATTTGCGCTGGCCTGATTGCTCCGGTGGGTGGGCGCCGGGGGCGCGGGTGTCCCACCCGCTTTCACTCCTGCGGGCGGGACGCCCGCGCTCCCAGGGACAGCATCCGCATGACTTTACGAAGTCGTCAGTATTGCTCAACAGAAAAAGCCAGATTGAATTTTTGGTAGCTGTAGAAATCCAAATTCGAGCGATTCTCCTCAAGCCCGATAACTATGCCAAGGTAGCGGTTCCATACTAACCTCTTCCTGTCGCTCAGGGCGAATTCGATTTTCTTCCGTTTGTCGGAGCGTTTCACACCAAAAAAAGGGTCGGGGGCGTCATACTCCCGCATCCCGTAAAAGAGGCTCACGCGGGACAGGATGCCTGTTGTGGGGAAAAAATAGCTGCCGGAAGGTGAAAAGCCGAGGCCGCTGTAACTGTAGGGTTCTTCGCGGGCACGGGCGTACTCACAGGTCACCGCTGCGGTAAGGGTTAACCTGGCCGACAGGTTTCTGGCCGCCCTGTAAGTGAAAATAATGGGCGCCGAGGAGGAACTGCCGCTGCAACTCCTCCTCGGTGTCTCCCCAAGCGGTTAACGGAAAAACGGCGACCAGAAAAATGGCGAAGATCAGGCTGCGCACGACCCGTTCAGCGCTTGCCCCCGAAGCCGCCGCCGAATGTTTCGATACCCGCAGCTGCCTTAACGTAGAAGACCCCGCCGATCTCTTCCGCGGCCGGGCCATAGAAATGTCAAGTGAAATTTGAAACAGTGACACACACAAGGGGACGCGGCTAACTTATTAACTTCCAATCAATCTGAATACCCCTGACTCGGCAATCTGCCTGCCCCGGGCAACTGATTTGCTAATGGCCGGGATGGATAATCCAAGTCTGCGTCCCAGACTGGGGGCCGTGGGGTCAGTAAAGATTCAGTCTTGAGTGGGCATTTAATTTTTATTTTGACTCTTGGCGGGTTCAGGTTTGTAGCCTGAACCAGGGGTGACAAAGTTTACTTCCGTGCGGCCATATGACGGAGCATGGCCCTCCGAAGAACCATGAATCAGGCCGTTCTCGGAGGGACGAGCTCCGTCTCGTCCGGCGGCGTCTCAGGGAACCAGGGCATTTGCCATGAAAGCAATCCGCACAATAGCTGTGCTGCCGCCCAGCACCGAGAAACCTCCCCCACTCAAGACTGAATCTTTACTGGGGTCAAGTCTTTAATATTGACATTAGTGCCAGTTTATTTTGCAATGGCCTTGTCACTGGTCATCTTATGCATCCAACAAATCTAAATGTCAGCAGTAAAGACTTGACCCAACATCTGCGCATAGGACGCTATATGTCGGGGGTAGGTGTGGTAAGGTCAGTCGATCCAGCAGGAAAGATATGTTGTTTTGGACGTGGAAACAACTGGCTCACTCAGCGGGATTTGACCGGATGATGGGAAAGAAAAACGTCTGGAGCGAGGATTTGGATGTCCTGCCATGTGGCGAGTTTCAGGAGGTGCCTGTCGCCGGTTACGATATACCGACACCCGGCCGCAGCTGCGCATTCGAGGACTCGGTTGTCGCTCGGATCGGCGGTAATGATGTCCAGGGTAAAATCGGGCTCCACGATCGTTGCCAGCTCGACGACAAGGGAGATGAATTCATCGGTTTCGGACCGGCTGAAACCAAGCTTTGGATATGCGAGTACGCGGGTTGCTTCCTGGAGAAGGGATGGTGAAATATGGAGACGAAAATCGCCCGTAATACATCGGAGGATGATGTGATGCGGACTTCCCTGCCAGCCGAATGCTGAGACGATGACGTTGGTGTCCAAGACTATTTTCGGGACCACGCAACGGCCTCGTCCACGTCCACTTCCCTGACGTTTCTTTCCTCGAACTGCCGGCCCACCCGCTCCGCCAGGCTGCGGAATCGTTCTTCCAGCGTTCCTGCCGATATCTTTTTGATTACGATAACGTCTGGGCCGCTTGTTACCATGAGGCGATCCTCCTCATGCAGAACGAGGCTGGCCACGATATCCTGCGGGAGGTTGATCTCACCCGCACTGTCGATCTTGATGATCTGTTCCATAATCTCTCTCCTGGCAAATTTGAATGATGCTTATCAAATAGGCGACTATTTTGCAAGTTTACCGGCGCCGTACTCTCAGGCCCGGGTCAAAAAAATATCGTACATAGGATGCTGTATGTCGGGGGTGGTGTTGAAGGACAAGGGGACGTCGTTAACTTATTAACTTCCAATCAATCTGAATACCCTTGACTCGGCAATCTGCTTGCCCCGAGCAACTGATTTGCTGATGGCCGGGATGGATAATCCAAGTCTGCGTCCCAGACTGGCCATCGAAACTCCCAATGTCTCTGCCCGCCCCGTTTTTGCCGTTCCTCTCTTCGGGTTCGCCGTAAGCGATTCTATAAATATCAAAGTTAGGGTGCTATTAATTTTACAGTTGGAAAATAGGTTTGATATCGTGAAACATCTCTGGTCAGTAATTGAGAAAAACATCCAGAATAACGTTCGAATCAACAAGAATTCCTTTCATTTGACTCCTCTTGTGAGGCTCATGATTTCATCGGTCGTCATTTTGACTTGGGCTATTCCTCTTAATTTACGGAACTTTCCCGCGTTCTTTGTTCGCCCCTCCCGTTTCACCAGGTAAATCCGGTTTTTTTCTTCTATAAAATCGATTTCTACGGCAGGGGTTATTCCCATTTTTTCACGAATGTCCTGTGGAATTGTAACTTGCCCTTTTGTTGTGACTCTCATGATTGGACCTCCCGTAACCTGTAATACCGGTAATAGTATTACCATCCGGTATTTTTGTCAATTCACGTTTAATTAAAGTGGCTAGGATGGAAAGGGAGAATCCAAGTCTTTTCTTTCGATTAGAGCAATCCCTCATAGCCTCCCTTGAAGCCTCGCCCGGATCTGATCCCGCTGCCCGGTGCAGGCACCCAGAAGGGCCAGAAGGCGCATCCGAGCTTTACAGCCGTCGCTTTCATGCAGGGGAAGGGCGCCCGCTGCTAACAGTTCTTCATAGCCTCCCCGCCCGGGCAGGGACCAAAGCCCTCCCCGCTCACAACGGGAAACGAACACCGTAATCACCCCCCTTGCTGATGCTTCTGCTACGGCGGCGATTACATCCAGGGTGGCCGTGCCAGCGCCAAAGGTCTCGAGCACTATAGCCTGGGCACCTCCCTCCACAGCAGCCCGGATGAGCATGCCGTCTGTGGCGGCCGTTAGTCTGATTAGATATACTCCGAAACCAAGGCGGCGGGGCAGAATCACCGCTGGCCGGTCGGTGCGGCCATACAGACGAACCTCTCCACCGGACACCCGGCCCAAAACATACCCCTGGGCATCATAGGCATTCAAGGCGATGGTATCAACCTTACGGACCCGGGAGGCCGAAAAAACCTGCCCAGCAAAACAGACTACGACACCTGCCCCCCGTGCCTGAGGGCTGATGGCTACCCTGAGGGAGTCGCGGATGTTTCCGGGGCCGTCGCCGTTGGGATCGGCGGCGTTGCGCTGCGCCCCCGTAAAAACAATGGGGGCGTCCCCCTCGTGCCAAAGATCGGCAAGATACGCCACCTCTTCCATGATGTCGGTACCAAAGGTCACGACCACCCCGGAGTCGGTCGCAGCGGCGGTTTCACAAGCCGTCCGCGCCACCTGGGCAATATCCTCAAGGGACAGGAGTTGACTTTGCTTCTTAACCAAATCCCTGGCTTCGATGCAGGCAAGGCTTCCGGCATCCTTCACGCGGGTCAAAAGTTCGGCGGCGGAAAGGTAACGAGAGGCATCGCTTTCCTCCTTGGTGGTGGCAATGGTTCCCCCGCAAGCCAGGAGGGTAACCCGGGGAAGTCCTGCTGGGCCCTTGCCATCAGCTCCGCGGATATCTCCTGGCAAAATCATCGGCAATATCCTCAAAGGTGGTCCATTCGGCGCCGTCATGCTTGCGGATATAATCGATGAGCCGCTCCAGCATGAGCAGATTTTGCGGCCGGCCAGACACATCGGGATGCAGGGTGAGCAAATAAACGGCATAGTCCATTTCCCGGTACACCCAGTCGAACTGATCCTTCCAGAGGGACTCGATGTCGCGGGGATTGACGAAACCGTGACTGTTGGCATTGGCCTTGATAAACAGCATAGGTGGCAGGTCATCAAGATACCAACTGGCGGGCAGCTCGATGAGGGGAGTGGTGACGGCGCCCTTTACGAAAGGTTTCATCCAGGTTTCGGCGGGCTTGGTATAGTCAATTTTCGTATAACTATCTCCTGTGCGGACGTAATAGGGGGTGTGGTCGTCGTGCATGAGGCTGTTGTCGTATTTAATGCCCGCTTCGAGGAGAAGCTCGACGGATGTCTCAGAAACCTCCCACCAGGGCGCCACATAGCCTACCGGGCGGCGGCCCCAGAATTTCTCGATCAGAGCGACGCAGTTGTTTAAAACCGCCTGCTCCTGTTGGCGAGAGAGGTTCAGGGGATTCTCGTGAGAGTAGCCGTGCAAGCCGATTTCATGACCCGCGGCAACAACCGCTTCCGTCTGCTTGGGAAAGCTTTCAATGGTATGCCCGGGGATGAACCAGGTGGCCTTCATATCGCGGCGCCGGAGTAATTCGAGCATTCTTGGCATTCCCAATTCGGCGCCAAATACACCCCGGGAAATGTCGCAGGGGGAATTCTCGCCCCCGTAAGAGCCGAGCCAGCCGGCCACGGCATCACAGTGAATGCCTATGGCACACATGATTTTTTTCTTGGCCATATGTCAATCCTCCTAGATAATATTCATCATGATTAATAGATAGCTACATACCCAGGTAAGCCCGGCGGATTTCATCGGATTCACGTAAAAAGACAGCGCTGCCCGCCAGCGCCACCTGTCCGTTTTCCAGCACGTACCCTCGGTCGGCAAAGCGTAAGGTATGATGAACATTTTGCTCGACGATAAGAATAGTGACCCCGTCGGCTCTGATTTTTTCGACCTGGGCCATGACCTCATGGACAAGCAGGGGTGAAAGTCCCAGGGAAGGTTCATCGAGCAGCAACAGCTTAGGCTTAGCCATCAGCCCCCGGCTGATGGCCAGCATCGATTGCTCCCCGCCGGAAAGGGAGCCCGCCATCTGTTTACGCCTTTCGACCAGGCGGGGAAACATGGCATATACCCGCTCCAAGGAGGAGCGGTAGTCATCCCTCGCCCGCTTGGCAAACGCGCCCAATTCAAGGTTGTCTTCGACGGAAAGGAAAGGGAAAACCATGCGCCCCTCGGGAACCATTACCAGTCCCCGTTCAACCCGTTCATGGGGGGCCAGGTTATCGATAGCTTCCCCGGCAAAGCAGATGGTACCGCCTGCACTGGGAGTCAACCCGGCGATGGCGTTTAGCAACGTGGACTTGCCGGCGGCATTGGCCCCCAAGATGGTGACGATCTCCTTTTCTCTTACGGAAACGGAAACGCCATGCAGGGCCACCATATCACCATAATGGACCCTAAGGTCGGATACTTCCAAGAGACTCAAGCGGCTCCCCCAAATACACCGAAATGACACGTTCATCCTGGGTCACGCAAGCAGGTGATCCTTGCGTGAGAAGGGCGCCCTGGTTCAACACCATAACCCTCTGGGCGACGCGCATGATGGCATTCATATTGTGTTCGATTAAGAGGAAAGTCATGCCTTCCTTGTTAAGTTCATGGATAAGTTCGATAGTATTGTTTACTTCTGTGGGATTGAGCCCCCCCATAATTTCGTCCAGGAGCATTAATTTGGGGCCTGTTGCTAAGGCCCGGGCAACTTCCAGGCGTTTTCTCAGTGCCAGGGGAAGGCTGTGGGCCGCGGTAGCCGCAAAACGTCCCATCTCAAGCCGTTCGATGATCTGACGGGCCGTACTTCGCGCTTCGTCAATGGCCTGTCCCCGGGTCAGGGCGCCCACTATGACATTATCCAGCACCGACAAATTACCGAAAGGTTTTACTATTTGAAAAGTACGGCCGACACCAAGGCGGTTTCGCTCCGCCGGACCCAGCCGGTCTAGAGATTGGCCGAAGAAAAAGACAGACCCCGACGAGGGACGGATGAATCCGGAAATTACGTTGAACAGAGTTGTTTTCCCGGAGCCGTTGGGGCCAATGACCCCCATTATTTCTCCCTTCTCCATGGTAAATGTTACGTCATCCACCGCGCGCAGGCCGGAAAAATCAACCGTAACGTTTTGCACCTCAAGCATGGATCGTTACCTTCACCTGAATTTTCTTCTCAGTGCCTTAAGCCCGGCAATCGCTCCGTTGGGGGCTGCAAGGACAATGACCATAAGCAAAAAACCGTAAAGAACCATAGACGGCCCTCCCCCAAATTGGGCCCGCAAGATCTCTCCTAAGGGGACTATAATGGCGGCTCCCAGAAACGGACCGATGGTCGTTCCCACACCGCCCACTATGGCAATCAAGGCAATCTGAACGGACAGCTCAAATTGGGTGGTGCTGGAGGGATCGATGTATTGAATGAAAAAAGCGTAAAACGATCCGGCCAGGGCCGTAAGTCCAGCGGAAACTGCGGCCGCCAAGACTTTCGAACGGACTACCTTTACCCCCAGGGAATGGGCGGCTTCTTCGTTTTCCCTCAGGGCCACGAGATAATAGCCCAGCCGTGACCTCTCTATCCAGGCCGATACGGCCAGGCAGAGCGCCAGCAGGACGAGCCCCACATACCAGTAAGTCCCCATGTCGCGAAAGAGCATGTTCGCGGCACCCCCGTCGAAGGGAAGGTTGAGTCCTGACGAGCCACGGGTGAGGCTGTGCCAGTTGACGACAATGATATGAACGACTATTCCAAAGGCCAAAGTGGCCAAGACGAAAAAAGGACCGCGCAGGCGGAAGGTTATGGCGCCGAGTAACGCGCCAATGAGGGCCGCAATAACGCTGCCGACGAGCATCCCCACCCAAGGGGTAATCCCCAGTTTCAAAAAGAGCAGGGCCGCCGAATAGGCGCCGATGCCGAAAAATGCCGCATGTCCCAACGACAGCCCCCCCGCAAAGCCGGCGGAGATATTCCAGGCCGTCGCCGCCGCCGCCCAGACAAAAACCGACACCCCCAGATTCAGCCAGTAAACGTCACGAGTCAGAAGGGGAACCAGCAGAAGAACGGAAACGACACCGCATCCTAGGAGCAGGTTTGCTTTTGAAGGTTTATGCAAGGACACTTCATTCCTCAATAAATCTCCGCGCCCTTTTTCCCGAAGAATCCCTGGGGACGTACAATAAGGACCGCGATGAATAAAACGAAATAGGCCAGCTCCGCCCAGGCGGTGCCGATAAAGTACCCCGCCAGGGTAAGAATAACACCAATCAAGAGGGCAGCTACCACGGCGCCATGCACGGAACCCAAACCGGCCAAGACGACGATGACGAAAGCTGTGACAATGTAAGACTGACCAACCCGGGGAAAAACGCTGAAGACCGGAGCGATGAGCACCCCCATGGCCCCTGCGGCAGCAACGGCCACCGAATAGGTGATGAGGTACACACGGCGGACGTTGATACCCATCAGGTATGCGGCGTTACGATTCTGGGCGACCGCCTGAATGGCCTTGCCGAATCTCGTTCGGTTGAGAAAAAGAGAGAGACCTAAGGCAAACATCAGGGCAACCAAGAAAGATATGGTGATCCCCACACCGAAACGAATGCCTCCAACGACAAATACCGCCCCGCTGTAGGCGGTACTCACGGAACGAATATCCGCCGTCCAAAAAGTAAGAGCCAGGTTCTGAAGGAGGATGGATAAACCGAGAGTCGCAAAAACCACCGTCACGTCGGGAGCGCCGATGGTTCGCTGGATTATGAGACGTCCCGACAACATCCCGAACAAAAAAATCACGGGAATGACGATCAGTGCCGAAAGATACGGATCGATACCGAAAAGGTGCCAGAGCCAAAAGGCCCCATACATGCCGAGCATAGTGAATTCAGCGTGGGCGAAGTTGACTACCCTAAGGACACCGAAGATGAGGGTAAGTCCAACCGCCAGAAGGGCGTAGAGACCGCCCAAGAGAAGCCCGCTTACGATAATCTGAAGAAAAAAATCCATGCCTGCTTCCAACCACCTTCCCTACACAATCAGAGCTGAAACATAGCAATGTCCCCCGCAAAACCATGACCGGTTCTGACAGGGGACATTCCATCGCAAGCGATCATTTGCCGATAACTTGGGTACGCTGGCTCCAGGGAAGCTGGGGGACGTTGATGAACTTCGCCACAGCGAATTCCGCGGGGTAGGTGACCTTCAATGTTCCTCCCTGCCACTGCTGTACAACCGGCACTGCTCTTAAGTTCTGGCCGGAGTTGGGGTGGTCCGGGCCGGCGAATTCAAAACCAAAACCCGTGATTGAATCCCGCGCTTCTATCTTTACCTGGCTTGCCGCCGCCATAAAGTCGGCTGGGGATAAGGACTTAGCTTTGGGAAGGATATCATTCAAAAAAACCCAGGTTCCGATAAAAGCCCAATCCGTGTAAGGCCCCTGGGTCCAGCCGCGCTGGGCTACCATTGCCCGGAGATCTTTCAGGAGACCCTGGGCGCCGGGGGAGAGGGAAGCGGTATTGATAGAGCCGGAAGTCGGGGGGACGACATTGAAGATGCCGTCTGCGTTGGGGCCCAAGGGGCGGGCAAACTCAACCTGTCCGTAACCGCCACCTGGGCCACATGGATGACCGCGTGGGGCTGTTCCCGCTGAATCCTCATGAGGACAGACGACAGATCGTTTGTCGTTGCCGCGGGGTAGCTCTCGCGCAAGACCAAGCGAGCCCGGGAATTCTGTAACCGGGCCAAGGCCGCATCGGCAATGGAGGTAGGGAATCTCCTATGTCAAACAGTAATTTGTGGGAGTGAAGATAGATGACCTATATCAACCGGACAGATCATGTGCTTCTAACAGATGCTAAACATCCCTTGACAATCAAAAAGGATCTATCTTGGAGCCTGATACCTTAATATTCAGCCACATGGCGTGGACCGACCCCGCCACCTCTGTTCCGGACTTCACTTTTTTATAACAAAGCTTGTCATTCTGTGTTAGCATGCAGGTCAAAGGAGGAGATAAAATAATGAACATTTCACTTACGCCACAACTTGAAACACCGGTGAAAAATAAGCTAGAGAGCGGGCTTTTAGATAATTAGGGACAGCGCCCTAATTAAAAAGAGCGGCGGCAATCAAGGTGATTTGTTTAGACGCCATCAATGAAAAGTTGTATAATCAAACGAGAAGGTGGTATGGCCGTTGAGCAAATCTACGTTGATAATCACATCCGGCTTGCGGGATATAAAGAGCCCAGGCAACAGCAGGATCATATTGCAAACACTAAGGAGTCAATAAAATGGGAACCCGTAGCGCTTTAGACAAGGAATTGCAGCATGAACTCAGGGATCTGCCGATCCTTCATCAGAGGAAAATACTGGATATCGTCCGCCTGATGAAGAAAGGGGGCGGCGCCATGCAAAAAAGGCATGACATCCTGGAGCTGAAAGGCTGCGGAAAAGAGATATGGAAGGGTGTTGACGCCCAGCAATACGTGAACAAACTGCGGGAGGAGTGGGGTTGAAATTATTGTCCCTGCTGAAAAAAGCCAAAGTCATTGCTCTGGACACGGCGCCATTCATCTACTTAATTGAAGAAAATCCCACCTACATCACTATCGTTGAACCTCTGTTTCAGGAAATAAGCCGGGGAAATCTCCGTGCCTTCACCTCCCATATTACGCTAATCGAAGTCCTGATAAAGCCCCTGGAAGAAAAAAATGGCGATCTGATCAAGAAATACAGTGATATTCTGAACGAATCCGACAATCTGTTTTTGTCCGGCGTGGACAAAGAGATTACAATGGAGGCCGCCCGACTAAGAGCCACCTACAAGCTGAAAATACCGGATGCGATTCAGTTGGCCACCGGGCTGATGAACGGCGCTGATGCATTCATAACCAACGACGCTTCTTTCAAGAAGGTGGGCAAGATAGAGGTGATTGTTCTGAACGAATTTATATAGACGTGAAAACGAGGCCCTATTGAATCAAGGTAACTACTCAGGTAGATAGTCTGTAGCTGGGTAGTTGTCATTTGTCCTCCATGAATGCTAAAGTGGCTATAAATACAAGCAAATCCTTTCTATCGCTCCGTCTGACCGCGATCGATGCCTTCGCGACCTTACTGTATTATTACAAAATAGTTCTTTAGATCCTAACTAAACATCCCTTGACAATCAAAAATAGCTCCCATATATTCCCGCCACGAAAATGATCAATTATCAATGATCATTGATAAATATAGAGCACTCCAAATCCCAGGGTGATCACACCGAGGAGTTGAAACCTCGATCCAATCAAGGCAAACAATCATGTCCCTTGCGCTGGACAGAACAGACGCTTAGGGTGGGGGCTGTCTGGGATGGAAGAGGAAAGAGAGGAACTGATCATGACCTGGTACAAAGTCAAAGATGCGCTTTGGGCCCCGCCGGGGACCCTGCTTACGGTAAAGGGGTGGTTGCGGACCCGGAGGGATTCCAAGGCGGACGGCGGCATGTCCTTTCTGGTTGTTTCGGACGGGACCTGTTTCGACTCCATCCAGGCGGTGGCCAGCAAAGATCTCTCCAATTACGACACCGAAATCCTGAAGCTCTCGACCGGCTGTGCGGTGGAGATCGATGGAGAGCTGGTCGCATCCCCAGGCCGTGGTCAGAAGGTTGAACTCGCCACCCATGCGGTTCGGGTGGTTGGGTGGGTCGATGATCCTGAGACCTACCCGATCAGCGCCAAGAAACACTCGTTCGAGTACTTACGTGAGGTGGCCCATCTCAGGCCGCGCTCGAACTCCTTCGGCGCCATGATCCGGGTGCGCCACGCTCTGTCCCTGGCCATTCACCGCTTCTTCGATGAGCGGGATTTCTTCTATGTTCACACCCCGGTCATCACCGGCAGCGACTGCGAGGGCTCGGGCCAGATGTTTCGGGTCAGCACTCTGGACCTAATGAATCTACCGCGCAAACCTGACGGGGCGCCAGACTTCGAGCAAGATTTCTTCGGCAAAGAGACCCACCTGACCGTCTCGGGCCAACTCAACGTAGAAACCCACTGCCTGGCACTCAGCCGGGTCTATACCTTCGGCCCGACCTTCCGGGCCGAGAACAGCAACACTAGCCGCCACCTCTCCGAGTTCTGGATGATCGAGCCGGAAATCGCCTTTGCGGATCTGGCTGACAATGCCGCGCTCGCCGAGGAGCTCCTTAAGTTCCTGTTCGAGGATCTACTGCGAAGGCGGGCCGACGATCTGAAGTTTTTTGATGAACGAATAGATAAAGGCGTACTTGAACGGCTGCGACACGTCGTGGAGAAACCTTTCCGCCGACTCGATTATACCGAGGCGGTAGAAATTCTCAAGAAAGCGAAAAGGTCCTTCGAGTTCAAGCCGGACTGGGGTGTTGATCTCCAGAGCGAACACGAACGCTTCCTAACCGAGGAGTACTTCCGCCAGCCGGTCATCATCATGAACTACCCGGCCCAGATCAAGGCTTTTTACATGCGCATGAACGCAGACGCAAAGACCGTCGCCGCCATGGACGTCCTTGTTCCCCGGGTTGGCGAGATCATCGGCGGCTCCCAGCGCGAAGAGCGATTGGACCGGCTGGATCAACGCATTGACGAGATGGGACTCAAGAAGCAAGACTATTGGTGGTATCGCGATCTTAGGCGCTATGGGACCGTCCCCCACGCCGGATTCGGCCTCGGACTCGAGCGGCTCATCCAATTCTGTACGGGAATGACCAACATTCGCGACGTCATCCCCTTCCCTCGCGCCCCCCGCCAGGCCGACTTCTGAAGAACCTCGTCGCATAATTAATGACGCGGTAGAAAGTCGGCAAACAGGAATTGTTTTCGTTCGTGGTGCAGGGCAACAAAAGCATCCATCCTTTTTGCCGCAGCATCAAGATTGATATACTTGGACAACAAAGGGATAGCTTCCATGAAAATTTGGACCTGCCTGCTTTTGACCGTATGGATGTTCACGGCGACGGCGATCGCGGCAGACAAAGAGAAGGTTAACATGAAGCCAAGGATTTCCCTGCCTTTAGAAACCGCAGGCTGGATATGGGACGGAAAAGAAGAACGCCACAATTCTGAGAATTCCGAGACCCTCTTTGCTTACATGAACGGCGCCGCGGAACTCTATCTGGCCTATGGTTTTCAGCATCTTACCGTCCGCCGTTACGAAAAACCGGGTCAGCCGGCGATCACGATCGAACTTTACGAAATGGCCTCGGCGAAAGATGCCTATGGCGTCTTTACCTTCGAGAGACAGGACGAACCGGTAGGGATTGGCCAGGGGTCGGAGTTCGGTGGAGGGATGCTACGACTCTGGAAGGGCGGGTATTTCGCGTCTGTATATGCGGAGGGAGAAGGCGCCGCTGTCGAATCCGCCTTGCTCGCGCTGGGCCAAGCCACGGCCGCTGCTATTTACGACACTGGCCCGGAGCCGGAATTGATTGCCTCGCTTCCCGACAGGAATTTCGGACTGGTGGAGAGGAGCGTTCGCTTCTTCCGAAGTCACGTTCTTCTCAACCAGCGGTTTTTTCTCGCCCATCAGAATATCCTGAACATAAACGGTAAGACGGAGGCCGTCCTGGCAGAGTACCTGCAAAATGGGCAAAAGACGCACCTGCTTCTGATCCGCTACCCTGATGAGATGGCGGCGAAAGAGGCATATCAGAGTTTCCTGAAGGCTTACCTGCCCGATGCCGGGGGGAAAAACGGAGCAAAGACGGAGGACCAGCGCTGGACCCTCGCCCGCCGGAAGGCGGAAGTACTCCTTTTGGTCTTCGGCGCCCCCACGGAAAACGCTGCCCTTGCCCTAATCCAGGCGGCGGAAGAAAAACTGCCTCAGAACGAGACGAAAAGACAGCATCAGGGGAGGTAAAGAACCCATCCTATCACCGAAAGGAGGCGAAAGTCCGATGGAAGACAGCGTAATCACCCGTAGGGATTTTCTTCGCATCGCCGCCGGAACGGCGGCGGCCTGTACATTCGGAGGGGTTTTGCTAAGCGATGATACCCAAGCGGAACCGACGGCCAAGGTCGTCCTTATCCGGCATGCCGATGTGGTAGGAAATGACGGCCGGATACGGGGAGAAATACTGCAATCGATGCTCGATGAAGCGGTCAGGACGCTCCTTGGCACAGCCGAACCGGCAGAGGCCTGGCGGATGCTGATCAAAAAATCCGATATCGTGGGGATCAAAAGCAATGTCTGGGGCCGGCTGCCCACACCCCGGGAGTTGGAGACGGCGATAAAACGCCGGGTCCTGGAAGCGGGCGTGGCGGAAAGGAATATCGACATCGATGACCGCGGGGTCCTGAGCAATCCCGTTTTCTTAAGTGCGACGGCACTGATCAATGTGCGTCCCTTAAGGACCCATCATTGGTCCGGGGTCGCGACCTGTCTGAAAAATTACATCATGTTTGTCCCCAACCCTTACGATTACCACGCCGACGGCTGTTCCCCGCTCGGCAAGATCTGGACGTATCCCCTCGTCAAGGGAAAGACCCGCTTGAACATCTTAAGCGCCCTGACCCCGCAATTCTACGGACGGGGCGCCCATTTCTTCGACCGGCGGTACGTCTGGCCCTACAAGGGGCTGCTCGTCGGCACCGATCCCGTCGCCGTGGACACCATCGGCGCAAAGCTCCTGCAAAACAAACGGATCGCCTACTTCGGGGAGGACCGCGCCTTGGATGTTCCCCCGGTGCATATCGCGGTTGCCGACAAAACCTACCACCTGGGCATCAGCGATTTGCGGCGTATCCGGTTGATCAAAATGGGATGGATGGAAGAGGCGCTGGTCTGAATTGCTTTACTATTGATGTAACTACTCAGATTGTTTAGGCCGACTATCCTTCTTAAGCACTTACCGCAAATGTCCCCTAACCCCTCTTGCCTAAAGAGGGGGACAAGTTGGAGGGTTAATTTTCCAAAGAGGTCAATAGCACGATTGGTTTTACCTCTCCAGCGAGCAAAGGCGGGCCGGGGGGATTTGGTGAATGGTCAGAGTGGCTTTAATTCCTTCCCCCTTTTTACCTAATCAGCTACAGACTATCCATCCGAGCAGTTACTCCTTACCGAGGAAAAAATACTATATGTGCTGGGTCCAGGGTAATCCTCACCCTGGCACCCACACTAAATATCTTTGACGAAGGCTTAAGGGAGTGAATGACCTTTCCATCTGGAAGCAAGATCTTATAAATAATTTCTGCCCCCAAAAACTCAGCCTCTATTATGGAGGCATTTCCTTCCAGGTCCCTGACAAAATCCACATCATCGGGCCTTATCATAATATCCACATCCCGAAGGTTCTGATTGATTTCTCCCTTTAATGTTCTGTCTAGCGGAAAATGGCCGATGCCGGAGGTAACAAATTCTCCCTCAATCCTGCCGTGAACAAAATCCGCCCTTCCCACAAATCCGGCGACAAAACGCGTTTGCGGACGGTGATATATTTCATCGGGGCTGCCCACCTGCTCAAGCCTGCCGTGGTTTAAGACCCCCACTCGGTCCGACAGCGAGAATGCCTCTTCCTGATCATGAGTGACGAGGATTGTCGTTGTGCCGATCTGCTTTAGAATGCGTTTGGTCTCTGTGCGCAAATCCGTTCTTAAATCGGCGTCAAGATTAGAAAAAGGCTCATCCAGAAGCATCACCTCCGGAGATGTCGCCAAAGCCCTTGCCAGGGCTACTCTTTGCTGCTGCCCACCGGAAAGCTCATGCGGATATCTATTGACCATATTTGATAGTCCTACCATATCAATCCGCTCCATCACCTTCATTTTTTGTTGATTTTTATCGCAGTCCCTTAAACCGAAGGCAATATTTTTAAAGACCGTCATATGGGGAAACAAGGCATAGTCTTGAAAGACAAGGCCGATTTTCCTTTTTTCCGCTGGCACCCACTCTGGCCCTGCTACAATACTGTCACCTATGGTTATCTTGCCCTGATCCGGCGATTCAAGCCCTGCAATAAGCCGTAAAATAGTTGTCTTTCCGCAACCAGATGGGCCAAGTAACGAGAAAAACTCTCCCTTTTTTATTTCAAGCGTTAAATAATAAACTGCCGTGACGCCGCCAAATGCCTTAGATATGTCTTTGAGTAAAACATGCGATGCCGCCGTTTCCTTTACGCATAAAACTTTGTTATTTAATTGCAACACCTATTGGGACTCCCATGTTTTTGATAATTATTATCAGAGGTATCAGCCCGGCAAAGACAATCAAAAGGGCCGGCAGCGCTGCCATGTCCCAGAGAGACTCCGATGCCTCCAGCCATACCCTCACCGCCAAGGTGTCAAAGGCAAGGGGCCGGAGCATCATTGTTGCGGGCAGCTCCTTCATGCAATCTACAAATACCACTATCCATCCTGCTAAAATCCCTCGTTTTATAAGCGGAAAGAGAATCTCTTTGAATGTTTTCCATCTCCCGGCGCCGAGTGTTCTTGCGGCATCCTCCAGGGATCTTGAGACCATGGATATGGATGAATCCTGAGACTGAAGCGCAATCGGCATAAAACGAACGACATAGGCCATAAACAAAAGCAATACACTTCCATAAAGCCAATTGAAAAGCGCGGCCACGGTTAATAAAATACCCACCGCAATGACAGGACCAGGAAGGCTGTAGCCTAAGGAGGACATATAATAAACAATCCTGCCCAAGGCGCCGGGCCGCCGTGCATAAAGATATGCTACCGGCACGGCAAGGATAGATGCTATTGTCGCTCCAATGGCGGAGACGAGGATGGTATTGGACGTAAATTCCAGGAACCGGCCGTCCAGGCCGCCTTTTGTGATTGCCTCCAAGGCCATGTTTATTAGCATGGCGATAGGAATGAAAAAGGCAAAACCAAGGATGCAAAGGATTACCGCGGTCATTATGAAAGTTTTCGGTAAATCCAGTTTTTCAGGCGCTTGGGACTTAAAGCCGCTTTTCATCTGCTCAAATGATCTTTTGCCCCTGAAGTATCGCTCCAGACTCATCAGCAAAAAAGTAATGGCCAGCAAAATGAAGGATAATGCTGCTGCCCCTGAAGGGTCAAATCTGGCGGTCATCTGTCGGTAAATTGCCTCTGTAAAGGTCGGGTATCTCAGCAATGCCACGGTGCCAAAATCAGCCATGACTTCCATCAATGCCAGGGCAAGTCCTGCTATAATTGCAGGATATGCCATGAGAATATTTATTGACCAGAGCCTCTTGTATTTTGAGATGCCCATAACCCTTGCCGCTTCATGATATTTTACATTCTGATTGAGAAGACTTGCCCGAGTCAATAGATAGACGTAAGGATAATTAACAAGGCTCAATATGAGGGACACCCCCCAGAAGGAATAAAGGGACGGCATTTTCAAGGCATCTTCGAAAACACTGCTCCAGATGTTCTCTGCAACACCTCCCGGCGCCATTATGCTTGCGTAGGCATAAGCGAGGACATAACCAGGTGTTGCGAGGGGCAATACCAGCATCCACTCCCAAATTTTTTTGCCTTTAAAATCGTATCGCGTCACAATCCACGCGGTTGTAACACCGATGATCAGCGTCAGAATACCGACAGAAATCAGAAGCCTGATAGTATTGGGCAGTATGACCTTAAGCCTCGTGTCATAGATGCGCTTCCATAATTCCAGATCAACCGTCAGGGCGCTGAAAAATGTGAAGATTATCGGAATAGCGACTAATGCCGCTATTCCGACAGCAAAGAGGTGAAGACAGGAAAAATTTGTTTTCATCACTCTCAATTCTCAATTCGTAATTCTATCTGTATCCGACTTTATCAATCAAATCCATAGCCGGCGCCATATATCTGCCCATTGTTGACAGGGCCGTAGAAGATAGGGTGAATCTATCCCTTTTTATCATACTCTCATGGGCAGATATTCTCGGATTCACAGGATACTCCCTGTTTTCCTCGGCAAACATTGCCTGCCCTTCATCAGATGCCATAAATTCAATGAGCCTCTGTGCCGCATCTTTGTTCTTGCTTGTTTTTAAAATACCCCCTCCGGAGACATTGTAAGCAGTCCTTGGAGGCACAACATAGCCAAGGGTCTTACTGTCAGTGGGCGTTCTCCTTAAATGTCCATAAACATAATAGTGGTTCACAATCGCCACATCTACCTCGCCCTTGGCAACAGCCTCTACAGCTCTTGTATCAGAGGGATAAATTTTATCACCGGCATTTGCCACTATTGCCCGCAAAAATTTTTCTGTCTCCGCCTCTCCCCGCTCCGCAATCATCATGGCAGTATGGGACTGGGGATAAACATTAGAACCGGTCCTTATGCCAAGCCTCCCTTTCCACTTAGGGTCAATCAGGCCTTCAAAGGTCTTTATCTCATCAGGGTTTACCTTTTGGGGATTGTAGGCAATGACCCTCGTTCTTAAAGAAAGCCCAATCCAGGCATTATCGGCAGCTCTCATGCCGGCAGGAATGTTTCTTACGATTGACTCTGATTTTATCGGTTGCAAGAGTCCGGCAATCCTCGCCCTTTCAAGGGTTCCCGCGTCAACCGTCAAATACACATCGGCAGGCGTCCTTTCGCCTTCAGCCAACAGCTTATTCAAAAGCTCTACCGTCCCTGCGGAATGAAGCGTAATCTTAATGCCTGTCTTTTTGGTAAATTCATCAAGCACGGGCTTGATGAGCCTTTCGCTCCGACCTGAATATACAACCAGGTCTTGTGCCTGCGCTTCTGTTACAATTGCGCCAAATAATACAAAAATACTAAGGACAACTGTAAAAATTTTCCCGGCTCTAAAAAATATCTTATCCATACATTTAACCTCCAATGTCCGACTGCCTTGCAGCCATTTACTTGTTTACACGTTCTTTTTTCAAACAATTCAAACATTCTCTCAAAGTGCATATCCCGCATGAGTGGTACATAAAAACTGGGATTTTCCTTGCCTTTGCTGCGCTCATCACCTCCTTTCTCGCCATATGAGAAACCTTGTTCGTAAAAATAATCACTGCATCCACATTCTTTATTTTTGATTGGATCGCCACCGCCGGCTTCGTAAAAACCTTCAAGAAAATGCCATATTTCCCAGCCTCATTGATATACTCCCTTTCAAGCCTGTCCATCCCTCCTATAAGTGCAATACACATATACCCTCCGGCTAAAGAAACTTACTTACAACTACTGTAGAGGCCCTCGTTAAAAAGTCCGGATGCTTCGCTCTGACTTCATCCCTCCACTGAGACGTCGTCACTCTTGCTCTTATTGGCGTTTTTTATGATTATGAATATCATTCTCAATTGATTCAGACAAAAAAAAGTTGCTGCTCCGTCAACACATAGATTACCACCCCCGCCTCCCTACACCGCAGGGTCTCCTGGGCAACCATGACCCTCCTGGGGCGTTATGGGCAGCCAGCAGGATGATATTGGTTATCAATACAACTTTGTTTCCCCCTTGTCAATAGTTATTTCAGGTACGAATCCCCAGATGGACATTTCATCGACAGCAGGATATATTGGCAAGGCCTTGTGATTTCCCCCGACGCTCGAAACGACCATCGGGGAAACTAGAGGTTTTTAACGCAGCAACAGAACAGGGGAAAAGGGGTTTCTTTCGCGCGAGCTGGACTTTTACCTTAAGAGGGGCGAGTCGCTGTCGGACATCGTCAAACGCTGGAAATCGTACACCGCCCACGAGGCGAATAAACTTCTGGGCAGAACGGGACCATTTTGGATGCCGGACTACTTCGACCGTTATATACGCGATGACAAGCATTTCAATGCTGCGGTCGAGTACATCCTGCAAAACCCGGTGAAAGCCGGGTTGGTGGACGCCCCGGAGAAATGGCCGTGGTCTCATGGCGGGCGAGACGCCCGCGATCCCGACCGGCGCTACCTGGTCTATCGCGGCGCCACCCGCGAAGGACGCAAGGCGGCCGTAATCTGGCGCGAGACTGAGGGATGGACGGCAGACGACTACAAGCGCGACAAGGAGTTCGTGGCCGCGCAGAAACTGACTGAGGGCATGGACGACGTGTACGTCAACGGCGATTCGTACATCCCCGGCGCACGGGCGCTGGAGCCGCTGTTCAAAGAGCGAATGTTTGCCCCTGTGGAGGTATAAGATGAGCAAGCACATGATATTGCCGAAAGAAACGATTGCCGAGTTCTGCCGCAAGTGGAAGATCAAGGAGCTGGCCATTTTCGGGTCGGCGCTCGGGGATGACTTCAAGCCGGAAAGCGACGTAGATGTGCTCGTGGTGTTCGATGACTCGGCCGAATGGAATCTTTTCGATTACATGCATGCTGAAGAAGAATTGCAACAACTCTTTGGCAGGAAGGTTGACCTGGTGGAGAAAAAAGCCATCAGGAACCCGTTTCGGCGCCATCACATCCTGAATCACAGTGAGGTAATCTATGCGGCCTGAAGAACGCGATCCGGCCTACCTTTGGGACATGATCGAAGTGGCGCGGGCTGCCGTGGACTACACGGAAAACCTTACCCTGGACAGATTCCTGGCAGCCGACAGGGAGAGGGCCATCGTGCGGCTGGCCGTGGAACGGCAGTTGGAGATCCTCGGCGAAGCGGCTCGCAGAGTCAGTTCGCAGTTCCGGGAAGCACATCCGGCGCTGCCCTGGCGTGACATGGTTGGATTGCGCAATGTCATCAGCCACGAGTACGACAAGGTCAATTACGAATTGATCTACAGAATAGTGCGCGACCGTCTTCCGCATTGATCGCCATGCTGGAGCCGCTTGTTCCGCCGCTGCCGATGGGAGAGTGAGATGGCCCCTCTTGCCGGAACGTACAACACGCAGCCGATCACGCCAGGCGTCATCCCGCAATACATCAAACTGGAAAACCGTCTCGTCCTGCTGGCCTGGATCAACAGCCTTTTGGGCTACAAGCGCAATAAAGACCTGCTCGCCGATGCCAAAGGCGCCGCCGAGGGTTTCGACGATTCGGGGCGAAGTTTCCTCTATCACCACTTGATCGGCCGCGGCAGTCAGGTCAAAATTCCCGCCTGGGAACTTGAACGCTATGCTGATCCGGCCGTGCGCGTGGTTGTGGATATGTCGGTCGCGGAACTGTTGCCTTTCCATTGCCTTCCTAGGAAACCATCTGGCCCGCATATAATGCGATATAGCCGGTCCGGTTTACCTCCAGAATGCCAAACTGCTCCAGGTAGGCCAAAACAGCGGCCGTTTCCTCCCTGTCCCCTGTAACCTCCAGCACCAATGAATCCTTATGACGCACCAGGATGCGGCAGCCCAGAATTTCAACCGCCCGGAGCAACTCGGCAAATTTCTCCCGTTCCGAACGAACCCGCACCAGCATAAGTTCCCGGTGGGTATATCCCGGGCCGGAATAATCCAGCACCTCGGTGACGTCCACCAGCTTCTCTAATTGTTTTTTGATCTTGTCGGTAAAATCACTACCCGCCCGGCTGGTTACGGTAATGCGGGATACAGTGGCATCCTGAGTTTCCGCCACACAAAGGGTTCTGATATTATAACCCCGGCTGCTGAAAACCCCGGCCACCCGGGAAAGAACTCCCGGCTGATTGTTCACCAGGATAGTTAGAGTATGTTCTTCTGAGCTCATGATTTCTCTCCTTTGCAATAAAACTGAGCAGGCTGTTTATGCTTGCTCCCGCTTATTAGTCGTTTATTTTCCATAAATCATATCCAGATGACTGCCTCCCGGGGCAATAATGGGGAAAACGTATTGTTCGGGATCCACCTGAACTTCCAGCAGGTAGGGACCGGGGGAATTCTTGATGGCTGCGATCCCCTGTTCCGGGTTTTCCCCCAGCTTTATCCGGCTTGCGGGAATGCCAAAACCTCTGGCTACCACCGTCAAATCCACGGTATTGCCCAAATCAACGCAATTGACCCGGCCCTGGTAGAAAAGGTCTTGAATCTGGCGAACCATTCCCAGGTTACCGTTATTTAAGACCACCATTTTCACCGGCAGGCGGTAGTAGCTGATGGTCGCCAGTTCCTGGATATTCATCAAAAACCCCCCATCGCCGGAGATGGACAGCACGCAAGCCCCCGGCCTTCCCACCTGGGCGCCGATTGCCGCGGGCAGACTGAATCCCATGGTGCCCATCCCGCCACTGGACAGGAGGCTGCGCGGGGAGCGACATTTCCAGGACCGGATCGTCCAGATCTGATTCAACCCCACATCCGCCACCACCGTTGTGTCTTTAGGGAGGGCCTCCTGCAACATGGCAATGAAGCTTCCCGCGAAACCGCAACCACCATCGGGCATACCAGACTCCAAAAGCATGCGTTCCCGCTCGATCCTTGTGAGCCATTCGCTTTTCTCCTTCAGGTGGAGCAGGGGCGCGATTCTCGCCAAAGCCTCGCGAATATCTCCCACATAAGGGTAATCGATCCGGATATTCTTGCCGATGGATGTCGGGTCGATGTCGATCTGAGCCACCTGAGCCAGGGGGGCGAACTCCTCAGTCATGGGTGTCGTACGCTCGGTAAAACGGGTACCCACCGCCAGAATGAAATCCGCCTGATGGATAATCCGGTTGGCCAGCTCCTGGCCGTGGGTTCCGATAAACCCCAGGTGCAGCGCCCCTGCCCCGGGAATCGCATCAATGCCCATCATGGTGGTAACAAAAGGGATTCGCGCCCGGTTTATCAGATCGGCCATCTCGGCGCTGGCGCTTCCCAGCTTAATCCCACCCCCAATGATGATCACCGGCCGTTCGCTTTGGTTGAGGGCACGGGCAATTTTATCGAGCTGTTCCGGACTTTCCGATCCTCTGGCTGAGCCGTTGGAAAATGTCGCCGCAGCTGGCGCTGCTTCGCAAGGCGCTGCCAAAACATCTTTCGGCAGATCAAGCAATACCGGGCCAGTACGTCCATTTTGAGCCAGGTAGAAGGCTTGCCTGACATTAGAAGCCAGATTGCGAACCTGATTCACCTGAAAGCTGTGCTTGGTTATGGGCATGGTAATGCCGATGATGTCCGTCTCTTGAAAAGCGTCCCGGCCGAGCAGGTCGGTGTTGACCTGCGCCGTCAACACCACCAGGGGGGTGGAATCCATAAATGCGGTGGCGATACCGGTCACCAGATTGGTGGCCCCCGGCCCGGAAGTGGACAGGCAAACACCGACCTTGCCCGTTACCCGGGCATAGCCATCGGCCGCATGAGCCGCCGCCTGTTCGTGGCGCATCGTATAATGGCGGATCGGCTCATCAATTAATCGATCATGAATGGGCAGTGTATTGGCGCCGGGATAGCCGAAAATAACTTCCACTCCCTCCTCTCTTAGAACTTGGATCAAAACATCTGCACCGGTGAACACTTTATATCCTCCTCCTTCCATAAAAGACGAACCTGTAAAAAGTCGGCAAAACGTGAGTGCTGGGACGGCTTTGTAAAAAGTTCGAAGGCAAGGCGCGCAAATCACGAGGAATGAGGTGTACTTCTGGGTACGCCTTGAGTGACGAGGGATTTAGCGTAACGCCGCATCCGGACTTTTTGCGAAGCCGCGATAAAAAAAGCCGCCCGGGGGCGGCCTATCAACAAAAAAGCCGCAATCCCTGAGGGGACTGCGGCTTTCGTTGTCCGATGTTACTTCAAAGACAACGAGCAGCAGCCCCCTTGGCTACGAGTACTACCAATACATAGCCCAATATCAGGAGATTGCCGCCTGCATTAATATTTGAAATCATAAAACTCCCGTTTTCAAATTTTATTGTTGGCTGCTGAATAACAGAAGACAATTCTTCAAGTCAAGGATAATTTTTCTGAGATTCAGGAGGGTTTCCTCAATTCGCCGCTTCGCCAGGTTGCAGCCCTTCAATAAACGCCTCCTGAATCGCCCCTTCGAAGCTGGAATTAACCGGCTGCCCGGTCTTGGGGTTTACTTTCACAAAGGTTATTCCCTCCGGCACCCCGAATTGCTCCACCGGTGTCCCTTGGAGGGCCCGCTCCATAAAGTAAAGCCAGATCGGCGCTGCCGCCCTGCCACCCACTTCCTGATTGCCTAGCGTCTTTTCGTCGTCGAATCCGATCCAGACTCCGGCCACCAGCGAGGGGGTAAAGCCGATAAACCAGGCGTCACGGACATCATTGGTGGTACCAGTTTTCCCTGCCGCCGGCCTCCCCAGGCTTTTTACGCGGCGTCCGGTGCCAGTTTCCACCACGTCCTGCATGATATGGGTGGTCTGATACGCAATCCGCGGATCAATCACCTGCTCTGATATTATTTTGGCCTCTTCAAATACATGTCCGGTCCGATCCACGATCTTTTTAATGAAGAACGGCACGGTTCTCCTACCCTCGGCAGCAAACACGCCGTAGGCGCGAACCATCTCCTGGAGAGTGACGACCGAGCTTCCCAAAGCCAGGGAAAGATACTTGGCCAAAGGAGAGACAATTCCCAGGTTGGCAGCATAATCGGCGGCATAATCCACCCCAATCTCTTCGAGTACTTTGATGGTAACAATGTTGCGCGAGTGAACCAGGCCGTTTCTCAGGGTGGTAGGTCCCAGATGCTTGTCATCAAAATTTTTCGGGCGCCAGATCTCGTCCCGCCAGGGGTCGGGATAGCTAACCGGCGCATCAACTACTATCGTTGAAGGAGTCATTCCCTGGTCGAAGGCTGCAGCGTAGATAAAGGGCTTAAACGCCGACCCGGGCTGACGCTTCGACTGGGTTGCCCGGTTGAATTCGCTCTTGGTGAAATCCCGCCCGCCAACCATGGCGCGGATGGCGCCGGTTTTGGCATCCATGCACAACAGGGCGCCCTGGACCTGTCCCTTGGGATAGCCCGCCCGCTCCTCCATCTCGGCCAGACCTCGCTCCACCGCATCCCGGGCGGCCTTCTGCATATTAATATTGATGGTGGTATATATTTCCAGGCCTTCTTTGTAGAGGGCCTCTGATCCATACTTATCCATCACGTAGCGGCGGACATGTTCGATAAAATAGGGAGCGATCTTGTCCTTCGGTTTTATTGATCTCAATCGGAGCGGGGCAGCCTGAGCGCGTTTGTTTTCCTGAGGGGTGATATATTTCTCCTCCTCCATCCGGTCCAGAACGTAGATCTGTCTCTGTTTAGCCCGTTCGTAGCTACGGTACGGAGAATAATGGTTAGGCGCCCGGGGAAGCCCCGCCAAAAGCGCCGCTTCCGGCAGGGTCAGCACCCGGGCGCTCTTGCCGAAATAATTCTGCGCCGCCGCCTCAATCCCGTAGGTTCCGTGCCCCAAGTAGATATGGTTTAAATAGAGGTGCAGTATCTCTTCCTTGGACAGGTAACGGTCAATCTTGTAGGCTAAAACGGCTTCCTTAAATTTTCTCAGATAGGTCCTCTCCGGTGAAAGGTAGAGCGACTTGGCAACCTGCTGGGTGATGGTGCTGCCCCCCTGAACGATCTTGCCGGAGACGATATTTTTATATAAGGCCCGGGCAATCCCTTGCAGATCGAACCCCTGGTGCTGAAAAAATCTGGAATCCTCGGCCGCAATAAAGGCCTGGATTACCACCTTGGGCACCTCGGCAATATTTATCAACTTCCGGTCTTCCAGGTAAAATTCGTCGATGAGTTCATTGTTGTCGGCATAGATTCTGGTTGCGATACTGGGGCGATAGTCCTTAAGGGAATCCACAGTGGGGAGGTCAAGCAAAAGAGTGTAATAAAAAAGACTACCCCCAGCAATGCTGGTGACAACCAAGAGCAATAACAAAGAAACAATGGCTATCTTAAAAAACGAAAGCAATGTTCTTCTTTTTTTTGCAGGATGTGGCATTGTTCACAAACCTTCGCTTTCCGCTACCGTCACCGGTTTCTCTTTTTTGGCGTATTTCGCCAGATAAATACTTATCTCGTAGAGTCCCATTAGCGGGATCGCCATCATGATCTGACTTACCACATCAGGCGGAGTTAATATGGCGGCCGCAATAAAAATAATTAAAATGGCATACCGCCGGTGACGGGAAAGGAAGGGGGCATCGACGATCCCCACCTTGGCCATAAAAAAGATGAAAACCGGCAGCTCAAAGGAAAGGCCAAACAAAAAAATTAGTTTAAGCGACAGGGAGAGGTAGTCCCGGACGGCAAACATTGGTTTCAGAAATTCCGAGGTGAAGGTCAGGAAGAACTCGAAGGCCAGTGGGAGCACTAAAAAATAACAGAAGAGGGCGCCCAGCAGGAAGAGCAAACTGGAAAAAATAACAAAGGGGACGATATGCTTTTTTTCGTTATCGTAAAGTCCGGGGGAAACAAATTTCCACACCTGCAAAAGGATGTAGGGACTGGAGATGAAGAGACCGAAATAAAAGGCGATCTTGATATAGGTGATGAAGGCTTCCGGAGGAGAAATGAATATCAAATGAGCACCATCGGGCAAAACCTTGACCAGGGGGCGGGTTATGATCTGAAAAAGGTAATCCTTTAGCGTATAGCATACAAAGAAGCCTATGCCCAGGGCAATAAGCGACCGGATGAGCCTCATCTTCAGCTCTTCCAGGTGGGAGATTAGCGGCAGCTTGCCGTCTTCGGGTGTTTCCATAGGATGAATCAGTCCGTAAAAGTTGAAATGCTCCCGTGGTTTCAGGAGCGAGTATCTTTGGTTGATTCCGCATCTGAGGGGGAGATTGTGGTTGGAGCTAGGCCGGGATGAGGTTGCTCTTTTACCTCATTATCCTTTTCATAGTGAGACAAATCCCCAAATCCATTGGGCTTCAGGGTCTCACTGACGGTACTTGTCACATCGTCCGCCGCCTTCTTGAACTCAGACAATCCCCTTCCCAAAGACTTGGCAAGGTCCGGCAGTTTCTTTGGCCCCACTACCAATAGAGCGATAATGGCGATCACTATTAATTCGGTCATTCCTATTCCGAACACGTTCCACCCTCAGGCACTGTTTGTCTTGACTATAAACGCTGATATGACGTATTGTCAATCTAATTTGACGAAGCGGTCAATGCTGGCCAAAAAATCACTATGGAGGGCGCCATGACTGAAACAATCAAGACAATCAGAGAAAGACGAACCGTGCGACAGTATCTGGACCGGCCCGTTCCGGATGAGTTCTTGGTACAGATTTTGGAGGCGCTGCAATGGTCTCCTTCTTGGGCTAACACCCAGTGCTGGGAGGTGGTGATTGTGAGAGACATTACCCTCCGGGAAAGGCTCCAGGTTGCGGTCGGCGCCGCCAATCCGGCCTACCGGGCGTTGCTGGAAGCCCCACTGGTCCTGGCCCTCTGCGGAACACAAGGGCGGGCCGGCTTTTACAAGGGGGCCCGCACAACCAAATTTGGCGACTGGTTCATGTTCGACCTGGGTATAGCCACCCAAAGCATCTGCCTTGCGGCCCACAGCCTGGGCCTGGGCACGGTCATCATCGGCCTGTTCGATCACGACAAGGCGGCGCAAATCCTCCAGGTTCCCTCCGGAGTGGAGCTGGCGGCACTAATACCCCTGGGATATCCCGCCAGGGTGCCACCAGCGCCAAAACGCCGGACTCCAGAGGAATTCACCCATCAGGACCGCTTCTGATCGGGTTTGATTAGGTAAAAAACCTTCTGCGACGCACATCATTGCTTCGTCACCCTGGTCTATCAAGGAGTGAACCATGAAGGTCGTCTATCATGAGGATTCCCACCAAAGTTACGCCACTGACCCGGCGGCGGCCCCCGGTCGGATTGAGGCGGTGGTTCGGGAAATCAAAAATCACGTTACCTTTGTTCAGGCCATACCAGCCCCGGAGGAGGACATTGCCACCGTCCACACCGGGCGGCATATCGCCGCAGTCAGGCAGGAAGGGGTCTATGATATGGCCGCGCTGGCCGCCGGCGGGGCCATCCAGGCCGCAAGCCTGGGACTTGAAGAACCCAGTTTCGCCCTGATCCGGCCGCCGGGACACCATGCTTCCGGCGGAAGCGCCTGGGGATTTTGCTATTTCAACAACATGGCCATCGCCCTGGAAAAGCTCCGCAGAGATGGCCGAATACAAAAGGCCTTCGTGCTTGATTTCGATCTTCACTTTGGCGATGGGACGGTAAATATCTTTCATGGTAAAGATTATGTGTCCATATACAATCCCTCTGCCAGCAATCGTCCGGCCTACCTCCAGGAGGTGAAAAACCACCTCTTTGCACAGGAGACAGACATCATCGGCGTCTCCGCCGGCTTCGACAACCATGAAGAAGATTGGGGCGGCCTGCTTACCACGGAGGATTATCAGACCATGGGACGTTGGGTGCGGGAGGCCGCCACAAAGGCCGGGGGCGGCGCCTTTGCCCTGCTGGAAGGCGGCTACAACCACAGGGTACTGGGGATTAACGTCAAGGCCTTTCTGGATGGCCTCTCGGACGGATAGCAACGAAACACTAAAAAAGGATGGTATCATGCTGGTTGTCGTAGCGAAGCTAAAAGTGAAGGAAGGCAAGGGAGAGGAACTGGAGAAGGCCCTGTTGAAGATGATAGCCGAGGTGAGGGCAAAGGAGGAGGGGACCTTGATTTACGTCCTGCACCGTGCGGCAAATGATCCGGGAACATTCCTGTTTTACGAGAAATACACCGATTAAGAAGCCTTCCGCTACCACAGCGCCACGCCGCACTTCAAGGAACTCTTTGCCGCAAGAGCAAAAAAGGGACGGTTCTATTTATTTTCCATTTTGGATGAAAGCGTTACCGCCGTATATCGTCCGACGATCCATCTCCCCGCGCATTGATTCATGCTGACACTGAATCTGCTGCAATAAATAGAACCGTCCCCATTTATTGTCCAAGCCTAGCAAGTTGTCGGCGATTGAATTCTTGCTGATTAAAGAACATGCCAACAGGGGATATGAGATTCTGAAGGATGTGGTATCACCCTGGCCCCTGGCGGAAATTGTCCGCCAGCACCATGAACGGATGGATGGCTCCGGCTATCCGAGAAATCTGAAGGGGGAGGAAATCCTCATCGAGGCCCGAATCCTTACTGTTGCCGATGTGGTGGAAGCCATGGCCTCACACCGGCCCTATCGTCCTGGCCTGGGCATTGATGCAGCGCTGAATGAAATCGAGCAGAACAAAGGAATATTTTACGACAATACTGCCGTAGAAGCCTGTCTGAGATTGTTCCGGGAAAGGGGATATGAATTGCCGCATTGTTAGGAATGGTCCGAGGATGCGCCATGAAAAAGGCACTGATCGTGGACGACAATGAGCAGAATCTGTACCTTCTGCAGACCATGCTTAACGAACGCCCCTTTGATAAGTTTTGGCAGGTTCAGGCTGCAAGCCAGAACCTGCAAGGCAGAACGAAACTACTCCAAGACATCGAGGCTGTAACAAACGGTTACGGGTTCCTTATGAGCCGCTTGAGGGTTGTTTCGTCGAACTTCAGGCGCAGTTTCAGGTAGGGACCCTCTCCCTGGTAGCTGTCGCCCGCCAGGTCGGCATCAAACTTATCGAAGGAGTAACCGGCGGCGACCCAGAGGTTTTTGACGGCAAAAAAGGGGACGGTTCTATTTTTTTTCACAAGAGGGCTTCCACATCCGCCGGTTTCAGCTCGATCAATTTCGGAGGCTTCATGACCGACCTCCGCACAGATGATCGCGGAAATCCCTGGACAGGGGGTAGCCCAGAACAGCCTTGAGGGAACGATTCGCACGGCCGGTC
>CAMTWB010000020.1:0-66758 GCA_947085375.1 uncultured delta proteobacterium
CCTTGAAAAAGTTCTTGGCACCACAGATTGCTCTTTGACAACAAGCTTTTGCGTCATGCCACTTCCCGGATCACCGGTGGGATGGCCACCCCGACCGCTTGGAAGACCTTGCCGCAGGTTCCGAGACATTCACTCCGGAGCATCAGGGTCTTGCCGTTGTCATCAATGGTAATCTCCTGAAGGGCCTTTAAGTCCCGCTTGATGTCGGCCCACTCGAAACAATGACCGGCCTTTTCCAGTTTCCGGTCCAGTTCCTTCCGAAGGACCAGCGATAGGAAACTGCAGAAGACATGGCCCCGGATGGTCTCATCCCGCTGATGGTAGATCGGCCTCGTCTCCAGAATGGACTTCATGTCCCGAAAGACCTGCTCCACCTGCCAGAGTTCCTTGTAGCGGAGAGCCACCTGTTCCGCGGTGAGCGAGGTATTCGTCTTGAGGACCCACTTTCCGTCGAAGCGCGCCTCTTCCTCAATCTTCTTTTCATCGACGGCAACGGAATCCCGATCCAGCTTCAGGTACTTCCGGTATCCCTTATTCCCCACCAGGGACTTCGGATTGGTCTTGAGCTTCTCCTCCAGGGATGCGATGATCGCCTGCCGATCGGCGGCATCCTTGCGCGCCTGTTTCTCATTCAGGCAGACGATGTAGCGCCGCTCAAAATTTCAGATGCTGTGTTTCCCGCGGCACATCCGGGTGATCATCCAGATAATTACTAAAAAATCGCAACTACCCAGATTGCAAGAAAAACTTGGCCATGATCCGAGCCGTCGCCGCGGGATCATCCATCGGAAGCAGATGCCCTGCCTTAGGCACGAGAAGATATTTCCCATATGGCATCATCGCGGCGGCCTTCGGAAGATCAACATATTGACGGTTTGTACTCCTGTCCCCCTCGACCAGCAAAGAAGGACATTCGATCCGAGATAAGTCTGGCCAGGGATCGTATTTGAGCCCCCCCATAAAGATCGCCGCCTCCATTCGAGGAGCGCAGGCAAGCCTGATGGACCCTTCTTTCTCCAGCATACAGTGCTCAAGATACAGCTCCCGTATTTCCTGATGCCAAGAGCTAAACAGGGTCGAGGTCTCGAGATATTGGCGCGCAATCTCCCGGTTTGGCCAGTGGTTGGTTCTTCTGATTGCTTTGGACGCTAGCGGATGATCTTGCAGGGTCAATTCAAGACGGTATATCTCCGGAACCAAAAAGATCGGCTCTATCAGCAGCATCGCCCTGGCCTTAATGTTGAAGTTCGCCTCGGCTATCGCCGCCACGGTGCCCCCCATCGAATGTCCGGCCAGAAATGGCCTTTCGATCTGAAGCTGCGCCATCAGCAAACTTATATCCTGGGCCAGCTGATACCAGTCCAACCCCCCCCTGATCGGGATCCACCTTACGATGATCGCACAGATATGGGGCAACGATTCGATATTTCGGCCATAATTTCATTACGATCGGATGCCAAAGCCACGGATGCATGCCGGTTGCGTGCAGCAGAACCAGAGGCTCTCCCACGGCCGTCCATTCCAGATATGACAGGTCTGTATTGGCCAGCCTTACCTTGCCGCCTTGTGGCAATGTACCCATTAATCATTCCTCCTAAACCAGAGTAGGGTGAGAAGCTCAAAAGTAAAAAACAATCACAAAGGAGCCTGTTGTTCTTCACCCCGTGATCCACCCCTGCCTTAAGGCGCCGGGATGGGTACATCCCTTGGCTTTACATAAGCATCCATAATATCTCTGGTATTTTTCATGTTCAGCTTCAGGAAAAGGAATGAGAACTGTTTTTCCAGTTCCAAGCCCAATCCGGTAAGGTTTTCCTCGGGCAGATGCCAGAGTTCCTTTTTAAAAGGTCCGAAGCCCTTTTTCCTCGTTTTATAGAAGAATTGCTCGTCTGTGTCCCCTTCTTTTTGTTCCGAAGGGAAATGTTTTTTCAGATATTCGTAGATTTCATTTTTTAATGAGGCGGGAAGATGGGGGCTGTCGTAGATGAGATTCTGGAAGCCTGTCGCCAGATGGACCTCGGCTGTCTTTACGGCGGGAAAACGATCGAAAGCATCGGCGGGGAGGGTGGATGCGCCATGCTGAACAGCGCCAGCCAGGCCATATTCTGCAATGGCCACCTCGGACAGGAGCTTCAAGGTGTCAAAATCGAGTTTTACCTTGGCCACTGTGCCATCAGGCAGAGGAACGCCGCCGTGGCTGGTGCCGGTCTGAACGCTTATCTTGCTGATTCCTGTAAGTGATTCCCCAAATTTTTTAAGTTCCGCCCGGTAGCCTTCCATGAAGGCCCGAAGTTCCTCTACCGTAGAGTTTTTACCGCCCACTTCCCCAATTTCCCCACCTACCGAAATGGTGATGCCCTCCGGTTCCAGGTCGCGAATCATGGTGGTCAACTCTGCCGCCAGAAAATAATTTAGATACTGCTGCTGGGCAAGGGTGGGCTGGGAAAGATCCACCAGAGTAGAGGTGTCAATGTCGATGTTGTAAAAGCCGGCCTCAATGGCTTCCCAGATGAGGTCTTTTACCGCCGGCAGCTCCTTGTCCTTGTCTTTGGCATATCTGCCGGCGTTTACCTGAAAATGATCCCCCTGAAGAAACAGGGGGCCCCGCCAGCCAACCTTGATGGCCGCCGCAGTTACTGCGACCGTATATTCAATTGGCCGCTGCCGGGTATAGTCGATTTCCGAGCGGGCAATCTCAAATATTACGGGGCCCACGTTATCTTTGATGGCCGCCCGCAGGATCGCCTGGGAAGTGTGATACGTAAGCGTACGAAGGTTGATTGCCGGGACGGTAAAACCGGACAGAACGCCACGTCCCATTGCTTCGTAGAGCCCCTGAATGGAAGAAGAATAGATCCCCAAGTCGGCTGCGGCACGGCGGATGACCCAGCGGGCTAACCTCTTTGCCTCCTCGTCAGGGCTAAACACCGCCGTGTAAATCAGCCTATCAATCAGCTCCTGGCGTAGTTTTTCTTCGTTCAGTACCTTAACATCATCCCCTGCGACACCAAGAATTCCTTCCCAACCCATTTGTACTTCTTTACTGCTTTGATAAATCATGGCTAATCACCCTCCTGTGGTGCTAATTAAAGTTGTCACCGCCCACGCCTGTTGGTTTATTTGCCTTGAAGGAAATCCCTTGCCTTTTCTACCTCGTGACGACTGCCGATGTATATTGGCGCCCGCTCGTCGAGGCTGCCAACTTCGATATCGAGGATGTTGTCGTAACCGTTGGTAGCCCGGCCGCCGGCCTGATTTACCAAAAAGGCCATGGGCTGAAGTTCGAACAAAAGCCGCAGTTTCCCTTTGGGACTCTTCTTCAGGGCAGGATAGGTGAAGATCCCGCCTTTCTTGATTATTATCTGGTTGATATCCGGCACGAAACCGCCGCTGTAACGGAGCTTGTACCCCGAGCCTTCCAGATATTCCGCGTATTTGAGGTGATCGGGGGTCCATTCGCTTCTCAGCCCCCCCGGGCTGTAGATGTCTCCCCGGTCCTGGAAGGTAATATTTTCCTGCGACAGCACGTATTCTCCCTCCCGGTTCAGGACAAATTCATGGGTTCCCTTCCCGGCGGAGTAAACCATTGTGATCAGCGGCCCATAGGTGATGTAAAGGGCACCTACCATGGAACGGGCACCGGTCGAGAAGATTGATTCCTTGTGTATCCCGATGATGGTGCCAATGGCCAGATTGGTATCCACCAGGGAAGATCCATCCAGTGGGTCGGCTGTAACTATGTACTTGCCGTAACCATCTCGCAGGGTAATAATCTCTTCCTGCTCTTCCGAGGCGTACTGTTTGACGAAACCAGAGAAGTGGAGGTGCGTTCTGAGGATTTGATCAGCGCTGCGGTCCAGCGAAAGCTGCTCTTCGTCATAGATGTTCTTGATGCCTGCGAGCTTTCTGTTGGATTCACGGATCTTGGCAGAGATATATTTCGCAATCACGCCAATCTGCCAGATGAGGCGTCTTAGTTCCTCCTCTACTCCGGCAATCCACATATGTCTTCGTAAATCGGGGATAACCTTGGTGTAGTCGTTAATGCCTTCGCCCATAATCGATCCTTTCTATTTAGCTGTAACTAGAAAATATCGCTGTGTCCTGTCCGCTCTTCCCGACTATCTCATGAATATTCATCTATCATGAAGGAACTTCAAATATCAATAGCTTCTTCCGGGGAAGGTCTGCGACAGATTTATGGGTAGAGCGGCTTTTTCTCTTCCCAAAGAGGGGTCGGGGGAGTTTTACGAACAAAAAATAACCTCTGGCTTTTATTATAAATCCCCCCTGCCCCCCTTTGGGAAAGGGGGGTTCTAGGTGCCCCCCTTTGGGAAAGGGGGGTTCTAGGTGCCCCCCTTTGGGAAAGGGGGGGCTAGGCCTTGCAAGATTAGGACAACCATAAATTTGTCGCACACCCTTGCGGGGAAGCGCCTTTTATCACTTTATCAATTCCCGACTTTCGTTGTTGTGGGAAATAGCCGGTCGTGGTAACTACGGCACAAATTAAATCCATACTAACTAAAAAAAGGAGATGCCAGATGACACAAGAGATTTATAAAAATCCCATATTCATCAATTCGGTAGTCCATAAATCGGTTCGAGTGGCGCCGGTGACCCGTTACCAATTTGCGAGCAATCTCAATTCTGTTTTAACCGTTGGCCAGGAATTTCTTGAGGCGGCGAAGTTTTTCCCGGTGGTTTTCAGTAGAAATGAAAGTGGGCAGATGGTTCCCGTATCAATTTTAGGTTTGAGAACGGGCGAAAATATCTTTGTCGCCAAGGATGGAGTCTGGCGAGAGGGCGCTTATGTTCCGGCTTTCTTTCGCCGTTACCCCTTCATTCTGGCCAGTAACATCGGCCCGGATTCCTCATTCGCCGTTTGTGTTGATTCCAGCTACGAGGGTTTTGGCGACAAAAATGGGATGCTGCTTTTTGATCGTGATGGCAATCAGACACAAGAGTTTAAAAAGGTGATCGAATTTTTACAAAACTACCAGTTGCAGTTTGAAAAGACCAAGGCGTTTATGTCCCTTATTGAGGGCTACGGCCTTTTCAAGGAAGTTACGGCAAATATTACCATGCCAACCGGCGCTAAGATCGGCTTTGCCGGACTCTTGATGATTGATGAAGAAGCCCTGTTGGAATTGGCTGATGATCGGGTGCTCCATCTCTTCCGGGAAGGTTATTTAACTTGGATCTATGCCCATTTGTATTCTCTGTCCAATTTCCGTTCCCTTATGGCGATGACCGACAGTCAGGAAGGGGCCAAACAATAATGATGATGTGGTAAAAACTCCAGGTGCATTTGTTGCGCTTCACTTATTGCCAGTCTATATCAAAGGCGTCCCTGATCAACCGGATATCATGGCCGGCTGATGACCGCTCCAGTGCCACCACATCAAAGCGGACGGGGACGTCTAAGATATTTCTGGACTGCAGGTACTGCAGCGACACCAAGGATATCTTTTTCTGCTTTGCCTGGTTCACCGCCGCTTCGGGGGCGCCGTAACTTGCGGAAGTCCTGGTTTTCACCTCCAAAAATACGATGGTATCTCCATCTCTGGCAATAATATCTATTTCCCCCAGCCGACAACGAAAGTTCCTCTCCACAATCTGGTAGCCCGCCCGTTGGAGGTATCTTACCGCCAGATCCTCGCCTTCCTTGCCTTTTAATAGGCGGCTTTTGTCAGTCATGGCGAACTCGTAAAAACTCAAAAAAAACACTGGTTTGGGGACGGCTTTGTAAAAAGTTCGCAGGCAAGGCGCGCACATCCCGAGGAATGAGGCGTACTTCCGGGTACGCCGCAGTGACGCGGGATGCAGCGCAACGCCGCATCCGGACTTTTTGCGAAGTCGTCATTCATGGCTCAAAAAGTTCCAGCGATTGCCAATGGCCGCAAGCTTTCAGCTTAAAAGAACGCCGATGGATTTTGCAATGGCCGTATGTCCTGATGGCCTCCTGGTGCTGCCTGGTTCCGTAGCCTTTATTTTTGGCAAAATTATACTGGGGATACTGGCGGTGATAGGTCTCCATAATCAGGTCACGGGAAACCTTGGCGATTATGGAGGCGGCCGCGATGGATATGCTGAGGCTATCCCCTTGGACAATGGTTTGCTGACAAATGGGCAGGGCAAGACCATGAAGGCCATCGATGAGCAGATAGTCCGGCTGCGGGCTTAGTGAAGAAACTGCCTCCTCCATGGCCAGCAAGGTGGCCTGGTGGACATTAATTTCGTCGATAAGTCCAGGCTCCGCTACCCCGAAACCAAAAGCAAGAGCGTTTTGTAAAATCACCTGGTAGAGCTTTTTTCTCTTGACGGAAGATATCTTCTTCGAGTCGTCGATCTCCGGATGATGGTAGCCTGGGGGTAGAATAACCGCCGCAGCAACCAGTGGGCCCGCCAAAGGTCCTCTGCCCACCTCGTCCACTCCGGCGATATTCTTAAAACCCAGCTGCGCAGCCCTCATTTCGAAGCTGTTCATGGGAGACTTTAGTCCGTATTATCGTATCCCGCGGTGCTTAAGGTGCGATCGGGATTTAAGTTATCCTTCGGTCCTTCCTCTGTCCAACCGGGTAGCGCTACACGTAGGCCTTTTGTTTTAACCGGGCCTTTTTCCCGACCAGCGCCCGCAGATAGTAGAGACGAGATCTGCGCACCGCGCCGCGGGAGACCACCTCAATTCTATCAATTGCCGGTGAATGCAGTGGAAATGTCCTTTCCACTCCCACACCATAGGAAACTTTTCTCACCGTGAAGCTCGACCGGCAGTCCCCCCTCTTCTTGCGGATCACAACTCCTTCAAAGGCCTGAATCCGGTGTTTCTGGCCCTCAACAATCCGCACGAAAACCTTCAGGGTGTCGCCAGTGCTAAAACTGGGGATATCGCCCCTCATCTGTTCCTTTTCCAGCATCTCAATGACATTCATATAGAAAACTCACTCCTTCTTATCAAATGTGACGGCTTCGTAAAAGATACCTGCCCGCGCCGTTAGCGGCCGTGGCACAATCTGTCAATGATTATCGCCACCGCAGCGCGGACCGAAAGATGGTTGTACTGCCCCGCTCCACTGATGGGTTCCAGTCTATAATCAGCTGCGGCGATAACGTCTTGCGCCATCCCCCATCCGGTGCCCAAAAGCACTAGGTAATCCTCTTTCCCTTCGCCTATGAGTCGCCGCATATCGGCACAGGAAATAAGATTACCCGCCAGATTGGCACCGGTGGCAACGAGCTTAGCTTCCCGGCCCCTGCAAAAACGTATATCACCAACAACTTCAGCAAGCGACTTCTTAACAAACACTGTCTTCAGAGCCTCCGAGCGATCGGCATTGTAGCTGCCGGCCACTCCGCCGGGTCGCCAGTGGGCCAGGATACTTTCCACAAACAGCCGCTGGGATGCAATCGGGGTGACGATATAATACTTGCTAATCTCATACGTTCTGGCGGTCCTGGCTATATCATGGATATCCATGTTCGCAACCGCCGTGGCCACCACCTCACCCCTTTTATTGTATGCCGGATAATGCAGGAGGGCGATATGCAGATTATCCGGCATCCGGCTTTTCACCTGGGTTTAAGCGGCCAACGGGTGAGCCGGCTCCTGGCCTATGCAACCTGCTCATCATACGGCCTGTCTCATATCTGCCTTAATCTCTTCCAGTATCCGGCGGTCTTCTTCAGTCAGTATCTGTTTTTCCAGAAGATCCGGCCTCCTCAGGCAGGTTCTTTTCAAGGACTCCCTTCTGCGCCAGGCGTTTATCTTCTTGTGATCTCCACTTAGCAATACTTCCGGAACTCCCCATCCCCGATATTCCGCCGGTCGGGTATAATGAGGATGCTCCAGAAGGCCGGTTGCGAAGGAATCATCGCCAGCCGATTGGTCATTCCCCAGGACGCCCTTCACCAGCCTTGCTACCGAGTCAACCAGCACCAGGGCCGACAGTTCGCCGCCGGTCAAAATATAGTCGCCGATGGATATCTCTCTGTCTACCAGATTTTCCCGCACCCGCTCGTCAATTCCCTCATAATGACCGCAGATAAGCACCAGTTGACTTAAGCCCGCAAGGCTTGCGGCTATCTCCTGATTTAGGGTCTCGCCCTGCGGCGTAAGCAGGATTACCGTTGCCTGCTCACGGTTGGTTACGATGGCAGAGATTGCCCGGTCAATTGGTTCCAACTTCATGACCATCCCGCCGCCGCCGCCGTAAGGCTCATCATCGGTCACCCGATGCTTCCCCTCGGCATAAGCCCGGATGTCATGGATGCGTATTTCCACCAGGCCCCGATCGCAGGCTCTTTTTATCATGCTGTGTTCGAGAGGCGATGAGAGCATCTCCGGAAAAAGGGTAAGGATGTCGAAGCGGATCATATTATGAAATCACTCTTGCCCTGCCGGCAGGCGCACCCGCATCAGCTTTTTTCCTAAATCGATCTCCTTTACAACATCGACAATGCCGGGCAAAAACAGCTCCGTTCCCGCGTTCCGGCAGACGTAAACGTCATTACTGCCGGCCGGAAATATCTCCTCTATCCGCCCCAGAAGTTCTCCCGCTTCGTCAACCACCTCAAGTCCGATGAGATCGGCCCAATAGTATTCTCCTTCTTCGAGGGGCGGCAGCCGGTCTTTGGACACCCATACCGCGCCGCCAAGCAGCTTTTGCGCTGCCTCAAGCGTATCTATCCCTTCCAGTTTCAGAAAGAAGTGGCCCCTTTGGGCACTGAAGGCATCTACCGCCCAGGAAACATTCTGACCGTTTTGGGCTATGATTATCTTATCTCCTGGTTTGAGCGTGAATTTTCCCACCAGAAAGGAGGTTGCCTTCATCATCCCCTTGAGACCATGGGCCTTGGTGATCACCCCTATCTCAAGGATATCGCTCATGTTACTCTATTATCTCCAGCATTGCCCTCTTACGCATCTTCGTTGAGGCTGCAGACAGAATGGTTCTCATTGCCTTGGCCGTTCGGCCTTGTTTACCGATGACCTTCCCCAGGTCTTCCTTCGCTACCCGCAGCTCAAATACCGAGCTCTGTTCACCAATAATTTCTGATACTTCTACCTTATCAGGATTGTCTACCAAAGCCTGCGCCATAAGCTTGATCAGTTCCTTCATCCCAATTACCTCCCGCGGCAGTGAAAAGCAAAGTGAACAATTTGAAGAGCGATTAACCAAGCCACAGGAGATTCGATATTAGTCCCAAATCTCAAGTGTCCCCTCCTTGGCATATCCACAAAAAAATTTAGTCAACCCTGTTTGCTATCCTTATTAGCGTGGCAACATGATTCCCTTTTTCTCCAGGAGTTGAGAAACCGTCTCTGTTGGCCTTGCCCCCTTGGCCAGCCAGGCCAGGATCAATTCATCTTTGAGAACCACTTCCGCCGGTTCCTTCTTGGGATCATAATAGCCTAAGATCTCCAAAAACCGCCCGTCCCGCGGAGCCGTGGAATCGGCTGCCACAACCCGGTAAAAAGGATTATTCTTACTACCCATTCTCGTCAGTCTGATTTTTACTGCCATGTTTTCGTTATCTCACCTCCTTTGTCTGTAAAGATTGGGACATTTATCACAAAGAGAAAGCTATTGAAAGGGGAAATTCCCCCTTCTGAGCGATTTCATCCCCTCTTTCGTGGATATTTTTTTAATCATCTTTCGCATCTCGGCAAAGTTCTTCAACAGGCGGTTAACGTCCTGCACAGTGGAACCACTGCCGGCAGCAATTCTCTTGCGTCTCTTTCCGTCAATTATCAAGAAATTCATCCTCTCTTTGACGGTCATGGAATCAATAATAGCGCCATACCTGACTATATCCTTGTCATCTACCGTAACACCCGCCAGGGCCTTATTCTTCCCCAAGCCGGGGATCATTTTCAGAATGTCCTGCAGGGGGCCCATCTTGCGAATTTGGTTAAGCTGCTCCTTAAAATCTGACAGGGTAAATTCATTCTTCCGAATCCTCCGCTCCATTTCCCGGGCCGCCTTCTCATCCATGACGGCCTGGGCCTTTTCCACCAGGCTGACAATATCACCCATGCCCAGTATTCTCGATGCCATCCGCTCCGGATGAAAAGCATCCAGCGCGCCGATCTTTTCACCGACACCGATAAATTTTATCGGCTTGCCGATTACAGCCCTAAGAGACAGGGCAGCGCCGCCCCGGGCGTCTCCGTCCATCTTGGTGAGGATGACCCCGTCGACATTAAGCAGTTCATTGAACTTTCCGGCTACGTTCACCGCCTCCTGCCCAGTCATGGCATCGGCAACAAAGAGTATCTCCGCCGGATTGACAAGCCCCTTAATTTTTTTAAGCTCCTCCATCATCTCGGCATCGATATGCAATCTGCCCGCGGTATCGATAATCAAAGCATCGTAACCGCCCTGCCGGGCCGCCTCCATCGCCTGGGCGCAGATATTAAGGGGGTGGTCGTTGCCCTCTTCTTCAAAATATTTAAGGCCGGCGTTGTTAGCGAGTATCCTTAACTGCTGTCTGGCTGCTGGGCGGTAGACATCAGCGGAGACAAGGCCAACCCGTTTGCCCTGACTGGCAAGATATTTGCCAAGTTTCGCCGCGGTAGTGGTTTTGCCGCTGCCCTGAAGTCCCACCAGCATTATCGGTGCGGGGAGGCGGCCGGACAACCGAAGCTGAGCGCCCTTCCCTCCCATCAATTCCACCAGGCGATCATAAACAATCTTTACAACCTGCTGGCCGGGAGTAATACTGTCAACCACCTCCTGACCAATGGCTCGGACACGGACTTCTTCGATAAAATCCCGGACCACCCGGAAGTTAACATCCGCCTCCAGAAGGATCATCCGGATCTCCTTGAGGGCTTCCCTGATGCTTTCATCATCCAAGCGGCCGCGGCTTTTTAATTTTTTGAATATGCTTTCAAACTTTTCTGTAAGGGCTTCAAACATGGCTATTTTGTTCCTCTCTAAGACGGACGACTTGTTATGATACCGTCGCTTTTAACGATGCGGCAAAAACTGCGATTTCCCCTCCCCCGGTGGGAGGGGGCAGGGGGATGGTGATGTAAAGATTCGATATATCGACTATTATCACCCTTGCCCCAGCCCTCTGCCATCAAGGGAGGGGGGTTAACTTTTTACCGCCTGATCATCTACCCTCCAGCCGGAACAGACGCCGCAGGGCAAGAATATAGGGGGCGGCACCGTTATTCCCGCTCTCCTCCTTGAGGGTCGTAACCGGATCATGCAAAAGTTTATTTATAACGGATAGCAGGAGGATTTCCGCTTGCTTCTGGTTTTCCTCACCGATACTCTTGAGCCAGTGCGAGTAGCGTTGCAACTCGCCATTCATCGTGCCTTCAAACTTTGCCCGCAGCAAATTGATCGTCGGAACCACCTCCAGACTGTCCCGCCAGCAGAGGTATCGGTCCAGTTCCTCTTTGATAATCAGCTCTGCCTTTTGCGCCTCTTTTTCCCGCCGCTTGACGTTGTCATCGACGATATCCTGAAGGTTATCGATATTATAAAGGAATACGTTTTCCATTTCCCCGGCGGCGGGATCGATATCCCGGGGCACCGCAATATCAATCAAAAGTAAGAGGCGATTCCTCCGCTCCCGCACCGCCTGCGCTACCGTATCTGCGCTAAGAATATAGTCGGCAGCTCCGGTGGAGGTTATTACTATATCTACTTCTGCCAGCGCCTGAGGCAGCATTTTCCAGTCTATCGCTTCACCATGGAATTCTTCCGCCAATTCCAAAGCGCGGCCAAACGTCCGGTTGGCGATGATTATTTTATCAGCACCATACTTGACTAGCTGTCTCGCTGCCAGTTCAGACATTTCACCAGCTCCCACCAGGAGAATCCTTTTGTCCTTCAAGTAGCCGAATATCTTTTTGGCTAAAGTTACCGCCGCGTAGCTGACCGAAACTGCATTCTGGGCAATGCCGGTTTCCGTCCTTACCCGCTTGGCCACCCGGAAGGCATGATGGAGAAGCTTATTGAGAACAAGTCCCGTTGCATTGCTCTGCGATGCCCGGCGGTAAGCCTCCTTGACCTGCCCCAGTATCTGTGTTTCACCCATTATCATCGAATCAAGACTTGATGCCACTCGAAACAGGTGGCCAACCGCAGCGAGATCACGATGAACATAGATGCAACGTTCCATCTCAGACGGACAGAGGTTGCCGTGGGCCAAAAGCAATTCTTTCAATCCGGCGACTTCCTCCTGGCCGCTATGGAGGACTGCCATCACCTCGATGCGGTTGCAGGTTGACAGGTATATCGCCTCCTTCACCGGGGGTAGGTTCATGATCGCAACCAGGGGATCAGTATCCCTTCCCCAGGACAGGCATAATCTTTCCCTCAGCTCCAGCGGCGCCGTTTTATGATTCAAGCCAACGAGCAGGATCTGCATTTCTTCAAATAAACCTATGGATGCTGGGCATTAAATACTCAACCGCTATGTATGAAACCAGGAGTAAACAAAAGGCGGCCAGGGAAAAAAAAGCGGGCCGATGTCCCTTCCAACCAAGAAAGAGCCGCTGGTAAATAAGGGCGCCGTACAATAGCCAGACAACCGCCGCCCAGATGAATTTGGGGTCCAACTGCCAGTTGCCGCTCAAGACACTGCTGGCCCATACTAAACCGAACAGAATCCCAAGAGTGAGCAAAGGGAATCCCGCAAGCAGGCTGATGTGGTTGATCCGATCCAAATCGGACAGGGAAGGCAAGAGCCTAGTTAGGCTGGTTATCCGTTTCTTCTTGATGGCCTCATTCTGAATGAGATACATGACGCCCGCAATAGAGGCGATGACAAGCAGAGCCTCTCCCGTCAGGGTAAGGATAACGTGCAGCGGCACCAGGGAACCTTGGAGCGGTCCCGGCATTGGCACCGCCGCCCCGACCCCGATCGCAGCTCCCATCAAAACTACGGAGACCACCGGCGCGACCAGCACCCCCAGTACCCGAGTGTTAGTTTTCAGTTGCAACGTCAGGTAGCCCGCGGAAATAGCCCAGGCAAAAAAAGCTAAAACTCCATGTTGGGTAAGCAGGTTGCTTGCGCCCGTGGTGACACAGCGAAAACCGAAAGAGATCGTCAAAAAGAACAGGACCAAAAGCAAAATCCAAGTGCCAAGCTTAGCTGCCAAAACGCGCTTAATCAGGATTGAAATCAGGTAGCAAATGGCGCTGAACAATGCCAACACCAGGGCAATCTTGAAAAATATCATGTCCATGTCAAGCCTCTTTAGCCGTGGCAAAAAAGATGCCATTACAAATAAAAATTGGCCGCGGGATCACGTCTGTCGTTCCCAGGCAGTCGTCATATCAATGGCGATGCCTGTAATATCTTGAATCGTCCTGGCCGCAGCGGCAGCATCTTTCTGTCTTATTTGTTTCAACAGTGGGGAGTTGACAAGGAGGGAGAAGATTTTTTTGTTATCTCCTGACTCCCTGGCCTGGGCGAGGACCAGACGGCGGATTTCACCTAAAATATTGAGGAGAATTGCATATTCGGTTCCAAATTGGCGGGCAAGTTCATCCTTTAGCTTACGGGCCAGGGCCGGACTTTTGCCGCTCGTGGAAATGGCTATAACCAGATCGCCCTGACGGACCAAAGAAGGCAGAATAAAATTGCCGCGACACTGGTCATCCACAATGTTGACCAAAATGCCCAACTGACCTGCGTCATAGGCTATTTTTTCATTGACTTCATGCCGATTGGTGGCTCCTATTGCCATAAAGGCGCCGTCCAGACAGGATGGCTGATAGTCTGCCAGAAGGTGTTCCACCAGTCCCTGGCGCTTCAATTCCCGCATTCCCCGGCCGAGCTGTCGGGAAACAACTCTCACCACTGCTCCGCAGTCCAAAAGCCGCCGGGCCTTGCGCCATGCCACCTCCCCGCCCCCGACAATAACGCAACTTTTGCCCCTGATATCTAGAAGTATAGGATAATAGCTCAATTATTAGTTCTTTCGAATTACCGGAATTTAATTTTTCGGCTACCATGAACAACGGGCAAAGTCAAGTTTCTTGAGTTTTCTCTGATTAAACGCTATAGTTTGACGAAAATCATTTGGCCCGGAGTCATAGATGAACAGCAAACCATTACCAAAGACCTGGTGGCAAATAGAGATCAAAACGCCAGCTAAACTTGTTGACTCTTTGGCTAATTATCTTGCCGAAATCGGAGCAGAGGGATTTTACCAGGATCTTCCCGTTACCCCGGGATATTGCCCGGCTGACGAAGAATATCAATCATTGACGGCCTACCTGCCTGATGACGATACCTTTTTAACTAAAACTGCCTCCCTGAGCAAATACATCGAGGATCTGGAGAAAATTTTTCCCCAAAGTCCCGCTGCCTCCTTATCCACACGGCTCATAGCCGAACAGGACTGGGGGCAGGAGTGGAAAAAGTTTTTCCGACCCTTTCGGATTGGGCAGAACCTTCTCGTCAAACCATCCTGGGAAGCCTTTGAACCGGGAGATAAGGACCTGGTGATAACCCTCGATCCCGGTATGGCCTTTGGAACCGGTCATCATCCGACCACCCAGATGTGTCTGGAGGCGTTGGAAATGATCCTGGGGCAGGCAAGAGACCGGGAACAATTCCGGGTGCTCGATATCGGCTGCGGCACAGGGATTCTGGCCATTGGTGCGGCAAAACTGGGAGCAGGCCAGGTAATCGGGATCGACATCGACGCTCTGGCGGTGGAAACCGCCAGGGAAAACGCCTGTATTAATAATGTCCCGTACATAGCCTTTGGCGACCAGCCAGTCGCCTCAATGACATCTCATTTCGACTTGATTCTGGCCAATCTCACCCTTTCAGCACTGATAGAGTTGCGTCCCCGTTTTTCCTCCCTTTTGGCAGCCGGAGGGCAACTGGTGATTTCCGGCATCATCGACTCGCAAAAAGAAGAAATGGAAAGGAGTTTTCTTTTGCCCCCCTTCAACGATTATCAACTCCTGACCCAAGAAGAATGGCTATGCTTCATCTGCCGGACGGGTGTTGTGAAATGACCAAGCCAAAGATATTCCACCCGCAAGAGATCCAACCTGGAATGACAATTCTCGTCGACGGGGGGGACCTGCGGTATATCCGGCAGACATTACGCCTGAAACCAGGAGATGAAATCTATGTCCTGGACGGCAATAACGGCTGTTTCCCTGGTATGATTAAGCAAGTTCATCCCGAAGTCGCAATGGTGGAGATAACCGGCCCGGGTGATAACCCAGGCGTTCAGCTGGATATTACCCTGGCTCAGGCGCTGGTAAAGGGCAGCCAGATGGATTTCCTGGTGGCGAAGGCAGCGGAGCTGGGCGCCACAATGATCATTCCCTTTCGCTCGGCCAGAACCATCCCACTCCTCGAAGGGGATAAGGCCCGGGCTAAGGTGGAGCGCTGGCAAAAGATCGCCCGGCAAGCATCAAGACAGGTGGGAAGGGCTAGCTTTCCCAGGATTGAGGAGCTAACTCATTTCTCGCAAATGCTGACCCAGTTGCCCGTCTGCGCCCTAAAACTTATCTTTTGGGAAGAAGAACGGCAGCGGGGCATAAGGGAGTTGCTGCTGGCGCCCTCGCGGCCAGAAACATCCCGGGTTGCCATCGTCATTGGACCGGAGGGAGGCTTTACCCGGCAGGAGGTTGCAGAGGCAGTTAACCAAGGGTTCATTTCCGTAAGCCTCGGCCGGCAGGTTTTCAAAGTGGATACGGCGCTGATGGTTATTATGGCAATTATTCAATACGAAACTGGTTTTTTGGGCAGTTGGGAAACATGACGACTTCGTAAAAAGTCGGCAAAACGTAAGTTTTGGGACGGCTTCGTAAAAAGGCCGCAGGCAAGGCGCGCAAATCCTGAGGAATGAGGCGTACTTTTGGGTACGCCGCAAGCCTGCCCCCGTGAAAACGGGGGAGGGATGTAGCGCAACGCAGCATCGGGGCTTTTTACGAAGTCGTCAAACATTGGAGGCAAAAAATGATACCTTCAGTTTATGGCGGTTTCTGGCGTCGCGCCGCGGCGATTTTGGTGGATAAGGCAATTTTGGTGGGCCTCTGTGTCCTGTTGTTCATCCTCGGTCTAATGGCCCATCTGGCGGCCTCCGGTTCGGGCCAAATATTGGAGGATCTGTTGCTGGGTCACACCACTGAAATGACCCGGGGATTTATTTTCCTCTACTACCTTGCCGTCATTCTGCTTGCGATTATATACTTTAGCTATTTCATCGGCTATACTGGCCAGACGCCAGGGAAGATGCTTTTCGGTCTCTACGTCATCCGCGCAAACGGGGAAAACATGAATTTCCGCCGGGCCTTCATTCGCTGGCTTGGATATATCATCTCCGGAATGGTTTTTTATCTCGGCTTTCTCTGGGCGATTTTTGATCGCCGAAAGCAGGGCTGGCATGACAAACTGGCGGGCTCGATCGTAATTCACATCCCGCGCGACCGGATCATCCCGAAACCGCCGGAGACGCCACCGCAAGAAGAGGCACAGAAAGATATAATCCCTCCTGATGACGGGGAAAACGAGCTATCAAAGGCCATCGACGATAATTAAACCCCCGGACGAGAAATACCTTGACAAAGAAAAGGGCATTTAATAGAAAGCTGGATAGACGGTGATGCCTGAGGGCTGGCGGGATGCATGGGTCGGTAGCTCAGTCGGTAGAGCATCGGACTGAAAATCCGAGTGTCGGCAGTTCAATTCTGCCCTGACCCACCATAGGCTTTCAAGAGGGTCGGCCTTTTTATGGCCGGCCCTCTGTTTTTTGACAACTCGCTAAAAAGGCGGATGCGGCGATGCGCTGAATCCTTCCCCCGCCTTCGCGGGGCAGGCTTGCAGCGCACGGCGTAGGGGCGGGCTTTATGCGCCCCCCCTCACTCCTCATGATTTGCTCGCCATGCCGCAGGGCCTTTTTTGCCGAGCCGTCCCCCAAGTGCAATTCTACCAACTTATTTAACCAACAGGGGAAAGTCTTTGCGAGGAACAATCGTCAATGCCGCGGCAGTTATTGCAGGAAGTCTCATCGGGCTGCTCGTTCATGCCAGATTGCCGGAAAGAGTCACCGGGATGGCTTTCCAGGGGATTGGCCTGTTTACAATCTTCCTGGGGTTTACCATGGCCTCAAAAAGCAACCAACTTTTGATCATGATTATGAGTATCGTTGCGGGCTCGATTCTGGGCGAGCTTTTGGATATTGAAAAATATCTCCAAAAGGGCAGCCAGTGGCTTCGCCGCAAGATCAAGACCAAGGAAGAAAAATTTACTGATGGCTTAATTACCTCAACGCTGCTTTTCTGCGTAGGCTCCATGGCTATTCTGGGCGCAATCGAGGAGGGTCTCGGGGGCAAGCCGAATCTCTTTTACGCCAAATCCATTCTGGATGGCTTTTCTTCCATCGCCCTGGCTGCTTCGTTAGGTATCGGAGTAATCTTTTCTGCCATCCCATTGCTTCTTTATCAGGGAAGCCTGACTCTCCTGGCTGGGTCTCTGCAGACTTTTTTAACCCAGGCCATCATCAATGAAATTACTGCGGTGGGCGGTTTATTGTTAATCGGTCTGGGCATCAATTTGCTGGGGATTAAAAATATTAAGGTCGTCAACATGCTGCCCGCCTTGCTCATAGCTGCTTTTTCAACGGCGTTTTTCGGTTGATTTAAGAAGGGATCATATGGACTTCAAAGTTTTAGTAACCGTTTTCGCCACAGTGTTTTTAGCCGAACTGGGCGACAAGACGCAACTGGCGACCCTTCTTTTCGCCGCGGATCGAGAGGTTAGCAAGATGACCGTGTTTGTCGGTGCCTCTCTGGCCCTGGTTATCGCGGCGGGGATCGGGGTGCTGGTGGGCGGCCTGATCTCTCAACACATCAACACGAGATACCTAAGCTACCTGGCGGGAATAGGTTTCATCGGCATCGGCATCTGGACACTGGCCAAGGCGTGAAGCAGTTAATATTACGCCGACAAATATTCTTTATGGTGCGGCGCCAGATGGATGTGTCGATTGCTATAGTTTAAGCAAATCTCCCCTAACCCCTCTTTCCCAAAGAGGGGGACAAGTTGGAGGGTTAATTTTCCAAAGAGGACAATAGTAAGGTCGGTTTTACCCCCCGTGAGCATTGGGGGGCAGGGGGGATTTGGTGAATTGTCGGAGTGGCCTTAAATGGCCTGTTTTTTTCCGCTGGATTCCCGGTTGTAATCAGCGCCTGTTTATTATAAATAAATACAGCTGTCCGTAAACCAGCGTTTTTTGATTTTTTACGAAGTCACCAAGTAGCAGCAGGAGGAAGATATGAATAAAAAGATAACGGTTATCGGTGCGGGCAATGTGGGGGCAACCGCTGCCCAGCGCCTCGCGGAAAAGGAATTGTGTGATGTAGTGCTCATTGACATTATCGAAGGGGTGCCACAGGGGAAATCCCTCGATCTGGCCCAAGCGGCGCCGGTGGAAAAACACGATGCCAAGGTACTGGGCAGCAATACCTATGAGGTATCAGCCGGCTCCGACATCGTCATTATCACCGCCGGCATACCCAGAAAACCAGGCATGAGCCGCGATGACTTACTGGCAACCAACAAGAAGATCGTGGGAAGTGTTACCAAAGAGGTTATCAAATATTCGCCCGATACCATCTTGATCGTGGTCAGTAACCCTCTGGACGCCATGTGTCACGTGGCCTATGAAGCAAGTGGCCTGCCCAAGAGCCGGGTAATGGGCATGGCGGGCGTACTCGATTCCGCCAGGTTTAGGACTTTCATATCCCGGGAATTGAACGTTTCGGTGGAAAATATTCAAGCCCTGGTTCTGGGAGGACATGGCGATACGATGGTCCCCCTGCCGCGGTTCTCCACGGTGGCGGGCGTGCCGATTACGGAGCTCTTGTCGCCCGAGCGCATTGAAGCCCTGGTGCAGCGTACCAGAAACGGCGGAGCCGAGATTGTGAGCCTTCTTAAAACCGGCAGCGCCTACTACGCCCCGGCCTCTTCGGCGGTGGAAATGGCTGAGTCGATCCTCAAGGATAAAAAGAAGATCTTGCCTTGCGCCGTCTATCTGGAAGGGGAGTACGGGATAAACGGATTGTTTGTCGGCGTTCCGGTAAAGTTGGGCAAGGATGGTGTTGAGGAAATAATAAAGATCAGCCTGACCCCACAGGAGCAATCAGCGCTCTTAAAATCCGCCGGCGCCGTAAGGGAACTCGTGGAAGCCATGAAAAATATGGAGTAACGGGGTAACTTTTCATCCTGCAGGGGTCCGTTTGCAGGGGTCTGTTTGGCCCCTGCAGGGCAATCAATCACGGAAAGTGCCGAACCTGGTTACCAGTACGCCGCCCAGCCCAACCACGATGACCAGAGCCTTGAGCATCCAGCCCACATAGGGGATCCAGCCCACCAGCCAGATGATTGCCAGTCCCAAAGAAGTCTGAGTCATTACACCGCGGTCTGGTCTTTTTAACAGAACCAGAGTTGCCTGACCCACCAGTTGCGCCACGGCGATAAATCCGAGTACCGAGGCCGTCATGGCAATGGTCATCTCCAGCGGGACCAGGACGATCCCCACCACCGACATGGTAAGAAGCACCGCCAACGGGATTATGGAAATTAACCCCACTATTCCCCAACAGCCTACCCGCCAGGGCGCTGCGATAATTGCTTCCGCAATGACTTTCATCTGTTTTGGTATGACGGCGTAGGCAATTACCCCCAATACCAAAAGACACAGCAGGAAAAACATGGACACAAACGCAAATATCCAGGACCATCCTTCCCACTCCTCATTTAACACCATGGAAATCGCATCGGACAGTTCGGTGATATTTATTTCGTTTACGTGTCCCTTGATAACACTGTCTCGGCCCCGAACCACTATCCCGCCCAGGGAAACAACATCCCCCTCGACCCGGGCCGATTCCGTCAAAACAACCGAATCAAAGAGACACAATACACTTCCTTCTACCTGGCCACTTATAGTGACCTGGCCACCAAATGACACGACATGTTTTACCCGGTCCTCTTTATTAATTACGACATCTTTCCCCAGTCTGAAAATACTGCCGGTCTCTCCATAAGCCAGCGGGGCCAAACCAAGCCAGAGGATACCGAAAACTAAAATAATACCGATTTTTTTACTCACCGCTTGTCTCCAGAAGAAATATCATAAATATCCCAGCAACCAAAAGCCGCCAATTAACAATAGCATAAAAATCACAGTGAGCAAATTGAAATACTTCTCGATGATTTTTACAATTGCCGGGCCATACAATCGCAAAAGCCCCGCAACGAGAAAAAATCTTCCCGCACGGCCCAGGATCGAAGCAGTGATCAGGGTGCCCAGGGATATTTTGAAAAGACCGGCGCCGATGGTTATCACTTTGTAGGGAATCGGGGTAAAGGCAGCGGTCAAAACCGTAAGAAAAGCGTTTTGGGCGTACTTTTGTCCGATAATATCCATCGTCCCCTGAAGTTTGTAAAAATCTACAATTGCCTTGCCAATAGCTTCGTAGAGGGTCCAGCCGATAAGATAGCCCGCCACCGCCCCCAAGACGGAGCCAATGGTACAGATGGCTGCGGTCTGCCACCAGCGGTGCGGATTAGCCAGTGTTATGGCAATCACAAGCACATCCGGAGGAATGGGGAAAAAAGAGCTTTCCGCAAAGGCGATGAAAAAAAGCGCCCACGAGGCGCTTTTGGTCCCGGACCAGGCAATAGTCCAATCGTACAGGCGACGAATCCAAAGGGCGGGTAATTTGAGTATCGCAGCAAACACAGCCACTAAATATCCCGTGAAAGTAAGAATCGAAAATATGACCGCTTCAGTAAAAATTTTATATGATTCCAACAAATAGCCGAAGCCGGAGGCAATATAGTTATGCCTGCCTGGCCTGTCAATAGAAATTAATTCTTGTCATGCCCTTTATGGCCATGTTACAGAGCCGCGAGCTGGCGCCGGGCCACGCATCTGGCGCCAACATCGGAGGCGCAACTACCAGGCCGCAGGAGATGGGCAATGCATGAACTTTCCGTCATGACTAACATCTTAAGGACTATTCTCGATCATGCCCACAAAAACGAGGTCAGTAGAATTGTCGCGGTAAACCTCCGGGTCGGCGAACTGACGGATCTCTTGGATGAATGGATGCAGAAGTATTTCGATCACCTGAGCAAGGACACCCTGGCGGAAGGAGCATTGCTTAAAATTGAACGTTCTCCCGTGGTTCTTACCTGCCGGGAGTGCAAGCAAGCGTTGAACATTGATAGAAGCAACTGGGGAAAGGCCATCTGTTTGGAATGCGGCAGCAATGATCTCGCCTTGACGGCGGGAAAAGAGTTCTATATCAAAAACATTGAGGTGATCTAAAATGACTCAAATCAGGCTCATTGACATCAAGAAAGATATTTTGGCGGGAAACAAGCTCGAAGCTGATGAAATCAGGAGTAATTTAAGGGAAAACAAGCTGTTCATGCTCAACATCATGTCGTCTCCGGGCAGCGGCAAAACAAGCCTGATCCTCAAGACCATAGAGGCCCTGAGAAATGATCTGAGGATTGGCGTAATCGAAGGCGACATCGAATCGATGGTGGATTCCGAACGGATCGCCCAGACGGGCCGGCCAGTGGTCCAGCTCCGCACCGGCGGCGCCTGCCACCTGGACGCCACAATGATCGGCGCGGCATTAAATAAGTTGAACCCGGCTGACCTGGATCTGGTTATCATTGAAAATATCGGAAACCTGGTATGCCCTGCCGAATTCGATACCGGAGCGAACATGAATGTGGTGATCCTAAGCGTCCCGGAAGGCGATGACAAGCCGCTGAAATACCCCCTGATCTTCAGCGTGTGCCAAGTGTTGATCATCAACAAGATCGACTACCTGGAATTGACTGATTTCGATATTTCCGCCCTGAGGGAGCGGGTCTGTCGCCTCAATCCGGGAATTACGATTATCGAGGTCTCCTGTAAGACCAACGAGGGGATCGACCGCTGGGCAGCATTGCTCAAGGAAAAAATGGGCTAGCGATTTCACGGTAACACAAGTTTTACGAATATGGATGAACGAGAGGCAGAGATTAATATGGCTCCCTTTAAGGCCCTGGGAAAACGGGTTTCAGGCCCCTCGCGGGAGCTGGAAACCTTTGCCGCTCCTAAACAGGTTACTTCAGTTACCTTCACCTCGCAGGAGCTTACCTGTAACTGTCCCATCACCAACCAGCCTGATTTTTACAATATAGAGATATTCTACCATCCCGCGGGCCTTTGCCTGGAGAGTAAGAGCCTCAAGCTTTACCTCTGGAGCTTCCGCAATGAGGCCATGTTTGCCGAGACCCTATCTTCGGTCATTGTCGAAGACATTTCAGTGGCAACAAAGGCCGATTACTGCCGGGTGACCCTGAAGCAACAGATTCGGGGAGGACTGTCGCTGGAGGTTGTGGCGGAGCAGGGCAGGCGGGAATAACCTAATCATTATTACTGCGGAAGTCGAGGGAGATGAACAAACTAAATGCGCTTAGAATAGTTAATCCTGTTTTAGCCCTTATTTTTTTTAGTCAGGCGCTGACGGGACTGGCACACGAAACTATCCCCTATGAATGGTTCAAGTTCGTTCACCGAGGGGGCGGACTGCTGCTGCTGGCAGCGGTGTCCGCTCACGTCTATCTCAACTGGAGTTGGATACGGGCAACTTTCATCAAGCGCGGCCAGGACGTTTCTAAGTCGTAGCGGCGACTAAAGGATTTTACTTCTTGGTCCTGTTTTCCACCAGATATTTGGTGATTAGCTCGACCTCAGCTGCGGAAATTTCACTGTTGCGCTTCTTGCTCATTCGTTCGACGGTCATTGTCCAATACTCAGGGGATTCGGTTGGCTTTCCCCGGTCGTGCTTGTGGCACTTGGAACAGCGCTGTTCATAAATGATCTTGGGGTCGATCTTGTCGGTGGCTGTGATCGGAGCCGGTAAAACATGGACAAGCAAAAGAAACATCAAGAAAAATACCGTAATCACTGTCAGTCGCCGCATATTTGGTTCCTCCTTCATAATGGGAGCTGTAGGCCAGGGTTGGCCGTAATTGTTTATTCATGCCTCTGATTTACCCTGTACCACAGGTCGGACAATTTGCACTAGAATTTTATTTAGCAACTTGCGTCAAGATATTCAACCACCAAAGCCTTTTTCCCAAGGAGTGTACGTGCCCGGTCTCCACCTGTACTACGGCAATCGCTTTGAAAAGCTGGTAGCTGAATTAGCCCGGCTGCTTTCTGATCCGCTCGACTCGCCGATGCAGCAGGAGATCATTTTAATACCGGGCATGGGGCTGGGAAGATGGCTTTCACTGGAACTGGCCCGGCGATTGGGTATCTGCGCGAATGTGCGTTTCATCTTTTCTCGCGTTTTTACCGACGAGCTCTTCTCCCGATTGAGTGGATTTGAAGAATTGAAGCAGTCTCACTATTCGCCGGCAACGGAAACCTGGCGGCTGCTCTCACTGCTTGCCCGGGGCTTGCCTGCCGGTAGCGATGATCTGGATGCCTATTTGGGCAACTGGTCCAGGGCCGGCCACTCCGGCGCCCCCTCCCCTGCAGCACAGCAGAATGATTCCTGGTTAAAGCCATTGCAGCTTGCCGAACGTCTGGCGGAGACTTTTGACAAGTACCTTCTTTTCCGGCCCGAGATTATCCGCGCCTGGGAGATCTCCCAGAGAAGTGGCCCGGCAGAAGATTGGCAGGCCCGGCTCTGGCGGGATTTGTTTCCGCTGACAGGAAGAAAAAGCCCCCTGGCCTTGCGGGACATCCTTTTTCGGCAATTAAAAGAGCAAGGCCCTGAATTTTTTTCCCTGCCCCGGCGGATATCGCTGGTAAACATAAACTTTCTTCCCGTATTTTACCTGGATATAGTACAGGAACTATCAAATTATATTGAAGTCCACCTCTTCTTTTTCAACCCCTCAGGGGAATATTGGGCCGACATCCGCTCACAGCGGGAAATAGGCAACCAGATCAGGATTATCAGTGAGAAAAGCCCGGGACGGAATTTCGAGCCAAACGACCTGTACCTGGAGACCGGAAACAGCATTTTGGCCTCGCTGGGCCGGGGGGCAAGACATTTTCTCGCCTCGCTGATGGAGCTCAATCTGCACCTCCATGACCTTTCGGAGGAGCCACCGGCCGCAAATATGCTGGCGTACATCCAGCATGATATCTTCACGTTAACCGACCGGGGAAAGACGCCCGCGGGCAAGACAATAATCGGCACCCGGGATTGCTCGCTTATGATCCATTCCTGCCACAGTCCCTTGCGGGAAATAGAAGTTTTGCACGATGGCCTGCTTTTCCTCTTTGAAGAGCTCAAAGACTTAAAACCTAAAGATATTCTTGTACTGTGCCCCGATATTGAAATCTATGCGCCCTTTATCGAGGCCGTTTTCGGTGTCTCCAAATCTCATTTGGTAGGCGATGCGGGAAATCCCCGGATCCCTTTTTCCATTGCTAATCGCAGCGATTTTGCAGAGGGAGCTGTTGGCAATACCTTCTTAAAGCTACTGGACCTCTTGGGCGGCCGCCATGAGGCGTCAGGCTTGGTAGAACTCTTGGATTCTGAACCCATCAGAAATAGATTTGACCTTTCGGAGGAGGAGGCGCGAATAATCCGGCGCTGGGTGATAAAAACCAGGATCCACTGGGGCAGGGATGCCGAAAGTAAAGAAGATATCGGCTTGCCGCCCATTTACGAAAACACCTGGCAGGCCGGGCTCGACAGGCTCTTTTTGGGATACGCTTTTGCTTATGATGAGGGGCGGATTTTCCATGGGGTCCTGCCATTTGACGCAATTGAAGGAGATGCGGGGGCAACCCTGGGTAAAATGGCTGAATTTCTTGAATTTCTCTTCACTGGCGCGGCAGAAATAAAAAAAGACAAGACCCCTTCTCACTGGTCTGCATTTTTGCTCAGACTGCTGGCCATCTTCCGGCCCGTGGGTGAGGCAGAGCTAGAAGAGCTGAATCGCCTGACGAGGGAGGTTAGGGCTCTGGCGTTAATAGAAAAGGAAGCCGGCTTTCACCAGCCAATCGATTTTGCCGCACTTAAGTACCACTTAAAAAAGAAACTTTCCAACCCCAGGGCGGCTGGATTTTTTACCGGCGGAGTAACCTTCAGCAGTTTTGTTCCGATGAGCGGCATCCCCAGCCGGGTCATCTGGCTTTTAGGTATGAATTATGACGCTTTCCCCGGTCAGTCCCCCCGCTTTGGCTTTGATTTGACCCTGCAAAAACCAAAAATGGGCGATCCCTCGCGGCGGGATGAGGAGCGCTATCTTTTTCTGCAGACCATTTTATCGGCCAGAGATTGTCTTGCGATCAGTTATATTGGTCAAAGCAACCAGGATAACAGCATAATTCCCCCCTCGGCAACAGTTTCCGAGCTTATTGACTACATCGACCAGGCCTTCATCAAAGAGGGGAGCGAGGAGAAAAAAACGACGGACTGGATGGTAACCTGCCACCCCCTGCAACCCTTCCACCGTTCTTATTTTTTCCCGGATGATGACCCCCGGCGCTTGGAAAAGCCGGGCTTGTTCAGTTATTCCCGGCAAAATTGCCTGGCTGCCCGCGCTCTGGAAGCAGATCCCCAACAGGGGGCAGTTTTTATCCGCAAAGCTTTGCCTGATCCTCCGGATGAATTCAAAAATATTGCCATTGCCGACCTGGTGCGTTTTTTTCGTCATCCCGCAAGGTATTTCCTCCAAAAGAGGCTGGGCATTTATCTTCATAGTGACGAAATGATCACCCCCAGGGAAAAATTCGCGCTTGCCGGGTTGGACCGCTATCAGTTGGATCAGATGATCCTGGATCTGCTCTTGGAGCCTGGGAATAGGACGTCGGAAGATGTCTGGCAAATGATAAGAGCCACGGGGATCCTCACCCACGGCACTATTGGGAAGGTGGATTACAATGAGCGTTATCAAGAGGTTAGGAAGTTTGTTTCCCGGGTGGAGAGCTATCGAAAAGGTGCGAGCGGCCAAACGCAACAGGCGAGAATTGAGCGTGATGGATATTTAGTGACTGGGCCGCTGGAAAACATTTTTGCCGACTGGCGGCTGATTCATTGCTTCCGAAAAACAGATGGCCGGGATCTGCTGAGTGCCTGGGTCGAGCATGTCATTATGAATGCGTCCGCTACGAGGGCGGCCCTTCAGGGCAGAGCTGAAAAGGATGATGCCAAAGAAAAGCCTGTCGAAATCAGAAGGACGCTTCTGGCAACCCGGGATAAGACCTGGGAATACCGTCCCCTGGCGGACCCGGATGCCATCCTGCGGGCTGTCTTGAACTGGTATGGGGCAGGACTGAAATCACCGCTGAAGATATTTGGCCATCTTTCCTGGGACTTTGCTTGCGCGGTATTAACCGGGAAAAAAACTGAGCAGGAGGCCCTGGAGGCGGCGCGGCATAAATGGTTGGGCGATGATCTCAACCCGGGCCTCGGACAAGACCCTTATCTGCGGCAGTGTTTTTCCGGAACAATCCCGATCGATGAAGAATTTGCCAGCATTTCGCGGGCGGTATTCGAGGTAATGATAAAACATCTGCATATGAACCTCCTGAATGGTCTTTCTGTATAATCAAATAAAAACAGCTGTTAAATGACCTATCAAATAGCTTTATCAGCCCTATCAAGAAGGAATACCGAGGTAGGAATTTAGTGCAACATCGCATCCGGACTTTTTACGAAGTCGTCAACAGTAAAGACTTGACCCCGATTCCCCCCTATCTGGGAAAACTACCTGATTGCCAAAATCAGGCGTATCTTGTAGATTACGTCACAATGCGATCTGAGTAGTTACAAAGCCGGAGTGGAGGGGGAGCAGATCTTTTGTCTTGAGGAATAGAACTACGTGAGCGTGATCCTCTTTATAGTGTTGATGGGGGTCTGCGACAGATTTACGGGTAGAGCGGCCTTTTCTCTTCCCAAAGAGGGGTCGGGGGATATTTGACGAACTAAAAATAACCTCTTGCTTTTATTATAAATCCCCCTGCCCCCCTTTGGGAAAATCCCCCCTGCCCCCCTTTGGAAAAAGGGGGGGGGGTCTAGGCCCTGCAAGATTGGACTGCCATAAATTTGTCGCACACCCGTTGAATGGAAGGAGATCGTAAAGATATGAAAAAGATTATAGTCTCGTCTCTTTTGATTGTCATCATTGGTTTAGTCGGCATCTCTTGTTCAATTTCCGGGGCGACATTCGATCTCCTGCGGAAGGTGGAAAGGGACGCCGGGGGATTAAAACAGCATCATCTTGAGGTAAAGGGACTTAAAATTGAGTATCTGGAAGGGGGGAAGGGCGATCCCCTCGTGCTCCTTCATGGTTTTGGCGCAAACAAGGACAACTGGACCAGGATTAGCAAGCATCTAACCCCCCATTTCCGCGTCATCGCCCCCGACCTGCCCGGTTTTGGGGAAAGCACCAGTGAGCCCGATGGCAATTATTCGATCCCCGTCCAGGCCGAGCGGGTCAAGGAATTTGTCCGTGCCTTGGGAATCACCTCCTTTCACCTAGGCGGAAACTCGATGGGAGGCTATATCGCCGGGGCCTATGGCGCCCGCTTTCCGAAGGATTTAAAAAGCCTCTTGTTAATTGCCCCGGCCGGCGTTGCCGCTGCGGAACCAAGTGAACTCTTTGAGCTGCTGCTGGCGGGGAAACCCAATCCGCTCATTGCCGAAAGCAGGGAAGACTATGAAGGCCTGCTGGATTTTGTTTTTGTAAAAAGGCCGTTTTTACCCTGGCCGATCAAGAAAGTCCTGGCCCAGGAGGCCATCGCCCGTGAGCCCCTCAATCGCCGAATCTTCCAGCAGCTCCGTTTTGCCGATACTCCACCCCTGGAGGTAATGCTGAAGGAACTCCCAGTCCCCACTGTCATCATCTGGGGTGCGCAGGACCGGGTGCTGCACGTCTCGGGCGCCAAAATTCTCGCCTCTGTCATACCGCAGGCCACGGTAGAGGTCATGGACCAGGTGGGTCATGCTCCCATGATCGAGCAGCCCCAGGAAACCGCTGCCCGATATTTGCGCTTTTTACAAAAGTCGTCCTTGAGGGGAGAGAAACTGTAAAGGCGGTTTTGGCAACAGACCCTCCGATTCGCTGTTGCGCACTCCGATCTTCTTAGCAAGCCGTTACCTGCTGACTCTTGCTGATGAAGATGATTGACGGACTCATACCGATCCGGGTTCCAATATCATCTAGCATCTTTTGGAACTCCTCTCGGCGCACGCGGATGTCCTTTCCCCCTTTAGGAGGATAAGGATCATTGAAGGCAACATGATCCACCGCAACGTCCGTCACCACAACCCAATGGGGAATGTCAAACTGGTGCACCACTCCCATATGCACCAATGCTATCGGGATGAACCCTTCACTTAAAGACTTGGCAATCATCTCGATCGTCAATCGGGCATACTCAACAGTCAAGCCACGGACTAAAGCGCGTTTCCTGTTCTCGCCAATTCCGAAGAGGGCCAATCTTGCATCTTCCGGCGTAAAGCTATGTTCCCGCAGTCTGCACTTCCACAAATCAGGGTCGATCATCCTCCTGCGCTGTGTCGCCAAGTGAACCTGATAACCATCATCGAGCAAGGGAACGCTCATACCGAAGGGGTCGGCGCCTCTTACTCCGATCATGTTGCATTGACGCCATACCTCAAACTCCAGCGTCCGGGTCAGCTTAAGATGGGGATAAAAAAACTTGGAAACCATTAGCACGCAAGCGGGACCACAGGTAAATTCGGCGCTTTGGGCATAGTATGGTATTTTTAACTTCATGGAATGCCTTTCTATAACTTGGAACTTTCGCCCAATTTCTGTCGACTTCTATGCTAACATAGTCACATCATTAATAATAAATCAAAATGATTAGCAACTACGATTCCCAGGCTTCTGTGGCCTCTTCCATAATGAGCTCGTAGCTGCCCTTGTATTTGGGGGAAAAATGGAAAAGGCAGAGCTTCTTGGCCCCCGCCAACCGTGCCATGCTTCCCGCTTGTTTGGCCGTGAGATGCAGTTTGTTTCGGGCAACGTCAATATCCCGGTGGAGGAAGGGCGCTTCGATATAAAGGATATCCACCTCTTGGGCGAGGCGCACAATCCGCTCTGTGTTATCCGGGCTTCCTGCTGCATCGGTCACATAGCAAAGCTTTTGACCGGCCTTGATGACAATGAGGTTTTCCTGAAGCTCTCCTAGGGGCAGGAACCTTTCCTTGACCTCCCTGTTCTCATCCCGCCAGTAGATCCTAACCGGAAAATCAGATGGTTTGCCCGCTGCAACATGATCCTTGAGCGCCATCAGCCATTTGCCCGTTGGGAGGGCCATTTCCTGCAACGCATTTTTTTTGATGTTGATCCGTTCTTTTTCGGTGAAGCGGAAGGCCAAGCTGGGGATGCCGTGGTCAAGAATATCCGTCTCGACTTGAAAAAGAGGGTTGTCAACTAACAGGCCATGATAGGGGTGGCTGGTCGGTTCCTCACGGGGCCGAAAGGAGTCGCGGCATTTGAAGGTCTGCCTAAGCAGCCTGTCGCTGGTAACTTCGGTGACAAAAAGAGTGAAGTCGTTGGTATAATTGTTTACCAGGTTCCAGCTATAGGCCTTAAGGCGGTTGCCCACATTGTCCAGAAACCCTTCCGGACCGTAGAGGTGAAGATGCTTGTCCCGGCCCAGGCAGATCCGGAGCAAATGGTCAAAGCCGATGAAATGGTCCACGTGGCAGTGGGAAACAAAGATATGCCCAATTTTAAGCATTTGGCGGGGCAAGAGACGGTGGATATCCCCCAAGTCAAAGAGCGCCGCCTGTTGCAGGTGTCTGAATTCCAGGTAAACTCCCGGGTCGCCGGAAGGGTCGTTAATCAGAGTAGTGCGGAACATGATATCCTTGTCCTGGCCGTTTGTCGGTCCGTGGATTGGCTTACTCGAATATCACGCCGGAATAAAATCTGGTTCTCTAACCGGCGCCAGGGAAATAGCGCCGGTCGGACAGGCGCTGGTGCAGAGGCCGCAGCCCAAGCATCTTTCGCCGATAAAGAGAGGAAATTCGCCGCTTCCCGGCAAAATAGCCGAAATGGGGCAACTCTCCAGGCACAGACCGCAGCTATTGCAGCGATCCGGGGCGAGTATCGCCTGGTAACGGCTGGCCTGAATCACCCCCCTGGTGGCGGGGTCTTTGGCATAGGGCAGGCCGATACAGCAGCAGTTACAGCAGTTGCAGATGACATTGCCGCTGCCAGCCCTGTTTTCCGTCATATGAACCAGGCCCGCGGCAGCCGACAAGCGCAGGATTTCCTTGGCTTCGGCGGCAGTAATCTCACGGCCGGAGCCCCGTTTGATGGTATACTCGGCGCCACGGTTGAGCTGCAGGCAGACCTCCAGGGGCTTGTCGCATTTGCGGGTAATCAGCCGGCAGGGACAGTTAGTGACCGCCAGACGGTAGGCCCCTTCTACGATCCGGGCGGCGTCTTCATAGGGGAGTGCCCGGCTTTGGGTGGAGATGGATTCCTGAATCGGAATGACTCTAAGAAACGATGCGGCCTGGATCTTAGTCAGGAAAGCCGGAATCTGGGGATATTCCTCTTCCATGAACTGTGCCCAAAGGCTGAAGAGTTCCGGTGGGGCCTCCGGCCAAAGGCTGGTGGCGTCATGAAACTGTACGATGTGGCGGGGCATCCGGTAGCTTACGCCCCCCTCCTTCTGTTGCTCGAAAATCACCCCCCGATGAAAGAGCCTGCCTAATATCCGTTCCATCTCCTGCGGATCAATTGCAAACCGCGCTGCCAATTCCTCCCGACGGGCCGGCAGGGCATTTACGATTTGGGCCTCCTCCTCGCTACAAAGAACCTGCCAGATCCGCGGAATCAGAGGGGACTGCTCCATGCCCAGCTTTTTGGTCAATTCCTGGTAAACAGCTGCTTTTTCCATGGTTTCCTCGCTTTAAAAGACTACCCGATGAGCTCTTGGTTGGCCCAAGGGAATTGGGGTATCAGTTTTCTTCCACGTCTTTAATGATATAATATTATCACGCAAATACTGATATTTCAATATCTGCTGTTGTTACTTCCCCTTTTTGCGAAAGATAACACGAACAGGCACCTGCTCGAATGAAAAGGTCTCCCTGATCTGATTGATCAGGAACCGTTCGTAGGAAAAGTGAATAGCCTGGGGATCGCGCACGAAAAAAACAAAGGTGGGCGGTTTTATCGCGGCCTGTGTCACGTAGGCGATTGACTGCTGTCGTCCCAGGGACCGGGACGGTGGGTGGCGGGAGAGGATTTCGGCCATTCCCTTGTTTACTTCAGCGGTGCTTATCCTTTTGGTATATTGACCGTAAACCAGGTCCACCTGATCAAATATCTTTGCTACCCGCTGGCCGCTTAAGGCGGAGACAAAGACAATGGGGGCGTAGTCCATAAACTTGATCTTATCCCTGATATCAAGAACATATTTCCCAACCGTATAATTGTCTTTCGCGACGAGATCCCACTTATTGACAACCACCACCGCCGCCCGGCCGCTTTCATAGGCCAGGCCCGCGATTTTTGCGTCCTGCTCGGTCATCCCCTCCTGGGCATCTATTACCAGGAGTGCCAAATGCGACCGTTCCATAGTCCTGATAGCCTGCATCACTGAATACTTCTCCAGTTGCAGTGAAATCCGGCTCTTCCTTCTGATTCCAGCGGTGTCCACCAGGAGATAATTCTTGTCCCCAATTGAAAACGGCGTATCAATTGCATCCACGGTAGTTCCCGGCAGGGGATTTACAATAGTCCTGGCATAACCCAGTATCTTGTTAACCAACGAGGACTTGCCTACGTTGGGTTTGCCGATTATCGCGATCCTTACCCGTTCCTCTTCTCGTTCATCCCCATCTTCCGCCGGCGCCAAATGTAAGGCCACCCGGTCCATCAGGTCATCTATCCCCCTACCATGCTGAGATGAGATGGAATAGATCTCGGCCACGCCAAGCCGGAAGAAATCAGGAAGCGCATCCTCACTTTTGGGGCCGTCCATCTTGTTTACGACATAAAAAACCGGCTTGGCAAGCCGCCTTAAAAGGTCGGCCAGCTCCCGGTCCGCCGCCATCAGGCCGGCCTGCCCATCCATAAGAAAAATGATTATATCTGCCTCTTCCATGGCCAAAGTGGTCTGCTCACGCATCTGGATCATTATCTCTTCCGAAGCAAGAGGCTCAAACCCGCCGGTATCAACAATAATGAACGGCAGGTCATACCAGTGGCCGGTGGCATAGTTACGATCTCTCGTTACTCCCGGTTGATCAATGATAATGGCCTTTTTCCTTTCCGCCAGACGGTTGAACAAGGTGGACTTGCCCACATTGGGACGGCCCACAATGGCAATCACCCGCCGGGCGCCGGATCGGGCTCTAGTCTGCTCTGAGGTTTTGGTCATCAACTCTTTCCTTTTTTTAAACCGGTTTTCCGGGAAAATCCAAGGCTTCCGTAAAGGCGCTGACAAACCCTGGATCCTGGGCTAGATCCAGGAAATCAACCCTCTGTGCCGTCTTTTGCGCCCCGGCCCTCTTCCGGCGATCCAAAAGAGCCATAACAGCGCCCAAGCCCGCCGCATTCTCCACCACTCGTATTTTGGTTTTTGCCACAGGCGGGGGCAGCATCCCGATGGCCACCGCATTTTGCCAGTTGAACCGGGCGCCGAAAGCACCGGTGAGGACAATTGATTCCGGTTCCCTGTTTCCCGCTTTCTCTTGGAGAAGCCTTATCCCGGCTGCCAGGGCCGCCTTGGCCAGCTGAACCTGCCTTATGTCAGCCAGGGTTATCGCTATTTCCCTCTGGCCAGTTTCCGGCTGGGCGGCAATCAGCCTAAAGGACCGGCCGACCCCCGTCTCATCAGAGAAAACTCCGGGTAGGCCTTCCCTGATCCGGCCATCGGTAAGAAGAATTCCCACCCGGCGCATTTCTGCAAGCGCATCTATAATGCCCGATCCGCAAATACCCAATGGTTTGCCTTTCCCAAGCGTGCGGCAGGTGACCTGTAAATCGCCCGGTTTGATCCTCACCTGGTCAATTGCCCCCGCTATGGCCGACATGCCGGACGCAATATGGGCGCCCTCCAGGGCGGGCCCGGTGGCGCAACTCGTCGCCCAGAGCGAATCGCGGTTTCCCATGACCAGTTCACCATTGGTGCCGATATCGATCAACAGCGTAAGGTCGCTTTTTTTTGCCAGCCCCTGGGAAAGGATCGCCGCTGTGGTATCGCCGCCGACAAAGCCGGAGATGACCGGAAAGACGTGAATGTTGGTCGCCCGTCGTAAATTGAGACCCAGATCGGCCGCCTGGATATCGAGCGGGCCATTGACCACCGGCAGATACGGCCAGTGGCCTAAAGAACGGGGATGCAGCCCTGTAAAGATATGCTGCATCGTCGTATTGCCAACCGCCACGACCTCATCCACATCGTCTATTGCGGCCCCGACAATTTCCAGGCAGCCAGCGATGAGTTCGTTCACCCTGGTTATCAAGAGCCCTTGAAGAATGGCAAGGCCATCAGCCTGTTCATTGGCATAGCCAATCCGGCTGACCACGTCGGCGCCGTAGCGTCCCTGCGGGTTGGCGGCCGCCTGGGCGGCAATGATCTTCCCTTGCTGCAAATCGGCAAGATAGGCCGCGACCGTGGTGGTTCCAATATCTAGCGCAACGCCCAGCGACTTGGGCCGCAGGCCCGGCAGAACCGCCGTCACTTTTTTTGCCCGGTGCTGCACCAGGGTAATCTCAGTTGCCGAACCAGCCAGCCGGGAAATATCAGCCAGGGCCTGCAGTTCAGTAATTGCCAGTTTTTTTCCGCTGGAATCCGGCCCAGCGGGCATAAGGCAAGACACGAGATCTCTCGCCCCTTCCCCGGTATCATCCGCATCCCTCCGGAGCGTAAAAAAGTGACGTTCCACCAGGGGAGCCGCTCGGAAGGCGCCCCGCAGGTTCTCCTTGGCCAGGTTGACCTTGCCCCGGGACGTCCGGTCCGGAATCTCCACCGTAACATCTGCCCTGATCCGGGCTTGGCAGGCCAGGCGCAGCCCTTGAGCTATCCGCTCCTCCCCCAGCAGTCCTGTTTCCTCTCCGCCGGGAGGGGAAAGGTGTTCCTTGGGGATTGCCTGGACAACACATTTGCCGCAGACGCCCTTCCCCCCGCAATCCGCCGCCAGCTCCATAGTCTGCCATTTTTGGCCCATCACCTCCAGGATGGTCTCGCCCTCCCTGGCGGGATATAGCTGTCCCGCCGTTTGCAGGAGCAGGCTTTTTGCTCCGGAACGGTTCGATCCATTTGCAGCCACAGGTGTCAGAGGCGGTATCATCTCGCTACTCGTACCCCAGTTCCTTCATTTCCCGTTTGCTTTTACTCCAGTCCTTCCTGACGCGAACAAAAAGCTCCAGGAAAACCCGGGCCGCGAAGAATTCCTCCATCTCCAGGCGGGCCTGACGGCCAATCTCCTTCAACATGGAGCCCCGCTTCCCGATAACAATACCCTTCTGTGAATCCTTTTCCACATTTATTGTCGCGGCGATGCGGATAAAATTCCGTTCTTCCTCTTCCTTGAAGAGCTCCACCACCACCGCCGTCGCGTATGGCACCTCCTGATGGGTCAGGAGGGTGATCTTCTCCCGGATAATTTCGGCGGCCAGAAAACGCTCTGTCTGGTCGGTGAAGAGGTCGTCCGGAAAGAGCATGGGGCCCTCGGGCAATAATGACCATATTTCCCGGTATAGCGGTTCTATCCCTTCGCCTTTTGCGGCGCACAGCGGAATAATGGCACTAAATGGCAAGAGGTGCTGGGCCTCGGCAATCAAGGGCAGCAGACCGGCCTTGGCCACCAGATCAATCTTGTTTATGGCCAGGATCACCGGATGGTTACAGTCCTTCAGAGATTCAGTTATTGCCCGGTCCTGCCTTACGATGCCCGCCTCCGCATCAAGCATCAAAACGAGCAGATCCACTCCCCGGATGGTTTCCCTGACCTCCTCCAGCATTTTTTCCGAAAGCGCGCTCTTGGGACGATGAATTCCCGGGGTATCGACAAAAATGAACTGGCCTGCCTGGGGCGGCGGCATATTTTTAATCCCCGTTATCCGGTTTCTTGTTGTCTGGGGCTTATGGGTGGCGATGGCAATCTTCTCGCCTACCAGGCTGTTGATCAGCGTTGATTTTCCCACATTAGGGCGACCGATGATACCGATAAAACCTGTTTTAAACATAGCCGGGTTTCTCTTTGTTATCACAATTGATGGAGCGCTAAAAACTCCGATCTCCCCTCCCCCGGTGGGAGGGGGTAGGGGGATGGGGACATAAGCACTAGATATATTGACTATTTTCACCCTCTCCCCAGCCCTCTCCCATCAAGGGAGAGGGAGGTTTTGACTTTTACAGTGCCGTCAATTGATGACACGGTAAAAAGTTCTGGTGCTTATGTTGCAGTTCACTCCGAAACATATCCAGAGGGGTTTTTTGGAGGGCCATGCTTCGTCATGGCCGTAAAATGCTTCGCCTTTTGGCAAGGCCAGGGCAACAACGCGGACGAGTCTTAAGCTCGTCCCTCCGAAAAAAATACCTATTTTTTGAGTTTTTACCGCCTCATCACAATTGCCTCTGATAGATGATTTCTGCCTCCCCATTCCGACAGACCAGCCCCAATTCTTCCAGATACCGCAGGTGGGCGATAGCCTCGCCTAAGGCAAACCATTTCTGCGCCAGGGGAAATCCCACCCAGGAATCACAGACAATGTCCCAGGTCATCTTGGATGCCACCTGATAGGCGCTCCCGGGCGCCTCGGCCAGAATAACCAGCACCTCGTCCAGGCGTGCCTGATGATGGGCCTTGAGTTCCCCTATTCTCGCCCGGTGGTCATTAAACAGGCGGCGATGCCCGGGCAAAACCCGATCTATCTCCATGGCGCAAATCTTATCCAGGCTCGCGAGGTAACTCTTCAACGGGTTTTCCCGATCGGACCAGCACTGGATATTCGGGGTAATATCAATAAGCAGGTGATCGCCCGCCACCAGAATCTTCTCGCGTGGCTCGTAGAGGCAGATATGGCCCGGCGTATGACCCGGCGTTTCCACACACAAGAAACGGTACCTGCCGACCTCGATCAGATCTCCCTCTTTGAGGATCGACAGTTCCGGCACCCACTGGGAGCTGAACTTGTAACCCGGATGGCTGCTTAAGGCAGTCTCCAGTTCATCCCTGGGGAATCCGCTTTTTGCCGCGTAGTCCAGCATCGCGCCCCAGCCGGACCAGGACTCGATGATTTCTGAATCCGGCCGGTTGAAGAGAGCTTTCGAGGAAGCGGTCACCAGCTTTCCCAGCAGTCCGAAATGATCTGCGTGCAAGTGGGTAATGAAAAAATCCGTTTTCGTGCGGTCAATAGCGAGCGTCTCCAGGGATGTCATCATCACCTGGAGACATTCGTTGCGGTTGAGTCCGGTATCGATAACCAGGTTTCTCTCGCAGCCCCGGATGACATATGAATTAAGGCTTTTGAGCGGACTTTCCGGCAGGGGAATTTCGACCCGGAAAAAATCGGGTAAAAGCTCTTCAATCATGGCAGTTCCTTCTTATATAATGTAGGGGCGCACCTGTGTGTGCGCCCGCATTGGGGCCGTGGGTCTGCCCCTACAGCACCGCAAACGGTCTTTTTACCGCATCAGCATTATAGTGAACGACAAAAATTATTTGATACCCCTCACCCTAACCCTCTCCCACAAGGGGGAGGGAAACCAATTCCCCCCCCTTGAGGGGAGGGGGTAAGGGGGAGGGTGATTTATTTCAACTTATTTAAGTCATTTACTATATTAACTGGTGCGCCGCGAACTTTACAGCATAGAGGGCAGGTTGTCCATACGGATTTTCCTTAAACTGTTTTTTTCTTTTAAGGCCAGGCTTCCCTTCGCCAGCGAATCCATTATCTTGACCTCAATTGAGGCAAGATCGAAACGTTCCTTTAATGCAGCGATGTTCCCCCGCCCCTGGCCGACAAGGTTCGACCTGTCCCGTGGGGCAACAAAAAACTCGGCGCGGCCAGCGGGAGCATCACGACCGGCCAGCAGGATGGCCGCCATATCAAAGAAGAGCGATTCCTCCACCTGGGCGCGCATTGCCGGATGATAGTAACCAGCGATGATTACCCCCGGCCTGGTAAGCTCTTCGGTCGCCTGAATGCCGAGCCGCGCCACCGGAATCCCGGCGGCGGCAAAAAGCGTCAGCGCTGCCCTTCCCGCCCCGATGGCCTCGTCCTGTGAAAGGGGCTGATACTCTCCCCGGTAAAATGCCTCCGCCAGGGGGGTTTGAGCCAATACCAGGGTAAGGTGCACTCTCACCAGATCGGGCTTAAGTACAATGGCGCCTCTCACGGAAGCAACGAAGCCTTCCCGGCTGTCCCCGGGCAGCCCCGCCATCAGGTGGATGCCGGTCTCAAAACCGCGATCCTTAAGGCTGCCGATAGCCGAAATCACATCGCCTGCCGTATGGCCCCGCCCAGCCTTCACCAGCACTTCATCGCTAAGCGACTGGGCCCCTATTTCCACCGTCCGGACGTGATGCTCTGCCAGCAGATCCAGTTCTTCTTTGCCCAGGCAGTCCGGCCGGGTAGAAATCCGCACTGACTCGATCAAACCCTGCCGGCGAAGACTCCCGGCCGCCGCAAGCAGTTCGATCTGGTAATCCCGGCTAAGCGCGGTAAAACTGCCGCCGTAAAAGGCCAGCTGTACCCGGTCCGGCCTTTGGCGCGGGTACGTCAAATAGCTTCTGACCGTTTGGGCAATTGTTTCCGGATCTACTCGGCCTTTTGGGGCCCCTGACAGGGCTTTGACTGAGCAGAAGACACAATTACCGGGACAGGCCTCATTGGCGACGAAAATCGGGACAATAAAATTGCGGGACAAGGAGATTCTCCCTTCGGAAGACCTGGCCGGCTGGGCTTGGGCAGGGTGGCTCAGTCCCCCGGCTCTAACGGCTCTGGCTGAGTAGGCTTGGCTGCGGCAAGCGCCTCCAAGGCCGCCGCGGCTGCGCTGCGCTCCGCTTCCTTCTTGCTTCGGCCGCTCCCTTGGGCCAGCGGATTGCCATTGATGAGGATACTCACCAGATAGGTCTTGGCGTGATCCGGGCCGTACTCGTCAATCAAGGCATAGCTGGGAGCGGCATTAAAGCGAATATGACATAGCTCCTGCAGGGCGCTTTTGGAGTCCCCGTTGATAAAATTCTCTCCCGCCTCGATAAGAGGGCCAAAGAGGACTCCTATTATTTCCAGCGCCCGCTCAAAACCGGCATCCAGATATACCGCCGCGATGAGCGCTTCTAAGGCATTGGCCAAGACCGAGCACTTTTCCCTCCCGCCGGAGCTCTCTTCGCCTCTTCCCAGCCGCAGATAACAACCGAGATTGAGTTGTAAGGCCAATTCAGCAAGGCTACGGTCGTTGACCAAGTAGGATCGCAGCTTGCTCATCTTTCCCTCCCGATAGGCGGGGAATTGCTGCATCAGAATGGTAGCGATACCCAAATCAAGGACGGAATCCCCAAGAAACTCCAGTCGTTCATTATCTTGGGCCGTCTCATCGGACAGCTCATTGATAAATGAGCTGTGGGTCAGGGCATGTCGCAGCAAAGACTTGTCTTGGAACCGGTAGCCTAGCGCCAGCTCCAGCGCTTCTAATTCCGTTTCGTTGTCGTTAGCTTGATTCATGACGAACCCGCAAAAAATCGGCAAAACGTAAGTTTCGGGACGGCTTTGTAAAAAGTTCGCAGGCAAGGCACGCAAATCATGAGGAATGAGGCGTACTTTTGGGTACGCCTTGAGTGACGAGGGATGCAGCGCAACGCCGCATCCGGACTTTTTACGAAGCCGCCATTCATAAAACCCGTCCGTACAGGCTACCCCCGGAATAGCTTTCGGCAACCACAGTGACGACGCTGTTTAGGCGCGGGGAAATGCCACTACTAATGGTCACCGGAAGGTAATTTTCGGCGATTCCGGATGCCCCAGATTCGCCCTTCTCACAAATCAGCACGGAAAGTTCGCGGCCGATAAATTGGAGAGCGTAGCTCTGTCTTTTTTTCTCTCCCAAGGCTCTCAGGAAGGCTGCCCGGTCCTTTTTGGTCTTTTCTCCCACCTGACCGGTCATAATGGCAGCCGGTGTGCCTGGTCGCATGGAAAAGGGAAAGACATGGAGATAGGCGATCGGCAGTTCATCAATCAAATCTACGGTATGACGGAAAGCCTCCTCGTCCTCCCCGGGAAAACCGGCCATCACATCCAAACCGATTGCCATCTCCGGCAGGGCGGCAAGCAAACTCTGCAGGTGCTTCATAAAAAAACTCCTGTCGTAAGGTCTTCCCATGGCCGCCAAAATTCCATCGTCACCGCTTTGCAGAGGGATATGCAGGTGCGGGCAAAGGACGCCTCCTTTTTGCATGTACGTAACAATTTCAGCCGGAATTTCCGTGGGATCAAGCGAGCTTAAGCGCATTCGCGTAACCGGCCTGTCTTTATCGGCCCAGGCCATCAGCGTAAGGAGACTGGCCGGGGGCGAGAGGTCTTCGCCATAGGTTCCCAGATGGATACCGGTTAAGATCGCTTCCCGGTAGCCGGCCCTTCCCAGTTGCGTCAGACGTTTTTTAACCTCGTCCAAGGGAACGCTGCGGCAGGCGCCCCGCACGGCTGGAACGATACAGTAGGTACAGGAAGAATTGCAACCATCCTGAATTTTTACAAATGCCCGGGTATGCCCGGGCAGATTGGGGGAGATGTCGCCCGTTTGCGATTCTTGCGAAAGCGGATATGGCGAAAAACTCTTCCTGCCCAGGAATCTCTCGCTGATTATAGCCGGTAATTCCGCCTTGCCATCATTGCCCAAGACGAGCCGCACACCGGGGAGACCGGCAAGTTCTCCCGGTGCCCTCGCGGCGTAACAACCGGTAACTACTATCATCGCCTCGGGATTGTGCCGCGCCGCCCGACGGATCAACTGCCGGGACTGGTAATCGCTCTTTTGGGTAACACTGCAGGTGTTGATGACATAAATATCCGCCGCAGCGCCGAAAGGAACCAATTCCCCCCCCAGGGCGCAAAGGCCCCGGCCAATATCCGCGCCGTCGCATTGGTTGACCTTGCAGCCCAGGCTGGCAATCGCCACGTTAAACAATCCGGTCGCACCCCCGATAAATGAACTGAACTGTGATCCGTTAACTGATACTCTCTGGTACCCAACCCTCAGGTCTTTGTCAAGTTCAAAGGACCAGCCGGGTGTGCGACAAAAATGTGGGTATACTGTTCTTGCGGAGATATATCCCCCCTTCGGAAAGGGGGGCAGGGGGGATTTATAATAAAATCAAGCTCCTTTTTGCATCGGATGAATTGCCTACATATGCATCGGCACTGGAGAAGGAATTTGGTGAAGTGATTGTGCCAGAGCATACGAAAAGGAACATAGAACCGTCCCCTTTTCTCTTTGTCCCCTTTTCTCTTTTCTCTTTGAGTCAACCTGAGATACCAATTGAATAATCATTGCCTTTTATGCTATTGGTCACGCAAATGGTGTCCGGTTAGTTCATCAACCAGGGGACAGAAATGGACAGATTAATGACCTTCATCGCCGAAAACCCGCTGGCCGCTTTGGCAATCGGGTTTGTCCTGCTTTTGGTCATCTATTTTATCTTCAAGCAATTTATTAAGATTTTTTTAATCTTACTACTGATTCTCCTGATCTTCGGGGGGTATCAGTACCTCAAGGATCCTCAGCGCAAGCCGCAAGACATCATTCCGGCCGCCAAAGATGCAGTAAACAAGACCATAGAGACCAAAAATCGGCTCCAGCAAATGTATCGGGATGCAGAGAAATTTTTGGGAAAGGGCGCCGATTTGCTCCGAAAGGAGGAATGGCTGCCAAAGTCCGAGGAGGACCGGAAGCTCCGGCAGGATGAGAAAACAGCTGAGAAAACAAAAGAAGCGCCGGATAAGAAAAGGTAATACCTGGATTGCCGCGTTTCCTGTCAATTTTACCTTGACTAAACAGCCGGTTTTCAGGTAGGAAGGCCAGGCAAATTTGTTGATTTTTATCTACTTTAAAAAGGGAGGGAAAGATTTATGAAGAAAAAGTTGTTCGGAAGCATGCTGTTCACATTGGTCGTTTCTTTGTTTTTAGTCACCGGCATGGCCTTTGCTCAGGAAACCATCAAGCTTGGTGTGGCGGGGCCTCACTCCGGCGATCTTGCCTCCTACGGCATCCCATCAATCAAGGCGGCGGAGCTGGTAGTCAAGGAAATCAACGCCAAGGGCGGCATCCTGGGCCGTCAGGTGGAACTTCTGATAGAGGACGATGTTTGTAAACCGGAGCTGGCCACCAATACGGCGACCAAGCTCGTTTCCAAAGGGGTTCATGCGGTTGTAGGACACATCTGCAGCGGCGCCACCCGGGCGGCGCTGGGCATTTACAAGGATGCCAAGGTGATCGCCATCTCTCCTTCCGCTACCAATCCCGCACTGACCCAGTCGGGCGACTTCCCCAATTTTTACCGCACCATTGCCGCCGACGATGACCAGGCCAAGCTGGGAGTGCATTACACCCTCAACAACCTCAAAGCCAAGAAGATAGCCATTGTTCATGACAAGGGCGACTATGGCAAGGGATTCGCCGAGTTTGCCAAGAAGTTCGTCGAGGAAGCAAAACAGGCGGAAGTGGTTCTTTTCGAAGGCATTACCCCGGGGGCAGTGGATTACTCCGCAATTGTCCAGAAGATCAAGCAAGCCAAGGCGGATACGGTCATTTACGGCGGCTACCACCCGGAAGCCTCTTCCATCGTGATGCTCATGAGGAAAAAGAAGATGAAAACCAATTTCGTCTCCGCCGATGGGGTTAAGGATGACACCTTTATCAAAGTTGCCGGCAAGAGCGCCGAAGGCGTATATGCGACCGGCCCCAAGGATGTTTCGAAAAACCCGCTGGCCATCGCCTTCAATGACGCTCACAAGAAGGCTTACGGGGCAGATCCCGGCGCGTTCTTCCTCAATGCCGTGGCCGCCACCCAGGCTCTCTTGAACGCTATCCAGAAGGCCGGCAGCACAGACGCGGCCAAAGTGGAAGCGGTACTGCGAGGCCAGGAAGTGGAGACCCCGTTGGGCAAGGTCAAGTTCGACAAGAAGGGGGATGCCATCGGTGTCGGCTTCTCGGTGTATCAGGTGAAAAAGGGCGTCTTTGTGGAGCTAAAATAATTTCACCTGGAAACTATTCCTGGGGAGGGCTATAAGAACACCCTTCCCAGGAATTTTCCTGGAATTCTTGAGTTAGTTCCAATATCCCAAGTCAGAAAGAACAACCCCATAAACCATGGAATATTTTCTGGAATTGTTTTTCAGCGGCCTGACCCGCGGCAGCATTTACGCCTTGATCGCCTTGGGCTATACGATGGTCTACGGCATTATCCAGCTGATAAACTTTGCCCACGGCGAGATCTACATGATCGGCGCCTTCACGGCCCTGATCATCTCCAGCGTCCTTTCCTGGTACGGCATGGAAGGGGTTTCGGTCTTGATCATTGCCACGGTTTTGGCCATGATGTACGCTGCCGCCTATGCCTTCACCGTCGAGAAAATCGCCTATAAGCCCCTGAGACAGGCGCCGCGCCTTTCACCGCTGATCAGCGCCATCGGAATGTCCATTTTTCTCCAGAACTACGTCCTCTTAGCCCAGACATCGGATTTTCTTCCCTTCCCTAATCTGATCCCGGATATTGAACTACCAGAGCAATATCAGTATATTATTGGATCAACCGAGCTTGCCATCATTGCAATCACCGCGCTCGTCATGATCTTTCTTACCCTGTTCATCAAGTTCACAAAAATGGGCAAGGCCATGCGCGCCACAGCCCAGGATCGCAGCATGGCAATGCTTTTGGGGGTTAACGTAAATCGGGTCATCTCCAACACCTTCATTCTCGGGTCGGCTCTGGCTGCTGTGGGTGGGGTGCTGATTGCCTCCCATGTTGGCCGGATCAACTTCTATATCGGTTTTATCGCTGGGATCAAGGCCTTCACTGCCGCCGTCTTAGGCGGTATCGGAAGCATTCCCGGGGCGGTTCTGGGAGGGCTGGTTCTGGGCTGGACGGAGAGCTTTGCCACCGGCTACATCTCCAGCGACTATGAAGATGTTTTTGCCTTTGTTCTGCTTGTCGTCATCCTCATTTTCAAACCCACCGGTCTCCTGGGGAAGGCGACCGCTCAGAAGGTTTAATGCCAGCCATGAATATAGCCCGGCAAATCAAGGACTCGCTTCTCGTTTCCATCTGGTTTATCCTGTTGACCTTCCCTATTATGGTCATCCGGGTCAACACCATCGAAAATGAGATCGAGTGGCGCTGGCATAACATGATTTTTGTCGGCGTCGGCAGTTTTATCCTCTCTTTTGCCTGGCGCTACCTGCTAAAGAGAAAGGCAACCGGGGGAATGACAGCCGTCCCAAATGCCCAACGGTTCCCTCTAACCCTACAAATCAGGGACAACCCTCGTCTCTTCATCCCGACTTTGGTCTTGCTGGGAATCGGGGTAATAACTTTTCCCTTTGTCCTGTCGGTTTATCAGGTCAACATCATGGTGACGGCTTTGATGTTCGTTGTCCTGGGACTGGGGCTCAATATTGTGGTCGGCCTGGCGGGTCTCTTGGACTTGGGCTATGTGGCCTTCTACGCTGTGGGCGCCTATTCTTACGCCCTTTTGAACCATCATTACGACCTCGGATTCTGGGCTGCCCTGCCCATCGGCGCAGCCCTGGGCTTCATCGCCGGCATCTTGCTTGGGTTTCCCGTCTTGAGGCTCAGAGGAGACTACCTGGCCATAGTCACGCTGGGTTTTGGCGAGATCATCAGGCTGATCCTGGAGAACTGGAACGAATTTTCTCTCGGGCCAAGCGGGATATCCAACATCGACCGGCCTGGCCTTTTCGGGATCAGTCTCGATTTCCGCGAGGCTACCATCTATATCTATTTCATCATGATCGCCCTGTGTGTGCTTACCATCTTCGTGGTCAACCGGCTGGAGAAGTCCCGCATCGGCCGGGCCTGGATCGCGCTTCGGGAAGATGAGATCGCCTGTCAGGCAATGGGAATAGACAAAACAAAAACCAAACTCGCCGCCTTCGCCCTGGGGGCTACCTGGGCGGGAATGATCGGCGTCATGTTTGCCGCCAAGACCACGTTCATCAACCCGGCCAGCTTCACCTTCATGGAATCAGCCATTATCCTCTGCATTGTCGTTTTGGGCGGTATGGGTTCGATTCTGGGCGTAATTCTGGGTGCCCTGATCCTGATCCTACTGCCGGAGTACCTGCGGGCATTCAGCGACTACCGGATGATCGTCTTTGGGGCCAGTATGGTCCTGATGATGGTGTTCCGGCCCCAGGGCATAATTTCCGGGGTACGCACCAAGTATCAGTTCAATGCCACAGAGAAAAACACCGGTAGGACCAGATAATGGAAACCGTCCTGTCCACGCATAACCTGACTATGGATTTCGGCGGCCTGCGGGCGGCGGCCAAGGTAAATCTGGAAGTAAATGAGAAAGAGATCGTTGCCCTCATCGGTCCCAACGGAGCCGGGAAAACCACGGTGTTCAACTGTATAACCGGCGTTTATGAAGCCACCGGAGGAGATATTCATATCAAGCCTCCCGGAAGGGACCAAACGCGCATCAACGGAAAGAAGATCAACAGCATCACGGAGCTGGGCATCGCCCGCACCTTTCAGAACATTCGTCTCTTCCAGAACATGACCGTCCTCGAAAATGTCATGATCGGCCGCCACTGCCGCGCTAAAAGCGGCATCCTGGGCGCGATAATCCGCGATAGAAAAACCAGGGACGAGGAAGAAAGCATCGTTTACGAAAGCTACCGGGTCCTGGAAAAAATCGGCCTTCAGGCTTACGTAAACGACCTGGCGAAGAACCTGCCCTACGGGGCCCAACGCCGGCTGGAAATCGCCCGGGCACTGGCAACAGAGCCCTTTATTATCCTGCTGGATGAACCGGCGGCCGGCATGAATCCCCAGGAAACGAAGACTCTGGACGATTTGATTGTTAAAATCCGGGATGAAGAGGGAATTTCAATTCTCTTAATCGAGCATGACATGAAGCTGGTGATGAGCCTCTCCGACCGGATATTTGTTATGGATCACGGGGAGATGATCGCCCAAGGCACCCCCCAGGAGGTGAGAAGCAACCCGAAGGTCATCAAGGCCTACCTGGGCGAGGAAACGGATTAGCGGCGGACGGTGAGCAGGAGTATAATGCTGGAGCTTAAAAACATAGAGACCTTTTACGGCAACATCAGGGCCCTCAAGGGGGTAAGCCTGAAGGTCGCAGAAGGAGAAATCATCACCCTCATCGGGGCCAACGGCGCGGGCAAAAGCACCACGCTCATGTCCATCTGCGGGGTAAGCCCGATCCGCACGGGCGAAATAACCTTTCTCGGGAAAAATATCCACGATCTGACTCCGGATATGATCGTGGCTCAGGGCATCTCCCAGGTTCCGGAGGGCCGCCGGATATTTCCCGGCCTGACCGTCCAGGAAAATCTGGACTTGGGCGCCTTCCTGAGGAAGGATCATGCCGCAATAAAGAGGGACATGGAGCACCTCTTGGACCTCTTCCCCGTCCTCGCCAAGCGTCGCCACCAGATGGGAGGAACTTTAAGCGGCGGCGAGCAGCAAATGCTGGCCATTTCCCGGGCTTTGATGGCCCGTCCCCGCCTGTTGCTGCTGGACGAGCCTTCCCTGGGGTTGGCTCCGCTCTACGTAAAACTCATCTTCCAGATCATCGAACGAATCAACCGGGAGGATGCGGTCACCATTTTGCTGGTGGAACAAAATGCCAACATGGCCCTTAAACTGGCGCATCGCGGCTATGTCATGGAAAACGGCCGGATCACGCTTACGGGCACGGGAGAAAGCCTCCTCCATGATGAAAACGTACAGAAGGCCTACCTGGGCATCTGAATTGCCAGCCCCTCAACTATCTCTTCCTAGGAAAAGGTAAGTGATAATTATCAAGGATCTCAGCCTGTCACTGGGCGATAAGACTCTTTTTGCCGCGATTAACTGGACCATTCCCCCGGGCAGCAGAATCGGCCTGGTGGGAAATAACGGAACGGGAAAGACCACCCTCCTTAGGGCCATCATGGGAGATTTGGAGTTGGACCGGGGCGTCGTCAACATCCCTGACCGGAGGAATAAAAACATCGGCTACCTGCCACAGGACCTGGTGGAGCTGGGGGAAGACCCGCTTTTGCACTTCCTGAAAAAACAAAGCGGCATCCTCGCCCTGGAGGAGACAATTAAAGCCAGCGGCGAACAGATAGCCCGGAGGGAAGAAGGGGATTCAGGCCAGGCGCAGGCCCAGGACGAATACGAGCGGGCGCTGGCCGTCTATAACGCCCGGGATGGTTATGCCTTTGAGGCCAGGGCGAAACAGATCCTGGCCGGTTTGGGTTTTAATGATGATGATTTTGTCAAGAGCTGCCAAGAGTTTTCCGGCGGCTGGAAAATGCGGATATTCCTGGCAGCTTTGCTTATATCCCAACCGGATATCCTGCTTTTGGATGAGCCGACAAATCATCTGGACGCACCAAGCATGGAATGGCTGGAAGAGTACCTGGCTGACTACCGGGGAACCATCATCGTCGTTTCCCACGACCGCTGGTTTCTGGACAAGATGGTCTCCCAGATTGCCGAACTGGCCTCGGGGCGGTTCGCCCTTTTCAGCGGCAACTATTCCCGCTACCTTGAGGAAAAGGAAGAACGCGATGAGATAATAAAAAAAGAAATAGCCAACCAGCAGGCAGAAATAGCCCGCCACGAGGCCTTCATCGAACGTTTTCGCTATAAGGCCACCAAGGCAAGGCAGGCCCAAAGCAGGCTCAAAATGCTGGAGAAGCTGCCCGTCTTGCAGGAAGAGCGTCACGAAAAGAAAGTGGCAATGCGCTTCTTTGCCCCCCCCAAAACCGGCCGGGAAGTGATAAAGGCCGTGGAACTGGGTAAAAAATACGGGGACAAGATTGTTTTCAGCAAGGTAAATTTCACCGTCTTGCGCGGACAGAAGGTCGCCCTGGTCGGGATCAACGGGGCCGGCAAGTCAACATTGACCAGGCTGATCTCCCAGACCGAGGAGCCTACTTGGGGGCGGGTGGAGTGGGGTCAAAATGTCCGCTTATCATTTTTCTCCCAGGAGACCTCTGAGAATCTGAACTACCAGCAAAACGTCTGGGAAGAAATACTGGCCACCACAAGCAGAATGAATGACCAGGAAAAGAGGAAGCTCTTGGGGTCTTTTCTCTTTTCCGGCGATGACATCTTCAAGCCAGTATCAGTCTTGTCGGGCGGCGAAAAATCCCGGCTTGCCCTGCTTAAGATTCTGCTTGGCGATACCAATGTTCTGATCCTGGATGAGCCTACGAATCATTTGGACATGAAAACCAAAGAGATATTCCAGGAGGCTCTCCTCGGTTACCAAGGGACGGTCATTGTGGTATCCCACGACCGTTATTTCCTCGACCGGCTGGTTGGCCGGGTCATGGAGGTAAGCGGCGGCGCACTGTACGATTATCCCGGAAACTACTCTTATTTTACCGAAAAGAGAAAGGAACTGACGAAAGCGGCGCCGGCAGCAGCTTCCAGCCCGGCCAAGGCTAAAACTTCACTTCCGCAGGAGAAAAAAACGCTGTCCGATAAACGGACCGAGGCGCAAGAGAGAAACCGCCTGTATCAACTCAAAACGGCTTTAAGAAAACAACTGGCCGCCCTGGAGGCGGAAATTTTTCGGCTGGAGGAACTAAAGGCGCAAAATGAATCCCTGTTGTGCAACCCGGACACCCTCAGGAATTCGGCCCGGGTCAGGCAGTTGAACCGGGAATTGACCAGCATCACCGGCGAACTCACCAGGATGTACGCAAGCTGGGATGATCTGGGCGAGCGATTGGCACAGCTTACAGCAACTAAAAACCCGGTGGACATGGCTTGGATAAACCCATAGGTATTGTTTATCGGAGGGACGAGCTCCGACTCGTCCGCGCTTCTTTGGCTGCGCGCAGGGGTCACGTTTTTGCGGCCATGACGAAGCATGGCCCTCCGAAATGAGGTGGGAAAGGCTGCCACGTTCCGAAAACCTTGTTTTCAGGCCTCCCGCCATGGCGGCATGATCAGAAAACCCTCTTTCCGGGCGGCGTCACAGAGCCTGTAATCCAGGCAGACAAAGGTGTGGCCGCGGGGCTGCTTTCCTGCCCAAATGAGGGCAGCAGCAAGTTGCAGGGCATCGGCGGCGCGCAGGGGGTGGCTCAGGAGAAGTCGTCCGGCCATTTCCCGCATCGCCTCGCCCGGCTGGACCTCCGACCAAGCTTCGGACAAAACGGCCAGCAGGCGGATGGCCTGGTCCTCCTGAGAGGTGGTCAGGATCGCCTCCCGACGCAGACGGGCGACGGCGGAGCGACACTCGACAACCGTACCCCACCAGACGATCATTCCTCCGTCCAAGCCGGCAATATCCAGCATTCGCGGCGTCTCTGGTTCTTCAAGAAACAGGGGAATGACGGCCGAGGCGTCCCAGAATTTCATCGGCCTTCCTCCCGCTCCTGAAGCAGGGCCAGGCGTGCGAAAGATTGCTCATCTTTCATCCGCGGTTCGTTCCAGAACAAATCCAGAATCTTGCCGGTGCCAATCCGCACGAGTCCAGCCCGCTCGAGATTCCGCAGTTCATCCGTAATCTCTGTCTCCCCGGGCGACAGCGGCATGAGTTTGGCGATTGGTTTGCCCCGATCGGTTACGATGATTTCCTCACCCGCTTTCACGACGGCAAGATACTCACTGAGGGATGCCTTTAATGCTGATACGGCTGCTGTTTTCATGATCATGACCTCCTTGATTATACGGTGATGACCATAATAGTTACTTGAATCGGAGAATTCAAGTATTTTCTCAAGACTCCCTCGATTCACTCAGATTCCCGCGGATTGGATAGACTGCTTGCAAATGTACATTCACTTAAGTACAAATGCAGTACGCAAAGGAGGTGTTGCCATGCCCAAAAACGCAACCATAATCCTACTGCGGGCTATTGCTCCGTGATGATATGGATATCGGGTTCTGGAAAAAGGCAGGGCATTTAAAGGCGCATGGCCGCATTTCTCTTGCCGACGCCTTTGCCGTCACCCTGGCAGAAAGGGAACAGGCGATTCTGGTCACCTCCGATCATCATAAGTTTGATCCACTTCTTGGTTCGGGGTTGCTGCCAATTTCTGTCAGGTTTATCAGGTAGTTTTCACAGCAGGACTTTTTTTTGAGACGGCCTTCGATGGCTCCTTAGCTAAAATCTCTTCCTTCCTGAACTACACAAACTGCAAGGGTTGGGAGTGTCAATTGTGCTCTTTTTAAATTGACACCGCCCCACTACTGTCCGGTACGTAATGCCACTCCGACAATTCACCAAATCCCCCCTGCCCCCTCCCACCGGGGGAGGGGGCATCGGAGTTTTTAACGCTTCATCATGTATTGAAAACGTCCCCCATTTCACTTCCCAAAAATAAGATTAGGAACGAACAGCACCAGACTGGGGAAGAAGACGATCAGCACCGCAACCAGCAGCACTGCTAAAAGAAACGGCAGGCTTTCCTTAATGTAATCTTCGATGGGACAATCCATAATCGAGCAGACAGTGTACATGGATATGCCTACGGGTGGAGTGACCAGGCCCATAACCACCACGACCATCATGATCAATCCGAAATGCACCGGGTCAATACCGGCCTGGCTTACCATCGGCAGCAGTATCGAAGTAAAAAGCAGGATGATTATAACGCTTTCGATAAACATCCCTAAGATAAAAAGGGAAACGATAATAAGCAACAAAAGCAGTCGCGGATCGGAGGTTATTCCCAGGATGTAATTGGTCAATACATCTCCAATCCGTTCGTAGGCCAAGCCATAGCCGAATATTCCCGACAGCGCAATCAAAATCATAATCGCCCCGACGTCGATCACTGTTAACTCCAAGGTTTTTTTGAACTTTTCCCAAGTAAGTTCGCGGTAAAACAACGCCCCGATCGCCAGCGCATATACGGCGGCAAAGGCCCCGGCCTCAGTAGGGGTAAACAGGCCGAACCTGATTCCGGCAATCAGCATGATCGGGAAAAGGAAAGCCCATATGCTGTCGATTAGCGCCCGCAGCATTTCTTTCGGGGTCGCGCGCTCCCTTTCCGGCAGATATTTTCTTTTTTTGGCGGTGAGGGATACCGCAATCATCAGAAAAAGCATCATCAGAAGACCTACGGGTATCCCGGCCGCAAAAAGCCGTCCGATGGAAACCTCGCCGATGGTCCCATATAATATAAGCCCGATGCTGGGCGGAATGATGGCGGTTATCATTGCGGTAATGGCAATCACGGCGGCTGCGTAGCCCTTCGCATATCCTTTCTTGATCATGTCCGGTCCCAATATACGGGATTGCATGGCGGCATCCGCAATGGCCGAGCCCGAAACACCGCCCATAAAGGTGCTGAGAACCACGCTGACCTGGGCGAGCCCTCCCCGCATGTGGCCGGCCAGCACCGCCGCAAGCTTGATGAGACGGAAGGTCAAACCGGTCTCGTTCATGAGGTTGGCGGCAAAGATAAACAGGGGTATCGCCAGCAGAGGGAAGTTCTGCGTCTGTGCAAGCGCTACTTGTACCGTCATCGTAAAGGGCAGGTCGGGATACTGGAGAAAAAAAACGGCCCCGGAGATGCCGATGGCAAAAGCAACGGGCATTCCCGTAAACAGAAAAACTAAAAATATGATGACTACCAGCAGCATGCTCAAACCCTCCCGGAGCCGCACTTTAAAACGTACAAATTCCTGTTGTTATGTCCCCTCAGAAAAACGAGACTCAGTCATTTTTATCAATATGCTCCTGATTTTAAGCAGCGTAGTTGTCAGCATCAGAATCCCGCCGACAGGCACGCTCAGCGTGACCCAGGAATAACTGAAACCCGGTATCCCCTGAAAGGTTCTGAATCTTGTTGTATAGGTAAGCCAGATGCCGAAGCCAATTAAGGCAGACAAAAAAACCGCAATAACCAGCAGATTGAATATTTCGATATAAGGCTGGCTTTCAGGCGGTAACTTTTTGACAAAATAGTCAAGCTTCATGAGCTTATCGTTCCTCATGGCGATATCGGCGCCCAGAAAAGTGCACCAGCCAAACAGGCAGACCGCCATATCCACCGACCAGTTAATAGGGTAACCTATTGTTCTGCTAAATGCGGCGCAAAATACCAGCGCTACCAGGAACACAAACAAAACCTTGACGAAAAGGATTTCGCCTTTGCAGACATACTCATAGAATTTTTTCATACAAACCTCTGGTGAGGGGCGCCGCCTCAATAACTGATGAAGCGGTAAAAAGCAGAAAGACCCCCTCTCCCTTGAAGGGAGAGGGTTGGGGAGAGGGTGATATGTTCCGGGGACACGTTCCGATCCCTGTGGGCTTCCGGAACATGTCCCCGACGATTCCCCCTCCCGCCGGGGGAGGGGGAATCGGAGTTTCTACCGCCTCGTCACATTATTTCTTCCCTAACTCCCGGTATACCTGCCTGCGGGCCTCGGTGATCTTAAGCACCTCGTAGGCCCTTTCTCCGGCCTTCCTAAAGGCGTCCATATCCAAATCCGTAACGATTATCATCCCCTTATCGATCAGATTCTGCTTGGACTCGGCGGACAATTTGTCCATCACCAGCTTGGATGTTTCAATGCCGGCCTTATCGCATTCTTCTTCGAGAATCTTCTGGTACTCGACCGGCAGAGAGTTGAAAAATTTAGTGCCCACGATCTGGAAGTTAATCAGAAGGATATGGGAGGTTTCGCTTACATATTTGGCCACTTCAAAGAGTTTTCCGGCAAAGGTGGCGTTATAGACATTGTCGCAGCCATCGATAACCTTCTGCTGCATGGCGGGATAAATCTCCCGGAAAGCCATGGCAACGGGGGTGGCGCCCAGAGAACGAATTGATTCCTGCCAAATGGGCGCGCCGGGGGTTCTGATCCGCATCCCTTTTAAGTCATCGGGTTTGCGGACGGGTTTGTTGGTGATCATGTGCCGGAAACCCTGCACCCAGTTGAAAGATAGAACCTTGATGCTGAAATCGGTTTCCAGTTTTTTCTTCCAGGCCTTGATTGAGGGAAGATCACCGAGTTTAAAGACTTCGTGGTAGCTGTCAACGAAGTAGGGGCCGTTCATTACGGCTATTTCCGGCACATAATTGCCCATCCTGGCCGAGTCGGTATTCTGACCAATATTGGCGCCGGCCCGGATCTGCTCGATGATATCCTCTTCCACGCCCAGCTGGGCGCTGTGAAATACCTGAATTTCAAGGCCCCCATTGGTTCGATCATGGACCGCTTTGGCCCACCTCTGGAATCCGGCATGGTAGGGATCGGCCGGCGCGAGCACATGGTTGAACTTCAGAATAAACTTTTTGGGAGGCTGGGCCTGCGCCGCCGTTGTAACCAGCGCTAAAAACAGAGCCATTGTCGCAAACAGCAAAACCATTTTCTTCCCGTTTGTCATGTTAATAATCTCCTTTCATATTTGTTTGTCAGTTGGAACCTGTCTCCAGGCAGATAATAATTGCGGCCAGAAGCGCCAGACCGCCACCTTTCGGACAATTTGTGTGCTATCAGCCGACCTACCCCCCCTTCCTCATCCTTCCCGCACTGCCCGCTACGCCCGTCGGGAAGAGGCTGGCCGTCTCCGCTTAAGCGAAGGCGGCGTTTTCTCCGCCCGATCCGGGAGAAATCAGGCGACAGAAGCCCTCGTTTTCCCCTTCACCTCTTTATTGACCACCGAAGCCGGCCATTTGCCGGTCAGCGCCTCCGCTACGTTCCGCGCCGTTCTGCGTTTTAATTCACTGATGGATGCCACCGAATAGAAGCCGACATGGGGGGTGAGAATCACGTTTTCCATTTTCAACAGGGGGCTTGCCGGGTCAGGCGGTTCCTTCTCCAGCACATCCAATCCGGCGCCGCTGACCTGTCCTGACTGCAAGGCCTTGATCAGGGCATTTTCATCGATAATCGGGCCGCGAGAGGTGTTGATTATCAGCGGCCTCTTTGCCATTTTCTGAAACGATTCTTCTCCGATGAGATGTCTCGTTTCCTCATTCAACGGGCAGTGAATGGAGATGAAATCCGACTCCCGCAAAAGATAATCCAGTTTGGTCAATTCAAAGGGGAGTCCCGCCGCCGTGAGATAGGGATCGAAGGCGATGACACGAACGCCGAAGGAAGTCATTCTCCTTGCGACCTCCAGGCCGATCTTGCCGGAGCCGATCAACCCCATGGTCTTCCCCCGAATCCGTGATATGGGCATCCCCGGACGGAAATCCCATTCGCCCTCCTTTATCCGCCTAGCGAAGAAGGCGGTTTTCCTGACCAGGGAAAGCAGCAGCGCCAGCGCATGGTCCGCCACCTCGTCGATGCAGTAGTCCGGCACATTGGCAACGATAATCCCCAGGTCGGTCGCGGCCTTCAAATCAATGGAATCGACTCCCACTCCGTAGCGGGCAATGACCTGGCATTGCGGGAGATTCTCCAGGACATTCCTCGTCAAAAGAGCGTATTGATTGATGATCCCATCCGCTTGAGCGCACAGTCTGATCAGATCCTTCTCTGTCCCTCCCGATAGCAAGGTCAGTTCCGCATTCACCAGATTAATCTCGTTTTTTTCTTCTTCGATGGAGCCGTGGTCGCAATCGGTAATAACCACACTCAACTGTCGCTGATTCATTTGATAATTCCTCTCCGTCATATTCAGGGAATCAAAACCACTTTAGCAGCCTGAAGGTTCTCCAGGAGATGAAATGCCTCCTCCCACCTGTCCAGGGGAAGTTGATGGGTGATGAACTTTTCCGCCGGTATCAATCCTTTCGCGATCAGGCTGATTGCCGTTTCCCAGGCGGTCCAGCTGCTGGAGAAACAGAAATCGTAACTGATGTTCTTGAAAATCCCACGGTCGTAGGGAATCGCCACCTCTTCCTTGCCCGAAATGCCAATGGCGCAGACCCGGCCCAGCCTCCTGACCAGCTCAAAAGCCTGGTAAATGGCCTTGCCGCCGCCGGAGGTTTCGATAAGCAGGTCCACCCCCAGGCCGCCGGTAAGACGGCGCACCCTCTCAATGGGGTCTTCTTGATCCACGTTGATCGTGAAATCGGCGCCCAGCTCTCTGGCCTTGTCAAATCTCATGCCAGCGTCGGAACTTCTTCCGGTGACGCCAATCATTCTGGCCCCAGCGGCCTTGGCGATCGCAAGCGAAATGAGACCAATCGGGCCGGGACCGGTGATCAGGACCGACTCCCCGGCCCGCAGATTGCTGCGCTCAATTATCGATGTAACGCAGATGGCGATGGGCTCGATTACAGATCCGGCGGCAAAGGAAATGCTATCCGGCAGGCGATGCAGCAGGGCAGCCTTGCCGGCCATGTATTTTGTGTAAGCCCCATTGGTTCCGATGCCATAGGCACGCTTGTCTTCACAGGCCTGCGGGTAACCGCTCTGACAGGTATAACAGCGGCCACAGGAGCCAGCCCGGGTTTCGCTGACGATGCGATCTCCGATCTGCCAGCCTGCCACCTCTTTCCCCACCGCTGCGATGACCCCGGAGAATTCATGGCCCAGGGTGACCGGCGGCCAGTATGGATGGTTGTCGTGATAGATATGGAGGTCGCTGCCGCAGACAGCAACCGCCTTTACCTCGATGAGCACCTCGTCATCTTTAATCTCCGGCGCCGGAACCTCTCGCACTTCAATCAGCCCCTTGCCCTTGCCGTACTTTACAACAGCTTGCATATAATCTCCTTTGACAACTTCCTAAAAAGTCCGGATGCTGCGTTGCGCTGCATCCCTCCCTTGGGCAGTGAAAATAATTTTTGGCATTCGGACCATGCTTCGTCATGGCCGCAAGAACGTAATTCTTGCGCACAGCCAAAGATGCGCGGACGAGACGAAGCTCGTCCCTCCGAAACTACAATGCCCATAGGTTTATCCATCGCTATGTCTTCCGGTTTTTCGGAGGGCCATGCTCCGTCATGGCCGTAAATAGAACTTCGCAAATTACGTACCGGACAGCATTGAGTTCATCCCCTTCAGGGGTCCCTATTTTCCCCGCGCTTCCCGAATAGCTTTCAGATAGGCCCGGGTATTATCAGTAATTACCTGAAAGTTCTTATCGGCGACGGCCTTCTTGTCCACCAGCTCGCCTCCCACACCCAGGGCGACGGCCCCGGCCTTGATGAAGGTTGCGGCATTCTGCAGATTTACTCCTCCGGTAGGCACAAGTGGCACCTGCGGCAGGGGACCCTTTATTGCCTTGAGATATTCCGCCCCTCCCAGTTGGCCGCAGGGAAATACCTTGACCAGATCCGCTCCGGCGGTCCAGGCGGCAAGGATTTCCGTAGGGGTCATCGCTCCCGGCATGACGACGGCGCCATAACGGCGGCAGAGACTAATCAGTTCGATATTCAAAACCGGACTGACAATGAAACTGGCCCCGGCCAAGAGGGCCATCCGGCCCGTTTCCGGATCGAGAATGGTTCCTGCGCCCAGAATTATTTTATCCCCGTATTTCCCGGATAATTCTTTGATCACATCGATTGCTCCCGCGACGCTCATCGTGATCTCGATCAGACTGAGCCCCCCCTCTTTGAGGGCCTCGGTTACATTCATCGCTTCCTCAGCATTAGAAACACGCACCACGGGAAGCAGACCTTCGGCATAAATTCGATGCAGCACTACCCCTTTTTCCATTAATTACTCCTTTGCTTAAGCTGAATATCCAATCCTCTCTCCGGCGGCCTAACCGCCGTCGCCCCTGATGGTAAATCGCCGGCCCTCCTCCGCGGACACATAGGCCGCATAAATAACCTCCACTACCTCCCGCGCCAGGTCAATTCCTGAGATCGGTTCGCGGTCCGTCAAGACGGCATCGACAAAATCCTCCAATTCCTGGGGAAAGCCCCTCATCCAGTCTTCGTCCGGGCTGGGGAAGCTCCAGCCCGCCTTGGTCTCCAGTTTTTCCGCCAGGTACTCAGCCGCGAAGACCTGGGCATCCGGAGCGTAAACCTCAAGCACATTGTGCGGGTTGATATTTACCTTAACGGCGGCATTGGAGAGGTAAACCTCAATGGTATTCCTCACCCCGCCTAAAACCTGGTCCGAAGAAAAGACGGTGGCCTTGGAATTGTCAGTGAAGTTGATGACCATGACCCCCCAGTCCTCCACGTCTTCCCAGTTGGAAACGACATATTTCCGCTTTTCCTGACGGAAGGCGTCGATTTTGGTATGAAAACCGACTTCCGCGGTCACGGACTTCGGCAGGATCGGGGCGCCGTGTTTAATGAGGCCTTCATAAGACTTCAAATGCAAAACCGCTCCCACCGGATGGGCTCCCAGCCTCATCAACGAGCCGCCACCGGAGGTTTTCCAGCGGCGTGCATGTTCGGCGTGAGAGCCGGAATGGCTGGTCTCCGCCCTGATGTCCAGGATGGTTCCACCCGCCGCCTTGATTAAGCTTTTAAGTTTTACCAATGGGGGAGCATATATCCAGTTTTCGCCATACATGAATTTAACGTTGTTCTTTTTCACTGCGGCGGCAACTCGGTCACACCCCGCCACAGCCTCCTTAAGCATCAATCTCTTAGCTACGGCAAAGCCAATCTGTTCTTCTTGTCTATCCTTGCCAAAGTAGCCGGTTAGCGGCTTTTCGCATATGATATGCTTCCCGGCTTCCGCCGCTGCGATGGCCAGGCTCTCATGCAGATCGGTAGGCAGGCAAAGATCAACCAGTTGAATATCCTTACGATCGAGGATGCGCCGGTAGTCATCGTAACAGTCGGGAATATCGTGCTTTTTAGCAAAAGTGGCGGCATTTTCCCTGTTGCGGGAGGCCACTGCCACGACTTCAACCTTGGCCCCTCTTTGCCGCCAAAGGTTGCGCAGGTGGAAATCCGCCGCGAATTTTGATCCGATCACGCCCATTTTAACGGTCTTCACTGATAACTATCTCCTCTCTCTGGCAGCAATTACATCATAGACCACAATCGAGTTGTCTGCATAGAGGGCCTTGATCTTGGGCGCGAGGGCCTTGTGATCAGCCGAATCCCGCCAGGCGGCGGCGGTGGCAAGAGACTCAAAGCGGATCGCCATCTGGTAGACCGTCTCCTTTTCCTGTTCCTTAAGCAATGTAACCGATACAAACCCCGGCTGTTTGGACATCGCCTTGCAGTATTCCTCTTGGAAAAGAGTTTCAAAATCCTTCTGTCTGCCGGAGATGACATTAAAAGTGACTCTTCTTTCGATCATTTAAACTTTCTCCTCAAAAACTGCCGTTATTTCTGCAAAATTGCCGGCCGCGCAAAAGAAACTCCCGCTACCTCCAGGTGGATGGCGGGGTAGATAAATGGCTTGGTGATAATCTCTAAGCCGCCCGATCGGGCCAGGATGGTATCTTCCGACTTGGTTCCGGTAAGAGACGGGTTCCAGGTAAAGGCCTGGTTCTCCGCTATGACATCCGGCGTTTCGAAATTGGCCCGATAATCCCTGCCTTGGTAGCCGATCGCCCCTCCCTGATGATGCAGCCGCCATTCTTCCGGATAGCCCGCATGCTGATAGGCCTTCAGTCCCTGTTGAAACACCTCCCTGGCCGGTACGCCGGGACGGGTGTGGGCCATGAAGGTGCAATCGATCAGGACGTTTGTTTCATATTTTTTTCGTAATTCCTCCGGGGCCGACCCAAAGTGGACAAACCTGGTAAAAGAAACGATAAGGCCCCATTTTCTGGCATTGACGGAAACCATCAGACACTTTTCGATTCTCTTCTCGGTGGGAATGGGGTGCCGGTATCTGGCGATTCGTTCATCCGCAGCGCTCATGATGGTGATCGCGTCGATCCTATCCGACCAGAGCCGCCGCAGAAGCCTGCCCACCACCTCTGATTCCTTCTCCCCGGGTCTTGTTTCCATCATCGTTTCTTCCAGAGCAAGCGACGCCCTTTGTCCAAGCCAGCGATAGCGTTCCACCTCTTCCGGGGTCAGCGAATAACGAAGTCTCGCGATTTCTTCCGCCAAAAAAACGGTATTGGGGAAAGGCACATCGCAGCCAACCGGTCCTTCGCCGGCAAGCTCCCTTAATATGGCGCCCTCCCGCTCCTCGTGCCAGGGGAAGGACCGCAGGACGTAGCCCTGCTTGTCCAGACCCTCTTCTTCGCTCATGCGCGGCGCTTCGATATTGCTGGCAAGACAAAATTTTTCTTTTTCGGTGATGACAAGCGACGTCGCCCCCATTTCGGTGGTTATTCCGACCAGATTCAAACCACCGGCCGTAAGCCAGGAGAAATTGGCCTGCCGTTTCAAGAGCAGGGCCTTGAGTCCCTTTTGGTGCAGAAATTCCCTGACCCGCCGTTCTTTTTCGCTGATTTCAGCATCCACTGCCATTTCAATTCCTTTTCGTATGAAAACCTCTCCCACCCCTTGCCAGGAGGGATGGGAGGCAAAAATTTAAGTTTATTGAGCAAGGACTTCCTGCCAGGTGGTAACCGGCCATTCCTTGGCAAAGAGTTCTTCCACCGCCGGCTTCGCCTTTTCCCGGAACATGTCCGCATCGGGAATAACAATGGTCATCCCCTTGCGCTGCAGTTCGATCAGCAGACCGGTCTCGCTTTTCTTTAACTTGTTGCTGGCCCAATCCGCCGCCTCTTTGACCGCCTTGCGGACCAGAACCTGATCTTCCCGGGAGAGGCTCTCGAAGAAGGTCTTGTTGATCATCATCCCGCCGGTCTGGACGAGATGGTTGGTTAGGGTGAGATGGGTTTGCACTTCATCAAGCCTAAATGAGGTGATCTGGCTTAAGTCGCCTTCGGAGGCCTCAGCCGCCCCTTCCCTAAGGGATTTGTAAAGCTCCGGCAGCGGAATCGGAATCGGCGCCGCATCCATCTCTTTCCAGACGGCAATCCAGGTCTTCACCGTGGGGAGGCGGAGTTTCAAGGCATAGACATCGGCCGGGGTATAAATGGGCTTCTTGGAGGTAGTCTGCCTGAGCCCCCGATAGACAATCCCCATGTAAGTAATGTTTCCGTTCTTCTCGACCTGCTCGATGGCTTTTCTTCCTAACGGCCCTTCCCAAACCCTCGTGAAGTGATCAAAATCCTTCATGACATAGGGAGCGTTAAAGAAGAAATACTGCGGCGCGTAGATCTCCAGCGCCCGGTGACCGTTGGACTGCATTTCAATTAGGCCGCGATTGCACTGATCGTTAATTGCCTCTTCCGAAGCCGTGCCCACCTGCAGCTCCACCATAAACCGGCCGCCGGAATCCTTCTCCAGCGTAGCCTTGAACCTTTCAGCCGCATCAACGAGAATATGGCCGGCCCGGAAGGGGCTGCCGATACGGATGATCTTCTTGTCCTGGGCAAAGGCGCTGCCCGTAATGAACAGAGCAAACAAGACAGCGAATAAAGAAATGTAACTCAACTTCAGCTTTTTCATCGTTTTTCCCCCTTTCTGCCAGGGATCATTTTTTGATTTCCCTGACTAATTTACCGAAAAATTCATGATCCGCCGCCATGAGTTGTCCAAAGGCCTCGCCGTTCAGATAGTGGAGATTAACGGCCATATCCCGGGCGTTCTTGCGGAAGGTGGCATCTTCCATCCCCAGTTTGAAGGCGTCGTGCAGTTTTTTGATTGCGTCCGGCGGTGTGCCTTTGGGCGCAACCAGTCCCCGCCACATACCCATGGCAAAATCAATCCCCTGTTCCTTAACCGTGGGAACATCGGGAAACATTTCCAGCCTCTTGTCCGCAAACAAAGCTATGATCTTGAGCTTTCCCGCCTGAACATGACTGATGCCTTCCGGGGGAGAGACGGAAACGGCGTTGACATGACCTCCCAGAATGGCCGTGACCGACGGGCCGCCGCCGGAGAAGGGGATGTGATTGAATTTCGCTCCGATAGCCCTTTCAAAGGCAAGGGCCACCAAATGCACCCCGCCGCCGGCACCGGAATTGCCGACGGTAATCATCTCCGGATTCTTCCGGGCATAGTCGACGAACTCCTTCAGGCTCTTCCAGGGCGCATCCGCCCGCACCAGAAACATCGACGGATCGCTCACCACATTGATCACCGGCTCAAAATTCCGGAACGTGTAGGCGGTGGTGACTTGATGGGGCAGGATCGTCAGGGGCGTGACCGCTGCGGTCAGCGTGTGTCCGTCCGGTCGGGCCTGCATCCCTTCGGTATAGCCGGTCGCACTCGCGCCGCCCGGCCGGTTTACAATGACCACCGCCTTTCCTAAATGCTTGCCCGTTGAAGCAGCCAGGGCGCGAAAGATCAGGTCGGTCGCCCCACCGGCTGCCCAGGGAATAATGACCTGCACCTCTTTAGTCGGAAAATCGGCGGCCTGAACAGGCATGATGTAAATAAAGGAAAATAAAAACAAGACCAAGAGCGCTTTCTTAAACATAATAAACCCCCCTTTCTTTATTAGTTGTCGTTTAACATGGAACTTTCCATCTTTTATGCCGTCGTTCGATGATTTCATTGCCCTCCTTTCTTGGCGACTTCGTAAAAAGCCCGAATGCTGCGTTGCGCTGCATCCCTCGTCACTGCGGCGTACCGAAAGTACGCCTCATTCCTCGTGCCTTGCGCGCCTTGCCTGCGGCCTTTTTACGAAGCCGTCCTGAAAATTACGTTTTGCGACTTTTTACGAGGTTGTCTTTCTTGGCTGCCTTTAATATCATTCTGGCTGCCGGAATCAGCAGAAACAGGGCCGTTGCCAGCAGCAGCGCCAGGGAAATTGGCCGGCTTAAAAATATTTCAAAGTCTCCGCGTGAGATCATCAGGGACTGGCGAAAGGCTACCTCCAGCCGTGGGCCCAACACCAGGGCCAAAAGCAGAGGCGCCCCTTCATAGGCCCATTTTCTCATCAGATAACCCAGCCCCCCCAAGAGAAGCATAAGCCAGATGTCGAGGACAGAATTATTTACCGTGTACATTCCGGTCAGGCAGAAGAGCACGATTAGCGGCAGCAGGATGTTTTGGGGAATCCTCAGGATACTGGCAAAGAAGGGCACGAAAGGCAGGTTGAGAACCAGCAGGATGAAATTTCCGATGTACATGCTGGCGATAACGCCCCAGAAAAGTTCCGGGTGCTGGCTGATCATCAGGGGCCCCGGATTGACCCCGTGGATAAGCAGGGCGCCCAGCAGAATGGCCGTAGGGGGGGCAAAGGGAATGCCCAGGACAAAAAGAGGGATGAAGGCGGATTGAGAAGCGGCATTGTTGGCCGACTCCGGCCCGGCGACTCCTTCGATTGCCCCCTTGCCGAATTCTTCCGGATGGCGGGATACCTTCTTCTCCACCATATACGAGGCATAAGTGGCGATGACCGGCGCCGGGCCCGGAACAAGTCCTAGGCCAAAACCCAGCCCTGATCCCCGCAGGATTGGTTTAATCGACTTTTTAAGATCCGTAAGAGAGGGGTAGAGGTCGCGGAAGCGGGGGACGATAACCTTCTTTTCCAGCATCTCCGGCGGCTTCTCCACATTGGCCAGGACTTCCGCAATCCCGAAGAGTCCGATTGCTACGGCAACAAATTCAATTCCCCCCAGGAGATAGACGTGCCCGAATGTAAAACGGGCGTTGCCAGTTACCGGATCGAGGCCAATTGTCCCGATTATCAAACCCACCACTGCCATCATGAGCGATTTGAGCAAGGATGTGCCGGTAACGTTGCTCAAAACAATAAATCCAAATACCATCAAGGCAAAATACTCCGGCGGTCCAAAAACGAGAGCGGCTCGCGCCAGCGGTGGAGCGAGGAAAACGAGGCCAAAAAGACCGATGGTTCCCGCGACAAAGGAACCGATGGCGCAGATGGCCAGGGCCGGCCCGGCTCTTCCCTGCTGGGCCATCTGGTAACCGTCAATGCAGGTGATGACCGACGCGGTTTCGCCCGGGACGTTGAGCAGGATGGAGGTCGTGGACCCGCCATACATGGCGCCGTAGTAAATGCCGGCCAGCATGATAATGGCTGCGGTGGGATCAAGTCCAAAAGTGGCGGGAATTAGAAGGGCGATCCCGGCAATCGGCCCAATTCCGGGCAGCACCCCGATCAACGTTCCCACGGTCACGCCGATCAGACAGTAGAAGAGATTATGAAGCGTTGTGGCAACGCCAAACCCTGATGCGAGATGCCCTAGCGATTCAAACATTCTCAATCATCCTTAATCAAAAATCAAAAATCCAGCCACCCCCGTGGCAGGGGAATCTTGAGCCAGTAAACAAAGAGCAGATGAGACGCCCCCGCCGAGATCAAAGAGAAAAGCGCAAGGGGAACCCAGCGTTTCATCCCCAGCAGTCTAAGGAGGGCCAGCATCAAAAAAAGAGCCGTAAGCAGGTAGCCCAACGAGTTTAAAAGCGCCGTGGCTAGGGCCGCTGCTCCTAAAAAGAGGAGAACCTGTTTCGCTGAGCCGGGAATTGCGGATCCAGACGCCGCATCCTCCCCCCTTGGCTCTTTGCGAAAAAAAACCTGCAGGACAAAAAGGAGCGATAGGAACATAAGGATCAGCCCCAGGCAAAGCGGGAAGAGACCATCCCCCGCCCTGCGGAAGGTTCCGATTGGCAGCTGCAGGGAAAAGATGGTTGTGACCGCTCCGAAGAGGAAAACCACGCTTCCGCCGATCAGTTCATCTTTTTTCAACTGGACACTCCTTACTTTTTGAGGGGAGTTTTGGCTCCTTCGTCAGTCCATCAATGCCCCGCCGTTTACATCTAAAACCTCACCGGTGATAAAAGAGGCCTCTTCGGAGGAAAGAAAAAGAGCTGCCGCCGCCACGTCTTCCGGCCTTCCCAGGCGGCCCAGCGGTATGGCGGCGATAATTTCTTTTCTCTTCTCGTCGGACCATTGGGCGCTCATTTCGGTTGCGATAGCATGGGGGGAGACAGCGTTGACATTAATCCCATATCCGGCCAGTTGCCGGGCCAGTGTTTTTGTCAGGGCGTCTATTCCGGCTTTTGATGGCCCGTATCCGGGTGCCGAGGCAATGTCTCCCATTTTGCCGGCGATGGAGGAGATGTTTACAATCTTGCCGTAGCCCTGCTGTTTCATTATTGGGACGCAAGCCCTGGCACACAAAAAGGTCCCCTTAAGATTGACCGCGATAACCCGGTCCCAATCCTCCTCGCTAACCGTCTCGATGGTACCTCTTCTGATTATTCCGGCGTTGTTGACGAGGATGTCGATTCGGCCAAAGGTCTTGTGAACCTGGCTTACCATATTCAGGACTTCCGAACTTTGGGTGATGTCACACGGAGCGACAATCACCCGTCCCCCGTCCTTGGTTATCGTCTCGGCCAGAGACTCCAATTCTTTTCTGTCCACGTCCACGAGGGCCACCCGCGCTCCCTCTCCGATAAAGGCCAGGGCAATGGCCTTGCCCACTCCTCTGGCCCCCCCGGTCACAATTGCCACGCGATCTTTGAATTTCATTGCCGACCTTCCCTTATCAAGAAAATCTTACCCAAACTGAAATACGGCGGATTCGGACAAAAGGAGGGAGCATGTCTAATAGCTTTTCTTCCCCTGGTAACCCAGACTTTGCGATATTTGCATTGCCGTGCTGATCACCTCTTTTTTCAGGGTTTCATGAATCAGCTTTTTTGTAACCTGAAAGGCCGGGCCCGAAATGCTTATTGCCGCCACCGCGGCGCCGGATTCGCTGAAAACCGGGGCGGAAATGCAACGAATGCCGATCTCGTTTTCTTCTTCATCGATAGCATAGCCCTGCTTCCGCACAAGTTTCAGGTGTTCTTTAAAGGCGGCAGGCTCGGTAATGGTGTTTTCCGTTCTTTTAAAGAAGCGGTAATCCTTCAAAAAGCTGTTTAGCGCCCCCTCCGAAAAATCGGCCAAAAGCACCTTGCCCACGGCACAACTATGCACTGGATTGCGAAGGCCTATTCGTGATGCCATCCGCAGGCTGCCCTTTTGATTATCTGTTTCCACCTTGTCGATATAGACAATCTCCTTGCGGTCCAAAACCACCAGATGAACCGTCTCCCTGGTCCGCTCCGCCAAATCCCGTAAAAAAGGCTCCGCCTGCTTACGGAGATCCAGTTGACCGAGCATCAGATTTCCCAACTCCACCAATTTAAATCCGAGGAAATAATCCCTGGTCTTCGCATCCTGACGAACATAGCCAAAGTAGGAAAGCGAGGAGAGGAGGCGATGAACGGTGCCCTTTGGCAAATCGAGACTTTCGGAGAGGACTCTGATGCTCACCCCTGAGGAACTCTGCGCGAGAATGTCCAAGATGGACGAGGCCCGTTCGATGGTTTGCACCAAATTGTTGGGTTTAACAGCAGTTTGATTGTCCATGACATTATTCCGCATTATGAAACGATGTTTCTTAATATAGACTGATTAGAGTAAATGTCAAGACTTTTTTGATGTCGTCCGCTAAAGATTCAGTTGCGGGGTTTTTCTCCCCTCTTTAGCAAAGAGGGGTCGGGGGAGATTTGACGAACAATAAATAACCTTTTGTTTCTATTGCAAATCCCCCCTTCCCCCCTTTGGGAAAGGGGGGATTTGCAAGAACAGTATACCCACATTTTTGTCGCACACCCCCTCCCTCAGATATTTCTTGACATACACAATGCCGGTAGGGTAAACGGCCAACATCTACAATTTGGCAGCGAGGTTTTCCTAAGAAAAGATGAATGCACGATACGCGCTATTAAACAACCTGGAGACATTGGCACTGGGCATTTTGCCGCTCGCTCTCCTTTACCCTCAAACATACCTGTTGCCCATCCCTTTTGACAGCTAACCAGACAATAACTCAACAGTAAAAGGCCATGGGCGACAAACCCCTGGCCTTTTTTATTTGGAGGAGGATTAATCATGAAAAATACAGAAAATAGAATAATGATCTTCGACACCACCTTAAGAGACGGCGAGCAGTCTCCGGGGTCAAGCATGAATCTGGAGGAAAAGCTGCGTCTTGGCCGGCAGTTGGAAAAGCTCGGGGTTGACATTATCGAGGCTGGTTTCCCCGTGGCCTCGGAGGGAGAATTCCTTGCCGTCCAGCAGATCGCCCGCGAAATCAAGCATTCCCAGGTGGCGGCACTGGCCAGGGCCAGCCTGGTTGATATCGACCGGGCCTGGCAGGCCATTGCGGATGCCGCCCATCCCCGGATACACACCTTCATCTCCTCGTCGGACATCCATCTTAAGTATCAGTTAAAAAAAACCAGGGCTGAAGTCCTCCGGGAAGCCCGCGAGGCAGTCCGCCATGCCTGCCAGTATACGGCTAACGTGGAATTCTCTCCGATGGATGCCACCCGGACGGACCGGGCGTATCTGGCGGAGATGATCGAGGCGGTAATCCGGGAAGGGGCGAGCACCGTCAATATTCCCGATACGGTAGGCTATGCCATCCCGGAGGAGTTTGGCGATCTGATTGCTTACCTTTTCGACCAGGTGCCCAACATCAAAGATGCCGTGATTTCCGTTCATTGTCACAATGACCTGGGACTGGCCGTGGCCAATTCGCTGGCGGCGATAAGAAACGGCGCCCGCCAGGTGGAGTGCACCATCAACGGCATTGGCGAACGAGCAGGAAATGCCGCCTTGGAAGAAATCGTCATGGCGCTCCATACCAGGAGAGACTTTTTCAATTTCGCAACCGGCATCAAGACGGAAAATCTCTACCAGACCTCCCGGCTTTTGACCATGATTACCGGCATTGCCGTCCAGCCTAACAAGGCGATAGTCGGCGCCAATGCCTTTTCCCACGAATCGGGCATCCATCAGGACGGCCTGATCAAGGAGAAGTCCACCTATGAGATTATGACCCCCCAGTCGGTGGGCATCGCAGATACCAGTTTGGTTCTGGGCAAACATTCGGGACGTCACAGCGTCTCGGAACATTTGAAAAAACTGGGCTATAACCTCTCTAAAGATGATTTGAACAGGGTTTTCTCCCGTTTCAAGGAACTGGCGGATTTAAAGAAGGAGGTATTCGATGAAGACCTGGAGATCATCGTCAATGAAGAGGTTTATCATCAGGAGGACTACTATAAATTAGTTTACCTAAATGTAGTCAGCGGCAACCTGGCCATCCCCACGGCCACGATGCAACTGGAAGTGGGGGGTACGGTCGTCCAGGATGCGGGATTCGGCGTTGGCCCGGTGGATGCAACTTTTGCCGCCATCCGCAAGATTACCGCCACCAATTACCACCTCCTCAAGTATGCCGTCACTGCCGTAACCGGCGGCACCGACGCCCAGGGAGAGGCGATGGTGCAGTTGCGTTACAATGGCCGCAGTATCGTGGGCCGGGGGGCCCATCCCGATGTCATCGTCGCTTCGGCCAAAGCTTATATCAATGCCTTGAATCGCCTGAGATTTATCAAGCAGGAAGGCGGCAAGCCGGAACTTGAATAATCGTACGGTTGGTGTCACATGTCAAGACCTGACACCACTGGCGCGGGTCTGCGACAAAAATGCGGGTATCCTGTTCTTGCAGAGACTTATCCCCCCTTTCCCAAAGGGGGGCAGGGGGGATTTATAATAAAAGCAGGAGGCTATTTATTATCCGTCAAATCTCCCCCAACCCCTCTTTGGGAAAGAGGGGAGAAAAACCCCTCTACCCATAAATTTGTCGCAGGCCCACCTTTACATAGA
>CAMTWB010000021.1:0-42371 GCA_947085375.1 uncultured delta proteobacterium
CCTTTTTCGTGGTGGGAGTATATGGGGGCTATTTTTGATTGTCAAGGGATATTTTGCATCGTGTTGCATCGAAAACCAGGGGCTGGCGATGCGATTTGAGGAGGAAGGTGGATCGGCGGCTTCTTTTTTGAGAAATCAGCTCACCTTTTTGTCGAGTCACCCGTCAATAAGGCATTCCCTGCTTTCGCGGGGACAAGCTTTGAGTACAATTCAGACAAACCTCTCCTGCACGGCCTACCACCGCCGACCTCATTCCATACCAGTTTCACCAGGATAGATTGATACCATGCTCACCGGTCATATAGTTCCATCCATTTCATTCCTGAAGGGAATTAACCTCCATATGAGGTAATTTAGAATCTCAGGCTGGTTGGCGGCGTGGGGGGCGCGAAACGGGGGCAGTGAGGGAGGGACAGGGCGATTTGGGGACAAAATGGGGTGCAGGGGTCAGCGGGCAGGATACTGACGGGGGATTTCCAGCTAGAGGCAACCAACGACCGGGCAAAAGCAGGCGAGGAGACGTAGTTCTCCCGGGCGCCTGTTCAGGCGTGGTGGTTGGGCATTTTTCAGGCGAGTAATTGAGGGAGCTATTCCCGCTGGGTCAGCTTCAGGATGAACGTTGGTACTGGGGGAGGTCTGAGGAGGAGTTCCATTTTGGTTTTGGTTGCTGAGTTTGATTCCTGGAGGTATCTTCTGAAGCGGGCGGTAGTTTTGACGACAAAGGAGAAAGCTCTTTTCAGGAGGATGACGATGGCAGTCATCTGGGCGAGGATGGCGGCTCTTTTTCCGTTACAGACTCTGGGTTTGCGGAGGGTCGGCGTATCTTCCTTGGCGGTGCTGTTGATCCGTTCCGATGCGGAACGGTGTTGTTTTAGTTTCTGATATTTTTTGGTACCCCGTGGGATGGCATTTGTCAGTCGGGGATGCTCTTTGACATACATATGCTTCGTATAGCCGGTTTCGTTGCTGACATAGGGACATGTGGCTAAATCATAGTTATTTTTCAGTTCTTCCAGCGCCTTGGGTGTCAGTTTCCGGCATTGCTTGAAACAACAGAAGATCAGCCTCTGGCGTTTCTGGTCAAAGCCGTTGGGTATGGTCAGAAGGCCACAGGGAGCGAAGGGTGTGCCCTGTTGATCGTAACCCCGCTTCAGCAGATCATCTCTTCTGAGCTTTTCATTTCTGGGGTTGTAGTCGATGATAGGGAGGGGGCTGCGCCCTGGTTGCGGATGTAGTTATAATTGTTGATGATGTCGTACTTTGAATCGGCAATATCTACCGCCGTTTTACAATCATGATGCTCGCTGATCTGTTCTCTGTTGATCACAAGATACTTTCCTTCTTCGGCGTTTCCGGCGATGTTGCTGACTGCCACGGGCAGTTCGATACCCAGATGTGGTTCTACAGAGGTAGAGATAATGGCGTTATAGCCGAATATCTTCTCTTTTTTGTCGGAGTATAAGGGATGCCTTCTGACGCCGATTCTGGCATCGGTGTCCTTGGGTATTTTGGGACAGCTCATCGTCATGGCGCCATCAAGATCGATTTCAGTCATGTATGAGCGTATCGTCTGGATGCAAAGCTGCTGACGATCCTGTTCATCCTTTACTCCGAAGAGGATGGCGGTATTGATCTGTTCCTGGGTAGGTTCACCGTCAGCGAAGGCAATACGGAATGAGAACAGTTCTATTTTGGGTTTCTCGACGTCTTTGGGGAAGCGATCGGAAGGACATTCGGCATAGACGCGGATATCAGATCCCAGACTATTTTCCGGCATATGAGCAAGGCGATAGAGGATACGCTGGCGGACTTTTCCGGTTACATCCTGGACGGTTATCCTGGAACATTCATTACAGAAGTAGGTGCAGCCTTTGTATCTGGCCCAGCTAGGATAGAGGGTGCCGTCATGGGAGAGGATCTTGAAGGTAATCATTTCCAGGTCATGGAAGGTGCCCACCAGGACATGAAAGATGTCATTGTATCTTTTTTCTCCGATGCGCTTGCGGAAGTTGGAAAAGGTTCCTTCGGAGGGAATGTCTTTAATAATACCTGCATATTGCCGATATTCACTCCCGCGTTTCTCATCCCGAAGCACCGTGAGAAAGGCGTTCATGTCCGGGTGGTCGTCAACATGCCGGAACAGGTCCAGGAGAAAGAGTGTCACCGGGTCATAGCAGGAAGGGCCAAAGATGCTATAGGCATCCGCCGCCAGAGACCGGACAAAGGTGAAGTCAATCAGGGGGGTGATCATACATGCATATCCACCCTGGACATCCCCGCGGGGATCGACAAAAACGAAGCGTTTCTGGAAGATATACTGAGACAGGAGCTTGGGCTTCGGGAAAAGTCTCTGATACCCAGCAGAAATATTCTGGTTGATCTTGTTTAGCCTTTTCGCTATGTTCGGCAGGGTAAAATTGTGAATGGGGTTCACGTTTACCTCCGATCCGGGCGGAAGTTAGCGCTTCTGCCCGGATTACTAATCGTGATTCAACTTTCCTGTTTCAGTTTCTTCCGAAAGTCTTTCCTTAAAGGATAAAGGTAGACATCCTTGATCAGACCATGAATCAGGTGATCATGTCCCCTTTTGGCGGTGCCTTTGGTTTGCCCCACGCAAATCCAGTTGGCGGCTTTGTAGCAGGTTCCCCGGAAGCGATCTTTTTCCACGAAGGTTTCCAGGAGATAGACGGGCTGTTGGTAGATCGCCGTCCAATCCGCAGAGATTCTTCGGGCAATCATGGCCAGAATCTTGGAGGCCAAACACTTGATGTTGACCCAGGGCAAAATAAGAAAGCGAGTATTATTGACCACAAACGAGAGGTTCTTCTCCTTGGTGAGCTTGTCCCAGCCGATGAAGGTTTCTCTGGACTTAACCGCCCAGGCGGCGGATCCCCAGCCGATACAGGCCACAGGACGATCCCCCAGAAAGGCCATATACTTCAGATGCTGCCCGACGATCTGGCGGTAACCGAGGTAATGATACTGGTGGACGAGGCTATTGTAGAGGGGTTCAAAAGCGGTATGTCGTACCAAAGAGATATTGATGGGAGGAAGATCAGCAAGTTTTCCGGAGATGGGGCGGTCATCGACAGGAAGCACCGGAGTGCTTTTGTTTCTCCGTTCATTCCAACTATTGGTTTTTCGAGGTGGGAGGATAAGATGTCCCATACGTTCCAGGGTGAGGAGCACTTCCCGGCAGGCCATGTCTTTGGGGGAGCAGTTGGCTTGGATCCATCCCCACTGGTGGCACAGGATATTGGAGATGCTTTTTCGTCCTTTGGTCCAGTGTTCATTGATCACCCCCTGAATCATGGGGATGTCGGCTTCAGAAATGGTTCGTCTGCGTATGGTGGCGGGTAGCATGTTGAGTATATATCAGAAGAAGAAAAGGGACGCCAGCACAAAATGTAGGGCGATGAAAATATTTTTTCAGGAGATTTTTTGCCGGAAAATCCGGCAGGCGGGGTTGGCCGCTAATGCCAGCCGGTGGGTTGAAACGAAAAACCGTGGGTTGAAAATGACCCTGAAATCAAGCTAAAAGGGATTCTAAATTACCTCTATGCTTACAAAACAGATTCTCAGGAGAAAAGGCAAAGACTGAAAAAGGCTCTCCAAGAGACACCCTTCATTCTTGCAAGAAATCTAGTCTCCGAGAATGCTGCCTATCAAAAGCCGGATAAATTGTATTTCCCAGATGATACATTGGAAATGTATTTTGCTGGAGATCCCGATGTGGGCTTTGTCAGTTCAGACTATCAAGGATCCGTATTAGACATGTTTAAGGATCTTGGTGTCAGTGAAGACGTTCGGGTGCGCAAACGATCACCTGATCACAAAGGATTCATAAAAATATATGATTGGCATGGATGGCATCAGCGAGGTCTATCTGGCTTCGATCCGGAAATTAATGTAGCAGGATTAGAAAACGCTTTATCCTCGCCAACAATGGAGAAAAGCGCTTATATATGGAATCACATTGCTATTCCGAACTCCGCCTGCATACGCGGTACAATTGAGAAATCCTCAAGGCAAACCTATGAAGATAGTAGCAAAGAAGAAAGCATATCTGGGTTTGGACGTCTATTGATCGAAAATTCATGGCTACCTGGGCCGGATCAAGTTTTCCATGAACCATGTGACTTTCGACTTGAAGAACTTCCTGAGTCGTTCGAACGGGATGAAAAGTTGGCAGATCTGTTGGGAATGAAGAAAGACGTTGTGGCAGTGCTCGCTGAAAAGGTGGGGCTTCGTACGGAAGATATTGCTTTGATAAAACAGCATCCTGAGGAATTCGCAAAATGGAAGGATGCTATTGCCATACGGAATGAGAAGCCAACATTTCCAACGAGAGCGGTAGAGAATCCTGAACGCAGGCAGGAGAAACTTACAAAACAGCTTGCCGATGCCCCTGAGAAGAAGTACGAGGAACGTGAAAGAAGCGTTCGGACAACCAGGGGCACTATCGACCCCTACTTATGGCTCAGGGAACAATACACCAACGATGACAGTCAAATGGTGTGTCAGATCTGTAAAAAGGAAATGCCTTTCAGAAAGCGTGATGGCGAACACTATTTTGAATCTGTCGAAGCGTTCTCCCAGGAACATTTCCCTTTGGAGCACGAGGCGCAGTTCCTGGCCCTATGTCCACTTTGCGCGGCAATGTACAAAGAGCTTGTCAAGAAGGATGATGCAGCAATGGCCGATCTGAGAAAAACTCTAATGAATATAGACTCATTGGAGGCCCCGCTGCGACTTGGTGATTTGGAAACCACCATCCAGTTCGTCGAGACTCATCGCTACGATCTAAAGACGATTCTCGGGGAGATCGAAACGAATGAAGGATAGTACGAAATGGTTTTCCTAATCATCCCGCAGAAAGCGTCGACCTTGTCGCGAGAACTGATCTATACCGGCCTCACGCGGTTCCGTCGCAAGCTAGTGCTCTTGATCGAAAAGGATATCGAGCCCCTCCGCCGTTTACGCAGCCCTGACTGCTCGGATACCCGATTGCGAAACACTCATATGTTCACGATAGCCCTTCGACCGGATGATGTGAAGCGACCTCACCTGGAGGCACTCATCCATCGTACGCGGAAGGGGATTGCTGTTCGCTCGAAAAGCGAGGTCGTCGTGGCAGACGTGTTGGATGCGCTTGGGATCAGCTACGATTACGAGCAGCCGCTCTATTCGCGGACTGATCCGAAGGACTTTCGCCTTCCCGACTTCACGGCCAGCTTTGAAGGGGATGTTTTTTATTGGGAACATCTTGGTATGCTAAACGTCCCCAGCTATCGCGAGGCATGGGAACGGAAACAAGCTTGGTATAAGGAGAACGGTTTTTGGGATCGATTGATCACATCTCAGGATGGGCCTGATGGAGGGATAGATGCGGCCAAGATCGAGCAAACCGCTCGACAGCGTATCCTTGAAGAATAGGTCTTGCGGAAATTGGGGTTTATTCCATGGGGACGATTTCTCAATGCCAGAATGGGGCCGATTTTAGATTCCTGCTGACAACATCCGCAGGGGTGTTTCTGGTCGTGACAAATAGAGCCTAAAATAATCGTCAGAAAGTGAGCCATCTTGCAGGTGGAGTTGCCGATCGGTATGGATACTAGCCCATAAAGATCTTCATGCATGGATAGAATTGCCAGCAAATAATGATAAATGTAGGTAATATTATCCCTCTCCATGTAACGGCGGAGGGCGGCATTGATGCTACTCTGATAGCCCCGGCCATTTTTTTTGAAGAAGTCCACCACGTCGGGATCGAGCCGAAGCGTGCTCTGTTTCATCTTGCCGGGCCAGAGGGTCGCTCCTGATATTTGATATCCCAAATTCATCGTGAAGATGTGCTTGTTTTTGTAAGAAATAAGTGCTACTTTTCCTTACAAATATTTATGCAGGCATATCATGCAAAGTATCGATTCTAAAATACTAAGTCGTATATACGGTCATGGGAAGGGGTGTGTCGTCACCCCAGGCGACTTTGCGGATCTCGGCAGTCGGCAAGCCGTGGACCTGGCGCTGCACCGGCTGGCGAAGAAAGGGACGCTGCGGCGCCTGGCCCGCGGGCTGTACGACTACCCGCGCATCGATCCGGCGCTCGGCCTCCTTTCCCCGACCATAGACGCCATTGTCAAGGCGCTCAAGGGGCGGGACAAGATCCTTCTGCAACCGTCCGGGGGCTATGCCGCCAATCTGCTGGGGCTCTCCGATCAGGTGCCCATGAAGATTGTGTTTCTCACCGACGGACCGGCGCGCTGCGTCCAGATCGGCAAGCAGATCATCATGCTCAAGCACACGACACCCCGGGCCATGGCCACGGCCGGGCGGGTCTCCGGGCTGGTCATCCAGGCCCTGCGCCATCTCGGGCAAAGGCAGGTGGACGATGCCGTTGTGGCCAATCTGCAAAAGCGGCTGTCCGCCAGCGATAAAAAGGTGCTGCTTAGAGATCTCCGCTATGCGCCGGCCTGGATCGCCGCCATTCTGCGAAGGGTTTCCGACCCGAAGGAGAAATGAGAGGGCGAGGGTGGAAGGCATCCTATTAATTTTCACCAAATTGACAGTTTTCAGCAAATGCTGAAAATGCCTCAATCAGTGAAAATGTCGCTTGACGGTTGACAATTTTCACTATAATATACTTTTTCAGCAAATGCTGAAAGGTGGCTTTTCAATGAAAATTGATGAGACAAACATCATCGGAAAGATCGAAGACAGCTTAAGAGCTTGCCTGCAGCGGGTTCCTTTTCTGGAGATCGACTCCCTGGAAAGAGGACTCAATCTCGGCGGCGCTCCTATGGATATCGTTGCCGATGTGCGAGTCGCAAAGCAGCGGCAGCGTCTGGCGATCGAGGTGAAGAGCAGTGGTCAGCCCCGCGTTGCCCGCACGGCAGCCTATCGGCTCGCCCGTGTTCTGGAGAGCGACCCCGGCTTGTATGGCGTGTTTGCGGCGCCTTATATCTCACCCCGGACTGCCGAGATCTGCGTTCAGGAGAAAATCGGATATTTGGATCTTGCCGGCAACTGCCGATTGACCTTTGGACAGGTCTATATCGAGCAGCAGGGCAGTCCCAACCCTTTTGCCCAGAAGCGGGACTTGCGTTCCCTCTATTCCCCGAAAGCGGCACGGGTCTTACGGGTGCTCCTGACTGATCCCAAGAAACCGTGGAGGGTCCAGGCCCTGGCGGAGGAGGCGGACGTCAGCCTGGGGCAGGTTGCCAACGTCAAAAGCCTTCTTGAGGCTCGCGAGTGGCTTGGAAGTTCCGAGGCCGGATTACTGCTCAAGGATCCGGGTAGCCTTCTGGCCGAATGGGCAGAAAACTCCAGTTACCGGAAGAATGTATCCAGAAACTACTACACGTTGAAAAGCGTTGCCGAGATAGAGGCTGACATGGCCAAGGCCTGCGACGGAGAAGGCATCAAGTATGCGTTGACAGGTTTTTCCGGTGCGGCCCGTTACGCCCCTTCCGTTCGTTACCAGCGCGCTATGGCATATGTGTCGCTTGATGTGGAAAGGATTGCGAAGCTTCTCTCTTTGAAGGAAGTGACCAGCGGAGCCAATGTAACCTTCCTCGTTCCCTATGACGAAGGCGTCTTGTACGGTACGCGAGCCGTCGAGGGGATCTGTATCGCATCACCGGTGCAGGTTTACCTCGATCTATTCGGGATGAAGGGCCGCGGTGAGGAAGCAGCTAAGGCCATATTGGACGGGGTGATCGGGCGCTCATGGTGACACGCAGGGATTATACGGCTGAAGCAGTGGAGGCGGCAAAATCGGTGCTCATCGAACTGACGCACCTCCTGGGAGAGTACCGCGACAACATTGTGCTCATCGGCGGCTGGGTGCCGGAACTTCTCATCCCCCAAGAACCGCACCCCCATGTGGGAAGCATCGATATTGATCTTGCCTTGAACCATTTGAAAATCCGGGAAGAAGGTTGCAGGTTGATCGAGGAATTGCTCACTTCCCGTGGTTATTACCAGGAGCCGGATAAGCAGCCCTTCATCTTCTTCCGCAATGTGCCTTTCGGCGATTCGTTTATCAAAGTGCAGGTGGATATTCTGTCCGGCGAATATGAGGGCACCGGCAAGGCGCACCGCACGCAGGCCGTTCAGGGAATGAAGGCGCGCAAGGCCCGGGGCTGCGATCTGGCCTTTGAAATGGTCCGCGAAGTCTCCGTGGAGGGAGAAATCCCGGGCGGGGGGCTTGACCGCGTGACGGTCAGAATCGCCTCCATCGTGCCGTTCCTGGTCATGAAGGGGATGGCGCTGGACGATCGGCTCAAGGAAAAAGACGCATGGGATATCTACTACTGTCTCCTTGCCTATCCCGGGGGGATCGATGCCCTCGTGGAGGAATTCCGTCCCCACCTGTCCCATGGTTTGGTCCGGGAGGGACTCGGCAAGATTGCCACCCACTTTTCCTCCCTCAAAGCCATCGGGCCAAAATTCGTTGCTGATTTTGAAGAAGCCGTTGATCCGGGAGAGGTGGAACGAATCGTTCGTGATGCCTACGAGCGGATACATGCCTTCTTGAACAGATTGGGGTTCGCATGAACAATTTCATCTCCCACTGCTTCACTTCGGCCGCAAAAAATCCACTTGGCGGCCATCTTTTTGGTTTGTTATCCGAAGCGACTGCTTTTTGACCGCAGAAAATCCGCTTTTTCGCGTTTTCCCATCTCAATAGGCCGGAAGGACCATAATCCGGCCGCATTTTGGCCGCGCAGCGGCGATGAATCCACCATAACCGCCGAATTCCCCCACCTGGCAGCCGCAAAAAAACCGCAAAAAGACCGCTTTTTGTCCGAAACTTTTTCGATCCTTTTGGGGTAGTGCTTTGGCGAAGCGTTTTCCCCAGGCAATGAAAAGAAAACAATCAGACCATGTACGAATGCCGCTGCCCCCATGACGGAAAGAAACTCGCCGAACTGGCCCGGCCGCCCCTGGCCCTGGGTCACTACGACTACCCCTGCGAATGCGGGAGGTGGGTCCGGGGGCAGATCATCGTGGAGGAGGGGACGGACAGTATCCTGGCTGTCGATTCCTGTCCCTGTGGGCGCGTGACCAGAAGGGTCGTCGGTCACCTGGTCGCCATCCAGTGCTCCAAGTGCAAAAGAATCATTAGCTTTTAGAGGCCCCCGAGGCCCGGAATATTAAATAATTTCAAAGGAGGAGGCTCCGAGGCTCCCGAAGCCCATGCCGCTGTCGACGCATGGGCTTATCTTTTTCAAGCTACCGGAAAGAGCTTTCCTCCCGGGGATTCAAACGAGCATATGAGGGCCTGCGGGCGGAATGCCCGGAGCTTTTCCTCTTTACCCAGCCGGGCGACCTGATTGCCTTCTTCCATGACCAGGCGGCGGATCTGGATCGGAAGGACACCATCCTCTTCGATCTTGTTACCCGCTACCGGAACGACAACCGGCATCACGACATCGCCCCGCTCTTCATTGTCCTTTTCACACCGGCCCTGGCGAGCATCTACACCCATACAAGGCGGAGGCATCCCGGCATCGACCGGGAGGATCTCATCCAGGACCTCTGCCTTTTCCTCATCCAGATCATCAGGGAAAGCGCCATCACCCCATTCAAAGTGGCCGGAAGAATTGTCGGGGAGCTGAGAAACCGGGTCCGGGGATTGTTGTCCCCGATCCCTGATGAGGAATTCGTCGCCCTCAAAGGGGACGGCACAGACGAATGTGAGTCGAACCGGACCTATGCCGCCGCCGGTGACGGTGAAGACGACCGAATTGAGCAGATCGTGACGGAGACCGTAGCCTTCCTGGATCACCTGATCCGGGCAAGGAAGATCACGAAGCAGGACAAGCGAATGATCATGGAAACGCTCATCAAGGGAAAATCCCTCAAGGACGTCATCGGCCGGTCCACCCACCGGCTTATTGCCGCCCATCACCTGGCCCGGAAGAAGGAAGAGTTTGTCGATGCGAATGCCGTTCTCGATGGCGTCTGGTCGAGGTATATGCAGGAAGACGAGGCGCCGGACGCCCGGCAGAAGATGGAAACGGCGCGGACGGACTCCCTCCGGTATGCGCAGTTGTTCATCCACGACGTCCCCCTTGATCCCCTGGAGATCGAACGGGATTTCTCCCTTCCCCTCTTCGATCTGGAAAACGGCGACACCCTGCCGGTGCCCCTGGTCGGCGTCATTGACCTCGTGGATCAGCCGAACGGCGTCCTGCGGCCCCTGGAGATCAAGACCCGCGCCCGTAAGGCCGACGCCTGGCAAGTCCGGGTGGCGCTGGAGCTGACCTGTTACGCCTGGTGGGTCCGGCAATGGAATACACCCAGGTGGAAGAAAACGGGAAGAAGCAGGTCAAGAAACTGGGCATGAGCCCCATCCAGCGCGACGGCATGGAGTACGAGTTCACCGTCTTCATCGATCTCGATCAGCAGCACACCGCCACGACCACCAAGGACCGGACGACCCTGTTCGACGGTCAGTACTTCGTGCCCACCATCGAGACGGGCAGGACGCTCCTCGCCTGGCTGGAGAACAACGGGCAGGCGGCGCCGGGAGCGGTTGCCCAGGAGAAGCCCTTTGGTGGGCGGCAGCAGGAAGAGGCCCAGGGAGACCGGGGCAAGGTTGCAGCGGCACCGGCGCAGGCGCAGTCAACGGGGAGGATCGCGGCAACCGCCACTTTGCCGCTGGCAGGCCAAGCCGTTCAGTCAGAGAAAGGCGATGAGGCGGGGAAGGCTTCCGCGGCAGCGGTGCTGTCACCGCGGGAAAGGCAAACCGGCGAGACGGGGAAACCTTCCGCAGCCGCCACGCCACAGGGTGAGACGAAGCAGGCAACGCCCGTCGGGATGAGCAACGGACTGAAGACCCCTTTCGCGAAAATCGGCGCCCTCGACCTGCTGCGGGAGGGCTACAAAAGTTACTGCTACAAGCGCTACGGCGTCGCCTCCATGACGGAGATGGCGCCGGAGCAGATCGCCGAATAGGCGAAGCTGCTCGATTCCCTCAAGCGGCCCGCGCGTCTGAAGGAGTTCAGGGCCGTCCTGGATGGATTCGGCGGCAACGGCCCCTGGGGTGTCAGCTTCTGGATCAAGACGTGCCGATGGACGCGGTACAGAAGATTCTCGGCCATGCGCGGCTGGAGATGACGAAGCGCTACGCCATGCGAACGTCCGACGCCATCACGAAGATTCTGGATAACCGCACGGCCAAGATTATCCCCATGACGGGTAAACAGCGGGTAGACGAAAAATAGTTCTTTGATGTCAATTTGTTAGGAGGCTAAGCATCGGGTTCGACTCCCGCCGCCTCCACCAAGACCTAATCCGGGACACTCCAAAGAAGCACAAAACCCGTAATAAATAGCGGGTTTTGTGTTATCATTAGTCCAAAGATGTGCTATATATATCTATGAAGAGTCCGCCTTTTGCTGCCTTCAAGGGACGGTCGATTCCTAATCCATCATGAACAAAGGAAATACATGAGCTCCGGGCTTGAGATTTTATATCGGAAAATAAATAGAGTATCCAGTCAGTGTGACCGAAAGGTTCTCTTGTCTCTAACCCGGCCAACGCCCTATAGGACGACGACGACCACGCCCAGGAATATATCCTGCCGGGCATTGCCACGAGAAGTGACATGATAAAAGCCGCCATCGTATTCTATGCGCATCGGTCGTGCCATGGATCATCAAGAATATAACTGACCAGAGAGAGCAAGGCAAAAAACAAGACTTGACCCCATAAAAGGAGGGATAAATGCGACAGACTATCGAAGTTTCGATCGACAACCACGGGGGCATTCTGTTGCCTCAGGAGTTGAAGAACCGCCTTGGGCTGTTGCCGGGGATGACCATGGTCGTTGAAGAGGACGATGAGAAGAGGGTTTGCCTGCGGGTGCGGACAGAGTCGCCGGAGCTTGTCGACAAACAGGGCATCATCGTCGTCAGGGCCGAATCATCGGAAGATTTGACAAATGTAACCCGGCGCACGCGAGACCGCCGCGTATCGGATCTGCTGCATAAGGCAAGCCGATGAAAGTTCTCCTGGACACATCCGTCCTGGTGGCGGCCATGATCGAAGCGCACCCGGCGCACGAAAAGTCTCTACCCTGGCTTCAGCGAATCAAGAAGGGTTCAGATTCAGGTCTGGTATCCGCGCATTCGGTTGCCGAATTATACGCCATCCTGACGACATTGCCGATGAAGCCCCGCATTTCGCCCCTTGTCGCTTACAACCTGATTCAGCGCAACGTTTTTGATCTTTGCGAAGTGTTGCCTTTATCGGCCGAGGATTACAGCACCGTCATAAAACATCTTTCCGAAGAGGGGGTTACCGGCGGTGTCACTTATGATGCGGTGATCCTGCATGCGGCGATTACGGGAAAGGCTGATCGTGTCGTGACGCTCAACGAAGGTGATTTTCGTCGGATCTATCCTCAGATGGCAGAACAGATCGTTTCCCCATAAAGCTATCCATTCCCCCAAAACCCGTAAGAAATAGCGGGTTTTTTTGTTATCATTAGTCCAAAGATGTGCTATAGAGTTCACCAATATCCGACTGTTTTTGATTGAGGCCGAAATCAGCAGGAGAATACTGTGGCAGACGAAAATGACGAATCATTGGAGAATATGATACGGGAGAGAACCGGGGCGCTGGAAGAAAGCGAACGGCGTTACCGATTGCTGGCCGACAACGTCACTGATGTCATCTGGACCACCGATCTGGACTTGAACTTTACCTACCTCAGTCCTTCGGTCAAACGCCTGCTGGGGTACGAGGTGGAGGAGGCTTTGAAAATCAAGCTTTCGCAAATCCTCACCCCGGCCTCTTACGAACTGGCGTTAAATATCTGCTCGGAAGAGCTGGCAAGAGAAGGACAAGAGGGAATTGATCCTTTTCGGTCCCGCACAATGGAGCTGGAGCATATCCGCAAGGACGGCTCCCTGGTCTGGGTGGAAGCTATCGCATCTTTCTTGCGTCACAGCGATGGGCAACCGTATGGCCTCTTGGGAGCAAGCCGCGATATCAGCGAGTGGCGCCGAATGGTTGATGCCTTGCGGCAAAGCGAGGCCAAGGCTTGCCGACTGGCGGAAGAAAACAACATCCTGGCCCAAATCGGCCGGATCATCAGTTCATCGGTCAATATCCAGGATATCTACGAGCAGTTTGCCCAGGAATGTCAGAAACTCTTCCCCTGTGACCGGATCACCATCAACATTAACCGCCCCCAGGAAAACGAAGTCGTCACTGCCTATTTCTGGGGCCGGGAAGTCCCGGGAAGAAGCATTGGAGAGCCCATCCCCCTGGCCGGAACCATCAGCGAAGAAATTATCAGGAACCGCCGGAGTATCATGGTTACAGAGAAATCGCCGGAGCTCACCGCACGCTTCCCGGAAAGCAGATATCTCGCTTCTCTGGAGTTTAACTCCCTTTTGGCCCTGCCGCTTTTCTCGCAAGACCGGGTGATCGGAGTCTTGTTTTTCCTTTCCTGCCAGCCTGGCGCCTATACGGAAGGGGACCTCCAGCTTGCCTGCCGGGTGGCCGATCAGATCGCCGGCGCCGTCGCCATTGCCCAGCTTTTTGCCCTGCGTGATCGGATGGAAGAGGAGCGGCAGGCCCTGGAAGAACGGCTGCGCCAGAGCCAGAAGATGGAGACCATCGGGACGCTGGCGGGTGGCATTGCCCATGATTTCAACAATATTCTAGCGGCGGTAATTGGTTACGCGGAACTGGCTGGTTGGGATTTGCCGGAAGGTTCCCGGGCGAAAAAAAACCTGGCCCAGTGCCTGAAGGCTACCCAACGGGCCAGGGATCTGGTCCAGCAGATTCTGGCCTTCAGCCGCCAGTCCAAAGCCGAGCACCGTCCTTTGGACATTATCCCTTTGCTCAAAGAAGGGCTCAAGTTGCTGCGCGCGAGCCTGCCCGCCACGGTCGAACTAAAATCAAGCTTTGACCAGCAAACGGCGATTATCATGGCCGACCCCACGGGAATTCAGCAGGTCATCCTCAACCTCTGCACCAATGCGGCCCAGGCCACAGGAGCAGGCGGCGGCTGCGTGGAAGCATCGCTTACGGAAGTCCAGATCACGTCCGGCGATAGTTTTCTGCAGGGCGATCCCGGTCCCGGCAGCTACGTCCGGCTGCGAATCAGCGACAACGGTCACGGTATAGACCCGAAAATACTGCCCCGGATTTTCGACCCCTACTTTACCACCCGGGAAGTCGGCCGGGGGACCGGCCTGGGTCTTAGCGTGGTTCTGGGAATTGTCAAAGACCACCGGGGCGCAATCAATATCCGGAGCAAACCCGGTTGCGGCACAACATTCGATGTCTATTTTCCGGTGATTGAAACCGCTGCGGACGTCTGCGAACCAATCGGCATTCCACCTCTTGCGTCGGGCCAGGGGGAGAGGCTTCTTTTTGTGGACGACGAAGAGGCTATTGTTGATGTGGCACGGCGGTCCTTGCGCCACCTGGGCTACAAGGTAACCGCCGTGACTGACAGCCGGGTGGCCTGGGAACTGTTTGCCCGGCAGCCGGATTGCTTCGATCTGCTAATTACCGATTTGACCATGCCCCGAATGACCGGCGACCGGCTCGCCTGCGAGGTGATGAGACTCAGGCCGGATATCCCGATCATTGTCTGCACGGGTTACAGTGAACATTTTACCGAAGAGCAATCAAAAGCAATGGGCATCGCAGAGTATATTATGAAGCCCCTGGTGATGAAAGAACTGGCGCGGACGGTTCAACAGGTATTGGACCGCAAGAAGACAATCCGGCTGGTTACGCGATAAGAAGTTCCCCTGCCCGCTAACAAGAAAAAAACGAGGCCGCCATGAGAAGACCCCGGTTGGGACTGGTAGAATCTTTAGTCATCGTCATTGCAGTATTGTTCGGGTTTGATCTGCTCTGGGATTATTACAACGCCATTTCCCATGCCCGGCGGGCCGCCCAAAACCAGGCCAGCCAGATGAGCCATAACATCAAAAAGGACCTGAGCGAGGTCGCAGAAGCGATCCTTTTGACCACGCAGGCCTATAATGCCACAGGCGTCAAGGATTTCAACGATGTCCGGCTCTTGAACGCCTCATTCATGGCCCGGATGAAAATATATCCCTTCATCACCTCGATCAACACCGGTGATTCCCAGGGCAACGGCTACCTCATCCTGAGGATTGAGACCAAATGGAAAAACCGGATTAAGAAGTCCCAGGAAAAGGGGATTGTCACCTGGCAGGAACTAGACGAAAATGGACGCGTTTTAGCTACGGAAAAACGCCAGGACGACTACGACCCGCGTATCAGGCCCTGGTACGTAAACGCCATCAGCCAGAAGGGAATTGTCTGGAGCGACCCTTATGTCTTCCGGACGACCCGCGATGTGGGGATAACGGCGTCCCTAAGGCTCCAGGATGGTTCTGACGCCCCGGTAGTCGGAATCGATATTATGCTAAAAGACCTGACCGCCTTCCTGGCCGAGCAGACGAAAGACATCCCCGGCCTTGCGGCCTATCTCCTGACGGCGGAGGGATCGGTTCTGGCCGCCTCCGAGCTTGAGCATTTCCAGGGGCTCTTGAAAAAAGATGATCCGTCGCTGCCGCGCCCTGCGGACGGAACCTGGCCGCTTTTAGCCGCCGCGATTCAGGCCGAACCTAACGGTGATGCTCCCGGCCTGTTCACCTTTGAAGGCCAGAAGTTTTTTGCGATAAAAGAGACCATCCTCTTTTTCTCCGGCCGGCCTTTTTCTTTAGTCGTAACCCTGCCGGAGGCGGCGCTGATGGCTGATTTTACCCGCCAGGCGCTATGGAGGGCGGGCCTAGTGCTCTTGGCGCTTTTGGCGGCCAGCGGCTGGTATATCAGGCGCTACCTCCTGCCGCTCAAAAAAATTGCCGCGGCCATGAGACAAATAGGCGCCGGAGAGTTCCAGCCGCCGAAGGCGGGCAAAACGAGGAATGACGAGGTTGGCGACATAATGTCCGAACTGATCCAGATGGAAGAAGAGCTTGCCCGACAACAAAACAAGATAACCCAATCTTCTTGGCTGTGGCGCAACACCCTGGACTCGCTCGACGATTTTGTTTCCGTCCACGACAGTCAATGCCGGATGTTGAAGGTCAACCGGCCGCTGGCGGATTTTTTAAATGTCCACCCCCGGGACCTCATCGGCAAAAAATGCTATGAGCTGATGCACGGCACTGATGCACCCCCTGCCGATTGCCCCCACCAAAAGACCTTCGCGACCGGCCGGCCCGCCCAGACCGAGGTCTTCATCCCGGCCGCCGACCGGCATTTCCTGGTGAGAACCACGCCGATGGTTTTCCCGGAAGGGGCTGTCAGCACCACCGTCCATATCATGCGCGATATTACCCGGGAGAAAAAGGCGCACGAGGAATTACTGGCCAGTGAAGAAAAATACCGCCGGATGTCGCAGGAATTTTACACTTTATTAAACAGCATTCCGGACAGCATTGCGCTCTTCGACCGGGAATTCAGGATCGTCTGGGCCAATGATACCATGGCCAACGAATTGGGGATGTCGCCAGGCGATGTGCTGGGGCGGCATTGCTACGAACTGGCCTATCAACGTAATTCTCCCTGTCCGGAAGAGCTCTGCCCGGCGGCCAGAACCTTCCGGACGGGCCGGGAGGAGCGGCAGATAAAAACCAACGCCCGCGGACGGATCAAAGACCTGCGGAGCTTTCCGATCTTCGGCGCTGACAAAACGGTCATCAATGTCATCGAAATAGATCGGGATATAACGGAGCATCGAGCGCTCGAGGAGCACCTGCAGCAGAGCCGAAAAATGGAGGCAGTGGGACAGTTGACCGGTGGGATAGCCCATGATTTCAACAACATAATGACCGTGATCATGGGCTATGCCCACATTCTGCAGATGAAGCTGGGGCCGGGGGCCCAGCAAAAAGAGGTCGCGGAAATCATCAAGGCAGCGGGGCGGGCCACTTCGCTTACCAAAAGCCTCCTGGCCTTCAGCCGGAAGCAGAAAATACAGATGGCCCCCGAGGGGTTAAATAAAATCTTAACTGAAAACAAAAAACTTCTGGAGAGAGTCTTGGGGGAGGATATAGAACTGGTTTATCAGCTGGCCAAAGACGACCCCGTCGTCAAGGCCGACAGCTCGCTGATAGGACAGGTTTTGATCAATCTTGCCGCCAATGCCCGGGACGCCATGCCTAAAGGGGGGGTGCTTACCATTGCCGCCCACGAGGTCAAACTTGATCCAGACCAAGTGAATGTACTGGAAAATCTGCCGCCCGGCCGTTACGGGCTTCTTACCATAGCCGACAATGGATGCGGCATGGACAATGAGACCCGGGCGAGGATATTCGAACCGTTCTTTACCACCAAAGGGGTAGGCAAGGGAACGGGGCTGGGACTTTCCATCGTCTATGGCATTGTAGAGCAGCACCGGGGCAGGATTGCCTGTGAGAGTTCTCCCGGTAAAGGGACTACCTTCAAGATTTACCTCCCCCTGACGGAAGAACGTCCGGACGAGCCGGCCAGAACTCATTTGGAATCAAGTCCGCCCCCAGGGGGAAGCGAAACGATTCTTCTGGCCGAGGATGAAGAGGCGCTGCGGGAACTGGCCGAGACGGTGCTTGGCCAGGCCGGCTACCGGGTCATTACGGCCCGCAATGGCAAGGAAGCCTTGGAGAAATTCAAGCAACACCAGGGCGTAATCGATCTCATCCTCCTCGATGTGGTCATGCCGGAGCTAAACGGCCAGGAGGTCTATCAGGCGGTACAAATGATCCAGCCCGATGTCAAGGCTCTGTTCATCAGCGGCTACACGGCCAATATCCTGCGCGACAAGGGTCTTTCCGGTCAAGGCGTCGAACTGCTGATGAAACCGGTCTCCCCCTCGCAACTGCTCCGTAAAGTCCGGGAAGTTTTGGACCGGGGAGGCAAGCGGCCCGCTTAGTTACGGATATTGCGCTTGGTCGGCGCGTCCGTGCCGCTGTCGGGAAAGTCATTGGCGGGGTAAAGATTCAGTTACGATTGCGCGAAATAAAACTACGATTCCCCCTCCCCTGGAGGGTGGGGGCAGGGGGACGGGATGCAAATAATCGATATATCAACCATTATCACCCTCTCCCCGTCTCAAGTACGGGGCAGGCCCCAACCCTCTCCCATCAAGGAGAGGGGGCCTTTTGACCTTTTGCCGCCTCATCATTATTGATTTCGAACATAATTTGCTAGAACCTCACCCCTCACCCAGCCGGGCCGTCAGGCGCCGGGCGCCGTACTTAAGCGGCAATGCCGTAGCCAGCAAGGAAATGGCAATGACCACCCCGAAGGAAACGACTATTCCCAGCCAGTTTACGGCTGAAAGCTGTCGGCCCGCTATGTCGGCAAGAAATACCTGGTATGCCGGCCCCGCCTCCAGAACCACGACCAGTACAATGAACACCGCCGACATGACCATAAAAATCAGTCCTCCCATGCTGGTTGTCGCCTGCGCCGGATTTTCCGCGCGGAAATCCGGATAGGCGGCGCCCAGGCCCAGCGCCAAAGACACAATTCCGGGTACCAGAAGGGCGATTGTTAATGTCGAAAGGATCATTACAAAGGGGGTCACCTCCAGGATCAGATTAGTTAGAATTATCAGGGCTTCACCCAGGATCATAAATGGCAGACAATAAAAGAGAAATTTCACCTTGAGGAAGGTCTTGATCTCAAGCGGAGCCGTCCGGATCAACCAAAAGGCAGCCCCCTCCATGCTTACCGCGGGATAGACGAAACGGGCCGCCAGCGCCGAAAGAACAAACCCCGCAAGCCCGATATTCAGAAATGAAACAAAATTCTTAAGATAGGTTGCCCGCCAGGGGATGCTCCCCAGGGGCAGAACCGAAAAGTTATAGACATAAATCAGGACCAGGGCGAAAATAAGCAGCAACTGGGGCCATTGCGTCTGATCCCGCCTGAATGTTCTGATTTCCTTCAAGACCAGCGCCTGGGTTACACCGGAAAAATACCGTTCGAGTCCCTGCCGCCTGCGCCTTGATCCAATCGCAAGGCTCACCGGCGCATTCTGGGCCTGGGAATAGCCCAGGAAATAGAGGCGGTCGGCCAACCGGTAAGCACAAAAGAGCAGGCTGCCGCTAAAACTGACGAGCAGTCCCAGGTTGAGCAGCGCATCCCTGCCCGTAAAGAGCGCCCCCCTGATCAGGTCATGAGCCCAGGTGGTAGGAAGGAAGACATTGCCGGGGGTTTCCATGCTCTGCAGATATTGAGCAAGCGAGAGGAACACTTGCGGATCCACCAGTTGCTCCGGCCTGATCAGCCGCAAGGTTACCACCAGAAGCACCAGGATGAGCGCGCCCAGAAAAAAGGCCATACTGCGGATCCGCTGGGCCGGGAGGATAACCGCCGCCGTTACCATCAGCACCGCGCTTAGGGCCACGGCAGCAAGAGAAAGCAACAGCAGAGCCGCCCCGCAAGCCAGATAAAAGGAAAACCCGGCCTGGTAGATTATGCCGTAAGACAGAAAAATGGGCAGGCTATAGAGGGCCACCATCCAGGAACTGTCAAAGAAACTTTCAAAAAAGCGGGCCAGAAATACCTGGCCGGGCAAAACCGGCAGCGAATGAACCAGGGGCAGGTCCCGGCTTAAGTATAGTTTGGCTGCCAAAGTGATGACGCCGCTGAAGATCAGCAAGGCAAAGAACGTAACCAGCACCATCGAAAGCAGTTTTAAGGCCAGCACATCGCCGAATCCTTCCACCCGTTTGAAATAGGAAAGCACCCGGTAGAAAATCGCAAAGAGCACCGTCCAAAAGACTATGCCCAGGCTCAGAATCAGGATAATCCGAAAACGCCTTTCTTTGCGGGAGGCCTTTTTGATTGTATTCGCCAGCCCCTGCAAACGTGGCCTGATCAGTAAAAAGATGGGCGTCATGGCACATCATGTCCGGTTAAGCTCAGAAATATCTCTTCCAGATGGCCTTCTTCAAGCTTAGCCTTCTGCCTCAACTGCAGGGCGCTGCCCAAGGCAATGATCCCGCCCTGGTGAATCACTCCGATCCGATCACAGAGCTCTTCGGCAATCTCCAGTGAATGGGTGGACATAAAAACCGCTCCGCCCGCCCGGGTCTTCTGCCGCAAGAGGTCCTTTACCATCCGGATGCCCGCCGGATCGAGCCCCACCATAGGTTCATCAACCACAATCACGGGTGGGTCGTGCAGGAAGGCAGCGGCAATAGTCAGCCGCTGTTTCATCCCGTGCGAATAGGACTCGATAAGCTCATCACCCCAATCAGTAAGGGATAATCTCTTCAGCCATGCCTCCACCCTCTCCAGGGCCAAAGCTTGCGGTAGCCGCCGCAACTGGGCGCAAAAAAGGAGAAATTCGCTTCCGGTGAGCTTTTCATAAAGAAAGGGGCGATCCGGTATATAGCCGATCTGTTGTTTAGCCTCTTCCGGCTCAAGTGCCATATCGCGGCCCGAGATGAGAACCCTTCCCGACGATGGATTCAAGAGACCGGCGATCATCTTGATGGTAGTGGTCTTACCCGCCCCGTTCGGGCCGATAAATCCGAAAATTTCTCCGGAAAACACCTGGAGGTCCAGGCCCCTCACGGCACTGAAACTATTATAGTTTTTCGTTAAGCAAACGAGCTCGATCATTGGGTCGCCTCCACAATCTCGATCCTAAGCTTACCCATCACCGAAAGCAGGGCCGTAAGACCCGCCCCCTCATCGCGCACCAGCCGGATATGGGTAACATCGGCGGGCATCTGTCCCAAAGTGGCGTCGCCGGTGATCCAGCCACCGATATAAAATGCGTTCCAGGCGTGATAATAAAATCTTCCCTGTTGATAGACAACTCCTGCTTCGATGGCAGTGGGTATCCCCGCCGCCCGGCCCAAAGCCGCAAGCAAAGCCGCATGCTCATTACAATCGCCCCGCCCGCTTTTGAGGGTATCGAGGGCATTTGGTACCGAGAGCACCGGTTTTTTTTCGATGTTTTTATCGACCCAGGCCGTGATTTTTTTTGCCTTGACCAATGGCGCCTCCCCAGGGGAAATGATTTTAGCCAAGGTCTCTTTTATCAGCGGATGGTCTGCTTGGATTTGCGGCGTGGCCAAAAGTAGAATTCCCCGCTCTTCCTGTGTAAGCCCAGCGGGCCGGATAGCCGCTAAAGACTCTTTTTCGATAACCAATGCATCACCTCTCAGACTTTGCCGCCCGCCCTCCAAGAGGAATCCCGTTGGCGGCAGGTTCAGGAGGCGCACCACCAGCCGCCGGAGGTTGGCCGGGTTTTCAATCTTCCTGTCGGTTGCAATAGAAGCCGCGGCCACCAGATCCCCACCGGCGGCAGGAAAATCCCGCAGGGCCTCTTGCCGGGTGGCCGCTTCACTGGTAATCCCCAACAGGCCAGACTCCTTGAGCAGACGGCCATCATCGCCAATCCAGGCATCCTGGCTGAGGCCGGCAAACGTAAGCGAATACCTGCTCGTGTCTCGGGTGCGTCCGCCAACAACGATCTTTTCCCGCCCCCGATAGGTTACGGACGCCGTTTTAAGCAGCGACTGAGAGGGGTCCAGGAGCGGAAAACTGCGGCTCTGTCCCTCCTGCCAGGAGAACGAACTGAGTCTGTCCAGGAGGCTGCTTGCCAGATAGGGCTTCTGCGTGATCGGTAAAATCATCTTCCGCATGTCTTCGGGCGTCCCAACCAATAGAACAAGTTGTCCCGCCTCGACAGTCCCCTGAATACGATAATGAAAGATGCCGGAGTTAAGACGTAAGCCAAAGGTGGAAATCGTTGCGTCCTCCTCTAGCGCGGCTTCGAGTCGGGTCTCTATGTCCTGCACTGCGCCCAACTGGTTGAGCCGCAGAAAGACCACCTCCTCCAAATTATAACCACTTTCGCCCCGAGTCAGTTGCCGCCGGCTGTAGCCGATTCGTTGCCCCTCCTGGCTGATGACCCGCCATGATTCCCCCGCTGTCAGTCGAGCTGCTCGCACTGAAGCTTCCCCCTGCTCTTTGCCGGAGAAAACATCCATTCGGAAGGCCAATAGCACAAAAAAAGAGAGAATGAAGACCCCCCCGATCAGCCACTGTCCTTTCTGTTTAAAAAGTTGCGCCCTCATAAGGATGACGACCGCTTCGTCAACAATGCCCCTGTCTCCTTATGCACCAAACCTCGATAAGCCATTATGAGACTATTTGTAATTGCTCCGATTTTTCCGTTGCCGATCGTCCGGCCGTCGATCATCGTAACCGGCATTATTTCTATCAGCGAGTTGGTGGCAAAGACCTCTTCGGCAGCCATCAACTCGCCAGGCGAAATATCGGTTTCGACTGTAGTGATGCCAAGATCAAGGGCAAGTTCCAAGACAACCTCCCTTGTTATTCCCGGCAGGATCCCGCTTTCCAGGCCTGGGGTCTTGAGTATCCCCTGGGAAACCAGAAACAGGTTGCTGCTCGTCGCCTCGGCTGCCATCCCCCGGTCATTGAGTAAGATCGCATCGTCGGCGTTGAAGTCTCTGGCCTCCTGCCGGGCCAGGATGCTCTCCAGATAGTTGGCCGTCTTCATTGTCGTCAGAGGCGAGCGGGTAGGGCGGGTAAACGAAGAAAGAATCACTTTCCAGCCCCGACAATAAATTTCCGTTGAATGGGGGATGTACTTAAGTGCCGTGATCAGGATGGTAGGGGTTTTACAACTGCCCGGGTCGGGGGTGAGGCTGCCTGCGCCTGCGGATACCGTAACCCGAACGCGGGCCTCTTTCAATCCGTTTTTACGGACGGTTTCGGCAACGATACCTTCCAATCCGGCGACATCCACCCGTATTCCCAGTCTTTTTGCCGATCTTCCCAAGCGTTCCAGGTGGCAATCCAGGCGAAACACCCGGCCGTCGTAGGCACGCATGGTCTCAAAGAGGCCGTAGCCAAAGAGAAAGCCGTAATCGGCAACCGCAATTTTTGCCTCCGCAAGAGGAATAAACGCGCCATTGAGAAAGGCTATCTCTTTCATGCTCCTTCCCTGGGCCAAACCGGATCGCGGTAAGATAGAAAATTCCGCAAGATATCATGCCCCACTTCGGTCATGATTGATTCCGGATGGAATTGAACTCCCTCCACGACATGCTGCCGATGGCGAATGCCCATAATCTCCCCCGTGGGACTGGTTGCAGTTACCTCCAGGCAGGTGGAGCACCCATTGAGTTCCACTATCAGCGAATGGTACCGCCCGCCATTGAAGGGACTGAGGATACCCTGATAAATTCTCTTGCCATCATGATAGATGGGGGAAGCCTTCCCGTGGGTTGGCAGTCCGGCATGAACCACCCGGCCGTTATAGACATGACCTATGCACTGGTGTCCGAGGCAGACCCCTAAAATTGGTATCTTGCCGCCGAAGAAGCGGATTACGTCGTTGGATATCCCCGCCTCAAGCGGGGTGCAGGGCCCCGGGGAAATAACAATATGCGAGGGGTTGAGGCAGGCAATTTCCGCCAGCGTAATCTTGTCATTGCGGTAAACATACGGCTCTTGGCCCAGTTCACCCAGGTATTGGGCGAGATTATAAACAAACGAATCGTAATTGTCGATGATAACGATCATGACGGCCCCCCTGCCACGTTAAGAGCCTTAAACAGGGCCATGGCTTTAACCAGCGTCTCTTCGTACTCGGCCACAGGGTCAGAATCATAAACCACCGCGCCGCCCACCTGAAAGCAGGCCCGCTTCCCCTTGATAAGAAAGGTCCGGATGACGATACTCAGGTCGAGATTGCCATCAAACCCCAAGTAGCCGATACTGCCCGTGTAGACGCTCCTCCTGGTGGGTTCCAGTTCGTCAATAATCTCCATGGAACGGACCTTGGGAGCGCCGGTAATCGAGCCGCCGGGGAAGGTCGCCTGCAGAAGATCGATCGTGTCCAGCCCCGCCTTGAGTTCACCCTCGACGGTGGAGGTGAGATGGAAAAGCGTAGGATATGTTTCCAAAATGGCCAGTTCGGTTACCTTGACCGTGCCAAAACGGCATACCCTCCCTAAGTCATTACGTTCCAGATCGACGATCATCATGTTTTCAGCGCGATTTTTGACGCTGTTCAAAAGCCAGCGGGCATTGGCCTCATCTTCCTCGGGCGTCTTGCCACGACGGATCGTCCCCTTGATGGGGCGGGTCTCCACCTGACTGCCCTGTCGGCGCAGAAAGCGCTCCGGCGACGAACTGGCGATGGCTACTTCCCCCCAGTCCAGATAGGCGGAAAAGGGCGCTGGATTTACCTGCCTGAGCCTACAGTATAATTCAAAGGGGGGGATGGTCAATTCCGTCTCGAAACGCTGGGAAATATTAACCTCGAAGATATCGCCGTCGATGATGTACTGCCTGGCCCGCTCCACCGCCTGAAGGTAGGCCTCCCGGGTAAAGTTGCCCGTTAATGTGATGCCGGCGGGGGTAAAATCTGCGGCGGCGGAAAAACTTCGTCTGTTTTTCAAAAAGCCTTCAAAGCGGCTGCTAAATGCCGCAAGCCGCTCTCTGGCCCTGGCCAGCCGGCCTGCCGCTGTAGCCTCCGGCAGGCCGTTGGATACGACAAAAGCCCGCCCGCTTAAGTGATCCGATACCAGCATCAGGTCATAAAAACCCAGACATGATTCCGGCAGGTTCAGGTCGTCTACGGCCCGGACCGGCAACTCTTCCACGAATCGGCCCAGGTCATAGCTTAAGTAGCCAACCGCGCCGCCCTGACAGGGCAGATTTGTTGCCTTACTGTCCAGACGGCAGGCATCAAGATACCCTCTTAGCACCTCAAAGGGATTGCCCTTAACGTGGGTTTGGCTGCCGTCGCTGGCTATCGTTATATCATCCCCCCGGGAACTAAAGACCACAAAGGGATCGCACCCCATCAGCGAATAGCGCCCCAACCGCTGGTGGTACATTGCGCTGTCCAGGAAGAAGCTGTAGGGTTGACCTTGGAAAAACGGGAAAAGATCAATCGCCGACAGGCCCACCGGCAGCTCTTCGATCAAGGGCAGTTCACTGGCAAGTTCCATTTACATAGCCACCTTATTGAGGCCGTACTGGGGTGCGGCTAGGCTGTCTTTTCAATAATTCTGTCTCTTATCTGAGGTGAAAGTCTGACATCCGCAAAAAACTGGGAAGGGTACAGATAATCCTCTCCCGATTCATCTATGATCCTCACCTGATTGTGGCGTTCGGCATCCTTGTCAGAAATCTTCTCATATAATTTACGCATCTCCAAAGATGCTTCATAACCTTTGTTGTCTAAACAAAGCAAAAATTTGTGTCTCATGGTTCATTACTCCAAATATTTTTTAATTTTTATTTCTTTCCTTCCCTTGCCATGTCCTTCGTACCAGTGCAGTTCCACAAGCTTTACAGCACCATCCGTCAACCTGATTTTAGCAATTCCCCTACGTTTTCTCCAGGTTGTTTTTCCATAAACACGATTTAGCCTTAGTAATTCACAAATACTATGGCCAGAAGCAATTGTCTCAATCCATAAAATATGATCCAGAATCTCGAAATACATATCCCTATCCATTTGTCACAAATTACGAGGCGGTAAAAACTCCGATTTCCCCTCCCCGGGTGGGAGGGGGTAGGGGGTTTAAACATTCGATATATCAACTATTATCACCCTCTCCCCAACCCTCTCCCTTCAAGGGAGAGGGCGGTTTTGACTTTATACGAAGTCGTCAGTTGTCACGGCTTTTTGAAATCCATCAAATCCGGGTCAGCCGGCGATACTTGATCCGATGAGGCTGGCTTGCCGCCGCGCCCAGCCTTGCCTTGCGATCGGCTTCGTAATCGGAATAGTTCCCCTCACGCCAGACCACCAGGCCCTCCCCTTCAAAGGCGAGGATATGAGTTGCAACCCGGTCCAGAAACCAGCGGTCGTGACTGATGATAACGGCGCAGCCGCCAAAGTTCTCCAGCGCTTCTTCCAAGGCGCGCATGGTGTTGACGTCCAGGTCGTTGGTCGGCTCATCTAGCAAAATCACGTTCGCTCCCTCCTTGAGCATCCGGGCCAGATGAACCCGATTGCGTTCGCCGCCTGATATTTGGCTGGTTTTCTTCTGCTGGTCACTGCCAGAAAAGTTGAAACGGGCGACATAGGCCCGCGAGTTTATTTCCCGGTCTCCCAACTCAATCACATCCCGGCCTTCGGAAATGACCTCCCAAATGGTTTTGTTGGGATCAAGGACGTCCCGGCTCTGGTCCATATAGGCAAGTTTGACGGATTCCGCAATTCTGATCTGCCCCGAATCCGGTTTTTCCTGGCCGGTGATCATTCTAAAAAGGGTGGTCTTGCCGGCGCCATTGGGGCCGACAACCCCGACGATGCCGCCCGGAGGCAGGCTGAAGGACAGCTTATCGATAAGCAGGTTCTCGCCATAGGCTTTGCTTACATGAGAGGCCTCGATGACCAGTTTTCCCAGCCGGGGTCCCGGGGGAATATATATTTCCAGCTCCCGCGCCCGGCCGGCTGTTTCCTGCGACAGCAACTCTTCATAGGCGTTGATCCGAGCCTTGGATTTGGCGCGCCGTCCCTGAGGCGACATCCTGATCCATTCCAACTCTCGCTGGATGGTTTTCTGGCGCTCCGTCTCTGTCTTGCTTTCCTGCCGCAGCCGCTCCTGTTTCTGTGTGAGCCAGGAGGAATAATTCCCCTTCCAAGGGATACCCTGACCCGAGTCCAGTTCGAGGATCCAGCCGGCCACATTGTCGAGAAAATAGCGGTCATGGGTTACTGCGATAATCGTTCCGGAGTAGCGCTGGAGGTGTTGCTCCAGCCAGGCGACACTTTCGGCGTCAAGATGGTTCGTTGGTTCGTCCAGAAGCAGAATGTCAGGTTTCTGGAGCAAAATGCGGCAGAGGGCGACTCTTCTGCGCTCGCCCCCGGACAATACTGCAACTGGCGTATCCCCGGGGGGGCAACGCAGAGCGTCCATCGCCATCTCCAGCCGGGAATCCAGATCCCAGGCATCCAAGGCATCGAGTTTCTCCTGAATTGCAGCCTGACGTTCGATCAACTTCTCCATCTCCAGGTCGGTCATGGGCTGGGAGAATTTATCGTTTACCTGATTGAATTCATCAAGCAGATTGACGGTTTCCTGTACCCCCTGCTCCACGATCTCCCGGACCGTTTTGCTGTTATCCAATTGCGGCTCCTGCTCCAGAAAACCAACAGTATATCCGGGAGAAAGGATCGTCTGGCCCAGAAAATCTTTTTCGACCCCGGCTAAAATCCTAAGCAGCGTACTTTTGCCGGAACCGTTTAGACCTAAAACACCAATTTTCGCCCCATAAAAATAGGAAAGATAGATGTCCTTTAAAACCGGCTTTTTTTCGTATGTCTTGGTCACTCCAATCATGGAGTAGATCACCTTGTTGGGATCGTTGGCCATGGCAATGCTCCTGTTATTTGAGATGATGGTGATTGTATCAGCAAGTGAGCCGGGAGGGAAGGGTTTTGATGGGGCTTGGGGGTCACAGGGGCTTGGGGGTCAAGTCTTTTTTTTTGCTTTTGTGTGTTGTGCCACGGATCATCCGCTGGCTCGCCAAAAGGCCAAACTTGACCCCCTGCCCTTCCGATCTACTTCACCTGGTACGACTTGATGGCATTTTTATCGTCCAAAAGAACACAGCGGGGCCCAAAGGCTCGGGCGGCCTCTTCGTCCAGGGAAGTATAGCTGGCCACGATTATTATGTCGTCCCTGGCAGCCAGCCGGGCGGCGGCGCCGTTGATACAGATGGTGCCGGAATTCGCCTCGCCCTCGATCACATAGGTGGTAAATCTCGCCCCGTTATTAACATTGTAAACGTCCACCCTTTCATAGGGCAGGAGGTCCGCCGCCTCCATCAGCAGCCGATCGATAGTAATGCTTCCTTCGTAGTGCAAATTGGCATCGGTAACGCGGGCCCGGTGCAATTTGGACTTCAACATATATCTTTGCATAGAAAAACTCTCCCCTGTTAAATTTCCAGAGCATCGCCAAACACATGGTTGTCGATCAGTCTCGTAGCGCCGACCTTTACCGCCAAGGCAAAAACAGCTTCCCCCTCGATTCTGGCAACTTCCTTCATGGATGCCGTGCTCACAATTTTGGCATAATCAATTACGACACCAGGTCTTTCTTCGATGACCCTCCTGGCCTGGGCCAAAATCGCCCCGGCATCCCTTTCGCCGCGCTGATACATATCTTGAGCCAGTTTAAGAGCGGCAGACAAACCAAGTGCCGATTCCCTTTCCTCAGCAGTAAGATAGACATTTCTGGAACTCATGGCCAAGCCGCCCTTCTCCCGCACTGTCGGCAAGCCGACAATCTCCAGGTCCATGTTCAAATCACGCACCATCTGCCTGATCACCTGGTACTGCTGGAAATCCTTCTTCCCGAAAATCGCCAGGTGAGGGGCAACGATATTGAACAGCTTGGCGCAGATGGTGGTGACCCCGCGAAAATAATTGGGCCTGGTCAGTCCGCAGAGTTCCCGGGTCATTTCTTCCACATTAATAAAAGTTAAATAACCTTCGGGATACATGTCTTTGCTGTCTGGGCAGAAGATAATATCCACCCCCGACTGCCGGGACAGGGCGACGTCCCGCTCGAAATCCCGGGGGTAACGCTCGAAATCCTCCCCCGGACTGAACTGGGTGGGGTTAACGTAGATACTTATCACCAGGCAGTCCGCTCGCCTGCGGCCCTCCTGCAAAAGAAACAGGTGGCCATCATGGAGGTAACCCATTGTAGGAACCAGGGAAATCGTCTTCCCCCTTTTCCTCAGCTCACGGGACCGCTCCCGCATAACTTCTATAGACTCGATGATCTCCATTCTATCCTCCAGCGCGATAGCTGTTCCTGCCGGATTTTAAGCATAAAAAAAGCCTCTTCGCTGTAAACGAGAGGCCATAAAACTACTAAAATCCGATTAACCTCCGTCTCAGTCCACAAGGGATCCAAGCGAATGCGGCACCTCTAACAGAAGGGTCAAGACCTGTCAAGGGTTTTGTGGAACAAGGAACAAGGGGACGCTGGGAGGTTATTTACTTAATCCTTGACAACGTGGCAGCTATTATCTACTAAAGCCCAGCCAAGGGTATTCAGATTGATAGGAAGTTAATAAGTTAACAGCGTCCCCTTGTGACTCCAGGAAAAAATATTTACACCTTTGAAATTATCAGGTAGTAGAGACAGGCAGAGGATTGGGGAGAGGGTGATGATAGTCAAAATATCTAATCTTTAAGCCCCCTGCCCCCTCCCACCTGAGGAGGTGAAATCGGAGTTATTACCGCCTCAGCAAAAGGGATGAACTCGTAAAATCTCGGCAAAATTAACCTATGACGGGAGGAACGGCATGACGACGATCAATCTGGCGGATGCGAAAGTATCTTATGAAGGTCAAAATGTCCCCGCCATTAACCTACTTGCCAAACTGCAGACGCAGCTCCAGGAGGTTGCCTGCCGGTTGGCAACAATTGCTTCCGCGGTGGGTGATCTACAGGCTGCGCTGCTTGATTCCGAGACAATTGAAGTGAAACTGACTTTTTCTCGTGACGATTTTGCCAGATTAAGGTCTCTTACGGGAGGCGATGACGGCGAGCGGATACGCAAAGCGGTTATGGCCCTGATTCACCCGGGCGAGGCGGCCTCCCCTTCTGCCTCGGCGGAATTCCGGCCGTCCACTGCCAAAGATGCGGAACCTGCCCAATATCCTCAGCCGCAGCCAAGTGCCGCCGAACCTCCGGTCAACAAGAGATCAACCACCAATTGTCCCTCCTGCCAGCACCCGATTGATCTGCCGGAAATGCCAAATGTCCTGTGGTCGGTGGAGATCCAATGCAGAAATTGCGGCGCCAAAAGTCTGGTGAAATCAAAAACCGCAGCTGCCGACAAAACTGACAAGACCAATGTTGTCTCCCCGGATGCAACGGGTTACAAAAAGCTGTTTGATGCTTTATCCGGGTAGTCCACCCCCCCTTGATTGCGGGCTGCGGGGCAATGGTCATCAGTTATTTAAAAGGTATCCTCCCTGCTGGCAAACAGCTCCGGCCAGACTGTAATCAAAGACGTCGTAGCAACATGCTCCAACTCGCCGGAAAAGCGCTTTAACGCCATCACATTAATCTGATTAAGGTAATTTATACCAAAGTTGGAGGTAAAGCCAAGCTGGTAGCCACATTTTCTGGCCGCGTCCTGGATTGAAGGCGGAATGTATTGATGGAGCCCAAAAGGATACGAGACGGACTTGACTTCATGACCCGTCATCTGTTCCAAAAGCTTTTTTGAAACCATCAGTTCCGCTTCATGTTGACAGTCATCTAAGCAGGACAGCGCCTGGTGGGTATGGCCATGTGAGCCGATGGATATCTGATGCGCCGCCACCTCGCTAATTTGATCCTCGGTCATAAGTTCCCGATCCTGAATCTCGCGTCCTGGAAGATCTATTTCTGTGGCCTCAGAAATCAAGCGGATCTCATTGCTGATCTGCTCACAGGGGTATTGTTTCATCTGCAGTTGAAAATCTTCAATAATTTTCCGGCGGTTGTTTTGCAGCGCATACTTGCGATCATGGATGACTATAGACGATTTTCGGCATTTCTTGATCAAATACGCCACCAGATCCCACCACCTGAGTTTACGTTCCCGGATCATCTCGGTGCAGATAAAAAAAATAGCCGGTATCTGTAACGACCGCAAGATGGGATAGGCAAGGGAATAATTGTCCTGATAGCCGTCGTCGAAGGTGATTGCCACGGAAGGGCGGTTTGATGCTTTATGGTTACAGTTTGCAACTTGCTCGATCAGCTCTTGCTCGGATAAAATCCTGGCATGCAGTTTCAGCCAAGTCATTTGTCGGAAAAAGCTATCGGCAGATGCAGAAAATACGCCGTCGTCAAAGAGCGTCCCTTTCGGAGCCGAATCGGGATGGAGACGATGATAATTAAATACCACCAATTTATTTTGGCTGCTGAAACGACTGAGTATATTGGTCAGGCGGGTTTTAAAAAGCAGCCCTGCCAATTGCTTCCTTTTCCCTCCCAACTGATTCCTCCCTTACTTTACCCCCGGCGATCATGTTCACGAATTTTTTTAAATACCTCAAGCACCCGTTGATAGACGGGGCTGATCGCAACAGCCTTTTTTGCAAATTCTTCTGCTTCCTGGTATCTGCCGAGCCCCAGGAGTGTTTCCGCCAGCCCGCAGTACAGATCCGGATAGAGGAGATTGAATCGTTCTAGGGCGTATCCATGTTCGAGCGCCTCATTTAGCCTGCCCTGTTCTTTTAAAAGATTAAAGAGACTCAACCTGGCTTTGACATAATGCGGATTCAAGCGGACAGATTCCGCAAAACATTGTTCAGCATCCTTGGGCTGATCGAGTTTTTTATACAGAACTCCCAGCATGTAGTTAATGTCTGAATATTTGGGAAACATAGCCTTGTAATCCTGAAATAAAAGCAGCAGGGTTTCCAAGTTGTTTCTGGAGAAATCTCCCTTTTCAATGATAATCATAATATCATTTAAATTCGGACTGATGCTCAGGTGAGTTACAAATCCCCGGACGAGTTCATCAATCTGATCGCTATTGCCAATGTAGGAAGCAAACAAGGGACCTAAATTAGAACTTTCGTATCCATTGGTGGCAAGGATATTGCGCCCAGCTTCAACCAGGGCCAGCAAAGGCTGGTCTGATGGATCTACCTTGCTGGCGCGTTCCAGCATGTTCAGGGCGAGGTTGTATTGCTGCTTTTGACAGTACAGGACGGCTAATTTCAAAATAGCATCTTTATAATGCGGATTGAGTGTGACGGCCTTTTCCAGGTGCCCTACCGCCTTTGTGATTTGCTTGTTGCTGGCATAGATTATCCCTAGATAATAATGAATATCTGGAAATGAGGGCCGTTTTTCCAGGATGCGCAGGAAATTCTTTTCTGCTTCCTCGTACCGGCCGGCAAATCCCTGGCTGATTCCCAACTTGATTCGCGCCTCGGTATAATCGGGATTGGAATCCACTGCCTGCTGGAAGCTGCTGATGGCCTGTTCGATTTTACCCTGGCCCAGGTGAATGATCCCCAAGCGATAGAAGGCGTCAGCATAGGTTGGATGCTTCTCCATCTGCTTGAGTTGGGCGTTGGCCTCCGAATCCCAGGAGAAGAGTCCGGGCAAAATCGTCAATAGCGATACCGTAGAGACCTTTTCCAAAAGGCGTGCCGTTCGTTTCACAGCATGGGGTTGAATGCTCCGCCATTCATTGACGCCGGTGTTGGTGGTAAACCCAAGCAAATATCCGGAACTGGCGGCGATTACCGGTGTTTCTGCGGTAATGTAGTGGGGTTCGCCAACGGGATAGGATATGCTGAAAACCGGCTGCCCGATATTCTCCTCGATAATGAGTTTGGATAGTATCATCTCCTCTTTTTGCGCGCTGGGGGTAAGTGTAGATAATACCCGATGGGTATGGGTATGGGATGCGATGGCGATGTTGTTTTGCGCCATTTCCCGAATCTCTTGCCAGGTAAGGATTTCCGCATCCTGTGACTCAAGAGTTGGAAACGCGACTTCGCAGGCATCAGCCAGTTCCGGCAGCAAGTATTTGGTATGTTCGTACTGTTTTTGCTTCATCAGCGACTGGAAGAAAACGATGGCCTCCTTTTTTTGGTTGCCCATAGGAAATTGCTGGCCGCCAAATTGGATAAAAGGCTTAGTGCACTTCTTGATGAGATAGGCAATAATGTCCCACCAGGGGAGTTGCCGGTTATGGACCATCTGGGTCGCCACAAACAGGATAGCCGGAACCTGATAGTATTTCAGCGCCTCATAGGCCAGCGTGTAATTGTCTCGATAGCCATCATCCAAAGTTATCAGTACGCAAGGCGTTGAAGTTTTGGGAGAAATAAAACGCCCGTTTTGGCAATGGTCAAGAAGCTCCTTTTCAGATAATATCCGCGTATTGTCCTTTAGCCATCTGATTTGACGTGCGAACTCATCTAGATTTAAATTATAGACCCCATCGTCAAAGGCGGTCGCGAACTGAAAATCACTCGGCCTTATGCGATGATAATTCAAGACGAGCAGCTTGTTGTACATCGGCAGCCGTTTGAACAGGTTGACCAGGTTGGAATTAAACAGAATATCTGCCAGAAGTTCTTTTTTGCCCGCCATGGGTATCACCCTTTCCAATTAGTGGCTGCGGTAGTTGATGTTCCTTATTTCTTTTTTCTTGCTTTTGTCAAGAAGCCATTGGCCCCATTTTAAAACGACTAACAACGGGGAGCTATGCCAACTTGCCGCTTCGGGTCTGCGACAAATTTATGGGTAGAGCGGCTTTTCTCCCCTCTTTCCCCAAGAGGGGTCGGGGGAGATTTGACGAACCAAAAATAACCTCCTGCTTTTATTATAAATCCCCCCTGCCCCCCTTTGGGAAAGGGGGGGGTCTAGTGCCCCCCTTTGGGAAAGGGGGGGGTCTAGTGCCCCCCTTTGGGAAAGGGGGGGGCTAGTGCCCCCCTTTGGGAAAGGGGGGGCTAGGCCTTGCAAGATTGGACAGCCATAAATTTGTCGCACACCCATGATCCTTTTTCATTTGACTTCTAAGGATTTGTTGGCCACAATATTAACCTGTGGGTAATGAGAGGCCGAATTCAGCAACGAAAGGAGAAGTGACGGATATGAAGGTAGACTTTTTTGCCACCAGGTGGGGAATTGCCGCAGTGGGGATATTCATTGGAATATTCGCCGCGCTGCTCCAGTGGTGGGGAAACCCGCCTAACATGGGAGTCTGTGTTGCCTGCATGCAACGAGACATTGCCGGGGCGCTTGGTTTGCACCGTGCGGCGGCCGTCCAGTATTTACGGCCGGAAATAATGGGGTTTGTCTTTGGGTCGCTGATTGCCGCCTTGGTTTTCAAGGAGTTCCGAGCCAGAACTGGCTCCGCGCCACTGGTAAGATTTTGTCTGGGAATATTTGCCATGATCGGCGCCCTGGTCTTTCTGGGATGTCCCTGGCGGGCGTTATTGCGATTGGCCGGAGGCGACTTTAACGCCATCGTCGGGCTTTTGGGTCTTTCCGCCGGGGTCGCCGCAGGCGTGTTTTTCCTGAAGTCAGGCTTCAACCTGGGTCGCAACTACAGAGCCCATTGGTTCATTGGAATAGTCCTGCCTTTGATAATGGCCGCCCTCTTGCTGTTTCTTTTGGCCAAGCCGCAGTTTGGCCGGGCCAAGGAGATTGTGGACGGAGTGGAGACCATAATCGCAACCGGGCCGATATTCTTCAGTAAAACCGGACCCGGTTCCATGTTCGCTCCGGTTGCCCTGTCGCTTATGGTAGCTGTGGCCATTGGATTTTTGGCGCAGCGGTCGCGCTTTTGCACCATGGGAGCGCTGCGCGATGTGATTCTGGCCAGGGATTTTCATCTTTTCTTTGGGATAATCGCGCTGGTGGCAGCCGCATTCCTCACTAATTTAGTATTGAAACAGTTCAATCCGGGATGGGAAGGACAGCCCATTGCCCACACCAACCATATTTGGAATTTTCTGGGAATGAGCCTGTCCGGGCTGGCGTTCGCCCTGGCGGGCGGGTGCCCGGGCCGGCAGCTGATTCTGGCCGGCGAGGGGGACGGCGATGCGGCGATCTTTGTTTTGGGAATGCTCCTTGGAGCCGCAATCGCCCATAATTTCAACCTGGCCAGTTCGCCCGCCGCAGTCGGCCCGTACGGAGCGGCAGCAACAATTATCGGTCTTACGTTTTGCCTTGTTGTTGGTTTTGCCATGCGCGAAAAATTCGACTAGAAACGGAGGTCTTCAGCGATGAAACAAGTCGACGTCAGAGGATTATCCTGCCCGCAACCGGTCATCATGGTTCGGCACGCTATTGCTGCTTTGGGCGGAGGAAAACTGGAAGTGCTTTTAGACTCTGTCACGGCGAAAGCAAATGTGATAAGGGCAGCCCAACGCGAAGGATGCAATACAGAAGTGACGGAAAGAGGCGATGAGTTTAGCGTCATCATCAGCAGAAAATAGTAGGCCGATATATTTCGACAACGGGGCCACCAGCTTTCCCAAACCGCCTGCCGTGTGGGAGGCGATGTCCAGCTTTATGAACCAGGTGGGCGCGAACCCCGGCCGGTCAGGGCACCGGCTGTCGATTGAAGCCGCCCGGATAGTTTTCAACAGCAGGGAATCACTGGCGCGACTGTTTAACCTGGCGGATCCGCTGCGCGTGGTATTTACTCTTAATGCCACCGAAGCCTTAAATCTGATCTTCAAGGGCCTGCTTAGGCCGGGCGATCATGTGATTGCCGGTTCAATGGAACACAATTCCGTTATGCGGCCCCTGCGGGCTCTGGAGAAAAGCGGGATAGATTTGACCGTTGCAGGCTGCTCGCCCGCCGGGACGCTGGATCCGGCTGATGTGGCAAAATCGATCCGTGCTGCAACCCGCCTGGTTATTCTCAACCATGCCTCCAATGTTACCGGCGGGATCATGCCAATTTGCGATGTGGGCCGGTTGTGTAGAGAAGCGGGCATCTTGTTTGCCGTTGATGCAGCCCAGACCGCCGGTTGCGTGCCCATCGACATGGATGCCGACTATATTGATCTGCTCGTCTTTACCGGTCATAAGTCTCTGTTTGGGCCCCAGGGAACGGGGGGGTTGGTCATCGGCAACCGAGTGGACATCAAGACTTTCAAGCCCCTCAAGCAGGGTGGCACCGGCAGCCGTTCCGAATATGAAATCCAGCCCGATTTTCTACCCGATTTATTCGAGTCAGGAACACCCAACACGGTGGGAATTGCCGGCCTGGGTGCTGGAGCGGATTTCGTTTTAGCCGCAACTCCCGCCCAGATACACCGGCGTACAACGACGCTGTTGCTACGGCTGATTAACAGAATCATTGACGTCCCGGGGTTGGAGTTGGTCGGCATATTAAATCCGGAGCGGATGGTTGCAACAGTGAGCTTCAATATCAGGGGCCGGTCTCCCTCGGAGGTAGGCTTTAGACTTGACGAGGACTACAACATATTGTGCCGGGTTGGTCTCCATTGTGCGCCGGCGGCCCACCGAACATTAGGCACCTTCCCGGAAGGAACAGTCCGCTTCGGGCTAGGTTACTTCAATACAGAAAGCGAGATTGATTACGCCGCGGAGGCGCTGATGGAAATCGCCACCGGCAGAGATACTGCCATTTATACGTATGCAAAATAAAGGCTGCGGAGTTATCACCTTTCATTCCACCAGCCACGCAATTCAGGCCGAAAAGGTCTGCCGGCAGCTGGAACTAAATATTAAAATGATCCCGACACCTCGTAGGCTCAGCTCCGACTGCGGCATAAGCCTCCGGTTTGACTTAAGCGACCGGGAAGCGGTGCTGGCCGCTCTGGCGGAGCGTAACGTGGCGGTCAGCCTGGTTGCCACTCTGGATTGAATTGACGACTTATTGCCGGACCATCTGAATTGTCGTCCGCTTGCCTTCCTGGGAGGTCTGGCCTTCGGCGCGGTGGGGATGTATTTTACCGGCATCGTGCCCCATATCGAGCTTTTCAACCTGCCAATATTTCTCTTTATCACGCCGATGTTTCTCTTTTCCGGCACCTTCTTTCCGCTGGAACAACTCCCCGCCTGGGCCCAGCATCTGGCGCTGATCCTTCCCCTTGCTCACCTGGTCCAACTGATCAGAGCCGCGGCTTACAACCAGTTCGAGTTACCCCTGCTTTGGTCGGCAGGTTATTTCCTGCTGCTTACGGCAGTATTTTTTTCGCTGGCCGTAAAAAAGATGCGCCAGCGCCTGATTAAATAGCGACAAATGATTACGATGCCTTGCCATCCGAAAGGCAGGATTTTTTATGTTCCGGAGGGCGGCTGTAAAGAGAATTTCGCTGCCGGCGGCGAATTAGAAAAAGGTTGCCGGCCTAAAAAAAAATAGATAAGAAACGACGAGAAACGGAGATGGTGGGGATTTTTCCCGGGGAAACTAAAACAGCATAAAGAGAGGGGTTCGAAATGGGAAATCTTATTGTCGATGAAAAGGATCAAGATTTTTTGCTCTACGATGTACTCAAGTTAGAAAACCTGTGTGAGCGGCCAAAGTATCAGGACTTTTCCCGGGAAACATTTGACATGATTCTGGCGGAGGCGAGGAAATTCTCCGTCCAGCAGGTTTTCCCGACCTTGGCTGCGGCGGATCAGGAGGGATGCCGGCTTACGGGAGGCCAGGTCTATGTTCCCCAATGCTACCATAATCTCTACAAACTCTATTGCGAAGGCGGCTGGCTGGGGATGAGTAGAACTCCCGAGGAGGAGGGCCAGGGTCTGCCGATTCTCATTTCCGTTGCCGCCAAGAGCTGGTTCATGCATAATTTTGCGTTCACATCCTATCCGGGCCTAAGCGAAGGGGCCGCCCATCTGATTGAGGTGCACGGTACAGAAGAGCAGAAGCGGAGATATCTCCCCAAAATGCATACCGGCGACTGGGCAGGAACCATGTGTCTTACCGAACCACAGGCCGGAACAGATATCGGCAACATCAAGACCAAAGCCTATCGCCAGACAAACGGCACATACAGGCTGCAGGGCACGAAGCTCTTCATCACTGCGGGCGATCACGATCTTACTGAAAATATCATCCATCCCGTCTTAGCCCGCATCGAAGGCGCTTCGCCCGGGACAGAGGGAGTCTCGCTATTCATCGTTCCTAAATTTCTGGTCAACGAGGATGGTTCCCTGGGGAGGCGCAACGACTATTCCATCGGTTCCATTGAACATAAGATGGGACTGCACGGCAGTTCCACCTGTCTGATGAATTTCGGCGACAATAACGACTGCTATGCCGAACTGCTGGGAGGGGAGAACCAGGGGATCAAGATCATGTTCCAGATGATGAATGAGGCTCGGATCGGCGTGGGATTGCAGGGTTTTACCGCCGCCGCCGTGGCCTATCTCCACGCCTTGAATTACGCCCGACAGCGCCTTCAGGGGGCGAGCCTGCTTCAGATGAGAAATCCCGAAGCACCCAAAGTGGCCATCATCGAGCACGCCGACGTCCGCCGGATGCTGATTTGGATGAAGGCCCAGACCGAGGGAATGCGGGCGCTGATGTTCTACACGGCTTGGTGCGTCGATCAGGCCTACAGCCTGCCAGAGGGAGCGGACAAGGATAAGTACCTAGGCCTAATTGAGATATTGACCCCGATCTGTAAGGCCTTCTGCTCGGATATGGGCTTTAGGGTCATCGAGACGGCCATCCAGGTTTACGGCGGCTATGGTTATTGCTCGGAATATCCGGTGGAGCAGTTAATGCGGGATGAAAAGATCGCCTCAATATACGAGGGGACCAATGGCATTCAGGCCCTGGATTTGGTGGGCCGCAAACTGGGAGCCAAGCGGGGCATGAATTTTATGTATCTCTTGGGGGAAATGGGCGGCACTTTGGTCAGGTACAAGGACGAACCCGCAATTGCCGATTTGGTGGCGGAAGCCCAGACAGCGGTAAACCTGCTTACCGAACTGGGAATGCTCTTTGCCAAATGCGCCAAGGAGGGGAAATTCATGATTCCGGTCGCTAACGCCTACCCCTTCTTGATGCTGATGGGGAAGGTAATTTTAGCTTGGCTCCTCCTCTGGGAGGCCGGGGTGGCCAGAGAGAAGCTGGGGAATGTCTGTCGGGAAGCCGGAGTCGATCCCGATGATGGCCTGGCCTTGGGGCAGCTGATAAAAAGCAACAACGACGCCGCCTTTTGTGATGGGAAGCTAAAGTCCGCCCGCTACTATGTAAAGCATGTCCTTCCTGAGGTGGAAGCGGCGGCCAGGTCAATCAAGAGCGAGGACCTCTCCATGATTGATATTGCCAATGAATCCTTTGGCTTCTGATCGATGAAAGCTGTTTTCCTCGCCGACGCTCACCTCACCGGTGAGGAATCCCCCGGCTATCGGGAACTGATGACCTTTCTCGCTGACCTGAGGGAGGCGCGCCAGGGAAACAAGACCCGGGGTATCTATACGGATGCGTTGTTCCTAGTGGGGGATTACTTTGACTTCTGGTTTGCCCGGGGGGCAAGGATCTATCCCCCTTTTCGGGAAGTGCTGGCCAGGCTTGTTGCCCTCAAGGAGGCGGGCGTTAGAATTCACCTGATCGAGGGGAACCATGACTTCTTTCTGGCTGATTACTTTTGCCGTCACTTAAAAATGGAGGTTTCCCCGGACTGGGCTGAAGTTGAACTGGAGGGGCGCCGGATTCTTATTTCTCACGGGGATACGATTAACGCAGACGATGATTCTTACCGGCTCTTAAGAAGGTTTTTGCGCAGCGGTTTTTTTTATCGGCTGCAGCGCCTTGTCCCGCTATCACTTCTTTTTGCGGCAGCCCGTCAGTTATCCCGTACCAGCAGGGAGTTGAGGAAGGATAAAACTGAGGAATTGGCCGAAAACCTTCACGCCTTTGGCCGGGCCAAACTTGATGAAGGATTCGACGCGATAGTTTTGGGCCATTGTCATAAGCCCCTGCTTATGCGTTATAATCTCCGCGGCAGAGAGGCCATATCCGTTACTCTGGGGGGATGGAACAACCATCAGTCGTACCTATATTTTGAAGACGGCGTTTTTTCGCTGCATTTCTACGGAACCAAAAATGATCCTCTCGTAAAAACTCCGATTTCCCCTCCCCCGGTGGGAGGGGGCAGGGGGAGGGGGTAATGGGCTTAAACATTCGATATATCAGTCATTATCACCCTCACCCCAACCCTATCCCATCAAGGGAGAGGGGGTATTTTTACTTTAGAGCCAATTGCAAAAGTCTGTTTCCCTTCCCTTGATGGGAGGGGATTAAGGGGAGGGTGTGACAAAACATCTAGATAATACTTATTATTTCCCTCTCACCTAAAACCCTCTCCCTTGAAGGGGAGAGGGAATTTTTGAGACTTTTGCAATTGCCTCTTTAGTGACGAAGGATTTAGCGCAACGCAGAATATGGACTTTTTACAGTGTCATCAGGATTCTACTTGGAAAACACCGCCCCGGTGTGCGCCGGCCCGACCAGGCTGGCGTATCTTTTCAGGTAACCCTTGAGTGCCTTGGGTCTGGGTTTCCATTCGGCCATTCTTTTCTTGAGCTCCTCGTCGGAGATCAGGAGATTGAGTTTTTTGGCGGGGATATCGATTTCAATCAGGTCCCCTTCCCGGACGGCGGCGATGGGGCCGCCCAGCGCCGCTTCCGGCGAGATGTGGCCGATTGCCGCGCCCCGGCTGCCGCCGGAGAAGCGGCCATCGGTCAAGAGCGCCACGTTGCGGTCCAGCCCGACTCCCACGATGGCTGCGGTGGGGGCGAGCATTTCCCTCATTCCCGGGCCGCCTTTGGGGCCCTCGTAGCGGATCACCACCACGTCTCCTTCAATAATATCTCCGTCCAAAATTGCCTTCATCGCCTTTTCTTCTTCATCGAAGACTCGGGCTCGCCCCTGGTGCTTCAGCATGGCCTCATCTACGGCGGACCTTTTCACCACCGCCCCATCGGGGGCGATATTGCCAAACAGTACCGCGAGCCCTCCGGTTTCATGATAGGGGTTGTCCATGGTTCTGATATAACGGAAATCAGTAATTTCTCTGGCGGTGATGTTTTCTCCCACCGTCTTGCCAGTCACCGTCAGGGCATCGAGGTTAATAAGGCCGCCCCGGCTTAGTTCGTTCATCAACGCGGGAATGCCGCCGGCCAGATGCAGATCCTGCAGGTGATGGGGGCCGCCGGGGGCCATGTTGCAAAGATGGGGCGTGCGGTCGCTGATGGCGTTGAAATCCGCCAGGTTGAGGGCTACACCCGCCTCCTGGGCAATGGCCGGCAGGTGGAGGGAGGTGTTGGTGGAGCCGCCGAAGGCCATGTCCACCGTAACCGCGTTTTCAAAGGCCTTCCTGGTGAGGATGTCCGCTGGTTTGATGCCCTTTTCCACCAGCTCCATGACTTTTATCCCCGTGGTCTTGGCCAGACGAATCCGGTCCGCATAAACCGCCGGGATGGTGCCGTTGTAGGGGAGGGCCAAACCCAGGACTTCGCTTAAACAGTTCATCGAATTGGCGGTAAACATGCCGGCGCAGGAACCAACTCCAGGACAGGCGCAGCCCTCGGCCTCGCGCAGTTCGTCCATCGTCATGGCGCCCACCTTAACCTTGCCCACATATTCAAAGATGGTAATTAAGTCGATATGTCGTCCCTGAAAATCTCCCCGCAGCATTGGGCCGCCGCTTAGCAGCAGGGCCGGAATGTTCAGCCGCGCCGCTGCCATCAGCATCCCGGGGACGATCTTGTCGCAGTTCGGAATAAGGACGATTCCATCAAATGGGTAGGCCATGGCCATCAGCTCCACGGAATCAGCAATCAGTTCCCGGGAGCAGAGGGAATACTTCATACCCTCATGGCCCATGACAATGCCATCACAGACGCCGATGGTGTTAAATTCGAACGGGGTGCCGCCGGCCAGACGTATCCCGGCCTTCACAGCATCGGCCAGCTGATGCAAGTGGAGATGGCCGGGGATAAGTTCGCTTGCCGAATTGGCAATCCCGATCATGGGACGCGCAATTTCTTCGTCCGTAAGTCCCAGGGCCTTGAACAGTGAGCGGTGCGGCGCCCGTTCTAGCCCATCTTTCATGCTGCTTGATCTCATTATATATCCTCCTTCATATAGTATGCCGGTGTATAATTGCCGGTTCAAGCAGAGGCACCCTTTTCATTCGCGTCAACCTATCCAGCCGGCGGTTATGCTTTGACTATTCCCCGGGGCAATTACGCAGCAGAGATTGCATCGTCGCGGATAAATTGACCCCCAACTCCTTGAGTGCAATTGCCGCTCTTTTGCAGCCCTCCACACAGGTGCCGCAGCCAAGGCAGGCCGCCTCGTTGACAACAACCGCCTTGCCCCTGATCATGGTTATCACCTGCTGGGTGCAATTATCCACGCAGGCTTCGCAGCCCGCGCACTTTTTCTGATTTACTTCTATCTTAAAAGCCAACCGTTAGAATTCCTTGCGCCCTACGACAGCCTCCGGGCGAGATTGGATGATTCATAACAGAGAAGAACTAATATTTCAATGGCTCGTTCAGGCGTAGGTCTGCGACAAATTTATGGGTAGAGCGGCTTTTTCTCCCCTCTTCCCCAAAGAGGGGTCGGGGGAGATTTAACGAACCAAAAAAACAACCTCCTACTTTTATTATAAATCCCCCCTGCCCCCCTTTGGGAAAATCCCCCCTGCCCCCCTTTGGGAAAGGGGGGGGGGGTCTAGGCCCTGCAAGATTGGACAGCTATAAATTTGTCGCACAGCCTTCAGACCTCGCTAGATTTTTTCTCTTGCGGGAATAACGCTTGGGATAATTTTTACCCCTTAATCCATCCTGACGGCGCGGTAAAAAATCCTGGTGC
>CAMTWB010000022.1:0-71405 GCA_947085375.1 uncultured delta proteobacterium
TCCAGGCTGGCGGCTTCGATCGCCTCTCTTAGCCTTTCTATCTCAGCCTTGCCCTTTGCGATTTCCAGGGCGGCCAGGCTCATATCATCTCTGTTCTTTTTCGTCTCGGTGATATTTTTTTCAATTTCCAGGCGGTTTTGGTTGAGCTCCAGTCTGCCGACCTCGATGCCCCCTCTTAATTGTGTGATTTCAGCCTTATGTTTTTCTAGTTCTTGTCCCGCCAGCTGAATCTCACGTCGGCTTCTCTCTGTTTGCGCTATGTTTTTTTCGATATCCTGTCTGGCGGCATCGATTTCAGCCTGGGCTTTTTTTAAATCAGCAATAAATGTCTCTTTGCTCCTTTGCAGTTCCGAGCTTATTTGAAAACTGCTTTTTTCCATATCTGCCCGGTATTTTTTCAGTTCTGCCGTAAGTTCCCCAATCTGGTTGGCTAAGGCGGCCTGTTTTATCCGATCGTCACCGGCTTCGTTTTTCAAGGCCAGTACCCTTCCGTCCAGGGCGGACATGATTTTTTTCTCCAGGCTTTCGGCAAGCTGCAGGGTGCCTTCTTCCACGCGTTTTAACTCGGCTCTGGTAGCTGCCGCCTGGATTTCTCTGCGGTTGATTTCAATATCGAGTTGACTTTGGGCTTTCAGGTTCTGCATCTCCCTGGAAAGCGCAGCGGTCTCAGCAAGGATCGTCTGCCTCGTCTCCTCCAACCGTCTTTCGAGTATGGACGACAAATCCTTTTGGGAGACATCAAGCTTATCGCTGAGGACACCATATGTGCGGCGCAGGTTTTGGTCTGTGGCACAGCCGGCGACCAATGTGATTGCTGCATAAAAAAATATAAGCGAAATTAGTTTGAGCAACCTTGTCATTATCACGTTGTTCCTGATCGGCAAGATTAAGTAGTTTGTCTGGCATCGAAGTTAATGGTTATATGCCAGGCAGGTTCTTGTTTTGTGTGGTTACTTATGACGACACAGTAAAAAGTCCGGATGCGGCGTTGCGCTCCATCCCTCGTCACTGCGGCGTACCTCTAAGTACGCCTCATTCCTCGTGATTTGCGCGCTCAAGCCTAGCGAACTTTTTACAAGGCCGTCTCCAAACTTACGTTTTCGAGTTCGTTACTTAGGGCTGAGTAGAAACGCGGCCCGACGATTTTTGGCCCAGGCTTCTTCATTATGTTCCGGGTCAAGAGGCATTTCCTCGCCGTAGCTTATGGTCTTGACCCTTGACTTGTCGACCCCTAGGGCGATGAAAAACTTCAATACCTCATTCGCCCTTCTTTCGCCCAGCGCCAGGTTGTATTCGTTGGTGCCTCGTTCATCGCAATGGCCTTCGATAGTAAGTTTATAGTCCGGATTGTTGTTCAGCCACTCGGCATGATGTTTGAGGACGTCTCTGAACTCGGGCTTAATTGCATATTTGTCAAAATCAAAGAGCACATTTGCCAATTCCATCTTTTCGGTTTTTGGTCGGGGTTTTGCTGTGGTTGCCTTATCGGCTGCGGCCGGCGCCAGCCTTGGTTTTTCCATCGCCGAAGGCGCAATGGGTGTTTCCCTGACCGTGGGGCGCTGGTGTTCCGGCAATGCCTTTGCCACCTCCGCCGGCTGCTGTAAGGCTTTGATTCGGGCCTCCCGGCTTTTGATCTCTTCTTCTCTAACCTTCCGTTCCCGCTCCAGTTGCTCCCGCAGGGCCAGTTCCTTCAAATCCCGTTCCCGGATCATCCGCTCTCTTTCCGCCTGCTCCCGGGCGGCCTTTTCCCTTAAGGCCGCCTCCTGCAGTTCCAGTTCTCTCTTCAGCCTCTCCCTTTGCATCTGTTCCTGCAGGGCCAGTTCCTTCAACTCCCGTTCTTTTCTTTCCAGTTCTCTGTTGGTTTTCTCACGTTCCAACTGCTCTTGCAGCTCCCGTTCCCGGATCATCCGCTCTCTTTCCGCCTGCTCCCGGGCGGCCTTTTCCCTTAAGGCCGCCTCCTGCAGTTCCTGTTCTCTCTTCAGCCTCTCCCTTTGCATCTGTTCCTGCAGGGCCAGTTCACTTAATCCACGTTCCCGTAAGATTTGCTCTCGTTGAGCATTCTCCCGTTCCAGCTGTTCCCGCAGGGCCAGTTCCTTCAACTCCCGTTCTTTTCTTTCCAGTTCCCTGCTGGTTCTCTCCTGTTCCAACTGCTCTTGCAGTTCCCGTTCCCGGGCAATCCGTTCTCTTTCCGCCTGATCCCGGGCAGCCTGCTCTCTTTGTGCCCTTTCTCTTTCCAGGCGTTCTCTTTGCGACTGTTCCCTGGCGGCTTCTTCCCTCAGGTCCTGTTCCTTCAGCGCGGTCTCTTTGAGGGTTTTCTCCCTTTCCAATTGGTCGCGCAACTCCTTTTCCTTCAAAGCCAATTCTCTTAAAGCCGCCTCCTGGGCAGCTCTTTCCCTTTCCAGGTGTTCCCTTAAGGCCCGATCCCGGGCGGCCTGTTCCCTCAGTGCCTGTTCCCGTGCTTCCTGCTCCCTTTGTGACTGCTCCCGGAGGAATTTTTCCCGGGCGGCGTCTCGGTCAGCCTGCTCTCGGAGTGCTCGCTCTTTTGCTTCCTGTTCCTTGAGGGCCTGCTCCATACGCAGCCTCTCTCCTGTGGTATCTTTCACCACCTGTTCGGCCGTGGGAGGGATTCTTGCGGCCATGGTTTCTTTTGGCGCCGGTGGAACCTGTGTTACTGGCGGCTTTGGTGCAACCGGGGCCGCCTGCTGTACCACTGCTTCTTCCCCCCTTGTGGTAACCTCCTCATAGATGAGAGATTTTTTTGGGCAGCCGGTCAGGAACAGAGTGCCAATCAAGACTATTATCGCCAATAAATAACCACTGCGAAACCGTTTTTTCATCAGGATACTCCTTTCTTGAAATCAAAAAATAATGCCGCCAAACCCATTTTAGCAACCCATTCGTTCCGTGATTCGGAACCAACCTGATAAAGTAAATAATAGCTGCTCCTTTGGCAAACCAGGGTTGCAATCCCGTGTTATTTTATAAATTAACATTCTCTGATAGTCAATTGATATTATCATTGTCAATGACTCCAGGAGATACGTTAGCATGTGACCTTCCGAATACCGCAAGGACTTTCGCTTGAAACCGGCCTCTGGTGTGTGGTATGGGCAAAAACCCGTACGAACGCGAATCTTTATCAGGAGTAGCAAATGGATTACAAGGCAACTTTGAATCTGCCACAAACCGGCTTCCCCATGAAGGCCAATCTTTCCCAGCGAGAACCGGAAATGCTCAATGACTGGGAGAACAACGATATATACCGACAGATTAGGAACAACTCCCAGGGGCGCCCTGTTTACATCCTGCATGACGGTCCGCCTTATGCCAATGGCAATATCCATCTGGGGACGGCCTTAAACAAGATTATCAAGGATATGGTGGTGAAGGCCAAGAACATGAGCGGCTATGACTCCATCTATGTTCCCGGCTGGGATTGTCACGGACTGCCCATTGAGCACCAGGTCGATAAAGAGCTGGGCGACCGGAAGGCTCTGCTGTCCCAAGCAGATAAGAGGCGTTACTGCCGTGCTTATGCGGAGAAATTTGTCTCCATTCAGCGCGAACAGTTTAAACGACTGGGGGTATTTGGTGATTGGGGCCAACCATACTTGACCATGTCTTACGATTATGAAGCGGCAACTATCGAGGAGTTTGGCAAGCTCGTGATGAGCGGTGATGTTTACAAGGGCAAGAAGCCTGTCTATTGGTGCGCTTCCTGTAGAACCGCGCTGGCTGAGGCGGAGGTGGAATATGCCGATCATCAGACGCCATCGATCTGGGTGAAGTTTCCCGTTGCCTCCGGCCTCCCCGCGATGGTGGGGGCTTACGCACAAGAAAAGGTCAGTTTTGTTATCTGGACCACCACCCCCTGGACAATACCGGCTAACCTTGCCATCGCCCTGCATCCGGATTTCACCTACACGGCGGTGAGAGTCGGCGGGGAAGTGCTGATTTTGGCCCAAGACCTCCTGGAGGCTTGCCTGGCGGCCTGGGGATACCGGCAACAGGATGCCGAGATTATCAGCGAATTTCCGGGAAGGGTTATGGAAGGAGTGGAATGCCGTCACCCCCTTTTCAAGCGGGCCAGCATCCTGATTCTGGCGCCCTTTGTGACCCTGGATGCCGGCACGGGTTGTGTCCACATTGCGCCGGGTCACGGCCAGGAGGATTACGAGATCGGGATGAAGTACGGCCTGGATAACTATGCGCCGGTTGACGATCGGGGTTGCTTTACTGATGAGGTAGCGGACTTTGCCGGTCAGTATGTGTTTGACGCCAATGGGGGCATCATTGATAAGCTCAGAGCAGTGGGCGCCCTGCTGGGCCACAGCAATATGACCCATTCCTATCCCCACTGCTGGCGATGCAAAAGCCCGATTATTTTCAGATCCACTGAACAGTGGTTTATCTCGATGGACAAGAACGCTCTTCGAGACAAGGCCCTCCAGGCAATAAATTCGGTCAAGTGGATTCCGGGCTGGGGCAAGGATCGTATCTATGGAATGATTGAGAAAAGGCCGGACTGGTGTATCTCCCGTCAGCGGTCCTGGGGAGTGCCGATAGTCATGTTTTATTGCGACCTCTGCCATAAGGAGGTCATGTCTGAAGAGATAATGGCGCAGGTGGTGAAAATCGTCGCCGCCTATGGGGCCGATGCCTGGTTCGAGCGGGACGCCCGGGATTTACTGCCGCGGGGGGCATCTTGTCCCTCCTGTCAGGGACAGAATTTATCCAAAGATATGAATATCCTTGATGTTTGGTTTGATTCCGGGGTCAGCCACGCTGCCGTTTTAGAAAAGAGGGCCGGTTTGCGCTCTCCGGCCGATATGTATCTGGAGGGCAGCGACCAGCACCGGGGCTGGTTCCACTCCTCCTTGCTCGAATCTGTCGGCACCCGGGGCCGGGCTCCCTACCAGGCGGTCCTTACCCATGGATTTGTGGTGGATGGCGAGGGTAAAAAAATGTCGAAATCAGCGGGAAATGTGATTGAACCGGAAGAGATAATAAGCCAGTATGGCGCCGAAATTTTAAGGCTTTGGGTGGCCTCGGAAGACTACACCGACGACATCAGGATTTCCAATGAGATTCTGAACCGGCTAGTCGAAGCCTATCGTCGCATCAGAAATACCGGGCGCTTCATTTTGGGGAACCTCTACGATTTTGACGTGGAAAAGCACCTGGTTCCAGTTGGCGAGATGGAGGAAATAGATCGCTGGGCGATGCACCGCATGCAGGATGTTATTCAACGGGTCCGCGAGGCCTATGATCAGTATCAGTTCCATGTGGTTTACCATACGATCCATAATTTCTGCGCGGTTGACCTGAGCTCACTTTACCTCGACATTCTCAAAGACCGCTTGTATACGTCAAAATCAGCTTCCAGGGAACGCCGCAGCGCTCAGAGCGCCATCTATACCATATTGGAAAACATAGTCCGCCTGCTGGCGCCGATTATGACGTTCACCATGGAAGAGATATGGAAAGCCCTGCCGGCAAGTCCGGGCCGGCCGTCCAGCGTACATCTTTCCTCTCTGCCCCTGGTCGATCCTCACCTCCAGGATGGCCAACTGGCGGGGCGCTGGAGACTCCTTTTCAAAATCCGCTCCGAGATTTCCAAAGCAATTGAAATTGCGCGTAAGGAAAAGATAATCGGCCATTCCCTTGATGCTCAGGTGGCCGTTTCACTGCCTAAGGAACTCAGTGAGGCGCTGGGGGACTGTGCCGCTACCCTCCGGACGATCCTTATTGTTTCCCGGCTGGAGGTTCTGCCGGCGACGGATTTGGATAAGATGCGAAATCTGTTTGTTAGTTCTGAACTAGAGGGGGTTCGGGTGAAGGTAGGGAAGGCTTCCGGGAAGAAGTGTGAACGCTGCTGGGTGTACAGCGATGTCATAACGGCTGCTGATGCCGGTTATCCCAACATCTGCCCCCGCTGTCAGACCGCGGTTGCCGCTTAGGGATCAGAAATCGGATGAATAGCCGCAGACAGGCATATGTTGTTTTTGTAACGACGTTCCTGGTGTTTTTAATTTTCGATCAGGTTACTAAGTCGCTGGTTCTGACTAACCTTTTGATCCATGAATCCAAGGTAATTCTGGAAGGACTGATTAACCTGACCCATGTGCGCAATCCCGGCGCTGCCTTTGGGTTTCTTGCCGATGCGCCGGAGTTGTTCCGGCGCTTTTTCTTCATCATCATTACGTCGGTGGTGATGATCGCGGTGCTCTTCTATTTCTGGCAAAGCAGGATCTACCAGACCCGGCATACTGTCGCTCTGGCGCTTATCCTGTCCGGTGGAGCAGGAAATCTCATCGACCGGATCCGTTTCGACGAGGTGGTTGATTTCCTGGACGTGTACATCGGGACTTACCACTGGCCGGCCTTCAATGTGGCGGATTCGGCTATCTCGGTAGGCGCGATCCTGCTCCTTATTGACCTGCTGGGGAAGCCCGAAAAGAGCGGCAAAACTGTAATTGGGGGGGGATGACGCTGTAAAAAGCGCCAGAGGCAAGGCGCGCAAATCATGAGGAATGAGGCGTACTTTTGGGTACGCCGCAGTGACGAAGGATTTAGCGCAACGCAGCATATGGACTTTTTACAGCGTCATCAAGAATGATCGACGCATCAACGGCAATGGGGTTACCCCCGGAGATAATCAGCGGGTTGATGTCGATCTCCTTTATTCGAGGATATTGATTGCCCAGCTTTCCCAGGCAGACCAGTATCCTGGCCAGAGCTTCCCGATCCACCGGTGGTGAGCCGCGGAAGCCATCGAGAACCTTCCTTGCTTTGAGGCGCTCCATCATCGCCCAAGCCTCCTGGAGGGTAATCGGGGCGGCGGCAAAGACCCGGTCGGCGATTATTTCAGTCATCAAGCCTCCCAAGCCGATCATGACGCAGGGGCCGAACTGGGGGTCGCGGAGGTATCCGGCGATTAGCTCCCGCCGGCCATCCAACTGCTTCTGGATAAGCACCCGTCCGGTGTTACCCATTTTTTCGATGAGATTCCGGTAGGTCCGGGATACCTGCTCGCTCTTGTCTTGATTCATCTGTACCAGGCCATGCTCCGTTTTGTGAATCAGGTCTGGCTTGATGCCCTTCATAACTACGGGCAGTCCTAAAAGCTCGATGGTAGACGCAATATCTGCCTCAGCGTCGACCATTTTTTCTTCCACTGTGATGATGCCTGTTTCACGCAGTATCCCCTTGCTGGCGTATTCATCGAGCGCTCCCGTGGCGCCGTTTAGCAGTTCTTCAGCCTGCGGCGAGAGCTGCAGCGGAGATTCCTCTCTAGGAAGAACCAGCGGGCTCCGGGGTACGTAATTAAGACAGGCAGCCAGACATTCCGCCGCCCGGAAAAGATCCGGGAAGGCCAGAATGTTGCGCTGGGCCGCTTCTTGCTGTAATGAAAACACCTCTTTGCGTCTGCCCATTATCCAGGCGATGACTGGTTTATCATAGGTTTTAGCCAACCTGGCCAGCTCGTTTAAATCGAATTTAATCCTGAAAGCACCGGCTACGGTATGGATAAAAACGGCGTCCACTCCCGTGTCGGCCAGCAGGGCCTCCAAGGCTAATGAATAGACGTCATGATCCGCGCCGTTTTTTTCTATTGCCGGCCAGAGGTCAACCGGATTGGCAACCGGCATCCAAGGGGGAAACAGTTTCTCCAGTCTTTCCCTGGTGGTGGAGGACAGTTTTGCAAGTGGAATATTGAATTCAGCGAGAAAATCGCAGGCCAGAATGCCGGAGCCGCCACTGAAGGTGATAACAGCGACCGCCTTTCCCGCTGGTCGCTGACCCAGCCGGGAATAATGGCAAAGAGAACGGGAGATATCCATCATCTGTTTGAACTCATGAGCCTCCACCACATTGACCTGGTTGAGGATATCCCCGATGAGGCGGTTGTCACCCGCGAGACTCGCAGTATGGCTCAAGGCAGCCTCAGCGCCCTGGGGGCTCTTGCCTCCCTTGAGAAGGACAATGGGTTTGGAGCTTTGACGGCATAATTCTACAAACCGGTGGCCATCGGAGAAGGATTCGAGGTACAGGGCAATTACCTCGGTTTCCGGATCGTTTATCAGATAAGGGAGGATATCGTTTTCATTTACGTCCACCTTGTTGCCGATGGAGCAGGCCTTGCTGATTCCCATCAGATTGTTGCTGGCTATATCCACGAGAAAGCCCGCAGAGAGCATCCCGCTTTGGACAATCAGGGATACCCTGTCGGTGGCAAGCACCTCTCGCAAGATGGCGGGATGCATAAAGGAGAAGACGCGGCCATTGACCGCGTCCACGATACCCATGCAGTTGGGTCCCCAGATTCTGATGCCGGTACGGTCGGCGATTTCTTTCAACTGCCGCTGACGTTCCTTTCCCGCCGGCCCCGTTTCCGCAAAGCCACTCGATTCGATAATCACGCCCTTAACTCCCTTGGCAACGCAGTCCTGCAAGGTTACCAGGACTTGCTCCGCCGGCACGAAGATGATTACCAGGTCGACCTGGTCAGGGATCTCTCCTATTGTCGGGTAACAGCGAAGCCCTTCAATCTCCTGGTATTTTGGATTTACGGGATATATTCGGCCCTTAAATCCCACCAGGAGATTTATCAAGATGGCGTATCCGCCTTTGGCTGGGTTGGGCGTGGCGCCAGCCACGGCCACAGTATGCGGGTTGAAAAAAAAATCCATTGCAATTGCCTTTTTAGTAGCAGGAATTACTTGTGACAACGTAACTACTGAGGTTGCTTAGACTGTAGTCTGTTTAGATTTCGTAACCCTCAGGTTGTTTAGATGGTTATCTTCCCCGTTTACCTAAACATCTATAGACTATCCACCTCAGTAGTTACGTGGCAACGTTGCAAAAAGTCAGAATGCTGCAATTGTCAGCACCCCTCCAACTCATTATACTACAAAGGCCGGGGAGCGTTACCCCGGCCTTCTGTTTGCCGCCTGGTTGAATGTCATTGCAGTTTGGCATGGCTAAATCCCTCCCCGTTAAATGTATCCTTTTCCGGGGAGATTCCCTAATCTATTGTGCCATACTGTCCTTTTCCGCCTTTAGTCTGTTGAGTTCTTCCCGGCATTGCTCAGTCTGGGTTTTGACTAACTCGATCTCTTCTCTTGTTTTTTCCAGTTCTCCGGCATGTCGTTCCCGTTCATCCCGTACCTTTTCCTGGATGTCGTCAAGCCCCACGTATATTGCCAGGATACCACCCAAAAGCAGCATGATGGGCAGCGCTCCCTTAATGATAACAAAAAAATCCTGGCGCCATTCGATGAGACCTACCAATCCCAGGACAGCGGCGATAAAACCTCCAACCAGAAGGGCCATTTGAACTACCTCCTTTAGCAGAAAATATTGATTGAGCTACCAGAAATACATAAAACATCCAGCCGATTACAGGCTCAAGTATCATTTATGAAACACTTATATTTTGAAGAGTTGAAAGTCAAGGGGAAAGACAGCACCCCAAAAGAACTAAAAAGTGCTTGATTAAATCATTATGCTAATCTAGTATTCTAGATTGTAAAGATACTGGATTTTCTGCCAAAATATACTGATGGAGCAGTGGATGCTGGAACCTGATTTTGACAAGAACGATGGCCTGGTGCCGGCGATTGCCCAAGACTATGAGACCGGGGAAGTCTTGATGCTAGCTTATATGAATCGCGAGTCCTGGCTGGAAACAATGAAAACCGGGCGGGCAACCTACTTTAGCCGGTCCAGAAAAAGCCTTTGGATCAAGGGAGAAACCTCCGGTCATTTTCAACAGGTCAAAAGCATCTTGCTGGATTGCGATGGCGATACCCTGCTCTTGAAGGTGGAGCAGGTGGGGGGAATTGCCTGCCATACCGGCAATCGATCATGTTTTTTTCGAATTATCGACCAGAGCGAAAGCAGCGGGGCATGTAAATGAAAAAACTAAGACTGGGCATACCGAAAGGCAGCCTGGAGGCCAGTACGATAGACCTCTTCAAACGCGCCGGCTGGCGAATCAACTATGACAGTCGCAGCTATTTTCCCGATGTGGACGATGAGGAGCTATCCTGTGTTTTGGTTAGAGCGCAGGAGATGTCGCGCTTTGTTGAAGACGGGGTCCTCGACTTAGGCCTGACCGGCCGGGACTGGATTGAGGAAAACAACTCTCAGGTGATGGTGGTGCAGGATCTTGTGTATTCAAAGACCTCAACTCGCCAGGCCAGGTGGGTGCTGGTGGTAAGAGAAGACTCACCCATCAGGACGTTGGAGGATGTGGAGGGCAAGAGGGTTTCCACCGAACTGGTGAACTTTACCAAGCGTTTTTTCCGTGAGAGGAATATTAATGTCAACGTCGAGTTTTCCTGGGGGGCAACGGAGGCGAAGGTGGTTGATGGCCTGGTGGATGCGATTGTGGAGGTTACCGAGACCGGTAGCACCATCAAGGCCAATAATTTGCGAATCGTTCATGAGCTGATGAAAACCAACACCCAGCTCATTGCCAATCAAAACGCTTGGGCGGATTCCTGGAAAAGACGTAAAATTGAGCAGATTCAGATTTTATTAAATGGCTCTCTTCAGGCCATGGGGAAGGTGGGGCTGAAACTTAATGTAGCGAAGGAGAATTTAGGTTGCGTGATTCTCCTGCTTCCTTCGCTCAAGGCGCCGACAATATCGAATCTCTATTCGCAAGAATGGTTTGCGGTGGATACAATCGTCAGTACTGGCATAGTCAGGGATCTCATTCCCCTTCTTCAGGAAGCAGGCGCCGAGGGAATCATTGAGTATCCGCTCAACAAGGTCATATAGGGGCAAGATGATGGGACGGGAAGCTGCCATAACAAGAAAAACAAACGAAACGGAAGTAGAGGTGAAGCTTTGTTTGGACGGAACAGGACGGGGAGACATCGGAACTGGAATTCCGTTTTTTGATCACATGCTTAACCTTTTTGCCCGGCATAGCTTTATTGATCTGGTGGTAATCGGCCGGGGCGACACAGAAGTTGATGATCATCATCTGGTGGAGGATACCGGCATTGCTTTGGGCATGGCTTTCAGGCAGGCCATGGGGGAAAAGAAAGGCATCGAACGATACGGCTTTGCCCTGCTGCCGATGGATGAAAGTCTATGCTCGGTATCGGTAGACATGTCAGGCCGGCCTTATCTGGTTTACAACGTCGATTTTACCGAATACCGGTCAGGCAACTTCTGTGTTTCGCTGGTAGGAGAGTTTTTTAAGGCCTTCTCCGACCATGCCGGAATCACCTTGCATATCAATCTGCTTTATGGTAGAAACTCCCATCATATCGCTGAAGCGGTCTTCAAGGCCACGGCCCGGGCAATTCGGGAGGCGCTGAAGGTAAACGCCAATATCGCCGGGGTATTGTCTACTAAAGGTTCTCTCTAATTGCCGGTTGCCTTGTGCTGCTGGTGATGGTTCGGTGGGGAGGTGGTTCCCATTTTTAGCGCGTTCTTCAGGTTCGTAAAAAAGAATGGCTGCCTCGGCTGTCTAGCCGGGGCCATTTTTCTTGCGGCGGGTTGCGCCCTGCGGGATAGCGGCACTACGGTAACAATGCCGGGTCCCCAAACCCCCTTAAACCGGGTAGCAATTTTAGCCTTCCAGGAAGTTCCGCCTGAGGTAGTATCGCAACGACTGACCAGTATGCCCAGCTTACGGCCAGCGCACCCTCCCGAAAAAGTTGATCCTGATGCCGCCAACATAATAAGAGAGATGGTTTTGCTTCAGGTGCGGGGGCAGGCGGCCTATCAGCTGGTGGACCAAAAAGATCTCAACAGGTTGTACCGGCAGTTAGCGCCGGATGGTCTGTCGGCAGAAGGCAGGGCCGATTTCTTTAAGTCAATCGGTAAGGAGCTAAATGTAGACGGCTTGCTCATCGGGCATGTTTATCGCTATCGCGAACGTAAGGGTAGCTCCTATGCAGTGGAATATCCGGCATCGGTGGCCTTTGAAATAGAGCTGAACCGGACGACAGACGGCACGATGGTCTGGAGGGGTTTTTTCGATAAAACACAGCGATCCCTGCTGGAGAACCTGCTGGATATATCTGCCTTCCATAGGCGGCGTGGCCGCTGGGCCACAGCCAGAGAGCTGGCGGAGGAGGGGATTGAAGATTTGATACGAAAGATTCCCGTAGCAAAGCAAAGGACGAACTGGTAAAAATAAGAAAAATTAACCACCACGGCTTCGTAAGAAACTCCGCTTCATTTGCGGTTGCATTTTAAACCTGGTTCGGAATCCCATTTTTGACAGGGATTCCGAATGTTTTTTTGAGCGGTTGCGGGGAGATGCCTTCGGGCCAGTACTGATGGCACGGTAAAAAGTCAAAAGGCCCCCTCTCCCGTGATGGGAGAGGGTTGGGGAGAGGGTGATAATAGTTGATATATCGAATGCTTACATCCCCCTACCCCTGCCCACCTCCCACCGGGGGAGGGGGAATTGGAGTTTTTACCGCTTCATCAGTACTGACGAACTCGTAAAAAGTCAAAAACGTTGGTTTGGGGACGGCTTTGTAAAAAGTTCGAAGGCAAGGCGCGCAAATCACGAGGAATGAGGCTTCGGGAACAAGTCCGGAAGCCCGAAGGGATCGGAACGTGTCCCCGGAACAAACCACAGTGACGAGGGATTTAGCGCAACGCCGCATCTGGACTTTTTACGAAGTCGTCAGCCGTGGGGACTGGAGGTTTGGCATGATCGTCATACCGGCAATTGACTTGAATGCGGGGCTGTGTGTCCGACTGGCGCAGGGAGACTTTTCCCGATCCACTGTCTATTCCGACAAGCCCGAGGAGGTGGCGATCCGCTGGCAGGAAGAGGGCGCCGAATTGATCCATGTGGTTGATCTGGATGGGTCAGTTGCCGGTTCACCTGTCAACAGGGATGTCATTCGAAGCATTGTTCAAGCGGTTACTGTCCCCGTCCAGGTGGGTGGCGGCATCCGGGACCAGGCAACCATTGAGGCCTATCTGGCCATGGGAGTAAAGCGGGTAATTCTGGGGACCGGGGCGCTGTCCAATGAGCAGTTCGTTCGACAGGCCATTGCAACATACCCCGGTAGCATTGTTCTTGGCGTAGATGCCCTTGATGGCCGGGTGGCCATTCGGGGTTGGACGGAGCAGACCGATTTCCGTCCGGAAGAACTGGTAAAACGATACGAGGGTCCCGGCCTTGCGGCGGTGGTATTTACGGACATCAAAAGGGACGGTATGCAAACCGGCGTTAATGTGCCGGCCGTAAGCGAACTCGCTTCCGCTATATCCGTTCCCGTTATCGCCTCAGGGGGGGTGGCGGGCCTGCAGGATATAGTTAATCTGATGGAAGTTGAAGATGCCGGCATTGTCGGCGTCATTGTAGGTAAAGCTCTCTATTCGGGGGCGATGGATCTCAGGCTGGCGATAAAAGCAGGTCGGCGGCGATGGAAAAATGGCGATGTTCATTAAAAACGACAGGGAGGAGAAAATGGCGGATTGCATCTTCTGCCGAATCGTGAAGGGTGAAATCCCTTCCCATCGGGTCTATGAAAATGATCTTGTGGTGGCCTTTGATGATATCCATCCCCTGGCCCCGGTACATGTGATCGTAACGCCAAAGGCACATATTCCTACTATTCTTGATATCTCCAATGAAAATGCGGACATATTGAAGGCCATGATATTTGCGGCTCAGGAAGTAGCCAGACGCAAGGGGATAGACCAAAGGGGATTTCGGACGGTAATCAATTGCAATAAAGAGGGGGGACAGGTAATCTATCATCTTCACCTCCATGTATTGGGGGGGAAACAATTACATGATGGACGGCAGTAGCGAATTGCTTTTCTGTATCTGCAGGGGGATGATTGGGTAAAATTCCCGAAGACAAGATTGAAGAGATTAAAAACCGGGCCGATATAGTGACGGTTATATCTGAGTATCTGTCTCTCAGAAAGGCGGGCCGTAATCTTTTGGGTCTTTGCCCCTTTCACCAGGAAAAGACCCCTTCCTTTACGGTAAGTCCGGAAAAGCAGATATTCTATTGTTTCGGCTGTGGCGCAGGCGGGCATGTGTTTGCCTTTCTGATGAAGATAACTGGAATGTCTTTTCCTGATGCAGTGCGGTATCTTGCCGATAAAACAGGTGTTGTTATCGATGATCCGGATAGACCGAAAGATCATGGTCAGCAGAGCATAAGAGAAAAGATTTTTAGCGTCAATCAGCTTGCGGCTGAGTTTTTTACCAAAACACTTTATTCCGCCGCGGGTAATTCGGCCAGAGGGTATCTGTTGCGGCGGGGGCTGAATGAGGAAACGGTCAAGCGTTTTTCTCTTGGCTATGCCACGCCGGCATGGACGAATCTGCGCGACTTTTTTCAGCGCCGGGGTATTGCGTTGGATTTGGTTTGCCAGGCAGGCCTTATCATTGCAAAAAATGGAGATTACTATGATCGTTTCCGGGGAAGGCTGATCTTTCCCATTTTCAATAGTACCGGAGCGGTTGTGGCATTCGGCGGTCGATCGCTCGACGATTCCGTTCCCAAGTATCTGAATTCGCCGGAAACGCCCGTTTATACCAAGGGGAAAAATCTCTATGGTCTTTTTTTGACCAGAGAGGCGATCAGGGCCCGGGATCTGGTGGTTCTGGTGGAGGGCTATTTCGATCTGCTGTCCCTCTGGAGTGCCGGGATTGAAAACTGCGTGGCTACTCTCGGGACCGCTCTTACAGTCGAGCAGGTTGACTTAGTAAGAAGATTTACGAGAAACGTAGTCGTGCTGTTTGATTCGGACGAGGCCGGTCAAAAGGCGATGCGCCGGAGCCTGGAGCTCTTTCTCGCCTCGGGCGTGCAGGCCAGGGTGCTGGTTCTGCCTGAGGGCGATGATCCGGACAGCTTTGTTAGAACTCACGGGAAAGCCAGTCTTGCGTCTAAGATTGATGAGGCCTATCCCCTGGTGGACTACTTTATTGAAGAGGTGATCGGTCGGAGCGGCTCCTTCGAAGATATTCGGGAGGTGACCAGAGAAGCGGTATCTCTTATGGCGGCCATTGAAAATCCTCTGGAACGGAATCTTTTTATTAAAAGGATCGCCGACAGGTTGGCCATCGATCATGAAAACCTGAAAAAAGAGATACAGCGGCAGACCAAACCGCAGGAAGAGAAGCCCAAAAGTCAGCCCCGGATAAAGGACGACTCAAAAGAAGACAGGCCGGAGTTGGCAGTCCTTCATATAATGCTGGAGCATCCGGAAATGATCCCGGCCCTAAGCGAGGCGCTTAGCTGCTTTGGCAATGAGGAGGCAAAGAAACTGGGAGAGACCATCCATATGGTCTATACGCAGCAGGGATTGGGCAGGTTTGACGCTTCATTCATATTAAATGATCTGGCTGAGGGGCCACTGAGGACGCGTTTACTGAAACTAATGATTGCGCCCTCACCATATGCAAGCGATATCTTGGCGAGGGTGGTTGAAGACATTACCAGCCAGATCAGGAAGAGATGGTTGCGAAAGAAACATCTGCTGCTCAACCGCGATCTCTTGAAGGCGGAAACGCGCGGCGACCAGGAGGAATGCCGTCGTATCCTGGAGGAGAAGAGCAGGCTGATAATGGAGGAGAGGGGGGATAACATTGTAAATTGAGGAAATACAACTCAGTAAAAACCCCCGATGCGGCGTACGGTAAAGTACGCCTTATTTCTCGTAAGTTGTGCGCCTTGCGAGATGTTTTACCACCTTCAGTCTGACCATCTGAGAGTTACTAGCTAAAATCAAAAGCGGGAGAAAATAGAAATGGAAAAAGACATTCAGTCGGATGAATTTAAGCAGTTGATCTCTTTGGGTGAGGAAAAGGGGTTTCTCACCTATGACGATGTCAATGACCTTCTGCCGCCTGATATTGTTTCCTCGGATCAAATCGATGACATAATAATGCTGTTTGGCGAGAAAAATATCGATGTCATCGATACGGATAAGGGGGAAAAGGTTATTGTCAAAAAGGTGACCGATGAAAGAAGCGACATCAAGGATGGGGATGTAATCGGACTCCTGGCGGCCATTGGTAAGACGGGCGACCCAGTAAAGATGTATCTGCGGGAGATGGGTATGGTCTCTTTGCTAAGTCGTGATGGGGAGATCGAGATCGCCAAGAGAATTGAGGATGGCCTCCGGGAGTCCATGAGGGCAGTTTTCAGTATGCCCATGTCCGTACAGGAAGTGATTAGCATTGGAGAGAGGCTCAAAAGCGGCGAACTGAAAATAAAAAGTATTCTGGAAAACCTGGAAGATGAAGAGGGCAATGAAGAAGATAGTGATCGGGAGCGGGTCATTAAAATGACCGCTCGGGTAGCCGAGAGTTACGCAAAAAATAAAGCGCTGGAGCAGAAGCTCAAAAGCAAGTCCCACCGGCCGGAGCTAAGACAGGAAATAAGACGGGAAATAGAGATGAACAGAAATGATATCATCCAGACTTGCCGGGGGATAAAATTCAGTAAAAAACAGATGGAACGTTTTGTTACCCGATTGAAAAACCTTCTGGAGCAAGTGGAGCAGGCAGAGGCGGAGATTGCTGACTGCAAGAAGAAATCAGGGCTTTCCCTTGCTCAATTGGAGAAGGCATATCAGCGCTTGATGATTTCAGAAGACCAGGCCGAGAAGGTGGCCGAAGAGTTAAAAATATCCCGGGAGAACCTTGAGGAATACGGAAACAGGATCAAGAAGGCGCAGAATATTATCAGGCAGGCGGTGAAGGGAACCGGCATTTCGGTCAATGTTTTTAGAAAAATGATTGTTTCTATTGAAAAGGGTGAGTCTAAGGCGGAAAGGGCTAAAAGAAAGCTGGTCGAAGCGAACCTGAGGCTGGTGGTAAGCATCGCCAAGAAATATACGAATCGCGGTCTGCAGTTTCTGGATTTGATCCAGGAAGGTAACATCGGACTCATGAAAGCCGTAGATAAGTTTGAATACCAGCGGGGATACAAATTTTCCACCTACGCGACCTGGTGGATCAGGCAGGCAATAACCAGGGCCATTGCCGATCAGGCCAGAACCATGAGGATTCCTGTTCATATGATTGAAACCATAAATAAACTGATAAGAACATCTCGCTACCTGGTGCAAAAGCTGGGTCGAGAGCCTTCCCCGGAAGAAATAGCCAATAAAATGGAGTATCCGCTCGAAAAGGTCCGCAAGGTGCTGAAGATTGCAAAGGAGCCAATTTCCCTGGAAACCCCGATCGGAGAAGAAGAAGACAGTCACCTGGGAGACTTCATCGAAGACAAGAGGATGATCTCCCCCTCCGACGCCGCCATTAACATGGATCTGGCGGAGCAGACCAGGAAGATACTCTCTACGCTGACCCCGCGGGAGGAAAAAGTGCTGCGGATGCGTTTTGGCATTGCCGAAAGATCGGTGTGTCTGCCGGAGGAAATATATCCGGACAGCAGAAGCAGTTCGGAAAAAGATGATTTCAATCATGACGATGAGGCCGATGATCTTGCCGATGATTATTTGCGGCAGGATGAATATGAACAAGATGATGAAGAGTAGATGATAGCATTAGGGCTTAGGGCTGAAGGCTGAAGGTTGAAGGCTGAAGGTTGAAGGCTGAGGGCTGAGGGCTGAGGGGGATAAATCAGATTTTTAATCGCCTTGAGCCTCAATGCCTTAAGTAGTTACATTGAGGAAAAGATGGAGAAGGTGATCAACAAAAAAAGGGCTTTGGAGATAATCGAGGGCTTCGGCGGCGCCAGAGTGCTGGTGGTGGGCGACATAATTATCGACCAGTTTATCTGGGGGCAGGTTTCCCGTATTTCTCCCGAAGCACCAGTTCCGGTGGTGGAAGTTCACAATGAAAATTATCATCTGGGGGGCAGCGCCAATGTAATGCACAATATCCATGCCGTAGGCGGGCTGGCGGGGCTGGCGGGCGTTATTGGCGCGGACGAGGGGGCCGATTTGCTGTTGAAGGAGCTTACTCGGATGAATGTAGATTGTGGTGGTATTGTCATCGAACCCCATCGGCCAACGACGATGAAAACAAGGGTCATAGCCCACGGTCAGCAGGTGGTCCGGTTTGACCGGGAGATTAGAAAAGCTGTAACCGACCAGAGCATTGACGGGATGCTTAACCATATTGCCAAGGAGTTGCAGAAGGGACTGGGGGCGATCATTATTTCTGACTACAACAAGGGAACCGTAGCGGAAAAGCTTATGGACGGTCTTAGGCAGATGCTGGCCGGAAAAAAAGTCTGCGTCTGCGTTGATCCCAAGCGGAGCGATTTTTCCTTTTATCAGGGATTCGATGTCATTACCCCCAACCACCTTGAGGCCAGCCGTGCCCTAGGTATTACAGATGGGAGCCAGGCGGTAAACATCGAACGAGTGGGGGTGGAACTTCTAACTAGGTTCGGTTTTCGCGGCGTTTTGGTTACCAGGGGTGAAGACGGGATGAGTTTGTTTGAAAAACGGGCCAAGAATTATCATACCGCTTTTCCTGCCAAGGCCAAAGAGGTATATGACGTGACGGGGGCTGGGGATACGGTGATTGCGGTCTTTGCCCTGGCTGTTGCCTCGGGGGCCACTTTCAGTGAAGCGGCTTACCTGGCTAACCACGCCGCCGGTATTGTTGTCGGCAAGCTGGGAACGGCGACCATTTCCCGGCAGGAACTGCGAAAAGCTCTATGAGCAAACCCGTTCCGGCGGATGCCGTTAAACTTATGGTCAGTATGCTGGCGGCAGCTGATAATGCTGTTAATGAGGCGCTCAGATCATTGTCCGAACGCTACGGAACCCCGGACTATATTAGTCACCAGCAGTTTTTTAATTATTCGGACTATTACGAAAGACAGATGGGCTCTCCTCTTGTCAGGCGTTTTGTTTTTTTTGAAACCCTGATCCGCCCGGAAGAACTCCCCGATATTAAGATATTTTGTAACAGTATGGAGGAGCGGTTTTCCCGAGAGGGCAAAAGGAGGGTGAATTTGGATCCGGGATACCTGGCCCTGCCCCATCTCATCCTTGCCACCGGGAAGGGGTATTCCCATCGACCATATTTACGTGACGGTATTTATGCGGATCTAACTTTAATTTATCGGGACGGCTCATTTCATCCCCTTCCCTGGACCTATCCCGACTATGCATCGTTGCCGATTCGTCAGATATTCAATGTGTTGCGACAGCGATACTCACAGCAACTGCGCAAGGCATCCGGACTTTTTACGAAGTCGTCAATTATGGCTACCTCGTAAACAGTCGTAAAAACGTGAACTTAGGGACGGCTTTGTAAAAAGTTCGCAGGCAAGGCGCGCAAATCAAGAGGAATGAGGCGTACTTTTGGGTACGCCGCAGTGACGAGGGATGCAGCGCAACGCCGCATCCGGACTTTTTACGAAGTCGTCAATTATGGAGGTAAAATGATCAGCAGCATGACCGGATTTGGAAAGTCCGAAGCAATATACAACGGGCGCAGGATAAGCGTGGAGATCAAGACGGTAAACCACCGCTATCTCGATATCTCGGTGCGCCTTCCCCTGACCCTCTCCTTTTGTGAGCTTGCGATCAGAAAAAGGGCTGGCGAGATTTTTTCCCGGGGAAAGGTGGATATTTTTATAAAAGTCGAAACGGAAAGGGAAGGGGACTCTGGCCGGCAACTCGGCCTGAATGTGTCACTCCTTCATAATTATTATGAAATGCTCCGACAGATAAAAGAGGAGTTGAACCTGCCGGGGGAGATAACCTTAGCAGAGTTTACGGGTTTGAAAGATTTATTTGTCCCTCGGGAGCCAGAGGCTGATCAGGCTGAGATTATGGAGATACTTATAGAGGCAGTGGACGAGGCCCTGGAAGCTACCCGGCTGATGAGAAACAGGGAAGGGGAAAGCCTTTGCGAGGCCATGGCGGAGGCTCTGTCTGTGATCGAAGAGCAACTGGGAGACATAAGGGTCAGGGCCCCTGTCGTAGTTGAGGAATACAGAACTCGCCTTGCCGAACGGATACAGTCTCTTGCGGGCGGGATCGCCCTGGACGAGGGGCGGCTGATGCAGGAGGTGGCGCTTATGGCGGATAAGAGTGACATTACAGAGGAAGTCGACCGGTTGAAAAGTCACCTGGAACAGTTTCGCGGGCTTTTGTGTTCTTCAGTTGCGGCGGGGCGCAAACTGGATTTTCTGGTTCAGGAAATGGGGAGGGAGGCCAATACTATGGGGGCAAAGAGCAACGATCTGGAATCCTCCCGCATAGTTATCGGACTCAAAAGCGAGGTGTCCAAGCTTAAGGAACAGGTCCAGAACATTGAATGATGACGACACGGTAAAAAGACCGGATGCTTAAGTTGCGCTAAATCCCTCGTCACTGCGGTCTGTTCCGGGGACACGTTCCGATCCCTTCGGGTTTCCGGACATGGCCCCGAAGCCTCATTTCTCGTGATTTGCGCGCCTTGCCTCAAGGCCTTTTTACCACGTCGTCCACAAATTACAGCTTTACCGACTTTTTACCGCCTCATCAATGATTTTTCGAGGGATTATGACGGGTTTATTCATTGTAATATCGGCGCCATCAGGAGCCGGGAAGACTTCCATTTACCGTGAATTTCTTAAAATATATCAGGAGGTCAAATTTTCGATTTCCCATACTACCCGCCCCCCCAGGCCCGACGAGGTGGATGGCCGGGACTATTATTTCGTGTCTGATGAGATATTCCGGCAACTGATTGACCAGGGAGAGTTTATTGAATGGGAAGAAAATTTCGGTTACCTTTATGGCACCTCCGTCCGGATCGTGAATGCTTTCCTTAAGGAAGGCCGTGATGTGCTGCTTGATATTGACACTCGTGGCGCCAAAAGGGTAAAAAACGGTATGGCGGGCGGCATTTATGTGTTCGTGCTTCCAGCATCAAGTGCGCAGTTGGAGAATCGCCTGTTGGCCAGGGGCGACAATCCAATTCAGATCAAGGAACGATTGGCCAGGGCGGCGGCCGAGACAGCGGAAGCCGCCTGGTACGACTATGTAATAATAAACGAACATCTCCCGCTGGCGGTTGATAGCCTCTGCGCTATTTACCTGGCCGAGAAGAGCCGCCGCGACCGGATAATCCGGTAGGTTGAGTATTGTTTGAAAAGTATTGCCTGTGGGAGTTCGCACTTTATGTTATAGACAATCGCAACTACTGAGGTGGATAGTCTGTAGGTCTTTGGGTAAAAGGTTTGCGCAGCCCCCACAGACTACAGTCTAAACAACCTGAATAGCAATGATAAATCATTTATGGAGGTAGTAGATAGATGGCAAGGATCACGGTCGAGGATGCTCTGAGGGAAGGGAAAAACAGGTTTGCCTTGGTACACCTTTCCGCCCTGAGGGCAAGACAATTGTTTAAAGGCTCCAAACCCCTTACGGACGTAAAAAATAACAGAGAAATTGTTGCCGCTCTGAGGGAAATTGCTGCGGGCAAGGTTACCTATGCAAATCCTGATTACCTCAAAGGCGCCAAAGAAGACTTCTATATCCCGCAGGATGATGCAACGGAATTTGTCGGTGATGAAGACTACTCTGAGTAGCTCAGCCCGGGAGCGTCTGATATTTGCTCTCGATTTTAGTAATTCACTAAACGAAACCTTGGCGTGGGTTGATCTGCTCAAGGACAGGGTTGGTATTTTCAAGGTCGGCAAGGAGGCCTTTACCAGTTTCGGGCCAGCGATCATCCGTCAGATTCTTGGGAAGGGCTCCCGGGTATTTCTGGATCTCAAGTTTCATGACATACCAAATACGGTGGCCAGGGCATCGGAAGTGGCCTTTGATCTGGGCGTAGCCATGCTCAATGTGCATGCCATGGGTGGCAAGGCGATGATCCAAAGAGCGACGGAGGCGGTAAAGGCCAGATGGGAGAAGTCGGGGGGCGATTTTCCATTGGTTCTGGCGGTGACCGTTCTTACCAGTCTTACTAATGATGATTTGAAAGAACTCGGCTATTGCGTTACGACGGACAAGCTGACCTTGGATCTGGCTAGGATTGCCCAGGATGCAGGTGCGGCGGGGGTGGTGGCATCGCCTGCGGATATCGGACCCATAAGGCAGGCCTGCGGTGAGGATTTTGTAATAGTAACTCCGGGGATAAGGGATGCCATGAAGATTACGGCCGACGATCAGAAAAGGGTTCTGTCTGCCGCTGATGCGGTTCGGCTGGGCGCTGATTTTATCGTGGTGGGACGGCCCATTGCCAGCGCCCCGGATCCAGCTGCCGCCGCCTGTGGATTTCTCGCTTCCATTAACGACGGATTGAGCAGAAGGGAGAGAACTTTCCCATGGATGTCGTCTACGGTATCAATCCCGTCATAGAGTTACTGCGCTACGAGTCGCCCCGGGCCAGAAAGATTGTCCTCGCCCGGGGCAAAACTGGTTCCGATGTAACGACCATTGCCTTGTTGGCCCGCAACCATAACATCCCGATTTCATACGAAGACCGCAGTGTTTTGGCTGCCATGACGGCGCCCGCTTCCAACCAGGGGGTTGTCGCACTCTGTCGTCCTTATCAATATCGCACTGTTGATGCGCTCATCGCCAATGCGGTGAGTGGGATGAAGAATAGCCTGATTGTGCTGCTCGATAATATTACGGATCCCCAGAACCTTGGCTCTATCATAAGAACGGCTCATTGTTTTGGCGTCAATGGTGTGATTATCCCGAAAAACCGGGCAGCGGAGGTAAGCCCGGCGGTGATAAAGGCATCAGCCGGAGCGGCAAATCATACCCCGGTGGCGATGGTAACCAATCTTGCCGCAACAATACAATATCTGAAGGAGAAAGGTTTTTGGATTTACGGCGCCGATGCTAGTTGGGGAGTCGATATAAGTGATTGTCAAGAGCAGGGCAATATGGTTCTGGTTATGGGTAGCGAAGGCGCCGGCATCAGGCCCTTGATCAGGAAATCCTGTGACTTCCTGATATCTATCCCGTTATATGGGAAGGTAAATTCTCTCAATGTTTCCGTGGCGGCAGGGATCATATTGCATCATATCCTTACTAAATGGAGAAGGGAGGTGTAATTATTACCGTCTATCTATGGGAAGGAACAAACAGGAAGGGCGAGGTCAAAAAGGGCGAGATGGAGGCAGCCGATGAGACGCAGGTTCGCAACCTGCTCCGGCGCCAGGGGTTCAAGTCGTTTAAGATCAAGAAAAAACCCGTTGATCTGCTGGAATCAATACCTTTTTTTAAGCAGAAGGTAAAAGAGAAGGATGTGGTGGTGTTTGCCCGTGTTTTCTCCACCATGATCAGTGCCGGCCTACCCCTTATCCAGTGCCTAGAACTGCTGGCTGCCCAGGAGCAGAACAAGACCTTTGCCAAAATTATCGCCTCCATGAAGGCGGATATCGAATCCGGCGCCAGCCTGACGGAGGCGCTGGGCAAGCACCCGGAGGTGTTTGACGAGTTTTTCGTTAATCTGGTAGCCGCAGGCGAGAGTGGCGGCATATTGGATATGATCCTTTCTCGGTTGTCGGCCTATATGGAAAAGGCGATGAAGCTCAAGGGCAAGGTGAAGGGAGCCATGACCTATCCGGCTAGTGTGTTGGTGATTTCGATTGCCGTTGTTTCTGTGCTCCTGCTCAAGGTGATCCCGGTATTCCAGAAGATGTTTGAAGGAATGGGATCGGCCTTGCCGGCGCCGACCCAATTTTTGGTGGATGCCAGCCAATTTGCTCAGGATTATTTTCTGTATATGGCGGGTGTTATTATTGCCGTTTTCTATGCCTTCAAGAGATTTTATCGTACCGAAAAGGGGACATTGATGGTGGACGCGCTGGTTTTAAAGGCGCCCGTATTTGGCCCCCTTTTGCGGAAGGTGGCGGTGGCCAAATTTACCCGCACCCTTTCCACTATGTTGTCCAGTGGCGTGCCTATAATCGAGGCTCTGTCCATCGTGAGCAAGACGGCGGGCAATAAGATCGTGGAAAACGCCCTCCTGGCAACCAGGAAGAGCATCAGCGAGGGTAAAACCATTGCTGAGCCGCTGGGGGAAACGAATATTTTTCCCCAGATGGTGGTCCAGATGATTGCCGTAGGCGAGGCTACAGGCGCCCTGGATACAATGCTGGCCAAAATCGCCGATTTCTATGACGACGAAGTGGATGCCGCGGTGGAGGCAATGACGGCCCTACTGGAGCCTTTTATGATGGTATTTCTGGGTGGGGTAGTCGGGGGGATGATCATTGCCATGTATCTGCCCATATTCCAGATGGCCGCTGCGGTAGGATGACGGGCATAGAAAGCGGCAAACGGGGCACAAAACGAAGCGGCAAGTGATTTCGGGCGCGGCCAACGTAAAAAGCGTTTGGCGGAACAGCTGTGCTCCCCCGCCAAACGCTGCCGTTGCAACGGTCAAATAATAAATGGTCGGGATGGCGCGATTTGAACGCGCGGCTCCTGCGTCCCGAACGCAGTGCCCTACCAAGCTGGGCCACATCCCGATTACTGCTCCTATACATAATCCAGCGAAAAATGTCCAATGGTAATTCGTGATGACATGTCATCATTCGTGATGAACTCTCTAAGATGGGACTGCGCTGGGGTCTGCGACAAATTTATGGGTAGAGCGGTTTTTCTCCCCTCTTTAGCAAAGAGGGGTTGGGGGAGATTTGACGAACAATAAATAACCTCTTGCTTTTATTGCAAATCCCCCCTTCCCCCCTTTGGGAAAGGGGGGATAAGTCTCTGCAAGAACAGTATCCCCACATTTTTGTCGCACCCCCACTGCGCTGACGCTGATTGATTTTTATCGTTTACTGTGCTAGCAGCCTCCCTGAATATTAATGGAGTTTATCGGTGATTATTTACGATCTTAAATGTAAAAACGGCCATAAGTTCGAGGGGTGGTTCAAGGACCGAGCCAATTATGAAGAGCAGAAATCGGGCAAACTTGTGACCTGCCCGGTTTGTGGCACTGATGATTTGGCTATCATGCCGGCTGCCTTGGCGATTTTAGGTAAGGAGGCCAATCTAGCTACCAGAAATGATCCGCGGGAGTTGTCAACGCAAAAGGCACTTAAGTTACTCTATAAATATATAGAAAATAACTTTCAGGATGTAGGCAGCAAGTTTTGCGAGGTGGCTCTTGGCATTCATCGTGGTGATGAAGAAGAACGTAATATCAAAGGTACCACCACGGTAGCGGAAGAAGAGATTCTCAGGGAGGAGGGCGTTAAGTTTCACAAAATTCCGGTGCTCAAACTCGACAGCTAGCAGCCTCGTTTCTGGAAGCTAGGGAAGACGACTTCGTCAAAAGTGACGACTCGGTAAAAAGTCCGGATGCGGCGTTGCGCTGCATCCTTCGTCACTGCGGTTTGTTCCGGGGACACGTTCCGATCCCTTTGGGCTTCCGGACATGTCCCCGAAGCCTCTTTCCTCAGGATTTGCGCGCCTTGCCTGCGAACTTTTTACCAAGCCGTCCCCAAACATTCGTTTTACCGACTTTTTACCGCACCATCAAAAGTGATGGTGCGCAAAAAAGTAGAAGCGCACCTGCGTGTGCGCCCACATTCGGGCCGTAGGTCTGCCCCTGCAACAGGGGCCGCATCCGGCCTTTTTGACTGCTCATAAAAAGTTGCAAAGGTGAAAATATGAATGGGGACGAGGTAAGAAAGGCAGTGCTTGCTGGTTCTTGGTACCCCGGGGATCCCGTTGCTCTAAGAAAGGCGATCAATAATTATTTGCGGGATGTGGCGCCACAGACTGGGGAGGTCGAAGGCGATGTAATTGCCTTGATTGCCCCTCATGCGGGCTTTATGTACTCCGGCCGGGTGGCGGCTTTTGCCTATTCCTGCGTGGCAGACAAGCTGTACGATTCTCTGATAGTCATCGCTCCCAGCCACCGCGTTCCTTTTCGCGGAGTTTCTATCCTGAGGGGCGGGGGGTATGAAACACCGCTGGGGATAGTGAATATCGATCAGGAAATGGGGGCCGCAATTACCACCCAATCGGACTTGGTAAAGCATTTTCCCCCGGCGCACCTGCAAGAGCATGCAATAGAGATCCAGTTGCCGTTCATTCAGGTGTTGCTGCCAGATGTCCCCTTTGTGCCCCTGATCATGGGTGACCAAAGCCGTGAAACCTGTTTCTCGTTGGCAAGAGCCATTGCCCGTTGTGCCTTAGGTAAGAGATTGCTAGTAGTGGCCAGTTCCGATCTGTCACACTTTCATAATTCGAGGTCGGCTGCCAAAATGGACGGAATGATTACCGAGCGATTGGCGGCTATGGACCACGAGGGCTTGCTTGCATTGCTGGCCCAGGGCAGGGTGGAAGCCTGTGGTGGTGGGCCAATGGCTGCAACTATGGAGGCGGCAAAAATTATTGGCGCCGACCGTGCCAGACTGCTTTGTTATGCCGATTCAGGGGATGTCAACGGTGACAAAAGCAAGGTAGTGGGCTACGCAGCGGCCGTTTTTTACCGGGCATAAGCTTGACGACTTCGTAAAAAGTCCGGATGCAGCGTTGCGCTGAATCCCTCGTCACTGCGGTTTGTTCCGGGGACACGTTCCGATCCCTTCGGGCTTCCGGACATGTCCCCGAAGCCTCATTACTCATGATTTGCGCGCTCAAGCCTCGCTGCCTTTTTCAAAGCCGTCCCCAAACCGGCGTTTTTTGACTTTTTACGAGGGTATGAGCTTACTATACTGCAAGGGTGCAGCAAGATGGATTTATCTAAAGACGAAAAAAAAATACTTATTGATATTGTGCTTAAGGCTATACAATCAAGGTTAGATGGCAAGGTTGCACTGGCCCCGGCTGGCCTTTCCCCTGCCCTGCTGGAGGAGAAAGGCGCCTTTGTGACACTGAAAAAACGCGGTAGATTGAGAGGTTGTATCGGGTACATTGAAGGGAGAAGGCCCCTTTGGCAGGCGGTGGCGGAGCTGGCAGTAGCCTCGGCTTTCAGCGATCACCGCTTTCCGCCGCTAGGCAGGGACGAGCTTAAGGACATTTCGGTGGAAATATCTGTTCTGAGCCCACTGAAGGAGATTACGGATGTAAACGAGATAATAGTCGGCAGCCACGGTCTTTACTTGAAGAGGGGATTGAATTCCGGGCTGCTGCTACCCCAGGTGGCAGCGGAACATAAATGGGACCGGGAGACTTTTCTTTCCGAAACCTGCTGTAAGGCCGGATTGCCGCCGGACTCCTGGCGCTCGCACCAGACACGAAAGTATTGCTTTACGGCGGATATATTTGATGACACTGTAAAAAATCCGGATGCAGCGTTGCGCTAAATCCCTCCTCCGCTCCCCGCTTTCGCGAGGACAAGCTTCGCTGATTTGCTACCGAGGAAATAAATGCCCAACAAAAATAATTCTTGACAAAAGAAAGCATTAAAACTAAACATCCAAATTCACGTTTCAAGAGATTCGTGTTCTTTTAAGTTCGTGATTTGCTGGCGTAGCTCAATCGGTAGAGCAGCTGATTTGTAATCAGCAGGTTGCGGGTTCGAGTCCCATCGCCAGCTTGGACAGGTAGCGGAGGGGTTCCCGAGTGGCCAAAGGGAGCAGACTGTAAATCTGCCGGCGGAGCCTTCGGAGGTTCGAATCCTCCCCCCTCCACCAAAGATTAGAGCCAAAGAAGTTGTTAAGGTGGTTAGCGGGAGTAGCTCAGGGGCTAGAGCGTCAGCCTTCCAAGCTGAGGGTCGCGGGTTCGAATCCCGTTTCCCGCTCTTAAAAAAGTTTTGCAATGCGGGATGTCAGGGTGATGGTGACTCCGGTGTGGTATTGATTGTTGCTGGCCCACGTAGCTCAGTCGGTAGAGCACATCCTTGGTAAGGATGAGGTCACCAGTTCAATCCTGGTCGTGGGCTCCAAAAAGGAAAAGAAGGTAGATCATGAGAAATATAATAATTTTGGCTTGTACCGAATGTAAGCAGCGGAATTATTCCACCACAAAAAATAAAAGAACGATGCAAGGCAGGTTGGAACTTAAAAAGTTCTGCAAGTTCTGCCGAGTTCACACGGCCCACCGTGAGACGAAATAGGGGAGCACAGTTTGCTGGCAACGTTCATCACTTTGCCGCAGATTGTTCTGGTTAATTACCGTACAGGCCAGTAGCTCTAATGGCTAGAGCGCCGGACTCCAAATCCGGATGCTGGGGGTTCGAGTCCCTCCTGGCCTGCCATTTATTAAGATGGTTGGTCTGGCAGCGGTGTGGCCGAATATTGAACTGCTGGTTTGGGCGCCCGAGTTTAAGGAGCAATGATGGGGAAAGCTAAGTTACTGGTTGAAAAAACTGGAATATTTCTTAACGAGGCGAAGACCGAGCTAAAGAAGGTCACCTGGCCGGCGCCGAAGCAGGCCTTGGCCTCGACATCGGTGGTGATTATACTGGTATTAATAATATCGATTTTTCTTGGGCTCATTGATTTTGGCCTGGCAAAATTAGTTCGATTGGTACTGGGTTAGCAAATGGCATTTCGCTGGTACGTTATTCATGCCTATTCAGGCTTCGAAAGCAAGGTGAAGGCATCTCTTCAGGAGCGTGTTGATGCGTCCGGAATGAGGGACTATTTTCGGGAAATCCTGGTGCCGGAAGAGGATGTGGTTGAGCTTATTCTAGGTGAGAAGAAAACGTCCAAGCGGAAGTTTTTCCCAGGCTACGTCTTGGTTAGGATGGAATTAAATGACGAGACTTGGCATATAGTGAAAAACACACCCAAGGTAACGGGATTTATTGGCAGCAGGGACAAGCCTTCGGCCATACCGGACAAGGATATCGAATCCTTAGTAAAGAGGATCGATGAAGGAACTCTAAAGCCGAAACCCAAGTTCAAGTTCGATGTGGGTGACCAGGTTAAGGTTATTGATGGGCCATTTACTAACTTCGATGGCGTGATCGACGATGTCAAACCGGATAAGGGCAGGCTCCGAGTGATTGTCCGGATATTTGGGCGCCCCACTCCAGTAGAGCTTGATTTCATTCAGGTGGCACAGATTCAGTAGTTTTAAATTTTATCACTCGCACCAAAATGGTGCGACTATTAATAAGTTTTTAGGGTGATCATAATGGCAAAGAAGGTTGTGGCAAATGTGAAACTTCAGTTGAAGGCAGGGAAAGCGACTCCCTCACCCCCGGTGGGACCTGCATTGGGACAGCATGGTGTAAATATCATGGAGTTCTGTAAGGCTTACAACGCGGCTACGCAAGGTCAGGAAGGGATGATCGTTCCCGTTATCATTACCGTCTATGCCGACAGGTCCTTCACCTTCGTTACAAAGACACCGCCGGCTGCGGTATTGATAAAGCAGGCGGCAAAGATTGCCAAGGGTTCCGGCAATCCAGCCAAGGAAAAGGTTGGGACGGTTAGTGAAGCCCAAATCAAGGAAATAGCAGAAACCAAATTCAGCGACTTAAACGCAGTTGATTTGGCTGGCGCCATCAGCATTATCAAGGGCACCGCCAGATCCATGGGGATTGAGGTCAGGGAATAACTTTTTCGAGGTTTAAAATGTCTGGCAGAAAAAGCAAAAATTATTTAGCCGCCAAGGCAAAGGTGAAATTGGGAGAGAGGTATCCTCTCAAGGAGGCTTTGAATATCGTACTTGAGACCGCGAGGGCGAAGTTTGACGAGACGGTAGATGCGGCAATTCGGCTGGGGGTTAATCCCCAACATGCCGACCAGATGGTGAGGGGTAGCGTTATACTTCCAAACGGCCTGGGTAAGGTCGTCCGCGTCCTCGTGTTTGCCAAAGGCGAGAAGGAGAAAGAAGCTCTGGATGCCGGGGCTGATTTTGTCGGTTCTGACGATATCATTGAGAAGATAAAGGCGGGCTGGCTAGGCTTTGACAAGGCTGTAGCTACCCCCGATATGATGGGGGCGGTAGGTAAGTTGGGGAAAATTCTTGGCCCCCGGGGACTGATGCCCAATCCAAAAGTTGGTACGGTGACCTTTGAAGTAGGTCGGGCGGTAAATGAGCTTAAGGCGGGAAAGGTGGAGTTTAGGGTCGAGAAGGCGGGCATTGTCCATTCGCCGGTCGGAAAGGTATCCTTTGGGCCGGAAAAACTGATGGAGAATATCGCCACTCTGGTTGAGGCTATTGTTAAACTGAAGCCAGCCGCAAGCAAAGGCATCTATATGAGAGGCATTTCCCTTTCGACGACGATGGGACCGGGAGTGAAGGTAAATCCATTGGATATGCGTAACATTTAGCAGGGGCGGTTCGTTTGGTCGCCCACGGGTTTTCTGATGGTTTTTTTGCCGCGCTTAAGGTGCTGAGCTCCCCAGGACCTTTTGCTGAGTTGTCAGTTTTGAAATTAAGAAGTTGATCCAGGTCTGAGAAAGCAGGTACAGTTGTTTAAACGTTCATTCGGCCTGCCGAGACGATGATTGGATACTTTCAGGTGAGATGCAATCTCCACCTGGCTTTGGTTTTATGTCCCTTATATCGTTTTGATGTAATTCCGCAAGACTGCTATCTCCGACTATCAACTGCTCAAATGTTAGAGTGCTAAATCTGCCGTTAGTGTCTATTTATAGATGAAAGGAGGAGAGGAGTTTGGACAGGAAGGGTAAGGAGCAGGTTGTAGCGGAGCTTCATCAACGCCTCGCTGAGTCAAGGTTAACCGTTCTGACTGGTTATACTGGAATGAACGTGGAGAAGATGACTGCTTTTCGCAACGTCCTGCGAAAGAATGACACCGAGGTCAGCGTTGTAAAGAATACGCTTTTGAATATCGCCGCCAGACAGACCGATGTCAGCCTGTTGAGTGATTACTTCAGGGGGCCATTGGCGATCACCATAAGCCGGGGTGATGTGGTTGCACCCACCAAGGCGCTGATCGATTTTGCCAAGAAAAACGCCAATCTGGAAATTAAATGTGGCGTTATGGGTGGAAAGGTGCTGAGCCGGGAACAGATAATTGCCCTGTCGGAATTGCCGAGCCGGGATGTTTTGCTGGGCAAGCTCTTGTCGGTAATGGTCGGTGTTCAGACCTCGTTGGTGACGGTGTTGTCCGCTGTGCCGAGGGGTCTGGTGCAAGTTTTGAATGGTTATCGCGAGAAAAAAGAAGCGGTCAATTAACACATACAGCGAGAAAGGACATTAGAAAATGGCAAATCAGATTACGAAAGAGGAAGTAATTCAGTTTATCGAGAAGATGACAGTTCTTGAGTTGGCAGAGCTTGTGAAGGAATTGGAAGCAAGGTTTGGCGTATCGGCGGCGGCTCCGATGGTGGCAGCCGTGGCGACCGGAGCTGAGCAGGCTGCACCGGTGGAGGAGAAGACAGAATTTGATGCTATCCTCACGGGATTCGGAGATAACAAGATTCAAGTTATCAAGGTTGTTCGTGCAATTACCAGTTTGGGTCTGAAGGAAGCTAAGGATCTGGTGGATGGTGTGCCAAAGCCGATCAAAGAGGCCGTTTCCAAGGATGAAGCAGCGGATATTAAAAAGAAGATCGAAGAGGTTGGTGGTACCGTAGAAATTAAATGATTATCGGACGCCCTGTGGTTAAGCTGACCAGCCGGATCACGGGGCCTTTTCTGACAGTCCAAATATGACGAACTTGTAAAAAATCACCATGCCCGCGAAGGCGGGTCTCCAAGAGCAGAATAACATCATTACATAACGGGATTTCCCTATCCACGGGAATGACCAGCGAGTGCTGTTAGGGAATTTTTACTAAGTCGTCAAATTTGTTAAAAACACAGAAGGATGCCATGGCAGAGTTCAGAAAGAATTTCGGGCGGATCAAGAAGATCCTGGATATACCAAACCTGATAGACATCCAGGTAAAGTCGTATGAAAAATTCCTTCAGGCAGAAGTCGAACCGGGAAAAAGGGGCACTTACGGTTTGCAAAGCGCCTTTAGCAGCGTTTTCCCGATTTCCGACTTTAGCGGGAGGTGTTCCTTGGAGTTTGTCGGTTACCGGATACTGGAGCCCAGGTATGACGTTCAGGAATGTATCCAGAAGGGAATGACCTTTGCGGCACCCCTCCGAATTGTTGTCCGGCTGGTGGTCTTTGATACTGACCGGGGCACGGAGCTAAAAAGAATCCGTGATATTAAAGAGCAGGAGATATACTTTGGCGAAATCCCTCTGATGACGGAAAACGGGACATTTATTATCAATGGTACGGAGCGGGTCATCGTCAGCCAGCTCCATCGCTCACCGGGGATCTTTTTTGACCACGACAAGGGGAAGACCGTTACCAGTGGAAAGGTAATATATTCCTCAAGAATAATACCCATTCGCGGTTCATGGCTGGACTTCGAGTTCGACTCTAAAGATATTCTTTACGTGCGCATTGACAGAAGAAGGAAGATGCCGGTGACCATCCTCCTCAAGGCGCTGGGTAAGACCGTTGAAGATATCCTGAAGTATTTTCATAATACGGAACTTGTTTTCATTGAGGATGGATTATTATACCGCGCCGTTGACAATTCTCTCGAGGGGGAGAAGGCTTACGATGATGTTGTCGCGCCGGGCACCAATGAAATCTTGTTTAAGAAGGGCAAGAAGATTAACCGGACTCTCATTAAGAAGGCGCTGGAAGCCGGGTTGGCCCGCTTCCCACTGCAGCCGGATAATATAATCGGAAAGGTAATCCAGCAGGCGGTTTTGGATCCGAATACCAATGAGGTTATTGCTGCCAGCAATAGTGTGCTCACACCGGAGACAGTTGACCTGGCCATAGAGAGAGGTGTGAAAGAATTACGCCTTGTACATCGTGAAGATGATAGCGACAATGTGTCGATTATTGAAACTTTGCGTCTTGACAGGATCGAAAATACCGACGAGGCAATCCTCGAAATTTACCGCCGGCTTCGTCCCAGTAACCCGCCAACTCCCGAAATGGCCAGACAATTCTTCAACAGTCTTTTCTTTGATCCGGCTACCTACAATCTTTCCGATGTTGGTAGGGCAAAGATGAACTATAAGCTTCGTCTTAAGGTCCCAACGGACGTTACCATTTTACGGGGTGAAGATATTTTTGCCGCCGTTAAATACCTTCTTGATCTCAAAAATGGTCATTCCGACTGCACCTTTGATGATATTGATCATCTTGGCAACAGAAGGGTAAGATCGGTGGGAGAGCTCATTGAGAATCAGTATCGGATTGGGCTGGCCCGAATGGAACGGGCGATTAAAGAAAAGATGAGCCTCCAGGATATTGAGACTATGATGCCCCACGATCTGGTTAATGCCAAGCCGGTGACGGCGGTGATCAACGAGTTTTTCGGAAGTAGCCAGCTGTCGCAATTCATGGACCAGACCAATCCTCTTGCCGATATTACCCACAAAAGGAGATTGTCCGCCTTGGGTCCTGGTGGTCTGACCCGCGAGAGGGCCGGTTTTGAGGTTCGGGATGTGCATCCGACACATTACGGAAGAATCTGCCCGGTGGAAACACCGGAAGGGCCAAATATCGGACTGATCGTATCTTTGAGCACCTATGCCCGGGTGAACGAATTCGGGTTTATAGAAACACCCTACCGCATGGTGGAGGCTGGCCGGGTACTTGATGAGGTGAAGTATCTGACGGCGATAGAAGAGGAAGACAAGATTGTCGCCCCTGTTGACAGACCGCTTGATGAGAATGGCAGATTCCAGGAAGAGCTGGTTCCGGCCAGAAGGGGAGGTAATTTTCTGTCGGTTCTCCCTGCCGAGGTTAACATGATGGATGTTTCCCCCAACCAGCTGGTGAGCGTAGCGGCGGCTTTGATTCCTTTTCTGGAGCACGACGATGCCAATAGGGCCTTGATGGGTTCCAATATGCAGCGGCAGGCGGTGCCGCTTATGAGGCCGGATTCGCCGTTGATCGGCACTGGTATGGAGTCGGTTGTCGCCAAGGACTCCGGCGCCGTTATTGTTGCCAAGAGGTCGGGCATTGTGGAAACAGTCGATGCCCAGAGGATAGTGGTCAGGTGCGAAGACTCTGATGACGACGCGACCGGCTGCCGGGTTGATATCTATAATCTCACCAAGTATCATCGCTCCAACCAGGATACCTGTTTTAACCAGAAACCAATCGTCACGAGGGGGCAGTTGGTCAAGAAGGGTGACATTATTGCCGACGGTCCGGCAACCGAAAACGGTGAACTGGCGTTGGGCAAAAATGTCATGGTGGCATTCATGTCTTGGGGGGGATATAACTATGAGGATTCCATCCTGGTTAGTGAAAGGATCATAAAGGAAGATATCTACACTTCCATCCACATTGAGGAATTCGAGGTAATGGCCCGGGACACCAAGCTGGGCAAAGAGGAGATAACTCGCGATATTCCCAATGTGGGGGAAGAGGCGCTCCGAAATCTCGATGAAAGCGGAATAATCACCATCGGTGCTTCGGTGAAACCGGGTGATATTCTGATAGGTAAGATCACCCCTAAAGGTGAAACTCAGCTAACCTCAGAGGAAAAGCTCTTAAGAGCCATATTCGGGGAAAAGGCGAGCGATGTCCGTGATACATCCCTGCGGGTTCCGCCCGGAGTAGAAGGGACGGTCATTGATGCTAAGATATTTACCAGAAAAGGTATAGAAAAAGACTCGCGGTCACTACAGATAGAAGAAGATGCCATCGCTTTGCTAGAGAAGAACAAGGTCGATGAGATACGGATTGTGACGGAGGCGATAAAAGAGAAAATGACAGTCCTTCTCCTGGGCCGCATATCGTCCTCCAAAATCACCGATCCCAAAAAGAAAAAGATTGTTCTCAAAAAGGGTGACCTTATCGACCAGGAGACTCTGGGGAAGGTGCCTTTCAGCCTCTGGGGGGAGATAACGATTCAAAACGATCCGGTGGTTGAGGAAAATATCCGCGCCCTGCGGGAAAATTTAAACAGGAAGATAGATTTAATTGAGGCGTTTTACGAAGATAAGATCGAAAGGCTAAAGACCAGCGATGAACTGCCTCCGGGTGTAATCAAGCTGGTGAAGGTTTATATCGCCATTAAAAGAAAATTATCAGTGGGCGACAAGATGGCCGGGCGTCATGGCAATAAGGGTGTTGTTTCGAGGATACTGCCGGAAGAGGATATGCCCTATTTTGCCGATGGAACCCCCGTTGACATCATTCTCAATCCTCTGGGTGTGCCGTCAAGAATGAATGTAGGACAGATATTGGAGACGCATCTCGGCTTGGCGGCCCGCAGTCTGGGGGATAAAATCCGGCGGATACTGGAACAGGGGTACTCGACTGAAGCCATAAAGAAGACACTGAAAAATATTTACCAGTCAGCGGAGTTCGACGAGTTTCTTGATGCTCTGTCGGACGATGAGCTTAAGCGTTTCGCTGGCCGCCTGACCAGGGGGATCCCCATCGCATCGCCAGTTTTTGATGGCGCCAAAGAAGATGAGATCAAAGGCCTTCTCCGGCTGGCATCCAGACCTGAAACAGGCCAGGCCATTCTCTTTGATGGGCGAACGGGTCTTCCCTTCGATCAGGAGGTCACGGTTGGCATTATTTACATGCTCAAGCTGCATCATCTGGTGGATAACAAGATCCACGCCCGCTCCATCGGCCCCTATTCGCTGGTAACTCAGCAGCCTTTGGGAGGTAAAGCTCAGTTTGGTGGTCAGCGTTTAGGGGAGATGGAAGTATGGGCGATGGAGGCCTATGGTGCGGCCTATTCACTCCAGGAATTTCTCACCGTAAAATCAGATGATGTGGCCGGCCGGACAAGAATATACGAGTCGATAGTTAAGGGTGATCATGCTTTTGAGCCAGGATTGCCTGAGTCGTTCAACGTTTTAGTAAAAGAGCTGCAAAGCCTGGCGCTAGACGTAAAATTGATCGAGCATGAATAGAGGCGTAAGGCGTGAGGCGTAAGGCGTAAGCCTAAAGTTCTAAGCCTTAAGCCTTAAGCCTTAAGCCTGCCAATTGGGAGGAAATAGTCTGTGGAAGACATTTTTAGTTATTTTGAAAAACCAAAAGATCCAATCAGGTTCAGTGCGATAAAAATATCAATAGCATCTCCGGAAACTATTCTTTCCTGGTCCTGCGGGGAGGTTAAGAAGCCCGAGACGATCAACTATAGAACGTTCAAGCCGGAGCGGGATGGGCTTTTCTGTGCCAAAATATTTGGGCCGGTGAAGGATTACGAGTGCCTCTGCGGGCGCTACAAGCGGATGAAGCACCGGGGTGTGGTTTGCGAGAAATGTGGTGTCGAAGTAATATCCTCGCGGGTAAGACGGGAGCGGATGGGGCATATCAACCTGGCGACGCCCGTGGCGCACATCTGGTTTCTCAAGAGTCTCCCCAGCCGAATCGGCAATGTATTGGACATGTCGCTCAAAGAACTGGAACGGGTTCTTTATTTTGAATCATGGATCGTGACCGACCCCAAGAATACCACCCTGAAAAAGAAGGACCTCCTTTTTGATGAGGAGTACCTGGACATGAAAGAGCGCTACGGTGAGGCTGGATTTGAAGCCGGCATCGGGGCGGAGGTGATTAGGAAACTCCTGGCAGAGATCGATTTGGAGCAACTGGACAACGAATTACGCTCGGAGCTGAAACAGACCATCTCGGATACGAAAAAGAAAAAACTGATTAAACGTCTCAAGGTGGTAGAAGCGCTGCGAAAATCAGGAAACAGGCCGGAATGGATGGTTTTGACGACTCTGCCGGTCATTCCGCCTGATCTCCGTCCTCTGGTGCCGCTTGATGGCGGCCGATTTGCCACTTCCGATTTAAACGATCTGTATCGCCGGGTCATTAACCGCAACAACCGGCTCAAGCGCCTGCAGGAACTAAATGCGCCGGAGATCATCATCAGAAACGAAAAGAGAATGCTCCAGGAGGCGGTAGATGTCCTTTTTGACAATGGTCGAAGGGGGCGGGCCATTACCGGCACCAACAAGCGCCCACTGCGTTCCCTCTCCGATATGCTAAAGGGGAAGCAGGGTAGATTTCGACAGAACCTGCTGGGGAAACGGGTGGATTATTCCGGTCGGTCGGTCATCACCGTAGGCCCGGATTTACGACTCCACCAGTGCGGGTTGCCCAAGAAGATGGCGCTCGAGCTTTTCAAGCCCTTTATCTATAACCGGCTTCATGAAAAAGGGTATGTAACTACTGTCAAAAGCGCGAAGAAAATGGTGGAAAAGGAAGGTTCTCAGGTCTGGGATGCCCTGGATGAAGTGGTACGGGAGTACCCGGTAATCTTGAACCGGGCCCCTACGTTGCACCGTCTCGGGCTTCAGGCCTTTGAACCGGTACTGATCGAGGGCAAGGCGATACAGCTCCATCCTCTGGTTTGTCCGGCCTTCAATGCCGACTTTGATGGAGACCAGATGGCGGTCCATGTACCCCTGTCCGTGGAGGCCCAGGCAGAGGCGCGCATCCTGATGATGTCCACCAACAACATCCTTTCGCCCGCCAATGGCAAGCCAGTTATTTTACCTGGCCAGGATATTGTATTGGGTATTTATTACCTTACCAGGTCCAGACCCGGGGCCAGGGGGGAGGGTATGTGCTTTGCCGATCCGGCGGAAGCGAGGAGCGCTCTGGATGCCGGGGTGGTAGAACTGCATGCGCAGATCAGGTTGCGGATCAACGGTGAGATTAAAGAAACTACAGTTGGTCGGGCGATTCTATCGGAGATTATTCCGGAGGCCATCTCGTTTGATGAGATTAACAAGACAATGAATAAGAAAGGACTGGAACAGCTGATAGATCATTGCTACCGGCTTTGCGGCGACAAAACCACCATCCTACTTGCCGACCGCCTGAAGGATATCGGTTTTCGCTATGCCAGTATTTCCGGAGTGTCTTTTGCGCTGCACAATATGATCATTCCTGCAACCAAGAAGGAAAGTGTCGCTCGTGCCCACCGAGATGTGCTCAAAATTCAAAAGGAGTACATGGACGGTACTATTACCGATGGGGAAAGGTACAACAAGGTTATCGACGTTTGGAACCAGACTACGGAGCGGATTGCGACCGAATTGATGGTTGGTATCGAAAAGGAGGAGATAGTCAATAGTCGGGGTGAAAAAGTTCTGGTAGACAGCTTCAACCCGATATACATGATGGCTGATTCCGGAGCCCGGGGCAGCGCCGCCCAGATTAAGCAACTGGCTGGGATGCGGGGATTGATGGCCAAGCCATCCGGTGAGATTATTGAAACTCCGATTACGGCGAACTTCCGGGAGGGGCTTTCGGTACTGCAGTATTTCATATCCACCCACGGGGCCAGGAAGGGTCTTGCTGATACCGCTTTGAAGACGGCAAATTCCGGTTACCTGACCAGGAGACTGGTGGACGTGGCCCAAGATTGTATTATTACAGAGGACGACTGTGGGACTATTGACGGTATATTTGTCTCTAATCTCTCGGAAGGCGGCGAAATCATTCAGACCGCAGGAGATCGGGTGCTGGGGCGGGTGGCATTTGCGGAGATCGCCGATCCCTATACGGGTGAAGTTCTGGTGCGTGCTAACGAAGAAATCGATGAGGTGATTGCCGAAAAGATCGACCGTGCCGGGATTCGGGAAATCAACATCAGATCCGTTCTGACCTGTAAATCCAAACACGGAGTCTGCGCCATGTGCTACGGCCGGGACCTGGCCCGGGGTCAACTGGTCAATATTGGGGAAGCGGTAGGGATCATTGCCGCCCAGTCAATTGGCGAGCCGGGCACACAGCTTACTATGAGGACGTTCCACATCGGAGGAACCGCTAAGTTCGATCAGCAATCCGCCCTTGAGGCCCGCCACGATGGCCGGACCCGCTTTTTCAACGTGTCAACAGTTAGAAAGAAGGATGGCGCTATAGTGGTAATGAATCGCAGCGGTGAGATTCATGTTCTCGATGAGCAGGAAAGATCACGCGGCCGTTATCCGGTTCCTTACGGTGCCCACTTGAAAGTCGGCGATGCTGAGGTTGTTAAAAAGGGGACGCTGTTGGCGGAATGGGACCCCTTCTCTACCCCCATCCTTGCCGAAGTGGATGGTGTAATCAAATTTGGCGATATCATCGAAGGAAAGACCATGCAGGAGTTGAAGGACGAGAATACCGGTCTGTCCCGCAAGGTTATCGTGGAATTCCGCGGCGCTGATTTGAGACCACGCGTTTCCATCAAGGATCGCAAGGGCAAGACGGCGAAGATTCCGGGGACAAACGCGATGGCCAGGCATCTATTGCCGATAGGAGCCAATATCGTAGTGACCGAAGGAGAAACTGTAAACGCGGGAGACATCCTGGCCAAGATACCAAGGGAAACTACCAAAACCAAGGATATTACCGGCGGCCTTCCTCGAGTAGCCGAACTCTTTGAAGCGCGAAAACCGAAGGATTACGCCATAATCAGCGAGATTAGCGGGATTGTCTCCTACGGCAAGGAAACCAAGGGAAAAAGAAAGATAGTCATTACACCGGAAGTCGGAGAAGAGAAAGAATACCTTATTCCCAAGGGAAAGCACGTCAGCGTCCAGGAGGGCGATCGAGTTACAACGGGTGATCCGCTGATGGAAGGGGTAAACAATCCTCACGATCTGCTGATGGTTAAGGGAGAAAAGGAACTGGCCAAGTACCTGGTGGATGAGGTGCAAGAAGTTTACCGCTTGCAGGGAGTCAAGATAAATGACAAGCACCTGGAGGTGATCGTGCGCCAGATGCTGCGCCGAGTTCGGATTATCGACCCCGGTGACACCAACTTCATCGCTGACGAGCAGGTCGAGAAACATCGTTTCCGTGAGGAAAACGAAAGGGTGATTGGCCAGGGAGGAAGGGCTGCGGTGGGAGAACCGATCTTGCTAGGCATTACCAAGGCCTCATTGTCAACCCAGAGCTTCATCTCGGCCGCCTCATTCCAGGAAACGACCCGGGTACTTACCGAAGCCAGCTTGTCTGGTAAGACGGACTACTTAAGGGGGCTCAAGGAAAATGTCATCATGGGGCGTCTGATTCCGGCGGGTACCGGCCTGGTGATGTACCGGAAGCTGGGCCTGGAGATCACCGGGGAGGAGCAGCCGCATTCGATGGTTTCTGAGGAGCAGGACAGTTATAAAGACGAAAAATCGCTTGACATAAAGGCAATGAATTGATAGTTTGCCAAATTCGTTGCACCAAGTTCGCGGGATTGTATATTTGATGTTTTGGGAGGAGTAATGCCTACTATAAATCAGTTGGTTCGCAAGGGGAGAGCGAAAGTCCAGCAGAAAGCCACAACGCCCGCCCTGGCAGGGTCGCCCCAGCGGCGGGGGGTTTGTGTCCGCGTTTATACGTCTACCCCTAAAAAGCCCAATTCGGCTCTGAGGAAGGTTGCCCGAGTTCGCCTTACCAGTGGATACGAGGTAACTTCCTATATTCCGGGCGTTGGGCACAACCTTCAGGAGCACTCGGTGGTGCTGGTTCGGGGCGGAAGGGTTAAGGACCTTCCCGGTGTTCGCTACCATATAGTAAGAGGCACTCTGGATTCCGTGGGGGTGCAGGATCGCAAGCAGGGCCGTTCCAAGTACGGCACCAAAAAACCAAGCTGATCAGGGATTGTGTCATGCCGAGAAGAAGAGAAGTCATAAAGAGAGAAATACAGCCGGACCCCAAATATAACAGTAAAATGGTAGCAAAGTTCATTAATAATATTTTGAAACGAGGTAAAAAGAGCGTGGCTGAGTCCATTCTCTATGGCGCCTTTGATATTATAGAAAGGAAGGCCAAGGAGCCACCGCTGGAAGTATTCGACCGGGCCATAAACAATGTAAAGCCAGTAGTAGAGGTAAAATCGAGGCGTGTAGGTGGCTCCACGTACCAGGTGCCCACGGAAGTCCCGCCCCCAAGACGCACGTCTTTGGCCATAAGATGGCTCATAAGTAATTCCCAGGCACGGTCGGAGAAAACGATGAGGGAAAAGCTGGCGGCGGAGCTGATGGATGCGTCCCACAACAGGGGTGCCGCCGTTAAGAAACGCGAGGCGGTTCATAAAATGGCGGAGGCAAACAAGGCCTTTGCGCATTACCGATTTTGAAAGTGGTGTGAAGTCTGCTGATCCGACCACACTTAACTCTGATGATATGATGTATCCGTCCAGCGGCCATGATTGTAGACACGAACCATTTTAAGGACAAGGAGGTAAATGGAGATGGCTAAAAAGAAATTTGAGAGGAAGAAGCCACATCTTAATATCGGCACAATCGGACATGTAGATCACGGGAAAACTACCCTTACTGCGGCGATAACAAAACATTTGGCTAAGAAAGGTCTTGCCGAATTCAGGCCGTTCGATTCCATCGATAACGCTCCTGAGGAGAAGGAAAGAGGCGTTACAATTAATATTTCTCACGTGGAATATGAAACGGCCAGTCGTCATTACGCCCACGTGGATTGTCCCGGCCACGCTGACTATATCAAGAACATGATTTCCGGCGCCGCTCATATGGATGGAGCCATCCTCGTAGTGGCCGCATCCGATGGTCCAATGCCGCAGACCAGAGAGCACATCCTCCTTGCCCGGCAGGTGCAGGTGCCGTTCATTGTTGTTTATATGAACAAGGTCGATCTGGTTGATGATCCGGAACTTCTCGATCTGGTCGAGCTGGAGCTCCGAGAGCTTCTGACAGCGTATGAGTTCCCTGGCGATGATATTCCCATTATTCGGGGCTCGGCCTTGAAGGCGTTGGAGGCGGACGATAGCAATCATCCGGACGCCAAGTCCATTTGGGAACTTATGGATGCAGTTGATAACTATATACCGATGCCCATACGGGACACTGATAAACCATTTTTGATGCCGGTTGGCGATGTGTTTACTATTTCCGGCCGCGGCACTGTAGCGACGGGAAGGATCGACCGGGGGATTATTAAAACCGGCGAAGATGTAGAAATCATCGGGATTCGACCCACCACCAAGACGGTATGCACCGGTGTTGAGATGTTCCGTAAAACTTTGGATGAAGGACGCGCCGGTGATGACGTCGGCTTGCTTTTGCGTGGTGTCAAGAGGGAGGATGTAGAGCGTGGCCAGGTCATCGCAAAGCCCGGCTCCATTACCCCCCATACCAGATTTAACGCTCAGGTGTACATCTTGACCAAAGAAGAGGGCGGGAGGCACACGCCGTTCTTCTCGGGGTACAGGCCGCAATTTTATTTCCGTACCACGGATGTCACTGGCGTTGCCACCTTGCCTGAGGGGGTGGAGATGGTCATGCCGGGGGATAACGTAACCATGGACATACGGCTGATAACCCCCATTGCCATGGAAGAGCAGCTCCGTTTCGCCATCAGGGAAGGCGGAAGAACTGTTGGCGCCGGTGTTGTAAGTAAAATTATTGAGTGATGTAAACTTTGAGGATGCGGTTTGTCCAATGAAGGCAGGCCGCATCCTCCTTATTTCAGTACAGGATGGGCAATGAAGGATCAGAAGATCAGAATTCGTTTGAAGGCTTACGACTACAAAATTCTGGATCGCTCCGTTGAAGAGATCGTTGAAACCGCCAAAAGAACAGGCGCCAGAGTGGCTGGCCCTATTCCGCTGCCCACGGAAATCAACAAGTACTGTGTCAACAGATCGCCCCATGTGGACAAGAAGTCGCGGGAGCAGTTTGAGATCAGGACCCATAAGCGTTTGATTGACATTGTTGAGCCTACGCAGTCAACGGTAGACGCTTTAATGAAGTTGGATTTGTCGGCGGGTGTCGATGTGGAAATAAGGGCCTGAAACCAACAGCAGGTAACCTGGTAAATAATTGGATTATCGTATGATAGCGAAGGGTTTAATTGGAAAAAAATTGGGGATGACGCAGATCTTCATAGAAGAGGGGGAATTGGTTCCCGTTACCGTGCTTGCGCTTGAGCCGTCGGTTGTCATCCAGAAGAAGACCATTCAAAGTGACGGCTACGATGCGCTGCAATTGGGTTATGAGCGGATCAAGGAGAAGAACGTGACCAAGCCTAGGCGCGGTCATTTTAATAAAGCCGGAAAGGGTTGCTTCAGACGGCTGGCGGAAATCCGAGGCGATGCTTCTGATCTGGAAATTGGCCAGGAGATTGGAGCTGCTATCTTTCGGGCCGGGGAATATGTCGATGTGGTGGGGACAACAAAGGGAAAGGGTTTTGCCGGAGTGATCAAGAGGCATGGATTCAGCGGGGGCAGGGCGACTCATGGTTCTATGTTTCACCGGGCGCCTGGCTCTATTGGCGCCAGTGCCGACCCATCCCGTGTTTTTAAGGGAACCAGGCTTCCCGGACAAATGGGAAATAAACGCCAGACCGTCCAGAATCTCAAGGTGATCGCCGTGAGACCCGAACGGAATCTGCTATTGCTCAAGGGTGCGGTGCCTGGTTCGAAAAATAGCTATGTTTTGATCAAGCAAGCGATAAAAAAGGGAGGACTGAAGGGCTGAGGCAGGCAGGGATGTTCGCTTAGCGATCCTTGGATTTAAATCGCTACAGTCTGGAGGCAATATACGATGCCGATAGTGGATATATATAATATTAAAAAAGAAAAGGTGGCGGATATTGATTTGAGTGACGCAATCTTTGATGCCGATGTTAACGAAGCTGCCATTTATGACGTGGTCAGGATGCAGCAGGCCGCAAGAAGAAGAGGAACTGCGGCAACAAAGGAACGCGGAGAAATAAGCGGGGGTGGTAAAAAACCCTGGCGCCAGAAGGGCACCGGTCGCGCTCGGGCGGGTACCAGCAGGTCTCCCGTCTGGAGAGGCGGCGGCACAATTTTTGGGCCCCATCCGCGGGACTTTTCGCTTAAAGTCTCGAAGAAGGTCCGGAGGCTGGCTCTGATCTCAGCACTTAGCATGAAGACCAAGAGCGGCAACTTGGTTGTACTGAGTGACTTTCCTCTGGCGGAAATTAAAACCAAAAGTTTCCAGGCAGTAATGGAGCGGTTCCAATGGGGTAAGGCGCTTTTTATCATAGACAAGCCCAACCCGGTTCTTGAACTGTCCTCTCGGAATATCAGGGGTGTTAAGGTATTGAGATCTGAAGGCATCAATGTGTATGACCTGTTGTATTACGATCAGGTGGTCTTTTTGGAGCCTTCTATAAAGGATGTGCAGGGGGTCTTGTCGGCAAATGGATAAATACGAAATTATTAAGAAATACCTCCTCACTGAAAAGAGCACCAAGGCCAAGGATGAGGAGAATAAATATTTTTTTGAAGTAGATAGACGCGCCAATAAGATTGAGATCCGTCAGGCTGTGGAGAATCTGCTTAAGGCAAAAGTAACTGAAGTCCGCGTCATGAATGTTTTAGGTAAGACCAGAAGATTTGGAAAGGCAACAGGCAAAACCAAGCCGTGGAAAAAGGCAGTTGTCACCCTTGCCCCTGGCAATGCGATCGAGATATTCAAAGGGGTGTAGTGGTCCATTATAGGAATGAAGAAGTAAAAGGACGCAAACCGATGGCAATAAGAAAATATAACCCCACATCTCCCGGGCGCAGATTTCAGACCTGCTCCGATTTTCAGGAAATCACAGAGACCAGTGCGGAAAAAAGTCTCCTGAAGCCCTTGAAAAAAACCGGCGGTCGGAACTCTTACGGCAGGATTACCAGCAGGCATATTGGTGGAGGGCACAAGCGAAAATACCGCGTGGTCGACTTCCGGCGGGACAAGAAAGACATACCGGCCAGGGTGGCTACAATTGAATATGATCCCAATCGGTCATCTCGGATTGCTTTGGTTAATTACGCCGATGGGGAAAAACGTTACATAATAGCCCCAGAGAAGTTAACGGTAGGAGACAGGGTGGTTAGCAGCGATTCTGCCGACATTAAGCCGGGTAATGCCATCCCCCTCAAGAACATACCATTGGGGACGCTGATCCATAATCTGGAGATTGCCATTGGACGGGGAGCGCAGATGATCCGCAGCGCGGGGTCGTACGGACAACTGATTGCCAAAGAAGGGCGTTACGCCCAGGTCCGACTTCCGTCTGGTTCAGTGCGAAAAGTGCTTGTCGACTGTAGTGCCACCATTGGACAGGTGGGCAACAGTGAACATGAAAATATTTCCATTGGCAAGGCCGGAAGGACCCGTTGGTTGGGCAGAAGGCCGAAGGTTAGAGGGGTTGCCATGAACCCGGTGGATCATCCTATGGGTGGAGGAGAAGGAAAGTCCTCTGGTGGCAGGCATCCCTGCACCCCCTGGGGAGTTCCAACTAAGGGACACAAAACCAGAAAAAACAAAAGCACTGATAAATACATTGTAAAGAGAAGGGATTAAGAGGTGGGACGATCAATAAAAAAAGGACCGTTTATCGACGAAAGTCTGCAACGGAAGATTAGAAAGGCCGAAGAGAGCGGAAACAAGACTGTCATTAAGACATGGTCTCGGCGTTCAACGATTACCCCCGATCTTATTGGATATACGCTTGCCGTTCATAACGGTAAAAAGTTCATACCTGTATTTATAACTGAAAATCTGGTTGGTCATAAACTGGGAGAGTTCTCGCCAACCAGGACATTCTTCAGCCATGCAGGTGACCGCAAGTCGAAACTCCGCAAGTAGTAACTGCTACTTATGCGGCGGAAATTGAACTTAAGTTGCGATTGGGACGACACCGCGAAAAGTTTGCAGGGGAATTTTCCTCTAGGATGTAAGCGCCAGTGGCTTCCCGTCGCCTAAAGAATTGAGTGGAGAAGGCTCATCATGGAAGCAAGAGCTATTGCTAGGTATGTTCGGATGTCACCGCAGAAGGTTCGTCTGGTGGCTGATTTGGTAAGAGGCAAGGACCTGGAGGAAGCGGAGAATATTCTCGCCTTTACGAGAAAAGCCGCAGCCCGGCCGGTAGGTAAGCTGCTTAAATCGGCACGGGCTAATGCTACCCAAAATTCCAGGATCGATGAGGATATACTCTATCTAAAAGAGATCTATGTTGATCAGGGGCCGTCCCTCAAACGCTGGCGTGCCAGGGCGCAGGGCAGGGCGGCCCCGATCAGGAAAAGAACATCACATATAACAATTGTGTTGGAAGAAAAGTAGGGTCTTACTGATGCGGGAGTGGTTAATAGAGGCTGCGGTGAGGATGGATCGGTACGCTAATGTGATTGCCAGGGGATTAGAGGAGGTGCAGGTTTGGGTCAGAAGGTAAACCCGATCGGGCTGAGGTTGGGTGGTATCAAGACTTGGAGTTCTCTGTGGTTTTCAGAGAAGAATTATGTTGTGTATCTTCAGGAAGACATCAAAATCAGAGAATACCTGAAAAAGAAGCTATACCCGGCCGGCATATCGAAAATCGAGATAGAAAGGGCAGCCAATAAGGCAAAGGTGAATATCTATGCTGCCCGTCCCGGTATAATCATTGGCAAGAAGGGTTCGGAGATAGAAAAGCTGAAATCTGACTTGGAGAAAATGACCCAGGGAGAGGTTATCGTCAACATAATGGAGGTCCGCAAGCCGGAGATTGATGCCCAGCTTGTTGCTGAAAATGTTGCCCAGCAACTGGAGAAGCGAGTTGCCTTCCGACGGGCGATGAAGAAGAGCGTGACCGTGGCCATGAAGTTCGGAGCCAAGGGGATAAGAATTACCTGTGCCGGGCGTCTGGGCGGCGCCGAAATGTCGCGAACGGAGTGGTACCGTGATGGGAGGGTTCCACTGCATACCTTGAGGGCTAACATTGATTGGGGTTTCACCGAGGCCCACACTGCCTATGGCCTAATCGGAGTTAAGGTGCTTTTGTTCCACGGGGAAGTGCTGCCGGGAAAAGAAGAGAAATCGAGGGCCAAAGGTTAAAACAGAGGTAACTACTTGAGGTTGTTTAGACTATAGTCTGTTAGGGCTGCGTAACAACTGCTGGTTGTTCAGATGGTTATCCCCATACTTAACTAAACAGCTACAGACTATCCGCCTGATTAATTATGAATTGAGGTTGTTTAGTTATGTTGATGCCAAAAAGGGTTAAATATAGAAAATTGCAAAAGGGTCGCATGGGCGGAAAGTGCAGCCGTGGTAATTATGTGGCCTTCGGTGATTTTGGACTTCAGGCCCTGGAGTGTGGCTGGGTGTCAGCCCGCCAGATTGAAGCGGCGCGAATTGCGATGACCAGGCATGTTAAGCGAGGCGGCAAGATCTGGATTCGAGTTTTTCCCCATAAGTCCGTGACGAGAAAACCCGCTGAAACAAGGATGGGAAAAGGGAAGGGCGCCCCCGAGGGATGGGTGGCCGTTGTCAAGCCGGGTTTTATGCTGTATGAAATGCAGGGCGTGACCCGAGAAGTGGCTAAAGAGGCATTTCGCCTGGCAGCCCACAAGTTGTCGATCCCGACCAAGTTTATTGAACGGGAGGTGGCCAGTGAAAATTGAGGCAATCAGAGATTTGAGCAGCGAAGAATTGCGGCAGAGACTCAGCGCCCTCAACGAAGAGCTTTTCAAATTGCGGATGCAGCAAGGTTCCGGTCAACTGGAATCAACGGCAATGCTGAAGAAGTCCAGAAGAGATATCGCGAGGGTGAATACTGTGCTCAGGGAAAGGGAGATCGGCCAGGATGGAATATAGGAGCAACAAGCGTACCATCAAGGGAGTGGTAGTACAAAACAAGATGGACAAAACGGTGGTCGTCCGGGTAGAGAGGCTTGCCAAGCATCCGATGTTCCACAAGTATATGAGAAGGCATGTAAAATATAAGGCCCATGATGAGACCAATAGTTGTAATGTGGGCGATAAAGTAATGATCATCGAATCAAGGCCGCTGAGCCGGGAAAAACGCTGGCGGATTAGAGAGATATTGGAACGGGCAAGATAGGCTGTGTGCTTGGCCTGGCTGATATAAGAGGTGTTGTAATGATTCAGATGCAAACCGTTTTGAATGTAGCGGACAATTCCGGGGCCAAGAAGGTAGCCTGTATCAAGGTGCTGGGCGGCTCCAAGAGGAGATTTGCCAGTCTGGGAGATATCATCGTAGTTTCGGTTAAGGAGGCGTTACCCAACTCGAAGGTGAAGAAAGGTGACGTTATGAAAGCTGTTGTGGTTAGAACGGTAAAAGATGTGCGACGTCCTGATGGGTCGTACCTCAAGTTCGACGATAACTCCGCGGTGCTGATAAACAACCAGAAGGAACCAATTGGTACGAGAATATTCGGGCCGGTGGCAAGAGAGCTGCGGGCGAAGGATTTCACAAAGATAATATCTCTGGCGCCGGAAGTATTATAGCAGTAACTCAAAATGACTACCCAGGTGGATAGACCGAAGGTAGAAAGCAAAAAGCGAAAAGCTTTCGCGGTACTTCAGCCTTTGGCGTAGATACCTGGGCAGCTAGAGCATTTAAATGTCCCTACCTGCGGGACAGCGAGGATAAATGATGCAAAAAGGATATCTAAAGAAGGGCGATCAGGTAAGGGTGATTGCCGGCAAGGATAAGGGTAAGACTGGCAAGGTACTTAAAACAATTGCCAATAAGGATCGGGTGATTGTCGAAAAAGTCAATCTGGTTAAAAAACATCAGAAACCAGACCAGAAGAGCAAAGGCGGAATAGTTGAAAAAGAGGGGTCAATTCACCTTTCAAATCTAATGTACCTCTGTGGTAAGTGCAATAAGCCCACCCGAGTGGGAATTAAGCTGCTTCAAGATGGGAAAAAAGCCCGGATGTGCAATAAGTGCGAAGAAATTCTTGATGCTCAGGTCTAATAATATGGCGAGATTAAAGGAACATTATAAAACGGTGGTAGTGCCCAGATTGACCGAGGAATTTTCCTACAGAAGCATAATGGAAGTCCCGAAAATTACCAAGATTGTGTTGAACATGGGTCTCGGAGAGGCGATTCAGAATATCAAGGCGCTCGATGCCGCGGCGGCGGAAATGGCTCTAATTACAGGCCAGAAGCCGGTCATTACCAAGGCGAAGCGGTCTATTGCCACCTTCAAATTGCGCAAGGGGATGTCGATTGGGGTCATGGTAACACTGCGCAGGGAGAGGATGTATGAGTTTTTTGACCGGCTTGTCAATGTGGCGCTTCCGCGGGTAAGGGACTTTCGCGGCATTTCGCCCAAGTCTTTTGATGGGAGAGGAAATTTCGCCCTGGGATTGACAGAACAGCTAATCTTCCCGGAGATTGATTATGATAAGATCGAGAAGGTCCGGGGGATGAATATCGTGGTTGTAACAACTGCCAAGACGGATGACGAGGCGCGGGCGCTGCTTAAGTATCTCGGCATGCCTTTTAAAAGTTAAGCCGGTAGGGTACGCCAGGCCGGATCGTAGTGTCGTCGGGATTGAACGAGGGAGGAAATTTAGTGGCAAAGAAATCCTTGATTGCTAAGGCAAAGAGAGAACCGAAATTCGAAGTGCGGGCATACAATCGTTGTCCCCTTTGTGGACGGCCGCGAGGTTATTACCGTAAGTTTGATATGTGCAGAATATGTTTACGGAAGCTTTCACTTAAAGGGGAACTTCCTGGTGTAATCAAGTCAAGTTGGTAGAAGAGGTACGAGGAGAACAGCATGGCAATAACCGACCCAATCGCAGATATGCTAACCAGATTAAGAAACGCCAGCAAGGCGCGCTTCAAGGTGGTAGAGGTTTGGCCTTCGAGGATCAATAAGAACATTGCCCAGGTAATGAAAACAGCGGGATATATTAGTGGGTTTGAGTTAAAAAAAGGAAACGACGGGAAACAGGTACTGAAGATATACCTCAAGTACGCAGACAACAAACAAACTGTTATTTCATCGATACAGAGAATCAGTAAGCCCAGTAGGCGCGTGTATGTAAGAAGCGCGGAATTGCCGAAAGTATTAAATGGTTATGGCATATCGATCATATCTACTTCCCGGGGTGTTGTTTCCGATGCAGACGCGCGGAAGTTAAACATTGGTGGTGAGGTTCTGTGTAATATCTGGTAATCAGGGACGCGTGACAACCTCCCTTGCCGGCCAGTTGCGACCTCACTCTCTTTAGGATTTGTGCCCATTGCCAGCGAACATTTTGTCGTGCCGTCCTGAGCTTATAGTTATTCTGATTTTTTAGCGGAGCATCTTATGTCAAGAATTGGTAAAAAACCTATATTCCTGCCCCCGGGGGTTAAAATAAACCGCAGTGATAATATGGTTCTAGTTGATGGGCCCAAAGGCTCTCTATCCCTGGCGCTGCCCGCGGGAATTGACGTTGTACTGGATAATAACGTAATTACCGTAACTAAGCTTGCCGATGATCGTCATCAGAGATCATATCACGGGCTGGTGAGAACGATGGTAGGTAATATGGTGACCGGGGTTAGTGCCGGTTTTGAAAAAAACCTGGCAATTTCTGGTGTTGGATATCGTGCGGAATTACTGGATGGCAAGCTTAAGCTTCTTATCGGCTATTCGGTTCCAATTGAGTATCAGGTTCCGCCAGAGGTGATCGTCAAGGTCGACAAACAGGTAAACATCACTGTCTCTGGCATCGATAGGCAATTGGTGGGTCGAGTTGCCGCGGAGATCAGAGAACTGAAGAAGCCGGAGCCATACAAGGGTAAGGGCATAAGGTACGGCAACGAAACGATCCGTCGCAAGGTGGGAAAATCAGTGGGGTCTAAGTAAAACCTGCATTGAATCAATTGCAAAAGAGGTATGGAGTTGGCTAATAAACTGGAAAAGGTCAGGGCCAGACGCAAGGCCAGAGTAAGGGGAAAGATAGAGGGGACACCGGAGAGGCCTCGAATGTCCGTGTTCCGAAGCGCAAGACATATATTTGTGCAGGCGATAGTTGACGATCCTGGGAAAACTATTGCTGAGGCTTCGACCTTGAGCAAGGATTTACAGGAAACCATTCGTGGACTGAAAAAAACCGCAGCGGCCAGGGAAGTCGGTAAACTGGTATCGGCTAGATTGCAGAAACTAGGCATCGAGCGGGTTGTTTTCGATCGCGGGCGTTATCTGTACCACGGTCGGGTTAAGGCTGTGGCCGATGCCGCCCGGGAGGCGGGGTTGAAGTTTTAGCTTCCTTTCTCTAGAATTAGGGGCTGCGAGGCTTGAGCTGGGTAATAAAGGCCAGGCTGGAGCTATAAGACATGGGTCATAAGCTATTGCTTAGGGGATAGATCATTGGACAGGATGACAGACAAGAAAGACACGGGTTTTATCGACAGGGTAATCGCCATTAACAGGACCGCCAAGGTGGTAAAGGGCGGTCGAAGGTTTCGCTTCAGCGCTATAGTGGTTGTTGGCGATGGCAATGGATCGGTGGGTGCCGGGTTGGGTAAGGCCCATGAGGTGCCGGAAGCGATACGAAAGGGTATGGAGCAGGCCAAGAAAAACATGATAAAAGTGGCGGTGATCAACAGGAGCATTCCTTACGAAGTTTTAGGCAAATATGGCGCGGGAATGGTACTGTTGAAGCCCGCTTCGGAGGGAACCGGACTCATTGCGGGAGGCGCCGTCCGGGCTGTCCTGGAGGTTGCGGGCGTTCACAATATCCTGACTAAGTGTTTGGGCTCTCATAATCCTCATAATCTGGTGAAGGCGACGTTGAATGGCTTGAACAGACTTAAAGACCCGGCGACAATATGCGCCCTGCGCGGAAAAGCACTGGGCGAAATATGACGACACTGTAAAAAGTCCATATGCTGCGTTTAGCTAAATCCGTCGTCACTGCGACGTACCCTGTAGGGGCAGACTTGTTTGTGTGCCCGAATGTGGACGCACACGCAGGTGCGCCCCTACAGGGGGGATTAGCGCGCCTTGGCTTTGAACTTTTTACAGCGTCGTCCCTAAATTACAGTTTTGCCGACTTTTACGAAGTCGTCAAATATGAAAGGAATGGCGAGGTAGCAAGTGGAAAATAAATTGGTTATAACTCAGGTACGCAGTTATATTGGCAGGCCTAAGAAGCAGCGTGCCATTATCCACGGTCTTGGACTGGGTAAATTGCACAAAACGGTATGTCTCAACGACACACCAGAGATTCGCGGCATGGTGAACAAGGTTGCTCACCTGGTGACTGTTACGGAGGTGGATACGGAAATATGAATCTTGGCTCATTAAAACCGCCGCAGGGATCGCGTAAAAAAAGAAAAAGGGTAGGTCGTGGTGATGCATCTGGGCACGGCGGCACTTCGACCCGTGGGCACAAGGGACAGAAGGCCCGCTCGGGGGGGACGGTGAGGCCTGGATTTGAGGGAGGGCAGATGCCGCTTTCCCGGCGCTTGCCAAAGCGTGGTTTCCGCAATCCGTTCAAAAAAGAGTACGCCATTGTCAACATCAGGCAATTGATGGTCTTTCCGGAAGGAACGACCGTAGACACCGAGACGCTGACGGCCAGGGGGCTTATCAAGGGGAGGAAACTGGCGGTAAAGTTGCTTGCTGATGGGGATATTTCCTATCCCCTGACGCTAGTGATTGCCGCGGCAACAGGGGCGGCGCGGGAGAAGATAGAGGCCGCTGGCGGCAAGATAATCGAGGGGGAATAACTTGTTAGATGGCTTCAAAAATATATCTAAGATACCGGAGCTGCAAAAGAGGATACTTTTTACCCTCCTTTTGCTGATTGTTTATCGTATTGGCGCCCATGTTCCGACACCTGGGATTGATACGGCGGCGGTAACCGCTTTTTTTGATCAGGCCAAAGGATCGCTTTTGGGATTCTTCGATATGTTTGCCGGTGGGGCGCTCAGCAATCTTTCGGTATTTGCCCTGGGCATCATGCCCTATATCAGCGCCTCGATCATTCTGCAGCTACTGACTGTTTCGGTGCCCCATCTGGAGAGGCTGGCCAAGGAGGGTGAATCCGGACGCAGAAAGATTACCCAATATACCAGGTATGGGACAGTCCTGTTGAGCATTATTCAGGGTATGGGCATTGCGGTAGGGCTCGAACATATGACCGGGCCGACCGGTGTGCCCATCGTGATTGAAGCAGGATGGGATTTTCGCCTGATGACCGTGCTTACCCTTACGGCGGGCACGGCATTTATCATGTGGCTGGGCGAGCAGATTACTGAGAGGGGTATCGGCAACGGCATTTCACTGATTATATTTGCCGGAATCGTTGTTAATATGCCCGCCGCCATATTCAATACCTTGCGGCTGTTGTGGTCCGGGGAAATGGGCGTGGTGCTGGTTATTTTCCTGCTTATAATGATGCTGGCGGTAATCGGGGCCATCGTTTTTGTTGAAAGCGGACAACGCAGAATCCCCATCCAGTACGCAAAAAGGGTTGTGGGAAACAAAATGTACGGCGGTCAGAGCACCCATCTTCCCTTGAAAGTGAACACCGCCGGGGTGATACCGCCGATATTTGCGTCGTCAATCATCATGTTTCCGGCGACAATTGCCAACTTTGTTCCTCATCCCTGGATGAAGGTGGTGGCCGATGCGTTGATACCGGGAAGTTTGGGCTATGAAATAATTTTTGTGGGCTTTATCGTTTTCTTCTGTTACTTCTATACCGCAGTTACGTTCAACCCGGTTGATGTAGCTGAAAACATAAAGAAATATGGCGGTTATGTCCCCGGTATCAGACCCGGAAAAAAGACTGCGGAATACATAGACACAGTGTTGACCAGGCTTACCTTCAGTGGCGCTATCTATGTGTCGGTAATTTGCGTACTGCCTAGCATTCTCATTTCGAATTTCAATGTGCCCTTTTATTTTGGAGGCACTGCCCTCCTGATTGTCGTTGGAGTAGCCCTCGATACGGCGGGGCAGATCGAAACCCATCTGCTGACCAGGCAATATGAGGGTTTTATGAAGAAGGGGAAATTGGCCAGAAGGAGATAGTTTGCCGGGCCTGGTCATATTTTAGCAATGGCGCTCATGATTACCCTGAAGCGGCCGGACGAAATACAAAGGCTGCGTGAGAGCAACCTTATTGTCGCACATATATTGGAGAAACTTCGTCAGAAGGTAAAACCAGGAGTCACAACCCTTCAACTAGACCGGTATGCGGCGGAACTGGCTCGGAAAAAAGGTGTAAAAGCGGCGTTCAAGGGTTATCTCGGCTATCCCTTTTCCCTTTGCACCTCGGTAAACGAGGAGGTCGTGCATGGCATACCATCCATGCGGGTACTGGAGGAAGGGGATGTAGTAAGTATTGATTTTGGCGTTTTGCGCCAGGGTTATTACGGTGATGCCGCAATCACCGTTCCGGTGGGCAGGGTATCAGATGAGACGGCGAGATTGCTGGAGGCGACCAAAAGGAGCCTCTACGACGCCTTAAGTAATGCCAGGCCGGGGAAAAGACTTGGTGACATATCCGCTGCCGTGCAGCAGCGCATAGAGGCGGCGGGGTTTTCTGTAGTAAGAGATTATGTCGGACACGGTATTGGCAAGGCCCTCCACGAAGAACCGCAAGTGCCCAATTTTGGGGTGCCCGGCAAGGGCATTGAATTGAAAGCGGGGATGGTGCTGGCAATTGAACCGATGGTAAATGCGGGAACTCATGAGGTCAGGCTGCTGGATGATGGCTGGACGGTGGTAACGCTGGACAATAAGTACTCGGCGCACTATGAGCACTCGGTTGCGATTACCGAAGATGGGCCTTATATTCTGAGTCGGCTTGAGGAATAGAGGCGTGGTTGCTCCAAGCCGGAAAGAAGACGCGATTATGGCAAAAGAAGAGCCGATAGAGGTTGAAGGGAAGGTGCTTGAGCCCCTGCCAAATGCCATGTTCCGGGTAGAGCTGGAAAATGGTCACCGGGTGTTGGCACATATATCGGGTAGAATGAGGATGCACTTTATAAAGATACTCCCCGGAGACCGGGTAACGGTTGAGCTGTCGCCTTATGATCTCACCCGTGGCAGAATCATATACCGGACAAAGTAAACAAGACGCCGTTTTCGGCAAGGATGAGGAATTATCGTGAAAGTCAGGGCTTCTATTAAAAAAATATGTGTCAAATGCAAGATAGTCAAAAGGCGCGGTGTTTTGCGAGTGCTTTGTGAAAATGTTAAACATAAACAGCGTCAGGGATAAAAAGTCGGTATAACGGGAATTTGGGGGATGACGCTGTAAAAAGTCCAGAGGCAAGGCGCGTAAATCATGAGGAATGAGGCGTGCTTCTGGGTACGCCGCAGTGACGAAGGATTTAGCGAAACGCAGCATATGGACTTTTTACAGTGTCATCAGGGATGATTTGCTGACATCAGGAGGTTAGCGGGTGGCAAGAATTGCGGGAGTAGACTTACCGAAAAACAAGAGGATGGATATTGCTTTAACCTATATATATGGCATTGGGAGGCCCAAGGCCCAAGAGATATTGGAAAAAGCCGAAGTCGGCGCGGATAAAAAGACCGACATGCTGACCGATTCTGAGATCACCGCCATCAGGAATGTCATTGACAAGGAGCACAAGGTTGAGGGTGATCTGCGCCGCGAGGTGGCAATGTCGATCAAGCGCCTGATGGATTTAGGGACATATCGTGGCTTAAGGCATCGCAAGGGACTCCCCGCCAGGGGGCAGCGCACCAGCACGAATGCCCGGACGCGCAAGGGCCCGCGTCGGGCCATCGCCGGCAAGAAAAAATAAATAACCACTGAGTCAAGCGGAGGAATAATGGCAAAGCCAGGCAAAAAAGCAGTTAAGAAAAAAGAGAAAAAAAATATTTCCGAGGGGATTGCGCATATCCAGTCCACCTTCAATAATACGATTGTAACCATCACCGATCTGGAAGGAAATGTTATTTCCTGGTCTTCGGGGGGCGTACAGGGGTTTAAGGGTTCACGGAAAAGCACCCCTTTTGCCGCTCAGATGACGGCAGATGATGCCGTCAAAAAGGCCAGGGAACATGGCATGAGAAAAGTGCAGGTCTATGTAAAGGGGCCCGGCGCCGGTCGGGAATCGGCTCTCAGATCCTTGCAGCTGGCCGGCCTCACTGTCAGCCTAATTAGAGACGTGACCCCGATTCCCCACAATGGCTGCCGTCCGCCGAAGAAAAGAAGGGTGTAGCCAAGGCCTGTTGGGAAAGCTGGGAATGGGGCTTAAAAAAGGCAAAATATCATTAAAGATTTATGGGAGGTTTTTTTGGCACGATATACTGAATCCGTCTGCAGGCTCTGTCGGAGAGATGGTCTGAAGTTATTTTTAAAGGGTGACCGGTGTTACACGGAAAAGTGCGCCTTTGACCGAAGGGGCTATGCGCCCGGCGACCACGGACAGGCTCGTAAAAAGCAGAGCTCTGATTATGGCGTTCAATTGAGGGAGAAACAGAAACTCAAGCGGATGTACGGCCTGCTGGAAAAACAGTTTCGAGGCAGTTTCGCCCGAGCGGATCAGCAGAAGGGGGTCACGGGCACCAATTTGTTGCTTATTTTGGAAAGACGTCTGGATAACGTCGTGTTTCGGCTTGGTTTTGCCAGCTCGCGCAGCGAGGCAAGACAACTGGTGACGCACCGGCATTTCCAGGTCTGCGGCAGACCAGTCAATATCCCTTCCTATCTGCTTAGGGCAGGGGACCAGATCGAGGTACGCGAAAAAAGCAGGAAGACAGCCAAGATACTGGAATCTATGGAGATGGTTGCGAGAAGGGGTTTGCCTTCGTGGCTCGAACTGGACAAGACCAATATGAAAGGCGTGGTTAAGGCCCTTCCCGAGCGGGCAGAGCTGGTCATGCCGGTTAATGAGCAGCTGGTGGTTGAGCTCTACTCCAAGTAGAAGGGACTGAAGGCTTTATAGGGCAGCTAACCCCGGTTACTCCCAATAATACAGGATGAAATATGCAAAACAGCTGGTTTAGTTTGATACGTCCTAAAAGGATAGAGATAGATTTGGCAACACGCACTTCTGAGTATGCCGAGTTTGACTGCCAGCCCCTGGAAAGGGGTTTCGGTACCACCATTGGCAATTCCTTAAGAAGGGTGCTCCTCTCCGCTATACCGGGGGCGGCAATAGTTTCGTTTAAAATCGATGGGGTGCAGCATGAGTTTTCCGCCGTTGCGGGAGTTAAGGAAGATGTTACCGATTTCATGTTGAACCTAAAGGGGGTCCGCCTCAAGATCCTGCAAGGTGACGTAAAGAAATTACACCTGGATATCCGGGGGGAGAGAATCGTTACGGCGGGCGATATAATCACCGATGGGACGGTGGTTGTGATGAACCCGGACCATTTTCTGGCGAGCTTGACCGAAGGCGCGCATCTGAAGGCTGAGTTGAATGTTGAGATGGGCCGCGGCTATGTGCCGGCAAAGAGGGAAAACGAGCCGGGAGTTCCGCTGGGCACCATAAGCATTGATGCTAATTTTTCGCCCATAAAAAAAGTAAACTATACGGTGTCGCATGCCCGAGTGGGCCAGGTGACCGATTACGATCGCCTGACCCTTGAAGTCTGGACCGACGGGAGCATAACTCCCGAGGAAGCAGTTTCCTGTGCGGCCAGGATTATCAGTGATCAGCTCGATAATTTCATCAATTTTCAAACCGACACTGATGAGACACCGCAGGAGAAGCCCGGCGAGGTGAAAGAAGAAGAATTGTTTCACCGTCCCGTCGATGATCTGGAGTTGTCCGTCCGATCAGCCAATTGTCTGAAGAATGCGGGAATTAAAATAATAGGCGACTTGGTGGTAAAGACGGAGGGGGAAATGCTGAAGACAAAAAATTTTGGCAGAAAATCACTCAACGAAATAAAGGAAATTCTAGGCGAAATGGGGCTTGGGTTTGGCATGAAGCTGGACTTCCCGCCCTGGAACGAGGGGAACGTGGACCTGGGGAAGTCTAACAAGTAAGGGTGAAAGGATTAGATAAATGCGTCACGGCAGAGCAGGCAGCAAATTGGGGAGAACCTCAAGTCATCGGGATGCCATGTTTCGGAACATGGTATCCTCCATATTGAAGCATGAACAGATAGTAACTACCGATGCCCGGGCAAAGGAGCTGCGAAGGGTGACGGAGAAGATGGTCACCCTGGCTAAGAGAGGCGATCTCCATGCCCGGAGGCGAGCCCTTTCCTATGTCCGAGACCGGGAAACAGTGGGGAAGCTATTTTCGGAGCTGGCCATCAGGTATCAGGCCCGGGAGGGCGGCTATACCAGGATTATCAAAACCGGATACCGGGTCGGTGACAATGCCGCAATTTCAATAGTAGAATTGGTGGACCGGCCCCAGGAGAAGGCGGCAACGAAAAAAGCAGGGGAGAAAAAATAATGTGCCTGGTTTTTCTGTAAATATTTCCGATAGGGGCAGCCCACAAAGGCTGCCTTTTTTTATTAAACCGCAAGCCTTTCCCGTTTCAAAAAAAGATCTTGAGACCCCTGCCCTCCCGCCGGGAGGGGGAAACTGGGAGGCACTAAGGTTCGCAAAAAAATCTTGTCTGACCTTGTAGCTGAATCTTTACTTATAATCGTAAAGATTCAGGTCCGGGTGGGCAGGTCCGAACGTTATAACCTTGTCCCGTCCCCACCGTGGGAGGGGGCAGGGGGAGGGCTATCGTCGGGGACAGGTTCCGGAAGCCCCCAGGGATCGGAACCTGTCCCCTAAACAATCGACTATTGTCACCCTCTGCCCCTATCAAGTACGGGGCAGGCCCCAAGCCTCCCCATCGAGGGAGAGGGTTCTTTCTGGCTTTCAGTGCTCCTACAATTAACTTCCCCCTCAAGACTGAATCTTTACTTGGGGGTGCGACAAATATATGGCTGTCCTAATCTTGCAGGGCCTAGACCCCCCCCCCTTTCCCAAAGGGGGGCAGGGGGGATTTTCCCAAAGGGGGGCAGGGGGGATTTATAATAAAAGCAAGAGGTTATTTTTAGTTCCTCAAATCTCCCCCGACCCCTCTTTGGAAAAGAGGGGAGAAAAACCCTCTCTACCCATAAATTTGTCGCACAGCCTCTTTGCTTATAATCATTGAATCATCTTTTTTTTTTTGCTAGGGTCACACTCGTGTATGAGTGAGATAGAGGCCTTGCAAAAAATTACCCAACCGTAAGGGGAGGGCTTTTTAGGGAGTCGTCAGATGTGGTGAAATTTATGCTGATCAAGGAGGCTTAAAATGACAAGAAAGGGATCGATTATATGCGTAATGCTGTTGGTCGTCTTGCTGTTGCCTTGGAAGGCGGCCGTGGGACAGGATGCGGTTTCCCCTGCCCAATGGACTCAAATTATCGAGCAGATAGGCACTCAGGGCAATATCAACTGGTCGGCTGGGTACATTGAAGCGGTGGGAATTGGTGCCCCCCCGGAGCGATTTGCAGGCCGGCCCCAGGCCAGGCCAATGGCTCTCAGAGCCGCCCAGGTTGACGCCTACCGGAACCTTCTGGAAATTACCAAGGGCGTCAGGGTGGATTCGGCCACAACGGTAAACGATTTTACCGTGGCAAGTGACGTGATCAATACCCAGGTGGATGGGGTCGTAAAGAATGCCAAAGTTATGAAACAGGAGTACCTGTCCGATGGCACTGTTGAGGTGACAGTGCGGATGAGCCTGACCGGTACCCTGGCCCCCATTATCATGCCCCGCGCTCTGGATAAAAAGCCCGAGACACCGCCGCCAGCAGCCGTCGCCCCTCCTCCCCCTCCTCCCACAGCTCCTGCTGCTGTTCCTGCTGCGGCAGCGCCGCCAAAGCCCCCGGCGGCCAGCGTGGTTTATACGGGCCTGGTGGTGGACGCCCGTGGCATCCAGGTACGGCCCGCCATGTCGCCCCGGATCCTGGATGAAAGCGGCCGTGAGGTTTACGGAACGATGCAGGTGGATCGGGAATTTGCCGTCCAGCAGGGAATGACCGGCTATGCCCGCGATCTGACGGCGGCCATGACCAATCCGCGGGTCACCAACAATCCATTGACCATCAAGGGTATCAAGGCGGAGGGGGCCGGCAAGACGGATATCGTTATCAGCAACAAAGACGCCGACGCCATCAGGACGGTTGCAGAAAACCTGGCTTTTTTGAAGAAATGCCGGGTCATGGTGGTTTTGGATTAGCAGTTTTTATGACACTGTAAAAAGGCCGGATGCAGCGCAACTAGAGCATCCGGACTTTTTACGAAGTTGTCAGTTCGGATGCGAAGGAGCAGATGTTATCGCCGGGGAAGATAGTCCTATTACCAGAAGATTTAACCAACAAGATCGCCGCTGGCGAGGTTATCGAACGGCCTGCTTCCATAGTCAAGGAACTGTTGGAAAACTCTCTTGATGCCGGCGCGACAGATATTTCAATTGTTCTGGCTGATGGCGGATGCGCCGGTATCAGCCTGACGGATAACGGCGCTGGCATCGCCCCGGAAGAAGCGCCCCTCGCCTTTTGCCGTTATGCCACGAGCAAGATCTACGAGTTTGACGACCTCTACCAGGTTCGTTCCTACGGTTTTCGAGGGGAGGCCCTGCCCAGTATCGCCTCCATCGCCAGGGTGGAAATGCTGACCCGCCAACCGGGGGCGATTGCCGGAACAAGGATTATTGTTCGTCAGGGCCAGGTAGAGGAGATCAGTGCGGTCGGCTGTCCCCCGGGCACCCAGTTTAAGGTTAGCGAGATATTTGACAATGTTCCCGTAAGAAAGAAATTCCTTAAGTCCCAGACCAGGGAGCAAAAGCAGTGTCTGGAGGTGGTCAGTCGTTTGGCCCTACCCCACAACGCCCTTAGGATCAAGGTGGAGATGGCGGCAAGGGAGCTTTTTTCGCTGCCGGCCACCCGCGATCTCGCCGAGAGGATTGCCCTGCTTTCTGAGCAAGGCATCCCGGAAAAGTTGATTCCCATAGACAAGACACAGGGGGAGTTCTCGCTTAGGGGCTATATTACGCCACCTGATTTTAACCGCTCCAGCTCGAAACAGATCCAATTCTATGTCAATAACCGCTTCGTTCGGGACCAACTCCTCCAGCACGCGGTTATGACTGCCTATCGGCACCTGCTCGACCAGAAAAGGTATCCGATGGTCTATCTCTTCTTGGAAATACCCCCGGCATGGGTGGATGTTAACGTCCATCCGGCCAAGCTGGAGGTGCGTTTTCGCCATCCCCAGGATATCTATCACCTGGTTGTCACAACGCTTGGGATGGCTCTGGCCGGCTCAGCCTTATCACCAACCGCAAGAGGCCCCCTTGACCCGGACCGAAAGCCTCCTTCCGGCTATGATGTTCGGATAGGGGAGGCGGTCAAGCGTTACAACGTGTCTGGCGGGCGGGAAAAACCTGTTTTCTTCCCGCGACCCCGCCCGAAAATAGAGGAGCCCGACTTGCGGGAGGGGTCTGCTGTCAGCCTTTTTTCTCCAGAAGAGCCGGCTCCACCGGGCCGATTGAGGTTTGCCGATCTAGAGTATCTGGGGCAGCATGGCGCTTCCTACCTGATCTTTTCGGCGCCGGGGGGGCTGATTTTGCTGGATCAGCACGCCGCCCACGAACGGATAATTTTCGAAGAGCTGAAGCGGAAGAGCCGGGCAGAAAACGATAGCAGGGGTCAGCTCTTGTTGATGCCGGAAGTTGTGTCGCTATCGCCTGGAGATTTTTCCCTCTTTTTGGAAATAAAAGACATTCTGGCGGAAACAGGTTTGGAAATAGAACCTTTCGGCAATAATACGGTTGTGATCAGGTCACTTCCCCTTTTTTTGAGACAAGAGGACCCCAAGAGGATCATCATGGACATTCTGGATGACCTTTCCGAGGTCCAGCGGGATAAGGCTTTGGAGGAGAAGAAGGAGAAGGTATTGATCTCGCTGGCCTGCCGGAGGTCGCTTAGGGCCAAGGAGCGAATTACCCCGGCGGAAGCGGCCGATCTGTGTCGAATTCTGGATGCCACGCCCAACGGCTGCACCTGCCCCCACGGGCGGCCGGTATCGATATTGTTTAGCGCCGCTGATTTGGATCGGATGTTTAAACGAAGATAAGCCACCCGTCGATGATGGAACTCCCGGCCAGAAGACCACGTCTGATCGTCATACAAGGCCCAACCGCTGTTGGCAAATCATCCCTGGCGATAGCTCTTGCGGCTAAAATGGGAGGACATATTATCAGTGCCGATTCCCTTCAGGTTTACCGATACATGGATATTGGCACGGCCAAGCCAACCGTCGCGCAACGAAAGGAAGTGCCCCATCACCTGATAGATCTGCTGGACCCCGATGAGCCTTTTAATGCCAGCGCCTATGGGGAAAAGGCCGGGGAGGTTATCGCCTATCTGCACGAGAAGAAAACGCCCATCTTCGTTGTCGGCGGCACGGGACTCTATATCAAGGCCCTGCTGGGTGGGCTTTGTCCCTCTCCGCCCGCGGATGAAGAGCTTCGCCGGCGCTACCGCCGGGAAGTGGAACTGTTTGGCTCTTCCTATCTTTATGACAAGCTGCGGCGGCTGGACCCCCTGGCGGCCCAGCGCATCGCCGTACGCGACCAGCCGAGGATTATCCGCGCACTGGAAGTATTTGAAAGTTTAGGGAGATCCATTCGGGAACAACAGCAGTCACATCGGTTCGGTATGAACCGCTATGAGTGCCTCAAGCTGGGCATCACCTGCGACCGTGACGCGCTTTACCGGCGGATCGACAGGCGGGTGGAGGCCATGCTGGCGGGCGGGCTGGTGGCAGAGGTAGAGGGCTTGCTTGCCAGAGGCTATGGATCGGAGCTCAAGCCGCTGCAGTCCCTCGGGTACCGGCATGTGGTTAATTATCTGGCCGGAAAATGGCGTCTGGAGGAAGCCAGGGAAATAATGAAAAGGGATACCAGGCGTTACGCCAAACGTCAGATTACCTGGTTTAGACGGGATAGAGAGATCAAATGGTTCGAACCGCAAGAGCAAGAGGCCATAGAAAACCAGATCGCCGGTTTTTTGCAGTCTGAAGGAGACAGCCAAAACGGGAAATTGGCTTGACTTAGAAATTGCGTCAAGATAGGCTTTCGGGTAACGTAGGATGTTATCTTTTTTCTAGGTTATTAAAAAAGGAGGATATTATGGCAGATCGATTTTTTCGGCAGCATTCGCTGGTGATGATAGCGGGAATAATGATTGTATTTTCCCTGCTGTCTTGCGCCCCCAAGGCCCGCCAGCAGGTAAGTCAACTCGATACCCCCCAGCACCACACCTTTACCGGAATGAGGCTTTTAAACCAGGAGAATTTCATTGAGGCGGAAAAATCATTCAATTTAGCGCTGCAACTGGATGCCAAATATTCCCAGGCCCATGCCGGCATTGGCCTGGTTAAGGCCTACCAGGGCAATTTCAAGGCCGGTTTGGATGCGGCGAACGCTGCCATTAAACATGCAAAAACCAACGAGGACAATGTTTTCGCACAGGTTGCGGTAATCAGGATCAACACCATGAGCCGGGCGGATTGCATGCGGGTCGGGGTGGTTTGCAAGCGCTCCGTCAAGGATTGGCTGGAAAATTCTGAGGAGGCCTTTGAAAAGGTCATGGCCATTGAACCTAAATCATCATACGCTCACTATCATATGGGGCTGTGCTATAAGACGGCGTTGGACTTTCAGAAGGCGGGCTACATGTTCAGCAAGGTTCTCGATTTCAAGGGCGACTATGTGAAACAAGCCGACGAGGAGTGGAATCTGATCCAGAAGATCCAGCGGGCCATGCCCGGCACTGCTGTCGGCAAACAGATCGCCTTTGTTCCCCGGATTACCAGGGCAGATGCTGCCGCCCTGTTTATGGAGGAGATGAAAATCGATGTCCTCTATGAAAAACGGACGCCGAAAACCTTCGATACGGCCTTCCGCCCTCCTGATGCGCCCAAGCCCGCGGACAAAACGATCCGGCCCGCCGATATTGGCAACCACCCCCTGAAGGCGGACATCGATGGTATTCTCAAGCTAGGCGTTCGCGGATTGGAGGCCTATCCGGACGGCTCGTTCAAGCCTGATCTCCCAATTGATCGGGCCGCCTATGCCTTGATGCTCGAGGACATCCTGATCAAGATCACCGGCGATAACGCCCTGGCCACCAGGTTTATCGGTCAGACCTCTCCCTTCCCAGACTTGCGGGCCGACCTTCCCTACTTCAATGCCGTCATGGTGGTCACCAGCAGGGGAATCATGGGAGTGCGGGACTTTACCAGCGGCGAATTCGCTCCTTTGGCTGCGGTTCCCGGTGTGGACGCCCTTTTATCCATCAGGATGATGAGAGAGGCCCTGAAATTTTAATTGCAAAGGCCGGGGGAATCTGTCCGTAAGGAAAATATGGTTCCCCGGTCTTTTTTTGCGAGGTTGGCAATAGATGGCAACAGGTGGGTTAAGTAAAAGTTACGAACCGTCAATTTCAGAAGAAAAGTGGTATCGCTACTGGATTGCGGGAGATTATTTTCATGCGTGTGATACAAGCGAAAAAAAACCGTTTTCGATCGTTATCCCGCCTCCTAATGTGACGGGGATGCTTCATATGGGGCATGCCCTGAATAATGCCCTGCAGGATATTGTCATACGCTTCAAAAGAATGCAGGGCTACAACACCCTTTGGATGCCCGGAATGGATCACGCCGGCATCGCCACCCAAAACGTGGTGGAGCAGCTTTTGGCCGCACAGGGGCTGACCAGGCATGATCTCGGCAGGGAGGAGTTCATTGCCCGGGTCTGGCAATGGAAAGAGAAATACGGCGGCGTCATCATCAACCAGCTCAAAAGGCTGGGTTCTTCCTGTGACTGGTCGCGGGAGCGCTTCACCATGGATGCCGGGCTGTCCCGGGCGGTACGGGAGGTATTTGTCCGCCTCTATAACGACGGCCTCATCTACCGGGGTGACTACGTAGTCCAGTGGTGTCCCCGTTGCCATACGGCAATTTCCGACCTGGAGGTGGAATATCGCGAAACGGCCGGGTTCCTTTGGAATATCCGCTACCCCCTGGCCTGCGGCACGGGCGAGCTGGTGGTGGCCACCACTCGGCCGGAGACTATGCTGGGGGATACGGCGGTTGCCGTTAATCCCGATGATCAGCGTTTTCACGGTTTGGTGGGGAAAGAGGTTATTCTGCCTTTAGTTAATCGGATTATCCCCATTGTCGCTGACAGTTATGTATCAGCCGAGTTCGGGTCCGGGGCGGTGAAGATTACCCCCGCCTGTGATCCCAACGACTTTGCCCTGGCCAAAAGACATAACCTGCCCTTGGTTAAGATCATGGATGGCAGAGGCACTATCAACGACAACGGCGGACGATACCAGGGACAAGACCGTTACGTTTGTCGGGAGAATGTCCTTAAGGACTTGGAAGCACAAGGATATTTGCTGGGGCGGGAACCACATCTCCACAGTATCGGCTGTTGCTACCGCTGCAAGACGGATATTGAGCCCACGGTTTCCACCCAGTGGTTTGTCCGGGTCGCTCCCCTGGCCCAAGAGGCGCGGGCGGCGGTGGAAGAGGGCAAAACCAGGATTATCCCCGCCTTGTGGGAAGCCACTTATTTTGAATGGCTCAATAATATCAGGGACTGGTGCATCTCCCGTCAGATCTGGTGGGGGCATCGGATTCCGGTCTGGTATTGCCAGGGTTGTGGCAACACGATCGTGGCCGTGACGGATCCATCTGATTGCCCCCGCTGCGGTTCAGTCCATCTCTCCCAGGACGAAGACGTGCTGGACACCTGGTTTAGCTCCGCCCTCTGGCCCTTTTCCACCCTGGGCTGGCCGGACGAGACGGAGGCGCTCAAGACCTTCTATCCCACGTCGCTATTGGTAACGGGATTTGACATCCTCTTCTTCTGGGTGGCCCGGATGATGATGATGGGCCTGTATGTAATGAAGGACGTTCCCTTCCGGGACGTGTATCTCCACGCCCTGGTCAGAGATGAGAACGGGGAGAAGATGAGCAAGTCCCGAGGCAATATTATCGACCCCCTGGACATGATCGATAAATTCGGCGCCGATGCCTTCCGTTTTACCCTTTGCGCCTATACGGCTCAGGGCAGAGACGTAAAGATGTCGGAAGACCGGATCGAGGGATACAAACATTTCGTCAACAAGATCTGGAACGCTGCAAAATTCTCCCTGATGAACCTAGAGGACTATACCGGCCCGGATTGCGCTCTTCTTGATTTGCCCAAGGAGGATTTTCCTCTGGCCGAGCGGTGGATTTGCCACCGGCTGAATCAGGTTACGGCGGAGGTGACCAGCCAGATTGAGGAGTACCGCTTCAACGAGGCGGCCTCCAGCCTTTATCAATTCATTTGGCACGAATTCTGTGACTGGTATCTAGAATTGATCAAGCCGACCCTTTATGGCAAGGTAAATCCGGAGAAGCGGATATTTGTTCAGACAACATTGAGGCATACTCTGGCGACAATCCTCCAGCTCCTCCATCCCTTCATGCCCTTTTTGACCGAGGAGATCTGGCAGGCGCTGGATGAAAGTCAGGGCTCCATCATGGTGAGCCCATACCCCGTTTTTGATTCCGAACTGGTGGATGAAGATGCTGCCCGGCAGATGAATTTGGTCATGGAAGCCATCACCGTAATAAGGAATATTCGGGGCGAGATGGAAATACCTCCGGCCAGAAAACTGAAGGCGTCAATATCAGTTCCGGACGATCATTTCCGGCGGGCGATCTCGGGCGCAACTTCGTACATTACCCATCTGGCAAACCTGGAGGCCCTGGCCGTGGGTGCTGATCTGGCTCGGCCCACGGGGTGCGTTTCCGGCATTATCAGTTCGGGTCGCGTTTTTGTCCTCGTGGAAGATACGCTGGATCTGGGCCGCAGAAGGGTGAAGACAGAAAAAGAGTTGGCGAAGTTGGATCGAGACCTGGCAAATTCAGTGAATAAACTGGCTAATCGGGACTTTCTTGCCAAGGCGGATCCGCAAGTGATTGAAAAGGAGCGGGAAAAAAATCGACAGCTCGTCCAGAGGCGTCTGCTGCTGGTCGAATCGTTGCAGAAGTTAGTGCCTATGGAACCCTGATGGCACTGTAAAAAGTCGGCAAAGCTGTAATTTTCGGGCGACGCTGTAAAAAGCGCCAGAGGCAAGGCGCGCAAATCATGAGGAATGAGGTGTACTTTACCGTACGCCGCAGTGACGAAGGATTTAGCGTAACGTAGCATATGGACTTTTTACAGTGTCGTCATCCCAGACCTTGAGGGAGCAATGGAACCAGGATTTATTGCCAGGCAACTGATAAAGAGGGCGCTTACGGAAGATATTGGCCGGGAGGATGTAACCACCAGCGCCATCGTTTGTGAAAATGAGATCGGCTGTGCCCGGGCCGTTGCCAAGTCACCCTTGGTTGTGGCGGGACTTTTCATTTTCGAGGAGGTTTTCCTTTGCCTTGATCCGGCCATGAAGACCACTCGTTATGTCGCTGAGGGTAAGCAGGTTCAGCCGGGTGACATCCTTCTCACCCTGAAGGGAAACCTGCGGAGCATCTTGACCGCCGAAAGGGTGGCCTTGAACTTCCTCCAGCGCCTCTGTGGAATTGCCACCTTGACCCGGGCTTACGTGGATGCCGTGGCGGGTACGGAAGCAAAGATCCTCGATACGAGAAAAACTACGCCCGGGCTCAGGTCCCTGGAGAAATACGCCGTAACGGCGGGTGGTGGCTGCAACCACCGTTTTGGTCTTGCGGATGGGGTTTTGATCAAGGATAATCACATCTGGGCCGCCGGGAGCATTGCCGCCGCCGTAAAACGCGCCCGCAGCCATGCCCATCACCTGCTTAAAATTCAGGTGGAAGTGAAAAATATGGCCGAACTGGCGGAGGCCCTGGCCGCCGGGGCCGACGTGATCATGCTGGACAATATGAACCTGTGCCAGATTAAAGAGGCCGTGGCCATAGTTGCCGGAAGAGTCCCCCTGGAGGCTTCCGGGAATGTAACCCTGGCCAATGTGCGCGAGATTGCTGCCACAAGGGTGAATTTTATTTCCGTGGGCGCCCTGACCCACTCCGCGCCGGCGGCAGACATTTCGCTTCTCCTGGGCGCGACAGAAAGAGGTTAATTATGATGACACTGTAAAACGTCCATATGCTTAAGTTGCGCTAAATCATTCGTCACTGCGGCGTCTTCCGGGGACACGTTCCGATCCCTTTGGGCTTCCGGAACAAGCCCCCTCCCCCGACGCCTCATTCCTCATGATTTGCGTGCCTTGCCTCTGGACGTTTTACAGCGTCATCCCCCAACTTACGTTTTGCCGCCTTTTTACGAGGTTGTTAATTATGCTGTTAGTCATCGATGTAGGCAACACCAATACTGTCCTTGGCATCTACCGGGGGGATCAGCTCATTCACGACTGGCGAATTCGGACTGTGCCGGACTTGACTGTGGATGAATACGGGATGCTAATTTACAATCTCTACAAGTCAAGCGGCATTGGCGATCGGGAGATCGATGCCATTATCATCTCCTGTGTGGTGCCGCCGGTGTTAAACGTCTTGGGACCACTGTGCGAAAAATATTTTCATTTGAAGCCCCTGATCGTCGGCCCGGGAATCAAGACGGGGATGCCCATTTATTACGACAACCCCCGGGAGGTTGGAGCGGATCGGATCGTCAATGCCGTGGCCGGTTTTGAAAAATACCAGCGGGGGCTAATTATAGTTGATTTTGGTACCGCAACAACATTCGATTATGTCTCTCCCAAGGGTGAATATTTAGGGGGCTGTATCGCTCCGGGTATTATGATCTCCACCGAGGCCCTCTTCCAGCGGGCGGCCAAGCTGCCCCGGGTCGAGCTTTCACGGCCGAAGACAATTGTGGCCAAAGACACGGTGAGCAGCATGCAGGCCGGCATCATGTTCGGTTATGCCGGGCTGGTGGATGGAATTGTGGAACGGATCAAAGAAGAGGTTCGAGACAACCCGCTTGTTTTAGCCACGGGCGGCCTGGCCCGGCTAATCGCCCCGGAGACGAAGACCATCAATGTAGTGGATGAGATGCTGACTTTGGATGGTCTGCGGATTATCTATCTACGCAACTGCGGTAAAACGGAAAGCTGATAAATTTACAAGGAGCGGCAATGGAAACCATGCAGGCATTCCGGGATGTGGCGGCCAATCCCCTGGCCTATGGCGAGCAATATCGCCGGACAAAAGACCGGCCACTGATGGGCTATCTCTGCTCCTACGTACCGGAAGAACTGATCCTGGCTGCGGGCCTTCACCCCTTTCGGCTCTTCGGCGCCAAGGGAAGTATTCATCGGGCCGACGGACATTTGCAAAGCTACTGTTGCTCCCTGGTGCGGGGTGTCCTGGAGACCGCCCTGGGGGGCGGATTCGGCTTCCTGCAGGGGGTAATCTTTCCCCATACCTGCGATTCAATCCAGCGGCTGTCGGATATCTGGCGGCTCCAGGGGATCACCCCGTTTCATGCTGATCTGGTCCTGCCGGTGAAGTTAAACACGGAGGCCGCCCGGATTTATTATCAGGAAGTGCTGGCCCGGCTGAAGAGAGAACTCGAGGCCTGGAGAGGAATTGCCATCACCGACCAGGATCTGAGGCAGGCCATTCTACTTATGAACAGGATCCGGCAAACTCTCAAGGAGATATTTGAGCAAAATGCGGCCTCCCCCGGTCTTATAAGCGTAAGCGACAGCTACGCGATCACCCGGGCATCATTGGTAATGGATCGGTTCGACCTCGCGGACAAACTTGCCCTGGTCCAGAGGGAGATGGAAAGCAGGCAAAGCGCGGCCCGGCCAGGGGGCAGGAAGCGGCTGGTGCTGGCCGGGGGATTCTGCGATCTCCCCGATATCTATGGAATCATCGAAGAAACAGGTGCGGACCTGGTGGGGGATGATCTCTGCGTCGCGGCCCGGGCCTGGGGCGGGATCATCGCCACCGACCGGGAGCCAATCCTGGCCATCACCAAGCGATACCTGGAGCGCCCGGTTTGTCCGGCCAAGCATCAGGGCCTCACCAGCCGGGGGGAAGGCCTACTCAGACTGGTCCGAGAGAAGGAGGCCGACGGGGTGATTTTCACCTGGTTGAAATTCTGCGACCCCCACGCCTTTGACTACCCCTATCTCAAGGAATTTCTCGACCGGGAGGGCATCCCTTCCCTGGTGCTGGAGCTGGAGGATCAACTGCCCGGTGATGGTCAGATTAAAACGCGCTTCGAGGCCTTTTTGGAGACTATCCAGGGGCGTATTGGTCAGTGAGCAGGGCGGAGGTTAAAATGGAAACTAAAGAGATACCGAAGGTCAGGGCGGTAAAAAAAATGAAAGAGCTTATGACCACCTATTATATTGAAGCCAAGACCGCCTGGGACCGCGGCAGGAAGGTCGCCTGGATCACCAGCGGCGGACCGGTCGAACCGCTCTTGGCGATGGACATCATCCCGGTCTATCCGGAGAATCACGGGGCCATGATCGGTGCGAGTAAAATGGGCGTCGATCTCTGCCAAAAGGCAGAAGCGATAGGCTACTCTCCGGACCTCTGTTCCTACGCCCGATCCGATATCGCCTGCGCTCGCATTGACGGCGGGCCCATCGGCGGTCTGCCCCGGCCGGACATGCTCATCTGCTGCAATAATATCTGTGGCACAGTTTTGAAATGGTATGAGGTTCAGGCCCGCTTCTTCCAGGTGCCGCTATTCATCCTGGACACGCCCTTCTGTCATACCGCCTTCACCCCGGAGGCGAAAAAATATGTCCTGGCCCAGATCGAAGAATATATCCGGTTTCTCGAAGAGGCAACCGGCAGGCGGTTCGATTACGATCGGATAAAGGAGGTGGGGAAGCTCTCTCTTCAGGCCCAGCGGCTTTGGCAGGCGGTCCTGGACATGACGATGAACAGGCCCGCGCCGCTGTCCGCCTTCGATGCCTTCTTTCACCTGGCCCTGATCGTGACCCTACGGGGCACCCAGACCGCTGTTGATTATTACCAGCTGCTCCTGGAGGAGGTGCAGCAGCGGGTTGCCCTGGGGATTGGCGCCGTGCCCCGGGAACGCTACCGCTTACTGTGGGACAATCTGCCCGTCTGGTACCGGACGAAATGGCTGTCGGACAAGTTTTCCTCTCTCGATGCCTGCCTCGTTGCGGACACCTATACCTCCGCCTGGTGTGGTTCCCTCAAGTATATCAACGAGGAAAACTTTCTGGATTCCCTGGCGGAGGGTTATGCCCGGATATACCTGAACATCGGCATCGACCAGATGTCCCAGGAGATAATCGGGATGATCGACAAGTACGAGGTTGACGGCCTGGTTATGCACTCCAACCGCAGCTGCAAGCCCTATTCCTTTGGCCAGTACGATATCCAGCGGATCGTGAGAGAGAAACGAGGCACCCCCTCGCTCATCATCGAGGCGGATATGGTTGACGAAAGAAGCTTTTCCGAGGCCCAGGTGGAAACCAGGATCGAGGCATTCATGGAACTGCTGGGAGAGAAAGTTACGGGTCTGCGACAAATTTATGGGTAGAGCGGCTTTTTCTCCCCTCGGGGATGCCAGCGGCGACCTGGAATTGCATTAAATCTGGCGGTACGAACATGATGTGTGACGTAGTTGTGGACGGGGCGTTTGATCGGATCGTCAGGGAGGAGTCGGCGCGCTTGATTCGTAAGACGGCCCCCGGCATTGGCACGGTATCTACCCTCAAGGGCGAGTTGGCGCCATAGGACATCGACGTCAGTCCTTTTGATAATTCCAGGACGCAAAAGGAGGGCGTATCGAGGACGTACAAGGGCGTTGACGGCTACGCTCCGATTTTTGCTTACCTTGGGCGGGAAGGCTACCTGGCCAATGTTGAGTTTCGGGA
>CAMTWB010000023.1:0-70065 GCA_947085375.1 uncultured delta proteobacterium
ATAAAGCCAAAACCAGATGGGGTCAAGTTTGGCGACTATCCAGGGGGTAACTCCAGTCGCCCTACGGGCTCCCTCCGTTACCCCCTGGATAGTGCTAAGAGACCCAACCCATTTGGGTACACAGATTAAGAAACATTGTACTATTCAACGGCAAGAGCTCTAGTAAGGCGACTGGGAGAGAAAGTGAATGTCCGTATTTCGCCCCATGATCTACGCAGATACTCGGCCACCTATGCCAGCAGAAACGGTGTGCCCATGGAAGTCGTATCGAAAGTTATCCTGGGGCACCAGGATTTGAAGACCACCCAGGTCTATCTCGGCAAGATCAACGATTCAGAGGCAATCCGATGCATGGACATCCTGCACGGGAAATAGGCTGTTGGGCATAACCAGTCGATACATCGGGTCTTGGGGGTTATCAATAAAGGATCACGGTACGCCGGAATGAAATATTTCTATCAGATTTCCAAAGTGGAAAATTAGCTTGACAGAAGTTAACATGCAGGTTAACATATTGCCGTGAACAGAACCGTCATTTTTTATAAAACCGTAGATGGGAAATGCCCCGTCCAAGATTTTCTTGATGCCTTACCCGGCAAAGTGGTTCAGAAGGTGGTTTGGGTGTTTGGCCTCTTGGAAGATTTGGGAATAGTGCCAGCGTCATATTTTAAAAAGCTGCCAGGGACGGATGAAATCTGGGAGTGTAGAATCCACTATGGTTTCAACATTTACAGAATATTCTGTTTCTTCGACAGCCATGCGGTTGTTATACTGACGCACGGCTTTCAGAAAAAAAGTATAAAAACGCCCAGACAAGAAATAGAGAGAGCCAAGTCGTATCGACGGGATTATTTGAAGAGGAAAGGGGAAACAGTATGAGTGACCTGAAAAAATATATAGCAACGAGAAAAAAGACGGATAAAGAGTTTGCCGCTGGCTTTGATGAAGGCTACGAACAATTCAAGATCGGGTACGTGCTACGTAAGGCACGCGAAGCCGCAGGACTAACCCAGGAGGAACTTGCCTTACGCCTTAAAACCCAAAAGACTGCGATTTCAAGAATTGAAAATCACGCTGAAGACATCAAGCTCTCCACGTTGGATCGGGTTGCCAAAGCACTGGGTAAGCGATTAGAGGTACATATCGCATAGAGTTTGCAGCTTTTAGCAAAAGAAATTGTATCTGCCTAATATTTAACGGCGATTCCCTTCAAATACAAAGCGAGCGGTTGAGTGGTCTGTTCTGATCAATGATAACCGATTGAAACGTGTAGATATTCGACCGTGATTTTTCCAGTGTGAGGTGGTATTTAGAACTTCCTGAAATGTTGTTTTTTTGAGTTATGCCCGCCAGCGCACCCTTTCAAACGGAAGTAAATGATAGATGTTTTCTTCAAAATACCACTCCCGCACGGCTGTTCGATTTTTTTGTTGACAAAATGTATATCTATGGAATATACATATTCGAATGGATGCAGATAAAATAATCTCCAGATGTATTGGTTTTGACTGGGATGATGGCAACCTGCTCAAGAATTGGGAGAAGCATGGCGTGTCAGCATCGGAATGTGAGCAGGTTTTTTTTAACCGCCCACTCGTCATAAGTCCGGATGTTGTGCATTCCAGTTATGAGGCAAGGTTCTATACTCTCGGAAAAAGTGATTCAGGAAAACAATTTTTTATAGTCTTTACCGTGAGGAATAACCTCATAAGGATCATTTCAGCCAGAGACATGAATCGCAAGGAAAGGGATGCGTATAAAAACCATGAAAAAAATACCGAAGTTTAAAACGGAAGCCGAAGAACGTGATTTTTGGGAAAACGCTGATTCCACCGAATATGTTGATTGGTCGAAGGCAAGAAGAGTGTTACTCCCCAACATCAAGCCTTCGCTCAAAACGATTTCTCTGCGCCTGCCCGAACTCATGATCGATGAGTTAAAACTTATAGCCAATAAGAGAGATGTTCCATATCAATCGCTCATCAAAATATTTTTATCTGAGCGTCTATCGAAAGAATTAAACGCCTAATCTTAGGCGTGGTCGATGACTGATAATGACTGAAAGGTGCAGTTTGGGGAAGGATTTTTTCCAATTGAACCGTGCCGGAGGCTCCTTCCTGAAGTCAGTAAAACGTCAACAACGGTAAAGTTGCTTGACTTCAACTCGTAATCATTGATTTTATTTCCTCGCAAATCATGATATGGGCAACAGCATATTTAGCAATGAACTACACCGCCGCAAGCGACGGGTAATTTACCCTTAGAGATTAAAATTATTGTGTAATTTGCGAGTGCCGCTGTATTGACCATACACATGCCGATGATCTGCAGGGACGATTTGCTTTTAAAGGGTGGCAAAAAATATTGAGTGGGATGGAGTCGGATTGTGGGTACCAGGCAGGCATAGCCACTTTACACGTATGACTTTGCAGAAGTTGATGACAAGGTTCCCATGATTGAATTTCTCGACTCCCTGGATGTTAGGGAACGTGCAAAGGTATTTGCCTCTATCGAGAAATTGATAGAATTGAAAAACGCAGGCTTGAATCCCAAGGAAAATCTCTCAAAGCATTTGACGGATGGTATATTTGAGATGCGAGTTAGCTTTGAAAACAGAATTGCCAGGACACTCTTTAAGGAAGCAGCCTCCGTGCTGATATATGGCCGAAGCTGCGCTCTTACCGAGCGTGCTTCAGATTATCCTTCTGTCAAGATTCCGATACTGGATCGCCTCCGCTACATGCGCAGCCGCGATATTCTCCTCACAGGCGAGATCGGCGATTGTGCGGGAAAGCTTCAGGATACGGCTATAGGCCCTGGCGCTCAAACCAAGTTTATTCATGGCCATATCGATGAGCTGATGGGATTCCTCGTCCAACTGGCAAAACTGCTTAACCTGCTTCTCCGTCATTCTGGCGTTGAAGGGGGCCGGTTTACCGGGAAATCTGTCTCTCTGTGTTTCTCTGGCCCGGCATACCCGCTTTCGGATGGTGGCGGAGCTCTCTGCCGTGTAGCTACCCCTAAGATCCCGATACCTGACGGCCGAAACTTCCAGATGAATATCGATCCGGTCGAAAAGAGGGCCGGAGATGCGCCCCTGATATTGGCGTATCTGCTGGCTGCTGCAGCGGCAGGCGTGGCGGGAGTCGCCATAGTAGCCACAAGGACAGGGGTTCATGGCTGCCACAAGCATGAATTGTGCCGGGTAGGTGGCGGCGCCGGCCGACCTGGTAATGGTGACATAACCGCTCTCCATTGGTTGTCTCAATGCCTCCAGGACATGTTTTTTGAACTCCGGTAGCTCATCAAGGAAAAGGACCCCCTGATGGGCCAGGCTTATTTCCCCGGGTTTGGGCTGGTGCCCGCCTCCCACCAGGCCGGCATCGGAAACAGTATGATGGGGTGCCCGAAAGGGCCGCCCCAATATCAGAGGGTTTTTCCGGTCCAAAAAACCGGCTACCGAGAATATCCGGGTGGTTTCAATGGCCTCATCCAGCGAAAGTGGGGGAAGGATGCTGCCAAGACGTTGGGCCAGCATGGTCTTGCCAGATCCGGGCGGGCCTACCATGATCAGGTTGTGGCCTCCGGCGGCGGCAATCTCCAACGCCCGCTTGGCCTGGTCCTGTCCGCGCACCTCGGCGAAATCAGCTGTAGAATCAGGGCAAGGCGACTTTAATGCCTCCGGATCAAGGACCGTGGGCGGGATTTTTTTTGTTCCGTTGAGAAACTCAACAGCCTCCGGCAGTGTTTCTATCGGGATCACCTCTACTCCCGCAACGATGGCCGCTTCGCCGCTGTTTTCTATTGAGACGACCAGCCCTTTCATACCAAGTTCCCGGGCCATAATGGCGTTGGAGAGGACTCCCGCAATACCCTTGACCGTGCCGTCTAAGGATAATTCGCCGCAAAACAGGTAATCATTGAGCAGGGATGACTTGATGATCCCCTGGGTGGCCAAAATGGCCACAGCTATGGGCAGGTCAAAGCCCGTGCCCTCCTTGCGGATATCGGCGGGCGCCAGATTTACTGTCAAGTGAGTACGGGGGAAGGGGTAGCCGGAATTCTTAATAGCTGCCTTGATCCGATCGCGGCTTTCCTTTACCGCCGCATCAGGCAGGCCCACGGTGGTGAACATGGGAAGCCCTAAGGAGATATCCACCTCTACCTGTACAGGATGGGAGATAATTCCTAGTATGGTGCTGCTTGTGATCTTTGCAATCATCAGCGTCTCCCGGATTAAGGCCTTTTCCTAATACAGCAAGGAGGCCGCACCCGCAAGCAATTTCCGGCATTGGGGTTTGTGACAAAAATGTGGTTATCCCGTTCTCCCCTGCCCCCCTTTCCCAAAGGGGGGCAGGGGGGATTTTCCCAAAGAGGGGCAGGGGGGATTTATAATAAAAGCAAGAGGTTATATATTATCCGTCAAATCTTCCCCCAAGCACTCTTTTCTAAAGAGGGGAGAAAAAGCGCTCTCCCCATAAATTTGTCGCACACCCCGGCAACTTAAGGAGCTTGACGCTACGTTTTGGGTATGGTAAGCCTGCGCAAATCTATTCCCCGATACAGAGGACCTTTCCTTCAATGGCTACCATGACTCACTTGGATGAACAAGGCAAAGCAAAGATGGTGGATGTCACGGACAAGGACAATACCGTCCGCCGCGCCGTCGCCAGCGGAAGGGTGATTATGCGCCCCCAGACGGTGGATTTGATCGCCGCAGTGGGCCTCCCTAAGGGTGATGTTCTGGCGGCAGCTCGCCTGGCTGGGATTATGGCGGCAAAGAAGACGGGTGTGTTGATCCCCCTGTGTCATCCGCTTTTTTTGACCGCGGTTGATATTGCATTTTTTATAAGGCGCGATCAGGGGGAGATCGCCATTGAAGCAACGGTCAAGACCGTAGGTAAAACCGGGGTGGAGATGGAAGCGCTTACGGCGGTAAGTGTGGCGGCATTGACCATCTACGACATGTGCAAGGCGGTGGATCGGGAAATGACGCTAACGGATATCAGGCTGGTACAGAAGGAAGGCGGCAAGAGCGATTTCAACCGGCAGTGACTCAATAGGAAAGTCATCAGTGCTGACTTTTCACGAGAACATCAATCATGAATCAAAAAACCTATAAAATCCGGATTGCCATTACCTTGCCCCTGGCGCTAATTGCGCTTTGCCTGCTTCTCGTATCTCTTGTTGCTTTATTTTCGTCTTCGTCTGCCGCAGAGAGGATACTCCTGCCGGGTCTATTTGTATTAACTTTGCTTTTTTCCCTTGAAAATCTAACTAGAACCGTCTCGGTTGGGGAGACTGGACTGCGACTGGTCAAGTTTTTCCGGACCAAAGACCTGCCCTGGAATGACATCAACCATGTTGCCGGTTTGAATCTGAAAAGCAAACTTTACCTGCTCTTGACAACCAATCGGGGCTTTTTCTTTATATCGAACAATATGGAGAGGTTTGAGGATTTGTCATCCGACATTATATCCGGCGTGGGGGGGGAGCGGGTCGAACCGGAAGTGCAGGCCCTGGTGAATCGTCCGGCAAGGTTCAGCTGGCCCCTGCTCTATTTCTGGGGGGCTGCACTTTTGGTTCTCCTCTTGACTTTCTTTAGACTGACTCATCTCTAACCGAGTTGGCTTTTCAGATGAAGCGAAGAAATAATTCCACCGAGACGGGAAAAGAACGGGAACATATTGCGTTGGGGCTGCAAGAAACGTTGCAAGAAGCGCTGGAAATGTCCCTGGAAAAGACGCTGGAAGGCGTTGTTACCTGCCTGTATCAGCGTAATAATGCCAAAAGCAGGCTTTATGAAGAACTTATTGACATGACCGACCGGGCTCTCTTGAAAATTGCCCTTAAACGTTCCAATGACGTAAAGACTGCGGCGGCTGACTTTCTGGGTATCAATAGAAACACCCTGCAGAAGAAACTTGTCAAACTGGGGATGGAATAGCAACAACCAGGACAGCGCCCAGTTAAACAGTACCAGGAGTTCAACCGGATGAAACTTCTGCTAAAGATAATGTTTGCTATCCAATTCTTCCGTCACGGGAAGATTTTTTTTGGCCTGGACCCCTTGCGGGTTTCGGCCCCGGCCTTGGTATTGTTTCCACTGGGCCGAAATACCTTTTGTTGCGGCCTGGCAGGAATTCTGGCGGTCAGCCGGCAGCGCCAATCAGTCAATGGTGATATCAGCGAAGAGACAAGTAAAATATTTCGCGAAATTTGCGACCGTGACAGCAACGCCCTCCTGGAGGGGAGGCATCAGATTGAAGCTTATCTGGCGGGCGACGCCGGCCTGGCCCGGCTCGATAATGCGATCAGTCGTTTAAAATGTGATGAGTCTGGCGAGACCATATTTTTCTCACCGGAAATAAGCGCCAGAATTGCAGCTCTTTGCTGTGAGATGAATGAACTTATTGTCCGGGAGGAAATTTTTCTGGAACAGAGAGCGGGCGATTTCTCAAGCGCCCTCCTGGAGGTTATCACCCGGAGACTGATTAAGTTAAAGGATGCTGCCTGGGTTTTAGAAAAAGATATTTTAAATAACGACCGCCTGATTCTAGCGCTCACCGGCCAGGCGGATAAAGCGGCCATACCAAGGAATTCTTTCAGAAAATACCGCCAGATCAATTTCCTGATGAACACCCTGGATCGGCTGGAAGTGCGGGGCCGGGATTCCGCCGGCCTGGAGGTATCATTTATTATCAGCAAGGCCCACTTCTCGCAGGCGCTGAAAAACCTGGCGGACAAAAACCGCCTGGATGAGTACCGGGCCAGGATCAGGTGGGGAGAGCTTGCAAATTATTCTATCACCGTTAACCCCGATCCGGCTGGCCACAATGACGACGTTCATATTATCTTTACCTATAAGACCTCGGCAATTGTGGGCGAACTGGGGAGAAACGTGAGGGAACTCAGAGGCTTTATTGCCCGCGACCATGTTTTTCACGAATTTTCTTCTCTCGATGCTCAGGCAGAAAAAGTGCTGGGACATACCAGGTGGGCGTCCGTCGGCACCATTACCGACAGCAATTGTCATCCAGTTAATAATTTTTCCCTCAGTGGCACAAGACAGGGCGACACAGATGGTCTTTGCAATTATCCCCATTACGGCCGGGGAAACTGGTCGATTAACGTGGCGCTCAACGGCGATATCGATAATTATCAGGCCTTGCGGGGATCGCTGGAAAACGAGGGAGTAGTTATTGTCCCGGAATTGACCACCGACACCAAGATGGTGCCGCTTATTATCGAAAGATATCTTTTGGCGGGGCATGATCTGCAGACCGCTTTGCGTCTGGCCGTTAATGATTTTGATGGGTCCCAGGCTATTGCCATGACGAGCAACCTTGAACCGGGACGGGTGTATCTGGCCTTGAAGGGTTCCGGCCAATCCCTCTATGTTGGCCTCACGCCAGACAGCTATATCTTTGCTTCCGAGATTTACGGTCTCGTGGAAGGCGCCTGTTTTTTCCTTAAGATGGATGGCGAAAGCTCATCCCATGCTTCCGGAAAAGGGCAGTGCGGCCAGATATTTGTCCTGAACCAAGACACGCAAGGGGGGCTTGGGGGTATTTCCGCTTGTTATTACGACGGGTCGCCTCTTTTGCTTACGGAAAAGGACATAAAAAGGGCCGAGATAACCACCAGAGATATCGACCGGGGGAATTATCCTCACTACTTCTTGAAAGAAATTAATGAATCTGCCTCTTCGGTAAGAAAGACGATGCGGGGTAAGTATCTGATTTCCAGTGACGGCGCCGGCAGGAAAGTTGCCTTTAACCTGGGACGGGACGTGATCCCCGAGGAGTTGGAAAAGGCGTTTCTTAACCGTAAGATCGCTCAAATACTGGTGATTGGTCATGGGACTGCTGCCGTGGCTGGTTCGGCCGTGGCTGATGGTTTCAAACGGTACCTGGCCGGGACAGCCATTCGGATTGAGGCGCAGCTTGCCTCGGAACTCAGCGGATTTTCCATAAAAAACGATCTTCAGGACACCCTGCTGGTACCCATCACCCAGTCCGGCACTACGACGGATACCAATCGGGCGGTGGCAATGGCCCGTGAACGGGGTGCTTTTGTTTTGGCGGTGGTTAACCGGCGGCAGTCGGATATAACCGCAAAATCCCACGGGGTATTTTACACTAGCGATGGCCGGGATATTGAAATGTCCGTCGCCTCCACCAAGGCCTTCTACTCCCAGATAGTGGCCGGACACGTCTTGGCACTGCGTATTGCCCAGCTGCTGGGCTCCCGGTCGGATGATTTTATTGCTCATGAACTGTACCAGTTGGAAGAGGCGCCGGAACTCATGCGCCAGGTCCTGGCCCGACAGGATGAGATCGGCCAGTCCGCCAGAGGTTTGGTCAGACAGAGGACTCACTGGGCGGTAGTTGGTAGTGGCCCCAACAGGGCGGCCGCCGAGGAGATCAGGATAAAACTGAGTGAACTCTGTTATAAGACCATCTCGGCGGACGTGGTAGAGAACAAAAAACATATCGATTTGTCGGCAGAACCACTCGTGATCGTCTGCGCCGCCGGGGCTCCCGCTGCGGTTACCGCCGATTTGGTGAAGGATGTTGCCATTTTCAAGGCCCATAAATCAGCCGTGGTGGTATTTGCCCAAAAGGGCGAGGAAGGATTCCGAGGGATTGCGGACAGTGTCATCCATCTTCCCGCGTCGCCTCTTCCCCTTTCGGTGATTCTCAATACCCTGGCCGGTCACCTCTGGGGTTACTACGCCGCCTGCGCCATAGATGAGGACTCCCTTTTCCTGCGGGAATTTCGGGGAAGGCTGAACCTGGTCATGGAGGAGCAGGAGAAGGAAAAGCTCAGCTTCTTTGATCGGCTCTACGATCGGAACATGAAACGGCTGATCAGGGACTTTAATGAAAGCTTCCAGGAATGGAGAAATAAGGGGGCTTTTTCCTCTTGTCAGGTGAAGACAATTTCGGATCTGGTGCTTTTGCTCAAGTATGCCGCCGGTAAACTGCCCTTAGATGATTTCTGGAGCGAATTTCGCGTCAAGAGGGGAAGCTCCCCGGTAGACTACCTGGATCTGGTATTGGGACAGGCCGTCGATGAACTCTCGCGGCCAGTTGATGCGATCCGCCATCAGGCCAAAACGGTAACGGTCGGAACCAGTCGCCAGGAAGAGCCAGTCCGGGGGCCGATTTTCGACCTGCTTGCTGAACTGGGATTTACCTTGAGTTCAATTGCAAGTAAGAACATGGTGTTAATGGAGCGGATTCAGCTGGCAATCGAGGCTATCCACGGCTATACCCTCTATGAGATAGCGAATCTTGATCAGGATGGCCATCCCCAAAAGGAGACCATCATCGTGGTAAGCAGACGGGGCGGCGTTTCCCTGAAAATGCCCTCCCGCGCCGCAACGGCCCGGTTGCTGATGGGGACCAAGAGGACCATTGTCAGCACCGGACGTATCTGGGTGGGGCATGGAAAGGTAGATGCTGCCCCTTTGGTAATCCTGCCCCTCTTAAACGGCAGCGCTGTGGTAAAACATATCCTGCTCATCCATGTAAGTTTCAATGAGTCTCTTCCCCTGGAAGATAAGAAGGCCCTCCTGGGCTACCAGTTGGATGATATTCATAACCTAGTCGATGAATACAATCTGCCCTGGGATGATCACTACCTGAACCTGGTTCCTTTGGGATTCCTGCTGGGTGAACCCGCCGAGGTGGTGGCCGAGCGGATAAGGGAACTATTGGGAGATACTCCCCCGGCAAATTGTGTTTCCCTAAAGAAGGATCGAACATGAAAACGAAGTTTATTTTTATCACCGGCGGCGTTCTGTCTTCCCTGGGGAAGGGATTGGCTGCGGCCTCATTGGGCGCTCTTCTGGAAAGCAGGGGCTTGAGGGTGACTAATCAAAAGCTTGATCCCTATATCAACGTCGATCCCGGTACCATGAGCCCTTTCCAGCATGGGGAGGTATTTGTCACCGATGACGGTGCGGAGACCGATCTTGATCTTGGCCATTACGAGAGGTTTACCACCACCCGGATGGGAAGAATGAATAACCTCACCACCGGTCAAGTCTATTACTCGGTAATCAGCAAGGAGAGGCGGGGCGATTATCTGGGTAAAACCGTTCAGGTGATTCCCCATATTACCAATGAGATAAAGGATTTTATAAAAAGCAGCGCCAACGGCTACGATGTGGCAATAGTCGAGATCGGCGGCACCGTAGGCGATATAGAAAGCCTTCCCTTCCTGGAGGCGGCCCGACAGTTTCGCAATGAAGCAGGCCGGAACAACTCCCTTTTTATCCATTTAACCTGGGTTCCTTACATTAAAACAGCGGGGGAAGTGAAAACCAAGCCCACCCAGCACAGCGTCAAGGCCCTGAGGGAAATCGGCATCCAGCCTGATATTCTCCTTTGCCGAACCGAGAATTATCTTGCTGATGAGATTAAGGCGAAGATTGCCCTTTTCTGCAATGTGGAGGTCGGCGCGGTATTCACCGCCAAAGATGTCAAGTGCATCTATGAGGTGCCCCTGGTTTTCCACAAGGAGGGGCTGGATGAAAAGGTCGTGGAACTCCTTAACATCTGGACCGGCCAGCCCCATCTGGAAGCATGGGAGCTGGTGGTAAGCAAGATCGCCAATTTCTCCCAGGAGGCAAACATTGCCATTGTGGGGAAATACGTCAGCATGACCGATTCCTACAAAAGCCTTAACGAGGCCCTGGTACACGGGGGGCTGGCCAACGACTGCCGTGTCAATCTCTTGTTTGTGGATTCAGAGCAGGTGGAACGGGAAGGGCCGGCAGAGCTTTTGGATGCCGCGGATGGCATCCTTATTCCCGGTGGCTTTGGTAACCGGGGAATAGAGGGAATGATCGCGGCGGTTCGGTATGCCCGGGAAAAACAGGTGCCATATTTCGGTATCTGCCTGGGGATGCAGATTGCGGTTATCGAGTTTGCCAGGAATGTCTGCGGGCTTGCGGGCGCCAACAGTTCTGAATTCGACCGTGAGACGCCCCATCCAGTGATCGATCTTCTGCCCCAGCAGCGAGAGTTGACCGAGAAGGGGGGGTCGATGAGACTGGGCGCGTATCCCTGCATTCTTATCCCTGGCTCGCTTGCGTTTTTGGCCTACAGTTGCAATACGATTGAAGAGCGCCACCGGCATCGTTATGAATTCAACAATTCCTACCGAGAGAGCTTGATGGCAAAAGGCCTGCAAATTACCGGCTCTTCTCCGGATGGCACCCTGGTGGAGATTGTGGAGATTGCCGACAACCCCTGGTATCTGGGCTGTCAGTTTCATCCCGAATTCAAGTCCCGCCCGACGGCGCCCCATCCCCTCTTTGCCGGTTTCATCGCTGCTGCGATCAAACACGGAGATTGATTTTAGGCAACGCCTGTGCTAATTGCCCGGGTGCATTCGACTGCCCGGGTCGAAAATATAGGACGGGGGTTTAGGTAAAGTATCAATAATTTCAGGCCTTCGGTACTGATTCCGGAGTGAAAGGAGGAGGGGAATGTCAATGAAGAAGATCGTTGTATCACTAATGTTGTTTTTCTTTGTCCTGTGTGGTTGGGGTGGCATAAGCTATGGCCAGCCGGCGATTGAGGGGGCTCTTATCCTCCAGACACCAGTGACCAAATTTATCACCGATGCCTCACTGGATGCCTTTGCCAAATTCGCCAAGAAAAAATATGGCGTGGATGTGAAGGTCGCCGCGCTGCACGCCGGTACACCCACCTCTTACGGCAAGATTGTCGAGTGGGCCGGCCGGCCCCAGGCGGATATCTTCTGGGGAGGCGAATCGGCGCTCTTTGACAAACTGGCCGAACAGAATCTCCTGGTTCCTCTTACCGTTTCCAAGGCTATCTGGGATGAGATTCCCGTAGCGATTGGCAAACCGGTCCCCCTGCCCTTGAAAGATCCCAAAAGATTCTGGGTGGGCACGACACTGGAACCCTACGGGCTGATTTATCAGCCTAAGCTGCTTGCACGCTTGGGCGTTCCGGTAATCAAGGATTGGGACGACCTTCTGAACCCCAAATTAAAGGGCCATATCGCCCAATGCACCCCCGACCGCTCGAGTTCCAACCACGCCTCCTACGAGGTGATTCTCCAGCTCTACGGCTGGGATAAGGGCTGGGACTGGGCGCGGAGACTGGCCGCCAATACGGGCAACTTTACGGCCCGGAGCCGGGACGTCCCCTCATTGGTTTCCAAGGGCGAATTTGCCGTGGGTTTTGCCGTTCCCTCCTACATGGCCTTTGAAGAGCGGATCGCCGGCTTTGACGTGAGATTCGTCTTCCCTAATAACGCCTATGTCACCTCCGAACCCATTGGCGTACTCCGCGGCGCGCCCAACCCCCGGACCGCCCAGGCCTTCGTCGAGTTTCTCCTGACGGAAGAGGGCCAGAAGATATTCATGGAAAGGGGTCTCTTTTCCATCTACCCCAGGCTGAAGGTTGCCGGCGCTCCCGGCTCCCAGGCGGAGTTGTCCGTCGATTTCATGGGCGGTCTTAGGTCTTTCTATGACACCCCGGTCGGCAACGTCTATAACGACGATGTGGCCCAGAAGCGTTATTCGGAAGTTAATGAGTTTTTCCGCAAGGAGATTCTGGAGAAACACAAGGACCTGATCAAGAGATAGCCTGAAGGTAGATAGGCTGAAGGTAGATAGGCTGAAGGTAGATAGGCTGAAGGTAGATAGGCTGAAGGTAGATAGGCTGAAGGTAGATAGGCTGAAGGTAGATAGGCTGAAGGCGGAAGCTAAAGGCGAAGGGGCGAAAGACAAATTGGTTTTTGGTTTATACCTTCAGCCTTCAGCCTATCGTTAAGGAGGCAAAGGACGCGTGAATATTGGAATTAAGGATATTGTCAAGCGATTTGGTCCGCTCGAGGCGGTAAGTCATGTCTCGCTCGATATCCAGGATGGGGAGCTCTTTACCCTCCTGGGGCCCTCCGGTTGCGGCAAAACCACCCTGCTTCGGCTCATCGCCGGGTTCTACCATCCCGATCATGGAGAACTCTATTTTGGCGGGCGCTCGATGAGCCACGTGCCCACTTCGGAACGTAATATCGGCATGGTCTTTCAGAACTATGCGCTCTGGCCCCATATGACGGTCCTGGAAAATGTCAGCTACGGGCTTAAGATAAAAAAAATGCCGGCGCCAAAGATTGCCGACAACGTGGAGCGGGTTCTCCGGCTGGTGAATCTCACGGGCTTGGAGAAACGCTACCCCGGCCAGTTGAGCGGCGGGCAGCAACAGCGGGTCGCCCTGGCCCGGGCGCTCGTCCTCGATCCCGACGTGCTCCTCCTCGATGAACCCCTGAGCAACCTGGACGCCAAGATCCGGGTTCAGGTGCGGGCCGAGATCAGGAAACTCCAGCGGGAATTGAAGATCACCACCATCTACGTGACCCATGACCAGGAAGAGGCCCTGACCCTGTCAGATCGTATGGTCGTGATGAACTTCGGCAAGATTCAGCAGGTGGGCGAGCCCCTGGAACTCTACGAGAAGCCGGCGAATGTCTTTGTGGCCGATTTCCTCGGCACCAACAATCTGCTGGAAGGAAGGGTGCAGGACGTCGATGCCGCAGGCCTGGTCCGGTATGAAACCCCTTTGGGCCTGCTTACAGGCCTCGCGGAGAATCACCTGCGGCCCGGTGACGCCTGCACGCTGACGGTCCGGCCGGAGACCTGCAATATTGATACAGAACCGCCACAGGATGAACAGCGCAACTGCCTCGAGGGAAAGGTAAGCTTCACCTACTATTGTGGGAATTCGGTTCGCTATGATGTGGAGATGAAAAACGGCTACCTCTTTAAGGCCGACTGTCATGATCCTCGGAAACACCGGCCTATTGCGGTGGGCAAGGAGGTTTATGTTTCATTTCCCGCGGCGATTACCTATGCCATCCCCAAGAATGATGAAAAGGGAGGCGCCTTATGAGCGAAATCTATCCGGAAGCGGCGGCCATATCGCAGCGGCGTCTGAGGCCCCAGGCCAATGTGGGCGGCTGGTGCGGCATCGCGATCATTGCCACCTTTCTCATCGTTTTTTTGATCTACCCCCTGCTTCATCTTTTCTACGATGCGGTCACGACCAAAGAATTAGGCTTTACCTTTCATAATTTTGTCCAGTTTTTTTCCGATCCCTTTTACCTCCATGCCACCTGGCGCTCCATTGTGTTGGGACTGGCCACGGTCGTAACAACATCGATCCTGGGAGTGATTATTGCTTTTCTCCTGGTGCGCTATGATTTCCCCGGGCGCGGCCTCTTTACCTATCTGACGATCATTCCCATTATCATGCCGCCTTTGGTGGGCGTTTTGGGATTCGTCTTTATCCTGGGCCGGGCCGGCACGGTAAACGTGCTTCTGATGGATTATCTCGGTTTTCAGGCGCCGGTTAACTTCATGTACGGAATCCACGGGGTGTTGCTCGTGGAGACCCTCCATCTCTTTCCCCTGATGACCCTCAATATCCTGGACTCCCTCTCCAAGATTGACCCCTCACTCGAAGAGGCGGCGGAGAGCGTCGGCTCCCGGGGCTGGCGTCGCATCAAGGATATCACCCTGCCGCTTACGACCCCGGGCTTTGTCACCGGCGCGCTTTTGGTTTTCATCTGGACTGTCGCCGACTTTGCCACCCCGCTCGTGGTGGGAGTGCAGGATCTTCTCGCCCCGCAGGCCTATCTGAATATCGTCCAGTTTGTCGATGTCCGCCTTTTCAAGATGGGCATCGTGATCTCCGCCATCATGGTGGTTCTGGCGGTGGTCTTTCTGATTGCGGCCAAAAAATATGTGGCCATTAAGGACTATTCCTCCCTGGCCTACTCGACGGTGGAACGGAAGCGCTTATCAACCTTGGGTAATGCACTGGTGATCTTTTTTATCGCCTCGGTCCTGGTCTTCGCCTTTATCCCCTATTTCGGCATCACCCTCGATGCCTTCGGCAAGGCCTGGGCGCTCACGGCGTTGCCGGAGTCATATACCCTCCACTCTTTTAAACGGGTGATCATCGAAACACCGAAATTCATTGTCAACACGATTATTTATGCCTCCGGGGCTACGCTGATCTGTCTGGTTTTCGGCGTGCCGATCGCCTGGATCCTGGCCCGGACCAATCTCCCGGGCCGCAACACCCTCGACTCCCTGGTCACCCTGATCCTGGCCCTGCCCGGAACGGCGATCGGTGTTGCTTATATCCGTGCCTACCGTGGTGATATTCCGTTTACTGAAACCTCTCTTCTCAGCATGGGGCTAGTCATTGCAATTGTCCTCGGGGTGCGGCGGCTTCCCTATACCGTGCGGGGGACCTACTCGTCTTTACTCATCGTCCATAAGTCCTTCGAGGAGGCGGCTCAAAGTGTCGGGGCGAGAAAACTCCGAACCTTCAAGGACATTACAATTCCCCTCATCTGGAAGGGCATCCTAGTGGGGTCGCTCTACTCCTTCATCCTGGCCCTCCAGGAGTCCTCGGCCACCCTTTTGCTCACCGTTCCGGGCAAGGAAGTTTTGGCTGTCGGTATATTCAACTTCTATACCTCTGGTTCACGCAACGAGGCCGCCGCCCTGGGCTTCGTCCTTCTCGTGGTAGGCGCCCTGTGCTTCATCATCATCAACCGGGTGGCGGGCAGCCGTCAGGGAGGGGTATTCGGGTAGGGGCAATTGCGGGGTCGTGGATTAAACTCAGTTCTTTGTTTTTTACGGAGGGACGCGCTTCGTCGCATCCGCTACCCCAGGCCATCCTTTTTTGCGAGATGAAACTTATCTTTCATACAACGCCATAACGGTGATGACGGGTACGCAGAAAATCTCGAATTTTGCGCTGCAGATGAAGGAATTCGCGTCCGCAATCCGCGAAAATCGCGAACCCCTTACATCGGGAAGGTGAAAAGTCAAAATGCCCCCTCTCCCTTGATGGGAGAGGGTTGGGGAGAGGGTGATAACAGTAGATATATCGGATGTTTGCATTCCCATCCTCCCGCCCCATCCCACCGGGGGAGGGGGAATTGGAGTTTTCTTCGGGGGGACGAGTTCCTGCTCGTCCCCCCCCCTATTGCCAAGGCCTTGCCAAAAGGTGAAGCATCTTACGGCTCATCGCAGCCAAATCATAGCGAGAAAAAATAAATAAGAGCTTACCGTTTTTGGCTAAGCCCTTATTTGTTCTGGTGCCTGGGGAGGGAATCGAACCCTCACAGCCTCAAGGACCGAGGGATTTTAAGTCCCTTGCGTCTACCTATTCCGCCACCCAGGCAAAGTCGGCGTGTTTGGTTGTAAAGGGATGAAGGTTGTACGTTGTGGGGTATATTACCTTTAAAAAAAGGTGTCAATAACATAATTTCGTGCTAATTTCCGTCAGTGGCAAATCGTCAGGTGCGCGACGTATTCCAGGTTAAGAGGTGTTGGATTGAAGCAGGTAGATACGATTATTTCACGTGGCCGAATCATCCTTATGGATCAAGCGGATACCATTATTGCCGAGGGCTCGCTGGCCATTGACCGGGACCGGATAATTGCCGTAGGAACAAGCCAAGAGATTGAAGAGAGCTTCACAGCCCAGAACATTATCCCCGCGCAAGGCAGCCTGGTCATGCCGGGACTGGTTAACGCCCATACCCACGCCGCCATGACCTGTTTCCGCGGCATTGCTGATGACCTGCCTTTGATGGAGTGGCTCGACGATTACATCTTCCCCGCCGAGGCCAAAAATCTCAGCCCGGAACTGGTGTACTGGGGCACCCTGCTTGCCTGCGCGGAGATGATCCGCTCCGGCACCACCACCTTCTCCGACATGTACATTTTTGAGGAGCAGGCCGCCCAGGCGGCAAAGCAGGCGGGGATGCGCTGTCTCATCGGCGAAGGACTATTCGACTTTCCCTCCCCCAATGCTAAGAGCCCGCAAGAAGGTCTCGCGTACGCGGAGATGCTATTGGAAAAATGGTCTTCCGACCCGTTGGTAAATATCTTTGTCGTTCCGCACTCCCTGTACACCTGTTCCCCATCGCTTTTGCAATCTGCCGCCCGGATGGCTCAGAAATACGGGGTTCCCATCGGCATCCACCTGCTGGAAAATAAGGCCGAGAGGGAGCTGATTCAAAAAAAACAGGGCCAGTCAGCGATTGCCCTGCTTCGGGATACTGGTCTCTTGGAGTGTGATCTGATCGCCTATCATTGTGTCGCCTTGACTGATGAAGATATTACCGCGCTGGCCCAGGCCCGCTGCCGGGTAGTTCATAATCCGGAGAGCAACATGAAACTGGGATCCGGAATGGCACCCCTGTCCCAAATGCTCCGGGCGGGGATGCTCCTGGGACTGGGCACCGACGGCTGTGCGAGTAACAACAATCTGGACATGTTCGGTGAAATTGATACGGCTGCCAAACTGGAAAAGGTCGTCCGACTCGACCCCACCATTATGCCGGCGCGAACGGTACTGAGAATGGCCACCGGCAACGGCGCTAGAGTTCTCGGATTGGAAGCTGTCGGCCAATTAACCCCCGGCATGAAAGCAGATATTATCATTATTGGCTTGAACAAGCCCCACCTGACGCCTCTTTATAATGAATACTCACACCTGGTCTATACGGTTGGCGGGGCCGATGTGGATACCGTTATGATTGATGGCCGGCTGGTAATGCAAAACCGGGTATTGCTTACCATCAATGAAGCCGAAGTCATAGCGAGGGTCAACCACCTGGCCCAAGGGATAAAAAACAGCCTGGTGCGATAACGAGCTTGAGCCAACCGCGCCTTTGGCTGGTGGGAATGGATAGCTAAAAAACTTTTACGAGGGATACTATGACAATCTTGGGACTCAATGGTTCACCCCGCAGGGGGGGCAATACCGAATTATTGCTAAATGCGTTTTTTTCCGGCGTCGCATCAACCAAACGGGAGGGCGAAATCCTGAATCTCAGCAGCTTGCAGATCATTGGCTGCCGGGAGTGTCTGGATTGTTTTCAAAGCGGTATCTGCCCAATCAACGACGAAATGACGCCCCTCTACGAAAAAATCATTGCCGCGCGGGCCGTGGTTTTGGCCTCGCCAATTTTTTTCTATGGGATTACCGCCTGGGCCAAGGCCCCGGTTGACCGCTGTCAGGCCTTGTGGGCCAGGAAATATGTTTTGAAAACGTCACTCACTGCAACGGGGGCGCCAAAGAAAAAAGGCTATTTCATCTCGGTCGGGGGGACTAAAGGAGCCAAAATGTTCGATGGCGCGATTCTCACGGCGCGGTATTTTTTTGATGCCATCGATGCCGGCTATGACGGGGAGCTCCTCTTTCGGAAAATCGATGCCAAGGCGGACATTCAAAATGAGCCGGGCGCCTTGGAACGGGCTTTCAACGAGGGGGTAATCCTCGCTTCATCAATAGAAGACTGTTGACACTGTAAAAAATCCATATGCTGCGTTCAAGCTAACTACTTGGGCGGGAGGCACAGGCATGATGATCCGGACGAAGGGCGGGCGGCAGGTATTTCTGATTATTTTTTTTCTCTTGATTTACCCGGACTATTGTCGGTCGAACCCCCGGGATGTCATCCTCTATCCCGAAGCGGCGCTTATAACGGAGGCAAAAAAAATCCGCCTCGTTACTGCCCGGGACCAGAGAACCGCCATTTTTATCCTGCCTGCCTATGCCCTGCCCCAGTCCACCAGGGTATCCCTCCCTGCTGACAGCCGTCTTAAGATCAATGATGTCAGCTATCAGCCGCACCCGGGCGCCCACGATGAACGGACCAGAGAATTAAAAAAACAGTTAATGGTTGCCGAGGAAGAAAAGATCCGCCTGCGCTCCAGCATAGCCGCCCTGGAGGGGCAGATCCTGTTTTGGCAGACCCAGGCCAAAGGGAAGGCCAAAAACAGCACGGAAGCGCTGTCTCTTTCCCAGATTATCGCCCGGAACCTCAAAAAAACGCACCAGGAAAAAATGCAGTTAGAAAGGGAAGGCGAGCTTAACGCCTCCCGGATAAAGGATCTCAAAGGGGAGATACTGCGCCAGGAGGCAAAAAGCGAGACAAACTGGCAGGTCACTGTCCATTTGACGGGTCCTCCGCTGACTGAGACTACCCTGATCTGGACCTACCTCGTCCGGGGCTGTGGCTGGCGTCCCTTTTACCGCCTCAACGCCCTGCTTAACGACAAAAGGATTGCCGTTTCCGTCGCGGCGGAGGTCTGGCAGAATACGGGTCAGGACTGGAATCAGGTAAACCTGACCCTGGCTGCGGGGGAGCCTGCGGGAGAATATTCCGCCGCCGCACCCACCCCCTGGACAATTAAACCCCTGGCGGAACCAAGGCCGGCCAAAGCCGGCATTATTGATGAAAAACGAGGCAGACAACCGGCCGCGCCATCCGAAACGGGCCTTGCAGTACCCAAATGGCTGGACGACCAGGGTATTTCTCTGGGTGCGAAAACTGTTCCCGGCCAGTTGAAGGTTAAGATACCACTGGGAGAAGAAAGCTGGCCGGCGGAATTTGTCCATCGAACCCGCCCGGGCCAGGCGGCTCAAGCCATTTTGATTGGATTCACGTCTTCACCCGGTAGTAGAACGTACCCGGCCGGCGGCGCCGGCTATTTCGTTGAAGGTTCCTTTTGGAGAAAGGGCACTTTCTCCGTGAGCGGGCAGCCAGTTGGACTTGAATTCGGCGCCGATCCGCAGGTCTTGATTGCAGTAAGACGCAGCTTTGAGAAACCGGAAACAGCAAGCGAAGGCGGCGAATCAGTCAAGGTACAACGTTGGCACTGGACTACCAGCGTCCTCAATCAACGGGACATGACGATCCGCCTTAGGCTGGAAGAAAACCTGCCCCAGTTTCCCGACAAAAGGATCAAGGGCGCCCTGAATTATGACCCGCCACCTGACGAACAAACACCGACCGAGGCGGCCTGGCTGAGAGACCTGCCTTCCCGGGAGAAGATAACATTCACAGTCGGACTGACCTTGAAAATGCCGCCTCAGTTGGAAGTTTCAACCGAGATCAGACCCTGACCAAAAGGCTTTCCATTACATAATTTGCGCAGTTATATTTGCAGCCAGGACTTCGTATTTTGGCTGGGTGTGCCGTTGCGCTGCCTGCCTTCCACAAGACAACAAAGCGGTGAGGCTGTTTAAGAGATCCATTCCTCCGGGGGAAAGTTGAAGAAGGCAGGGGAAAGGGGACAACTCATTTGCTACAAAACCGGCCAGATCTATTTGCTGCCGACAGGATTCCTTTTGTAAACGGGAACAGAATCTGATCGAGCAGGTCGATAATCCGTTTAAAATGGCCCCCATGACTCATGGCCGGACCAAACAGCTCGTTACGCAGACGGCTGATTGACTCATCGGAACAAACCAGAGGGGAAAGGGGGGATTGCATCAGGTAAAAGCGCTCCCTGATCAGGAGGGTAATAGCCTTTTGTACGAAGGGCGTGAACTCTGCCCTGAGGTTCGTTACCAGACGCTCAATGTCTTCGGTATTGAGGGGGCCGGTATGTGGCAGTTGGCAGTTGGAAGATGGTTCATGGGGAAGATCAAGATGCCTTAGGATATGATCGATCATGGCGGCCAGGGTTGAGTATTCCAAGCCTCTGATGCCCCGACGCCACTGAAGAAGAAGGGGATTTCGCCAAGACCACAGGAAATTTCTGGTCCCTACGGCGATAAGTTCGGCCAGCGCCTTTTCAACTTCCTTAATCCCCTCGATGCTGTTTGGCGTAAGCGCCGGGACCAGTGGCCGCATTTTCCGGCTTGCCTTCGCCCACTGGTCGAGGCAAGCCTCAGAGGACAGATAACGCCAGATATTTTGTAATACTCTGGCGCTGTCTGTTTCTCCCGGGGTATCGAAATGGATCAAAGACAGGATAACCTTCCCCCGGCCAAAGCGCCCCTCCATCACCGCCGGTTCACCTCGCAGGCGGGATGGGTCCAAAAAAATCCCATAGCGCCGTTCCAGCTCGGGCCAGCCGATGCTCATTCCATCGGCTACCTGGATGTCGGAGCTGAAGGCATCTGCCCCGGCTTCGCCATAAGTGGCAATGACGTTGACTGACGGGTCCTGGATGCAAAACTGTGACGGCCACCAGGCATAGAAGACCGATTTTTTGACGTTCTTCCAGATAGGGTGCTCTAAACAGGCAAGGCAAATTGGACCGCTGAAGCTGGGAACCCTTTCTGCCGGAGACATACGTTGGATCGGCAGGAGCCCCAGTCCATCTTCGGTAGCCAATCCGGCGCCGCCGCAGATCCCCAGATAACTGCCGCCAGCCGCGACAAAGCGCCGTATCTCATTGGCGCCCTTTTCACCCAGGGCGCTCAACTTGTTTGACGCCCAGCCCCCTGGGACGAAAAGCATCTGGTAGCCGTGAAGCGCTCCTCGCGAGATATCTTCGCAGCGGATAAGATCAAATGGCAGGCCAGCATCAATGCACCCCTGCCAGGCCATCAGTCCCCAGAGGAACGATTCGTCCCATAAAATGGCGCAGTGTTTAGTGGGTGGTTTTTTCTGCTGCAGCGGTTCGTGGTCAGTCATTTGGGCTACCTAATAAATACTGTAGCTACTTAGGTTGTTTAGACTGTAGTCTGTTAGGACGGTACTAACTTTTTACCTAAACACCTACAGACTATCCACCTAAGTAGTTAATAAATACTAATATTTCAAGGCCCTGACCCCATTTCGTTCCTCGAGGCCTTTATGAATGCCTACCTGCCTGCCGTCGTTCTGACCCTGGAGATAGGTATCCGAATGGAGATAACTTCTGCGGCTGTGCATCGTCCGGAGACTGCCGAACTCGTTCATGGTCTGTTTGATTAAAGCTTCTTTGACCAAGACCAGCGCACCGGGGGTTACAGGTGAGTAAACCTTCTGTTCCCTCAAACGTTTAGTGATGGTAGAGATCGCCCCCAGGTAATAGGACTGCCGCCGCAACTCGCGGCTCCTTCCGCTTAACTTGTCGCTGACGTGATGGCTCATGTAAGCGCTGCAGAGCTTCCTTACGGTCCTGTCCAGATAAGCAAAGGTATAGGCGGCAACCTGGGCGTCTGACCCTACGCCGATGAAGGTCATGATCCCGGTCGCCGGGTTATGGATCGCCTGACAATCGAAAGCATTGCAGACTCCTGCGCTGAGATGCCTGACCCATTTGGGCAGGGTTTTGGTTGCCTTCACCTCGACCTTGTCGGCTTTTTCCGGTTTGGGTGAAGGTTCGATATCGGCCATGCCCAAATTATGCTCTGATAGCAGCCGTTGGGCGTGGGCCGCGGCAAGTGCCGCTTCAAACTCGTTGCTGGAATTGGCCAGGGCCAATAATTTTTTGATCTTGTCGATGATCGGTGTTGTTTTCATTTTTGTTATCCAACTGCGTTTTTCTTCACGGGGAAGAATTAATCGTTTTTGTCGTATTGCCAAGGATGACGCGGGCGTCCGCCACGATACAATCCCGTGAGGAGCACAAGAGCGGATTGATGTCAATGGAGTCAAACAGGCCTTCCAGTTCCATGACGATATGGGAGAAGGTAAGCAGGGTTTGAGTCAGCTTTTCCAGGGCGACAGGCTTTGCCCCCCGATATCCCTCGAGGAATTGGTGGCCCGTCAAGCCCTTGTACATCAGCGAGGCGTCTTTTTCGGACAGGGGGGCCATCAACATCACTACGTCCCGGTAGATTTCAACTCCGGTTCCCCCGATGCCCAGGAGGATAATCGGGCCAAATTGCAGGTCGGTCTTCGCCCCCAGAATAAGCTCCACCCCGCCAACCATTTCTTCCACGAGAATCCCGCGAAACCCTTCGAAGCTCTGGAAACGTCGGCAAACATCGACCAGACGGGCTTCCGAGGCGATTCCTACAACCACCCCGCCCACGTCCGCCTTGTGGATTACCCGGGGGGAAACAATCTTCGCCACCAGGGGGTAGCCAATTTCCTGGGCGAAGCAAAGAGCTTCCTGCGGAGTCTGGACCAGAGCAAACCGGGGAACTGTCAAGCCGGCCAGAGAGAAAAGCCTTTTGGCGTCCGGCTCCAGGATCCAACCATCTTCACGGGCGCTTTCGATTATCGCCCGCATTTCGGGATAGGTTGTTTTCATGGCCTGATCCTCCGGAGCGCCTCTACCATCAAAACCGCCCCTTCAATGGACGGCGAGACCGGGACGCCGTTTAATTCAAACCCTTCGATGAGCATGGCGTATCTTTCCATATTCGGTACATAGGCTACCAGTGGTTTGCCGCATTCTTTGGCCACAGCGCTGAGCTTGGCGCCGAGATCGGCGGTGATGCCGGGGATATAGGGCAAAAGCAGTGCCAAGAGACAGTCAATATCCATCCGGGAGCAAAGGAAGCGGGCGGTGGCGATGAAATCTTCGTCTACGCCGCTGCCGGTTAAGTCCACAGGATTGGCGAGCGAAACGATATTCCTGACGCGGGGGCTAAGTTCCGCACCAAGCTCCGCCTGCATGTTTTCCGGCAGTGCGGGAACGTCGATCCCCTGGGAAAGGCAGGCATCGAAGGCCAGTGCCCCATGACCGCCGCTGGCGGTAATAATCCCCACCCGGCCGGCAATGGAATGTTCGTATTTACTCAGCGACTCGCAGAAGGAAACCAGTTCCAGGTCGTTTGCTGCCTCCAGGATTCCGCCCTGGGAAAGAGCTGCCCGAAAAATTGCATAATCTCCTGCCAGCGATGCGGTATGACTGGCGACGGCTTTCCGGCTTTCGGGGTGCTTGCCCGCTTTGAGGACCACGATGGGCTTCCCGCAGTTTTTCGCCCGCAGGACAAATTCCCGTCCCTCGTTTTTACCGAAGCCTTCGATATAGAAGGCGATTACCCTCGTCGCCGGGTCCGCCGTCAGATAATCCAGCATTTCCAGCTCGCCGATTAAAGCCTTATTGCCGATACTAACCGCTCTGGCCAGCCCAACCCCCTCGTTAGTCAGTTTTATTATCTGATCCACCAGTATTCCACCGCTTTGGCTTACCAGGGAGACGTTTCCGGAGCGCGGCTTTACCATCCGCTCACTCGGCAGGAAAAAAGTGTCCACCCGGTCAGGAACAAATACACCCAGACAATTGGGGCCAATAAAGGGGAAAGACGCTTCCCTGGCCAAGGCTGCTATCCGGTCTTGCATACCCGTTTGGCCAACCTCGGCGAAACCGCCTGAGATGATCACTGCGGAGCGGACACCCGCTTCAATGCAGGAAGCCATTACCTGGAAAACCACCTCGGCCCGGACCGCAATAACAGCGAGATCCACCTGTTCCGGCGTCTCCCGAATACTTCGGTAGATGAACTGGCCGTTTATTTTTCCTCCGGCGGGGTTTACGCCGTAAACTCGCACCGGGTAGCGCAGCAGATTCTTGGTGAAAATCTCGTTTGCCGGGTGGCGGTAGTTTCCGGCAGAGACCCCGAATACTGCTATGCTTTGGGGTTGAAAAATGGGTTTTAAATCCATCGCAGTTCCTCAACAAAAAAGAGCAGGGACGGTTTATAAATCGCCCCTGCTTCTTACTAAAATCGATGAGAAAGGGAAAGGATTTTTCCGAAGCGTCGCTGCTAATTTCGTGATTGCGCAGTGGTTGGGTCTTACGTTCACTTACAGAAAAGCCCCGTCACGATGCAGAACTGTTGATCGGACAACATGCCGGCCAGCCAGGGGATGAAGAGTGGGATCGCCGGCACATAGGTGATGACCAGCAATACTAAAAGCAGACCGAAATAAAACGGCATCAAGGCCTTTACCAGCTGTTCAATCCGCAGCCGCGCCACCACACTGCCGACAAAGAGCACGGAACCTACCGGCGGCGTAATCAATTCCATCCCCAGGTTCACGATCATCACCATGCCAAAGTGCACCGGATCAATCCCCAGGCTCTTTACCAGCGGCAGCAGGATGGGCGTCATAATGAGGATCAAGGGCGCCATGTCCATCATTGTACCCAGGCACAGCAGCATCAGGTTGATCAGCAGCAGTATAAAATACTTGTTGTCGGATAGACTGGTCAGGAATATGGTCATCTTCAGCGGCAGTTGCATCAGTGTCATGATGTAGCCGAAGCTGGCGGCAAAGCCGCCGGCGAGCCATGCCTCCCTCGGCCATGATCGCGCCGGCCAGGACAAAGAACGGGATGGCCAAGAGCATGAAAGAGTTTACCCCGCCGGAAATCTTGATCATGATACTCTCGAGCGGCATTCCCAACCACAAGGCCCCGATAATTGAAGCTATTCCCAAGGAATAGGCGACCGGCACTCCGATTGCAAGCAGGATGGCGAGACTGCCCAACAGGATCAAGGCATCCATTAGGGTGTCGCCCGCCCTCCTGACTTTTTCGTTTGATTATCTGACGGCCTCAATCCGGGCAATAATGTCCTTGTAATCGGCACCGTACTTGGCACGCACCGGTGCCGTCAGGTCGTAGAAGACTGCATGTGCGCCTCATCACGGAAGACAAAGGGCATGTTCAACACGTTCACGTCCGGCACTACGGGACCTACCGCGCCAAGAGAAATACGTACGATCTGGATTGCGCCCACCTGCGTCTGCTCGATCGTTTCCTTAAAAGCTAAAAATTTACCAGGTCCAGACCCTTCAACCCCAGTATCTCCCGCGCCTCCGCCGGTGTCGCCGGTTCAATGCCGAATTCGCGGCCAATCCGGACGATCTTAGCCACCTGTTGGGCATTGCTTTGTGCCAGGACCCCCCGATCAAGATAGAGGTTGTCCTCCAACCCCACCCGGGCATGCCCGCCCAAAAGCAGGGAGGCGGTGCAGAGAGGAAACTGGGAGCGACCGGCGGCGCAAACGGAAAACTGAAAGTCCCCGATGGCCTTGCGGGCGGTATCGAGTAGGAAGACGAGGTTCTCGATGGTTGCTGGAATCCCGCCCAGAATCCCCAGGACGAACTGCAGATAGACGGGCTTGCGGACATGGTCCTTGGCGATCATAAAGGCCAGGTTGTTGATCATCCCGACATCATAGATTTCAAATTCCGGTTTGGTGCCCTGGGCGCTGAAGGTCTCCAGAAACTGGCGCATGGTGAGAAAGGTGTTGGGAAAGATAAAATCTTCTGTGGCATCGAGATAAAATTTCTCCCATTCATGCTGCCACTTTTTGTCTTTATCAACAATGTGAAAGAGGGCAAAGTTGAGCGAGCCGGCATTCAAAGAGGCCAACTCCGGCCAGAGGGTGGAAACGACGCGGAGGCGGTTTTCAACTGGTTCACCAAGGCGGCCACCGGTGGTGAAGCAGATGATGGCATCGCAGCGTTTCTTGACGCCCACGGCAAAGGCCCGGAAGAGTTCCTGATCGGCGCTGGGCAGGCCGGTCTCCTGATTGCGGACATGGATATGAATTACGGCGGCCCCGGCCTCATGAGCCCTGACGGCCTCTTCAATCAGTTGCTCTGTGGTAATTGGAAGGTGGGGCGACATGCTGGGGGTGTGGATGGCCCCGGTCAGGGCCGCGGTAAATATTCGTTTGTTCATGGCTTCATCCTTTATAAGTTTTTTTGTAGTAATGCAAGGCTGTAGTATCCTGAAGGTCTGCGACAAATTTATGGGTAGAGCTGCTTTTTCTCTTCCCAAAGAGGGGTTCGGGGGAGATTTGACGAACTAAAAATAACCTCTTGCTTTTATTATAAATCCCCCCTGCCCCCCTTTGGGAAAATCCCCCCTGCCCCCCTTTGGGAAAGGGGGGGGGCTAGGCCCTGCAAGATTAGGACAGCCATAAATTTGTCGCACACTCGTATCCTGACGTGTCAATCAATCAGAAAACGTAAGTCTGGGGCTAATTTTCGCTCTTTTCGCCGCCATGCCGGCTCGCGGTTTATTTTGCGGGGAAACTTGATATATGGCCTGATCCGCTGATTGATATTCTTGCCGGTGCCGTCATAGTTGAGGGTAACCACCGGAATCCCGGTATAGGCCTCAATCCGTGCTGCCATCGCTTCCGTAATCGCTCCGGCGGCGCAAAAGGCGGGGTTGGTCTGAACAAACAGGGAAATGTCCGGGTAATGCCTGCTTAAGGCGGCAATCTTGATTAAATTGTCCGCCGATTCGCCGCAATGTTGAGGTTTGAGGTTGAAGAAATCGTATATCTCCCGGTAATCAATGTCGCTGTCCAGGGCAAATTCATCTACAAACTCGTGAAACATCTGATAGTAGCTTTTTTCCAGTTGGCTGACTAGGGCTACCATCGTTTTTGCGTAAATTGCGCTGATCAACTCCCCTTCCATAAACCAGCGCCTGATGTATGGTGTGGCTACCAGTTTGGCGAATTCATTCAAGGGGGTAGTTATCACCTCCCCGCCGTATTCTTCTATGCAGTGGATCAGTTGCTGGTTGAAAACATCGTTGTCGCGGGCATACAAATCGCCGAAAATTGCCACTTGGGGCCTCTTGCCGGGAGATATCTCAATCTTGCGGAACAGGCCGATTACCCTGGCTAGATCATCGTCCTTGTTTCTCCCGCCCAGCAACGTATTGTAGAGCATGTTCAATGACAAGGCGATGACCCTGTCTGTCACCCCCTTTTCCTTTTCATAGGGTCGTATCTTACATCCGACCCTTCGCAGCATCCCGCCGAACATGTAGGCAAAATAGGCTTCCACCGAAGCCGCGATGGAGATATCGCTAAGCGATAGGTTGCCGATATAAACATCAACCATCTCCATTCCATTGCCAGCTGATTCCATCAGGGCCTTGATCATCTGCGGATACATCCTGATGTTGCAGGCCACGCGACGGCTGTCGAAGGTCCACACTGCCGTTTGCGCGGGGTCGAGAAGATTGTCCTCGATGTAATCCATGTAACTCTGGGCGATGAGATTAACCGGAATGCACTGCCCCCGGTTGGTTCTAAGCCCCCGTTGAATGATTTTTTCCGTCAGCGGCACCATGCGGGCGTCAATACCCTCTTTGAGCAGCACAGCTTCCAGGAGCTTGGCGCAAAGCGGATCGAAGCAGGGAAAAAGCAGGGTTTTGTCGCGTATCTTCGTTATGCTCTGCATGTTTAGAGGCAGCGCACGGTCCGGCTGCGGTCGAACCGAACCACTCTTGGCATGATTCTGAAATGAGCGGACGGCGGCTTCGATCCTGGTTTCGTACCCCACATTGGAATCATGCTCGTCGAGCTCCAGGATCAGATAGGGTTTGGCGTATTTGTCCATGATCCGCTTGAAGTATTCGATAGTGAACGAATCCGGGCTGCATTTGAAAGATGTCATATAAACGGGATAGAGGCCAGGGGTACGCGCCACAAATAGAGCCGCCTCCAAAATCTTAGCCGAGTAGTTCCAGTGAAACCTCTTCAGGAGTTGATCGATTTCGGATAAATCATTACCGTGGGCAGGCAGCATATCCTGGTAGAAGGTTTTGATGTTGAGATCGCCAAAAACAGCTGGAATCCCCTTGTTCATCGTATTGTTCAAGACCGAGTAGGGCCTGCCAAGCAGAACGACAGCAATTTCGCTGTCGCTGGGCTTTTCGCGATTATAGATGTTGACCAGACTCTCCCGTCCTTCGTTATAAAACGAAAGTGCCGCGGCGTAGGCGTTATAAATTTCCCAATAGCTGACGCCCAAAATCGGCTTCAACAGGCTAAAAAGTTCTATTCTTGACTGAAAAGAATGGTAATCGACCAGCGGCATTATGATTTTGTTCTTCAGTGTAATGCTCGTAATCCCGCTGACCAGGGTGGCCACAAACTGGGTGTAATAGCAGTAGTAGCGATAGGCATCATCTTTTGATTCCGCCGCTTCCAAATAAACGGGCAGGAAAATGTAATCGCATTTGTCAACTAGATTCTGTACCTGGCCAAAAAAAGCGTTAATTGGGGCGCAAAACTCGGCACGGGCGATCTTCTTTCCTGATTTAATTGCATTTTTAAAGTTTTCACCGGATACAACCTCTACCCCCAGGGCGCCAAAAAAATGTTTCCAAAGCGGCATATCTTCGGCAAAGTGCAGGCCGTCTGGAATTCCGATCTTCAGCTGTTTTTTGAAGCTTGTCCTTTTGACTGTACGAAAAACCCTGTCTATTTCGGTGATCAGATCGTATCGTTTTCTCGTCGGCCCAACGTAATGTTTTGTATCGTAATCCCGTCCGCATAGAAAACCAAAGGCAACTGCATCGCCCTTCACCGTCACCTTATTGATCTTGCAGTTATTGTGGCATAGTTCACAGATTTCTATTTCCACTGGAATAACTTCTTTATGTAACGCCAGGCCGCGAAAAGTAGAATTATCGACGGCGCTTTCTGCTAAAATAAGGGCGGTACCCAAGGCCCCGGTTAAATGGCAAAACTTGGAGACAAAGACAGGTTTCTTTAGGCGTTGTTCGAAAGCGGCAACCAGGGCCTTATTGCGGGCCGTGGCTCCCTGGAAGCAGATCCGGTTGCCGATATTGGCTTCGTCCGCCACCTTCGTCAGATAATTTTCGCATACCGAATGCAGAACGCTGGCCAATATCTCCGCAACCGAATATCCTGCCATCAGATAGTTGTTGATATCGCGCTCCATGAAAACCGTGCAGCGGTCACTTGAAATTGGAGCAGAAACGTTTAATGCCCGGCTGGCATATTCAGTAAGCGGCACCCCCAGCCTCGTCGCCTGCTCCTCAATAAAGCTGCCGGTTCCGGCGGCGCAAACGTTATTCATCACAGATGAGGTGACCATGCCGCCTTTCATGGTGGTGAACTTGGCGTCCTGGCCCCCGATTTCGATAATGGTATCCACCTCGCAATCAAGTTCATAGGCGGCGCGGGCGTGGGCCGTGATTTCGTCGATGATGGAATCCGCATTAATAATCCGGCCAATAAATTTTCGTCCGGACCCAGTGGCGCCCACACCATGAAAATTAAACTCGCAGTGGTATTTATTGCCTATATTTTCCAGAGCTTCGAACAGCGCCTGCACTGCCCTAAGTGGCTGGCCGGACGTTTGGGTATAAAGGCCAACCAGCGGTTCCGTTTTTTTATTGATTAATACCGCCTTGGTGCTGGTGGAGCCAATATCGATGCCCAGATATACGTCCTGCTGCTCCTCTGGCGCCGCATAAATATCCACCTCAATCCCGGCGTGCAAATTTTCTGGTGAGTAAAGATAACTGTGTAGCGTAGCGAAATCAGGGAAAACCGACTGCGACAACGCCAGAGGTGGGTATCCGTATGTTTTTTCTAGTTTTTCTTCGCAGAAGAGCTCATCCCAGCTTTTGTATTGCAATTCCAGAGGCAGCGCTTCTTCCTGAAAAAGCAGGGCCGCGCCGATGGCCCCGTAGAGATGACTGTACTGGCTTGCGACTGGCTCCGTCTTGAGCAGACGGCGAAAATGATTAACCACTGCCTGATTCATGGAAACACCGCCCGCCAGGATCAGGGGCGCACGGATGTGTTGATCCGGAATCAGAGTATCAATTACATTTTTCGCCAGGCCCTCGCAAAGCCCACTGCTGATCTGGCCCACTGAATAGCCCTGCTGCTGGGCGTGAATCAGGTCCGTTTTGGCAAAGACAGCGCAGCGCGTGGCAATCTTGGGGGTGTTATTGTGCTCACAGAAGGCTATTTTGCTTAGTATATCAATGCTATTGATATTGAGCCTCTTGGCCTGCTGGTCGAGAAAGCTGCCGGTGCCGGCCGCGCAGGAGGAATTGGAACGGTAACTCTCGTAATCCCCCTGTTCGTTAAAGGTGATGAGACCGAAGTTTTCCGCACCAACAAACAGAATGCTGCCGACTTGGGGATGAAAGCTTTTAACGGCGGCCATAATTGCCAGCTGATTATCGTAGCGGGATACGCCACGCAGAATTTCCGGGCCGGAAATAGTGGCTGCGACCCCACCTGTCCGGGCAATATCGATGCTATCGAAAATCTGGCGCAGGCTTTTTCTGATCGCCCCCTGGTGAAACTGATAAAAAGAGCTGACTACCGCGGCGCCTTCATCGATTACCGCAACCGATACCGCAACTGAGCCAATGTCTATTCCAACCACATTCGGCATTAAATCGTTCCTCAACTTTCCTCCAAGATTGTTTCATTATATCCCTGACGGGAACTTTTTTACAGGAAATTATGACAACAGGATGCGATTTTAATTCTTGACGGGAAAAATGTTTAACCGTATATTCGGTAAAACACTGAGGATGAGAAGAAAATCGCTCTCCTTATAACATGATCTTAATTGCCCTTGATTTTTCTATTGCATCTGATTCTGGTGTTTTTAACACCAGGTCAAGCGTGATACTTCTCTGATGTCGTCATTGCCACAAGTTGGCTGCGGTGCGGTTGTTGCGGGTTTACGGCCCGTGCAATATGCGATGGTGACCATTATCCCACATTAAAATTTAACTTAAGAAAGGAGAGAGATCATGCCAGAAAGCACCTACAAGATTATCGAACTGGTGGGGACAAGTAAAACCTCGTGGGAAGACGCAATGCAGACAGCCATAGAAACTGCCAGCACAACCCTGCGGGAATTGAGGGTCGCGGAGGTGGTCAAACTGGATGTAACCATCGAAAATGGGCGGGTTGACAGGTACCGGGCCCGCTTTACCGTATCCTTCAAGTACGAGCGCGAATAATGGGAATGTTCGGGGGAACCATACATCCAGGTTCCCCCGAATGTCCAAGCAACGTCGCCCTGGAACTTTCAGGATGGTGTGCGACAAAAATGTGGGTATACTGTTCTTGCACAGACCTGCCCCACTTTCCCAAAGGGGGGGCAGGGGGGATTTCTAATAAAAGCAAGAGGTTATTTATTGTCCGTCAAATCTCCCCCGACCCCTCTTTGCTCAAGAGGGGAGAAAATCCGCCCTACCCATAAATTTGTCGTACACCCGGGCGCGGTAAATACATTGACGGGAAACCACCAGTAATGCTAGAAAAGGGTCTCTTTTTTACTAACTCAAGGAGGCTCTTATGTTCGTAAAGCAGCTACAGGTAGGTCACATGGCCGTGTTTGCCTACCTGGTGGGAGATTTGGAGAGTACCGAGGCCCTGGTTGTCGATCCGGCAGATGAAATCGACCGCATTATCGCCGAAGCCAGAAAAAACAATCTCAACATCAAATATATCGTCAACACTCACGGCCATGTGGACCACACAGCCGGAAATGTGGAGATGAAGCAAAAGACGGGCGCCCAAATCATTATTCACGAGGATGATGCGGATATGCTCGCTTCTACGCCGGAGATGATCCTGAAAATGTTCGGTGCTCGCAGGTCACCGCCTGCTGATATCAGAGTAAAAGACGGTGATATCATACAAATAGGCAAGGAGTCCCTCCAGGTAATCCATGTCCCGGGCCATTCCCAGGGAGGGATCGCGCTCTATGGCAACGGGGTTGTCTTCACGGGCGATACCCTCTTCGTGGAGGCGGTGGGAAGAACCGATCTGCCCGGCGGCTCCTGGGATACCATGTCTCGGTCCATCCAAGAAAGACTCTTTACGCTTCCGGAAGAAACCAGAGTTTTACCGGGTCATAATTACGGCCGGATGCCGTCTTCTACCATTGGTCACGAAAAGTACCACAATCCCTATCTTTAGGCTATTGAAATGAAAACGGCAGGCCTTTTTGAAACAAACTTTCCCGGCTTGAATATACTGACTAGGGGCAAGGTGCGCGACATCTATGAAGCAGGCGATGATCAGCTGCTGATTGTGACTACCGACAGAATTTCCGCCTTCGATGTGGTCATGCCCGACCCGGTGCCGGGCAAGGGGGAGATCCTCACCCTGATGTCGGCCTTCTGGTTTGACAAGACCAGACATATAATCGCCAATCACCTCTTGTCGGTAGATTTTGAAGACTACCCCCGGCAATTTCGCCCCTACGGCCAACAGCTTCAGGGCAGGAGCATGCTGGTGGCAAGGGCAGAATCTTTGCCGGTGGAATGTGTTGTCCGGGGATATCTCAGCGGTTCCGGCTGGCGGGATTACCTGAATCAAGGCTCGGTTTCGGGGATCAAATTACCGCCGGGGCTCAAAGAATCGGCCAAACTTCCGGAACCGATCTTCAGCCCTTCATCCAAAGCGCCGCCCGGACAGCATGATACAGCGATGACCATCGCCCAAGTTGAGGATATAATTGGCCAGACGCTTACCAAACGGCTCAGGGATACCAGCCTGGCCATCTATCAACTCGCCGCTGAATATGCCCTTCACAAAGGGATTATTATTGCCGACTGCAAGTTCGAGTTTGGTTTAAGAAACGGTGAACTGATTCTCATCGACGAGTTGCTCACGCCGGACTCATCCCGGTTTTGGCCCCAGGATAAATATGAAGCAGGCCGTACCCAGCAAAGCTATGACAAGCAGTTCCTGCGTGATTATCTTATCGGCATCAAATGGAACCAGGTGCCACCGGCTCCCCGGCTGCCGAAGGAGATTATCGAAAAAACCAGACTACGCTATGAAGAGGCGCTCAGCCTGCTACTGTCCTAAAGACGATTACGGACAGTAAGAGGATTGGGGGTCTTCCAAATTTACCAGATCTGAACCAAGGGGGATTACAGGCAATAAATGATAAAACGTTGTTACTACGAGGTACTCAATGTACCCAAAGATGCATCGGATGAAGACATAAAAAAAGGTTATCGTCGTTTAGCCATGCAGTACCACCCTGATCGCAATCCAGGGGACAAGAAGGCGGAAGAAAAGTTCAAGGAAGCCGCCGAGGCTTATGAAGTATTGAGAGATCGGGAAAAAAGGAGCATCTATGACCGTTATGGATTTGAGGGACTCAAGGGCGCCGGGTTAAATGGTTTCTCCGGTTTTGATGATATTTTTGCGAATTTTACCGACATTTTTGAGGATGCATTCGGCTTTGGCCGAACCAAGGCCAGGACACGCAGCCGGGCCCAAAACGGTGCCGATTTGCGTTACGATCTGACCATCTCGTTTCTTGACTCAGCGCAGGGAGTAGCCTGCGATCTGGAGATCGCCAAATCACGAAAGTGCGAAACCTGTGACGGAACAGGCGCCAATCCGGATACGCCACCGGTCAGCTGCCGCCGCTGTAACGGCAAGGGACAGGTAAGCCAGTCCACCGGCTTTTTTACCTTAACCACCACCTGTAGTGCCTGCGGCGGCCAGGGTATAGTTATCACTGACCTATGTCGTAGCTGCCAAGGCAAGGGAAAGGTGATGTACTCCAAGAATCTCAATATAAAAGTCCCGCCGGGAGTAAATACCGGTTCTCGCCTGAGAATACGTGGTGAGGGGGAAGAAGGACTCTTTGGCGGTGAAAACGGCGATCTGTATGTTTTTATTACCGTGGAGCCCCATGAATTTTTTGAAAGAAGACAGGACGATCTGTATTGTCAAGTTCCCGTAAGCTTTATCCAGGCAACCCTCGGGGCAAAAATAGAGGTTCCCACATTGAACGGAACGGAACGGATCAATATCCCCCAAGGAACCCAGGGCGGCAAAACATTTGTTCTGAAAGGCAAGGGCTTTCCCCGCTTGCAAGGTTACGGTCGGGGAGATCACCTGATTGAAATCCGAGTTGTAACTCCGACCAATATTAACAAAAAGCAGGAAGAATTGCTGCGAGAATTTGCCCGGATAGGCGGCGAGCCGCACTAACGCCGATCGGCGCAACGGCCTTCTGGCAGCAGGGACTTGACCAATAATTCAGAAGAAAGGACAGATCATGGCAAGGCAAATTAGATGGTTTTGTTTGTACCTTTTGCTTACGATCCCGCTTGCCGGTTGCGGAGCGCCGTTACTGGTAGGCGGGGTCGCGGCGGTTACCGCCGCTTCGGGAACTTATATCTACATCGGCGGCGAGCTGAAAACTGACCATGCTGCGGCCTTCGACCGTGTCTGGGCTGCCTGTGAAAAGACCGTGGCCCAGATGCGCGGGACAGATGTGAAACCGTACCGGGAGATCGGCCAGGGAAGCATATCTGCTGTTATCAGCGACGAAAAGGTTACCATTTCAGTCAAGTACAAGGCGCGGAACCTCACCACAGTCGCCATAAGGGTGGGAGCAGTGGGCAATAAAGTGTCATCACAGCTTTTACATGACAAGGTCGCCGACAATATTCAGAAAAATTGATGGCGTCGTTTAACTTCTTTTTTCTTTATTTTACAGCCCCCCTGTCCGGAGCGGCCGATGAATAAAAAATTTGTTGCCGGGATACTGCTGGGGGCCCTGTTTGTATATCTGTCTTTCCGGAATACCCACTGGGAAGAGGTCCTGTCCCGCCTGGCCACAATCGATCTATTCTCTCTGGTCGGGGCATTATTGGTAATAATTCTGATCCAGTTTATCCGTGTCCTGCGTTGGGGCATCATCTTGCGCCCACTGGTAAAAATAAGCATTGCCGATATGATAATCATCACTAATATTGGCCTCTTCAGCCTTGTGGCCCTGCCGGCGCGCTTAGGCGAGGTGGTCCGCGCCTATCTGGTAACAAACAGAACTTCCCTTCCCTTGCCATCGGTGCTGGCCACCATCCTCGTGGAGCGGGTTATGGACAGCCTGACTATACTCCTGATGGCCGGCGCGCTTTTGCTGTTTATCCCCTTTCCCCCCTGGCTGGCAACGGCGGCGCTAGTCTTTTCCCTCGTTACGCTTATTCTTGTGGGTTCAATGATAATAGCCGTTGTAAAAAGAAAAAAAATCCTGCATCTTTTGGCCCCTCTTATCGAAAAGCTTTCGGGACGATTTGCCGGCAAGGTCGCCGGCATAATCAAAAACTTCATCGCAGGATTCAACATCTTAAGCCAGGATAACAAACTAATCCAGGCCGCGTTTCTCTCCGCTGTAATCTGGCTTTTGCACGTATTGGTGATCTTCGTCTTTTTCCGATCTTTCGGGTTTAAGCTGCCTCTTGTCGCGCCGTTTGTTCTCAACGTGATAATCATATTGGGGATTGCCATACCTGCTGCCCCCGGTTTCATCGGCAACTGGCATTATGCGACTATCCTAGGCCTCGGCTTTTTCCGCATCGCTGAATCCGAGGCCTTGAGCTTTGCCATCATTCATCACTTCCTCGCGATCGGCGCAGTCGTCTTACTGGGGCTCCTTAGCCTGCCCTTTAACCGGGTGTCTCTGCTGGAAGTAAAAGAACAACTGCCCGATAAAGACCAGGCTTGACGAGCTGGCTCCTTATTTATTTTTTGTACGAGCGATCAGCCCTTTAAAACCTGCTTTCTGGATCGCGCCAAACCCCACTAGAGCCAGCGCAATTACGCCCTGTACCAGCATGGCATTACGCGGCGAACCACTGGCTTCGTCCCAGCGTCCGAGATAACGCATCATCTGCCAGTCGCGACCCAACGCATAATTCGAACGTGTGCCGACAATCATCGAGCCATTGGACTGAGGTCAAGGCCGCAATGGCAATCATGATGGCAATTAGCTTTTCTCCGGTCGGCCCCCACACGGCTTTCAGCAAATCCGCAGCGACGGCTTTCGAGCGCGCCATGGCATCAAACCCCAGCCCCCTCAGATGGGCGGTATTGACCAGTAGATACAGCACCGTCACCAGGCCGATCGCCAGCAGCAACGCACGGGCCATATTGCGTTCACGGTCGCGCACCTCAGCCGAAATGTAGGCCGCATCATTCCAGCCGCCATAGGTGAACAGCACAAAAATCATCGCCGAACCGATACCGGCCCCCATGTACCAGGTGGGCGGGCAGGTTTGAACGCCATAACATCATTCCCTCCCCACTGGAGACTGTGTCGCAATTAGTTTCTCTGACGGTGCTCGGAAAAATGACCTTCTAAGAAGGTCCACATGCGATTATTCTCAAATTTGAGGGGTAAACCCCCTCTCCAAATATCGCTTTTTGTCCAGTTTCCGAATTGCGACACAGTCTCAACAGCGAGAGGAAAATCACTGCTGACCGTCGCCAACCTTCAGTCCTACTATCAGGTCCAGGGACAGTATTTCTGTCCCTAATTATAATTCAATTGACACAAAATGGCGCTTGGTATAGTCGCAACGTGGGGGAAGACACGGTTTTTGTCTATGGGGCGCCAGGGAAATGGGAAGTACCGATAATAATACAAAATGCCCGGATGGCGAGCCTCTGCGAGTTTGTCTGCTAAGTTATCGGGGTAATCCCGCTTCCGGGGGCCAGGGTGTCTATATCAGGCATTTAAGCAAGGCTTTGGTGGAACTGGGCCATCAGGTGGAAATTATTTCCGGCCCTCCCTATCCGCAACTGGACGATCATCTCCCTTTGATTAAGCTTCCCGGCCTTGATCTTTATAATCCGGAGCATCTATTTAAGGTAACGAATAAAAAAAAACTGCTCAATTTGCTGAATTTATACGAGTATGCTTCGATGTGCACCGGGGGCTTTCCTGAGCCCTTTACCTTTGGCGTGCGCGCCTATCGCCATTTCCGACGTTTTCGCCCGGCCTATGACATTGTCCATGACAACCAGTGTCTCGCTTATGGCGTTTTAGCCCTCCAGTCTTTAGGCTATCCGCTGGTGACGACTATTCACCACCCCGTTACCATCGACCGGCAGACGGAGCTCCTTGCGGCCGGGTCAATTCTCAAAAAGATAGGCGTCCGCCGCTGGTATTCTTTTCTGGGAATGCAAATGAGGGTTTCCCGCCGCATGGCGAAAATAATTACCGTATCTCAGGCATCAAAAAAGGATATCTGCCGCGACTATCGGATCAAGCACGAGTCGATAGCGGTGGTAATGAACGGTATCGACGCCGAACTATTTCATCCGCTGCCCGGCTGGGAGCGGGAAAAAGACCATCTGCTGGTTACCAACAGTGCGGACACCCCGTTGAAGGGTTTAGGGTATCTTATGGAGGCCCTGGCTTCCATAAAGAAAAAGAGGAGCATCAGGCTGACCATTATCGGCCAGCCTAAGAAAGATGGCTATATTGAAAATCTGGTCCGCAATCTGGGATTAGGAGAAACGGTAAGCTTTACCGGCCGGATTGAACCCCATCAATTTGCTCACTATTACGCCCGGGCGACAATGGCCGTTATTCCTTCTCTGTATGAAGGATTCGGAATGCCCGCCGGTGAGGCCATGTCCTGCGGGGTGCCGGTTGTCGCCACCTCCGGCGGCGCCCTGCCGGAGGTGGTGGGAGATGCAGGCATTATTGTTCCGCCGGGCGATTCAGGCGCCCTGGAGCGGGCGATAAGCTCCCTTTTGGACAATCCGGCTCTCCAGGTCAAGCTTGGTCAGGCTGGATTAGAACGGGTGCGCAGCCTTTTCAACTGGCGGGTTGCGGCCGAGAAAACTGTGGCTGTTTATCGGGAGGCCATAGATGCAAACCGTTGAACTCTCCCGTTTGAATTTAAAGCCGGGTCAGCGGGTACTGGATGCCGGTTGCGGGGGGGGACGGCACCTGATGGCGGCATTTGCCCTGCCTGGGGTTCGGGTCGTGGGGCTGGATCTCAACTGGGAAGACCTCTGCAGTTGCCGGAAAAATCTGATAAACAGTGGTTACGGTGGGCAACAGCAGTTGCCGGAGGTACAGTCATCACGGGCGGGTTTAAATGAGGCGGCTCCGGAATGGTTAATAGTGCAGTCCTCGCTCATTGGGCTGCCCTTCCGCGACGAATCCTTCGATGCCGTCATCTGCTCTGAGGTGCTGGAACACATCGCGGCTAATGAAATTGCCATCCGGGAGTTAGTCAGGGTGTTGAAGCCGGGCGGGATGCTTGCGGTCAGCGTTCCCCGCTTTTTGCCGGAGAGGATCTGCTGGGCGATTTCCCGGGCCTACCATCAGGAACCGGGCGGGCATATCCGGATTTATCGGAAAAAAGAGCTTCTCGCCGCCCTCAAACGTGCGGGTCTGACCCTCCTTTTTATCAATTATAAACATGCCCTACACTCACCATACTGGTGGCTGAAATGTATTGTCGGCCACAAGAACGACCGTAACCGGCTGGTAAACCTCTACCGCCGCTTTCTTGAATGGGACATTATGAAAAGGCCCCGGTGGCTATCATTATTGGATAAAATGCTTAATCCGCTGGTTGGCAAGAGTATTGTATTCTATTTATGTAAAGGGTGACCATGGAGCAACTGCTAACGGGAAAAAAGCTTCAGCCGGCTGATATCGGCCTGCAATTAGACATTGAGGCAATGGCCTCGTTTATTTTGAGTCTGCAGCGTGATGACGGCGAGATCCCCTGGTCGCGGGGAGGCAAAACGGACCCCTGGGATCATGTGGAGTCCGCCATGGGATTGGCTGCTGCAGGCTACCGGAAAGAGGCCGAACGGGCCTATCAGTGGCTGGCGGGTAAGCAGCTTCCCGACGGCAGCTGGTATTACTCCTACGAAAATGGCCAGCCCAAAGATAAAACCAGAGAGGCGAACATGTCCACCTATATCGCCTGCGGTCTGTTCCACCATTATCTCCTCACGGAGGACAAGAGATTTATTGCGGAAATGTGGCCGTCAATCGTCCGAGGCATCAATTTTGCGCTGGGGCTTCAAGCGCCTGATGGGGAAATTTACTGGGCCAAAGATGCACGGGGGCAGGTGGATAAAATGGCCCTCCTGACAGGCTCCAGTTCGGTCTTCATGAGTCTCAAATGTGCCCTGGTTCTGGGTCGGCTTTTGGGCAAGAAGGTTGGCCATTGGGTTTTACCATGGCAAAAGCTGGGGGAGGCGATAAGAAACAGACCCAACCTTTTTAACATGATTAAATCACGCTTTTCCATGGACTGGTATTACCCGGTTCTCTGTGGCGCCCTCTCGGGCAAAGAAGCCAGAGCCAGAATATCCCGCCAGTGGGAGAAGTTTGTTGTCCCCGGCTGGGGAATCCGCTGTGTTTCTGATCAGCCGTGGGTAACCCTGGCCGAAACCGCCGAATTGACCCTGGCGCTTGCGGCCTTGGAAGAATACGAACAGGGGAAGATCGTTTTAAACTGGATTTCTCGGATGAAATATGACGATGGCTCGTACTGGATGGGCGTTACCTTTCCTGATGGCATCATTTGGCCGGAAGAACGAACCTCCTGGACGGCGGCGGCCATTATTTTAGCCCATGACGCTCTGTACAAGGTTACCCCGGGGAGCCTGCTCTTTAATCACCGGTTTTGGAACAGCATTCAACAATCCTGGACTGTCGCAGACATTGAGGAGCGTATCGAGGAACTAAAGCTCAACCATAATGGCGCGGTAAAAAGATGAGAAGAGATCACCGGCCTTACTATTTAAAAAGACTCCACGAGGCCTGTCGGCACTGGTATTTGCAAAGGTTTCTGGCGCCGCAATTTGAAAGGCTGGGGCGCGGGGCTGTCTTCATGAGCCCCCGTCATGTTGAGGTCTTCGGCGGGCCGGTAACGATTGGAGAATATGTTCATGTGATTGCCACGGCAGACAGGAAGGTTCGCTTTACCGTCTGGTCGGAATGGGGGGAAGCAGGCTGGATTGAACTGGGTGACTATTGTCTGGTCTGTCCGGGGGTGCGGATCAGTGCTGCCCGGGGGATAAAAATTGGCAGCGGCTGTATGCTGGCCCAGGGAGTGTACATCACCGACGCCGATTGGCATGGAATTTACGACCGATCGGCTCCCGTCGGCCAGGCGGCTCCGGTGGCTATCGGCGATAATGTATGGATTGGCGATAGCGTCATTGTCGGCAAGGGTGTTTCTATAGGCATGAACAGTATCATCGGCGCCGGAGCCGTTGTGGTGCGGGATATTCCCGCCGATGCGATTGCCGTCGGCAACCCGGCGCGGGTCGTGAAAGAACTTGACCCGGCCCACCCCAGAAAAACAAGGGCGGAATGGCTATCCGATCCGCAGGGTCTGAAGGAGCAATTTGGGGAGATAGACCGGGCCTTTCTGAAAGATAATACCACACTGGGTTGGCTACGCAGCCTGCTTTATCCAAGGAAGGGAGACTAAATTTTTGTCATGAGAGTAGCTATTATTGCACCGCCCTATCCCCTTGAGGAGGCCCCGGCGCCGCCTCTGGGGATAACCTACGTAGCTGCCGCCTGCGAGGCAGCCGGAGCCGAGGTGCGGATATTTGATTACATCGTTTCTAGCTATTCAGAGGAAAAACTCAGAGCGCAACTGGCGGAATTTGACCCTCAGGTGGCCGGGATAACGTCAGTGACCCTTAATTTTTTTGCGGCCGCGGAGATCATCAGCACCGTCAAGCGCTTAAACCCTCGGATTGTAACCATGATGGGCGGCCCCCATGTATCTTTTGAGGCCCCCGCGGTCCTTGCCGCCTACCCGGGGATCGATATCGTCGTAATCGGGGAGGGCGAAGCAACCCTCCAAGAACTATTGCCATTGATTGACCGGCCGGATCAGTGGGAAGGGGTGCGAGGGATCGCCTTTCGCCGGGATGGTCGCACGGTGATTACTTCGCACCGGGAATTGATTGAGGATCTGGATAGAATCCCCCTGCCGGCCCGGCACCTCTTGAGCCTTTCGCGTTACATGGCGCTCGGTTATTCCGTCAGCATTATTACCAGCCGCGGCTGCCCTTACAATTGCATCTTCTGCGTCGGTAGGCGGATGGTGGGCAATAAAGTCCGCCTGCGAAGTCCGGCATTAGTGGTCGATGAGATTGAACAGATCCTCTCATATGGCATTAGCCGGATCAATGTTGCCGACGATCTCTTTGTTGCCAAAAAATCGCGCGTGCTTACGATCTGCGCCGAGATAGGCAAAAGAGGGCTTAAGTTCGACTGGAGTGCCTTTGCCAGGGTAAACACGGTGGATCGCGAAATCCTTCAGGCCATGCGTGCGGCTGGCTGCGATGCCGTAAGCTTTGGCGTGGAATCGGGAAACCAGGAGATCCTCGACCGGATCGGCAAATCCATTACCAAAGACATGGTGCGGCAGGCCGTAGCGCTCTGCCGGGAAACCGGGATAATCCCCCATACCTCGTTTATGGTTGGTCTTCCCGGTGAAACCAGAGAAACACTGGCCGAAACCAGGGCCTTCGCCAAAAGCCTTGGATCCCTCTTTGGCTACCACTTTCTTGCTCCCTTTCCCGGCACCAGGATCCGGGAAAGGGTCTGCGACTATGATCTGGAGATACTTACGGATGATTGGAACCGCTATGATGCCAACAGCGCCATCGTCAGGACTAGGGGGCTTTTACCGGAAGAGTTGAATGAATTTGTCGCCGATTACGATGAAGAGATTCGTCTGGCCTGGGAAGAAATGGTTGCGGGTTATAAGAAGACCAATAGTTCCCAGATCGACCTTCAGGTAAGGGGCCAGTTCCGGATGCGGCTGGTTTACCGTATCTTGGTGGAGGATCTTATTGAATCCTTCTGTATTGCGGCCCCGGCTGATGCCGATGAAGCCGCTGGCGAGCCGGGAATAAATGAACTGTGTCAATTCATCCAGGGAAGGACGGGGGTGGAATACGATCTTATTGAAGAGACGATTAAAAGTTTTTGTGATTGCGGTTACATCAGGCGCAGAAGAGATAACGGCAACCTAACCTGGCATTGGACCGTCAACAGGTTTGACGCCAAGAGGGGTTAGGTCAGAGAAGGAAACCCTGACCACTTTTCTCTGACCCAGGGGGTGACCTCGCCGGGCTGAATCCGCCTTAAGATGCCAAGCGTTTGCACCAGTGGCAGCTCGACAAAAAGACCTGACTCCAAGGCTAGGCGGTAGATCAGCCGCGGCGCCTGACCGCCCTGTTCCGGACTGTCAAAAATATCATGGATCAGGAGATAGCCGCCGGGAATGACATGAGGGGACCAACAGCAATAGTCGGCAACGGCCGCCTCGAAGGTATGGCCCCCGTCAATCAGCACCAGGCCAAGAGGGGTAGACCATTTTCTGGCGACTACTGCGGATTTGGCAACGATGGGCACCACCGTATCTTCCAGCTCGAGCAACTGGATGGTCCGGCGAAAAAAAGGCAGAGTGTCGATTAGGCCACTTGAAGCATCCAGGAGCTCCTGGTCAAAGTAGGCCTCTTGCGGCTGCTGCTCTTCTGACCCGCGATGATGGTCGATAGAAAAAAGTATCCCGCCTGTTTCCCGGCAACCCCGTCCCAGGCAGGAGGCGGTTTTGCCGCAGTAGCTTCCTATCTCCAGGCATGGTCCCAGGATGCTCGCCCGCCTTGCCAGTTCATAGAGGCAACTGGCCTCCTCCGGGTGAAGAAAACCCTTGATAGCCAAAGATGATGACTCGTTATGATCCATAGCCAGAAACGTCCTTCTTTTATTTTAATAGAACCCTGTCTCGCAGATCATAACGGGCAGCGCAGAAAAAGACAAGACCAAATGGCAAGATGGGTGTGCGACAAATTTATGGGTAGAACGGTTTTTCTCCCCTCTTTAGAAAAGAGGGGTTCTAGGGAGATTTGACGGATAATAAATAACCACCTGCTTTTATTACAAATCCCCCCTGCCCCCCTTTTCGAAAGGGGGGATAAGTCTCTGAAAGAATGATGACTTCGTGAAAAGTAGAAAGGCCCCCTCTCCCTTGATGGGAGAGGGTTGGGGAGAGGGTGATAATAGCTGATATATCGAAAGTTTAAGCCCCCGCCCCCTGTCCCCTCCCACCGGGGGAGGGGGAATCGGAGTTTTTACCGCCTCGCCAAGAATGACGACTTCGTAAAAAGTCATAAAAACGCCTGTTTCCGGACGGCTTTGTAAAAAGGCCCCCGGCCTTCGCCGGGGCAGGCTGCGGCAAGGCGCGCAAATCACGAGGAATGAGGCGTACTTCTGGGTACGCCGCAGTGACGAGGGATGTAGCGCAACGCCGCATCCGGACTTTTTACCGCGCCGCCAGAATTCCGGAGTCATAATTCAGAATAAAGGCAGTGATACGTGGATAAAACAAACTGCTGTGCTTTTGCCATACAATCAAGTCTCGAAAATCCTGGAGCGGGCTTTCTTCCCATTCTGGCTCCTGGCTCCTGACTCCTAAATAGTTACTTTTTTTCCAAAGAAGTCGGCTTTTGGTTCTTGACTTATTGTCGAGTCAGGCATAGGTATTCCTTAATAAATTGGTGATGTCCCTCATGTTTATGCAATCCCCGTAGAGGTGTCCTGTGAAGAAACGCATCATCATCATCATCATCATCATCTTCTTCATCCTGCTGGCGCTTTTGATCGGCACGAGTCTATTCGTCTACCGCGGCCAGCAGCAGGCCCGCTCAGGTGAGCTCTTCTACTCCGGGAGCATCGAGGCGACCCAGGCGCGTCTGTCCTTCCAGGTGGGAGGCCGTGTCCTGAACGTTCCGGCGCGCCAGCGTCTGGCCCTGGGCTGCGCCCTCCTCCACCGCCCGCGGATTCTCTTTCTCGACGAGCCGACATCGGGCGTCGATCCGATCACCCGCCGTCACTTCTGGGACTTCATCGGCCAGCTTGCCGGTGAGGGGATTACCGTCTTCGTGACGACCCACTACATGGACGAGGCCCGCCATTGCGGGCGGATCGTGATGATCAACGAGGGCCGGATCGTTGCCGCGGGCAGCCCGGAGGAGATCGTTCGCGCCGCCTGCCCGGAGAAACCCGCGGCGGACCTGCAGGACGCCTTCGTCACTCAAGGCGTACGGTAAAGTACGCCTCATTCCTCATGATTTGCGCGCCTTGCCTTAAGGCGCTTTTTATAGCTTCATCCCCAAATTACAGTTTTGCCGACTTTTTACCGCCTCATCGAATGTGCCTTTTTTTGACAATAAAATGACGACTTCATTTGCGAGGGACTCATAAGGCGGTAGAGCTTGCCTGCCGGGGTGTAATAATCGCTGTCGTCGTCGCGGAAATTCCAGTTGGCGGCGTCTTCCGGCAGCTTCAGCATTTCTACCCGACTACAAGGGCTTAGAACCACGAATAGTTCAAATGCTGTAAAAGAAAAGTATTGGTTGACAACCCCAATATGTGGTGGTAATTGGACGCTATGCCACAAGATATAGATAGGCAGGGATGAGTATTTAGGCCAAAGCTCTTGCCCATGTTGTCATGTTTTACAGGGAGATGAAAAAATGCATTCCAAGATACGAAAAAGAGATGGACGGCTGGTTAAATTCAATGCGGATAAAATTACCAATGCCATTGCCAAGGCGGGAGCTGCCACCGGGGAATTCGATTTTGCCGTGGCAAGGGTTCTAACTATCAAGGTTCTCAATTTATCAGAACGTCTTTTCGACAACCGGATCACTACGGTGGAAGAGATTCAGGATATTGTCGAGGAGGTTCTACTGAGCTCGGCCTACCGGAAAACCGCCAAAGCCTATATCATCTACCGGGATCAACATGCCCGTTTAAGAGAGCTGGCCAGCAAGATGGAGGTGGACCTGGTTGATCAGTACTTGAAGAAGGTGGACTGGAAAATTCACGAAAACAGCAATATGGATTATTCGCTGCAGGGATTGAACAACTACATATCTTCCGAGGTTAGCAAAACGTACTGGCTAAATGAAATCTACTCGCCGGAGGTCAGGAAGGCCCACAGCGGCGGCGATTTTCATATCCATGACCTTAGCATCCTGTCCGTGTATTGTGTGGGGTGGGACCTCTATGATCTCTTGCAGCAGGGTTTCCGCGGGGTTGTCGGCAAGGTTGAGAGCAAGCCGGCCCGACATCTGCGCAGCGCCCTGGGTCAGGTGGTGAATTTCTTTTATACGCTACAGGGAGAGGCCGCCGGTGCCCAGGCCTTCTCCAATTTCGATACGCTGCTGGCGCCATTTATTCGCTACGACAAGTTGAATTTCAATGAAGTTAAACAGGCGCTCCAGGAGTTCATTTTCAATATCAATGTTCCCACCAGAGTAGGATTTCAGACGCCCTTCACCAATGTAACCCTGGATGTTACCGTTCCTAAGTACTACTCTGATCAAAATGTCATAATCGGAGGAATCCCGCAAGAGGAGAAGTATGCCGATTTCCAGGAGGAGATGAATCTCTTCAACCGGGCCTTTACGGAGGTAATGTCAGCGGGCGATGCCAAGGGAAGGGTATTCACTTTTCCCATCCCCACCTATAACGTCACAAAAGATTTTAACTGGGATGACCGCAACCTGGACTCGCTGTGGGAGATGACGGCTAAATACGGCGTGCCTTATTTTTCCAACTTTATCAATTCCGACATGAATCCGGAAGATGCCCGCAGTATGTGTTGCCGCCTGCGGATCGACAATCGGGAACTGGAAAAGAGGGGAGGGGGCCTTTTTGGTTCTAATCCTCTGACCGGTTCCATCGGTGTCATCACCATCAATATGCCGCGTCTTGCCTATCTGGCACAGACGGAAGAGGAGTTTTACCGGCGGCTGGATCGGATCATGGATCTGGCCAAGGAGAGCCTAGAGACGAAGCGCAAGGTTTTAGAGAACTTCACCGACGGCAATCTCTATCCCTACACCAAGTACTACCTGAGGGATATAAAAAAGCGCTTCAATGAATACTGGAAGAATCATTTCTCTACGATTGGTCTGGTTGGCATGAACGAAGCTTGCATCAATCTGTTGGGCAAAAATATCGGCGACCCGGAGGGCCGTGAATTTGCCATGGTCACCCTCGATTACATGAGAAAAAAACTGGTGGAATACCAGCGGGAGACCGGCAACAATTACAATCTCGAATCCACCCCGGCGGAAGGCACATCCTATCGTCTGGCCAGAATTGATAAGGAGAAATATCCTAATATGCCCTTTATCAGTCGAACCAAGGATGATAAATTTGAGCCGTTCTACACCAATTCTTCTCAATTGCCCGTGAACTATTCCGACGACCTGTTTGAAGCCCTGGACCTGCAGGACCAGATTCAAACAAAGTACACCGGGGGAACGGTTTTTCACATTTTTGCCGGTGAGCGGATTTACGATTATCGGGTGGTAAAAAATCTTATTCAAAAAATTTGTACTTCCTATCACTTGCCCTACATTACCTTTACCCCTACCTTCAGCGTTTGTCCCTCTCATGGTTATCTGGCAGGGGAAGAACATAGCTGTCCCACCTGTAAGGAAACCTGCGAGGTATATTCCCGGGTGGTGGGTTATCTCCGGCCGGTTAAGCAATGGAATCTGGGTAAGAAAGAGGAATTTAATTTAAGAAAAGTTTATAACTTATAGCAATGAAGATCGGTGGTTTTCAGCAGATTTCATTAAACGAGTTTCCCGGACGTATTGCGGCGATTATTTTCACTCAGGGCTGTAATTTCCGTTGCCCCTATTGCCACAATCCCGAGCTTGTTAAGCCGGAACTCTTCAGCGACTTGATTCCCGAGGCCCAGGTGCTGGATTTTCTGGAGCGCCGCCGGGGCAAGCTCGATGGTGTTTCAATAACTGGCGGGGAGCCCCTGCTTCAGCCCGACCTCCTTTTTTTTCTCGATAAAGTAAAAAAAATGGGTTATGAGGTCAAACTGGACACCAATGGTTCAGAACCGGAGATCCTGGAGAGACTTATTAAAGAGAGGCTGGTCGATTACCTGGCCATGGATATCAAGGGTCCATCGGCCAGGTACGCTGAAATAGTTAGGACGCAGCTGGATATTGAGAAGATCAGACGATCCATTGCCGTCATTATGGCTTCGTCAATCGATTACGAATTTCGAACCACCCTTGTGCCTTCTCTTATTAATGACTGCGAGTTGGCCGAGGCCGCCCATATGATCGACGGCGCCAAAAGGTATGTGTTACAACGCTTCCATCCATCTAAACTGCTCGATAAAAATTTTAGTATTTCCGCCTGTTTTAGTCCTGATGAGTGGGCCAGGATGCAGAAAGAGGCGCAGAGATATGTAGCTGATGTCGTTTGCCGCAGTTGAAGTCTTTCCGGTGAGAAGCCCCCATGCAAAACTTCTCAATCTCTCCATACCTTATGGGACGCTGACTGAGGCGGAAAGGGATATTATTCAGAATCACGTCGCAGTGACGGCTCGAATGCTTTCCGGCTTGCCTTTCCCCAAAAAGCTTGTAAACGTGCCATGTTATGCGGCAGCCCACCACGAGAGGATCAATGGAGTAGGCTATCCCTTAGGAATTGGCGGGTCTCAGTTGAGTCTGCAAGCCAGAATAATCGCCCTGGCCGATGTCTTCGAAGCGCTGACCGCCAGAGACAGGCCCTATAAGCGGGCCAATAGTTTTTCCCAGTCAATCAAGATACTGAAAGATATGGTAAGCAAAGAGGAATTCGATTCCGATCTCTTCGATCTTTTGCTCCAGGATGGCACCTTGCTGGAATATGCCCGGCGCGAACTTCCGCCTGACCAGATTGATTGGTGACCAGGAAATTATCGTCTTTCCGCCTCCCTTTTTTTGGGCTTTTCCGCCTCCCGCAACGCGTCCAGCTCTTTTTGAGCGTCAATATAAAGCGTTGAGTTTTTCGGGAGGTGTTTTATGGCCTCCCGGAAATGATGAATAGCGGTGCTGAACCGATCCTTCATCTTAAAGGAAAGGGCAAAGTAAAAATGGGATTCACCTTGTTTCTTTACCCGTCCATATGCCGTGCCCAAAAGCAAATAAAAATCCGCATCTTTGCTTAATTCCAGTTTAAGCCCCTTCTCCAGGCTATCGAGCGCCCGCTGGTATTCTCCCGCGCTTAAGTAAGCCCGGCCCAGATAGGTTATGGTCTGAGAGTTTTCACTATCCATCATCAAACTGCGATTCAGAAGGGGGATCGCTTCCAGGTGCCGGCCAGCATTGAACAGGCTTATAGCCATATCCCGGATGACATCCTGATCATCGGGGGATTGGGCCAATGCCTTATGAAAATTGCCGAGAGCTTCGCTTAACAACCCAAGCCGCTCCTGGGTTACTGCCAGGCCGTAGAGGTCATCCACTGAGTTGGGGTTATTATGCAGGTTGGCCATGAAATGACGAAGGTTTTTCAGGTTGTCGCGTCCCTCCAGGGTGAGGATGGTCTTAATTCGCGCAAAATTACCCGTGATTTCATTTTTTCCGACCGAAGGATATGAGGTATGGATCAGGCTTTCGATATATCTTATTCGCTCATCAATTCCTGGGTGGGTAAGGAAATAAGAGGGTAAGTTGCTGGAAAAGTACTCATTTTTTCTCATGTTTCTCAGGAAATCGAGAGCGGCCCCCGTGGAGTAGCCCGCCTGAGCTAAAGTGGCCAGGCCGATTCGGTCTGACTCTTCTTCGTGTTCTCTGCTATACTTGAGCTGCATCATTGAGCCTGCCGCGATGGAGAAACTTGCCATTGCCGCGGTCAAATCCCCGCCACCGCCCAAAAGGGCGCCGGCGATTATGGCGGCAAGGGCCGCGGCATTGATTTTTTGTGATTTTCCAATCATCGAGGCAATATGACGACTGTTGACGTGAGCTATCTCATGCGCCAGAACCGAGGCCAACTGGGCTTCATTGTCGGCCAGATTGATCAGTCCCAAATTGATGTAGACGTAGCCGCCGGGGGTGGCAAAGGCATTTACCGCGTTACTGCGCAGCAGAAGAAAACGAAACTCAAAAGGGACTCTGGGCCCAGTGGCGACAAGCCTGCTGCCGACATTATTCAGGTAACGAGTCAGCCGGTCATTTTGGATTAAAACGCCGCTGCGTAAGATTCGCTGGTAGAATTCTTCGCCCACCTTCTTCTCGTCTTCCATGGTGAAGGAAGCCACCGAGGATGCGGGTGTCACTGCCATGATGATCAGAAGGACAAGAAAGATACTCCACCAGGTCTTTCGGCCCGCTGAAACATGATAGTTGGTTGTCATAAAGGTAACCTTAATGAACTCGTAAAAAGTCATAAAAACGCCTGCTTGGGGCCGGCTTCGTAGAAAGGCCGAAGGCAAGGCTGGCATGGTTCGACAGGGCTCACCATGACCAGCGCATCCGGCCTTTTTACGAGTTCGTCTTTATTGGGTAATATATAGCACATAAACAATCCAGATGCCTCTTGAAAAGTTTTCGATTTACAGGTCGTATACTTTGAAGAAGAAGGAAAAGGCAAGGATGGAAAAAAGGCGGGGAAAATAAAAATGGACATATGGGATGTGGATGACAACCGAATATTGAGCACTTGTGATAACCCAATATTGCCCACCCCTCCGCCAGTCTCACGCTTACCGCGTACCAGCATCTCATGGCCTGGCAAAAAAGGCCGTTGACACTGGGCGGCGGAAATCGTTCAACCTGGTACATCGCAGGAAGCCATGACCGGGTAAACCATGAGCGAGGCTTGGCAGGATGCGGATATGGACAGCAGCAGGGAGGATGAAATATCTTCGGCTGCCCCCTGTCCTCGGAACAAAATGCCGTAAAGAAGAAATCGATCTAAATAAATGGGTAAAGGATAGGTAAAAAAGCCACATAAAGAAGAGGGGGTTAGGCTTTCATTGCCTAACCCCCTCTTCTTATTTGGCTCCCCAGCGCGGACTCGAACCACGGACCCGATGGTTAACAGCCATCTGCTCTACCGACTGAGCTACTGGGGAATATCGTCGGCCATCGTCCCTCGTTCCATTTTTATTAACCGCCCATGCAGGCAGGCTTAAGTAAATAGGGGCGATGTATCTTTGTTTCTTCTCAGCAGCTGCCTTATATTCCAACTTGCGGAAAAAAACAACCCTCTTTTTTTATTACACCCAGGAGACCGAATGGTTTACCTTGTTCATCAGTTTCTTCATTTCCAGATCCACCCGCTGTTGAATCTGGTTCACCTGGTCGGTCCCAAGATGGCGGAATCGGCCCTGGACCTTGAGATAGTCGGAAATGGGCGTCAGTTTCTCAGGCAGAGGGACGGTGATTTTGTAAACGCCGTTTTCCACCTCGTAGAGAGGGAAAAAGCCAGTTTCATGGGCCACTCGTCCCAACTCGATACAGGTCTCCGAGGTGGAGCGCCAGCCAGTGGGGCAAACCGCCAGGCAATGAATATATGATGGGCCCTCGACTTCGCGGGCTTTCCTAAGCTTGTTCATCATATCATCAGGATAGCTGGGGCAGCAGGTGGCCACATAGGGTAGGTTGTGGGCGACCATAATCTCCGCCATATTTTTCTTCCAGGTCCTGTTGCCGGGAATGGACGAACCGGCGGGAGCCGTAGTTGCAGAGGCCATGAAGGGGGTAGCGCCGCTGCGCTGAATTCCCGTATTCATATAGGCTTCATTGTCCAGGCATACGTAGATCATGTCGTGGCCGCGCTCCATTGCCCCGGACAGGGCCTGGAAACCGATGTCCACGGTTCCGCCATCGCCGGCAAATACCACGGTCTTGACGCGGCGATCCGCAATCTTTCCCTTGCGTCGCAGGGCCTTAAGGCCCGCTTCAACTCCGGAACCAACCGATCCGGCATTGGGGAATGCAACGTGAATCCAGGGAATATTCCAGGAAGTGGTGGGATAAATGGCGGAGATGACCTCCATGCAGCCCGTCGGATTGGAGATAACGGTATCCCTCCCCAGCGCCTTGCACATCAGCCGGATTGCCAGCACTTCGCCACAGCCCTGACAGGCACGGTGACCGGCGGCGATATACTCCTCCTTGTCCACCGACTTCACAAGCTTTACTATGTCTCGCTGATATTTCGATAACTTGACTGTCATGATGTCCTCACTCCATAAAGTTCGTATGCTAGCTTTGGCTTTCTCGTTGCCGCCTTGGCAGCGCGGCGAGCCATATCAATGAAATCCTTGACGGCTACATCGCGGCCGCCCAGCCCGATTATGTAATTAACCACCGCTGGCCTCTCTGGCTCATCGTAGAGTGCCGACCGGACTTCCGAAAACACCGGTCCACCGGGGCCGCCACAGGATACCGCCCGGTCAGTTACAGCCAGCACTTTGGCGCCCTTTATGGCCTTTTTGAATTCATCGAAGGGGAAGGGGCGCCAGAGCTTTATCTTAATCAAGCCAACCGCAATGCCCTTCGCCCTCATCTCGTCAACCGCTATCTCGGCGGTCTCACCCATGGAACCCATGGTTACCAAAATCACTTCGGCCCCTTGGGTTTTATAGGATTCAACCGGCTGATAGGTTCGCCCAAAAAGTTTTTTCCACTCCTTCCAGACCTCCAAAATCACCTTTTTGGAATTCACCAGTGCTGTATTTTTGGCCATCATCGCCTCGGTGAACATCTCTGGCATTCCCAGTGCGCCCATGGTTACCACCCGGTCCGGGTGAAGGGTGACCAAGGGCTGGTAAGGCGGCAGGAACCTGTCCACCTCTTCCTGATCGGGCATTTCCACCGGTTCCACCATGTGACTGAGCTGAAAACCGTCGAGGTTAAGGTTTACCGGCAACAAGACATCACGATGCTCGGCGATTTTAAAGGCTTGGATGGTCATGTCCACCACTTCCTGTCCATTCTGCGCAAAAAGGGAAATCCAGCCGGTATCACGGGCGTTCATGATGTCGCTGTGATCATTCCAGATGTTGATCGGGCCGGATACCGCCCGGTTGGCAATCGCCATTACCACGGGCAATCTCATGGCCGACGTGATGGGCAGAATCTCCTGCATGAAGAGCAGACCCTGAGAGGCGGTTGCGGTAAATGTCCGCGCTCCCGTCGCGGCGGCGCCCATGGCGGCGCTCAGCGCTGAGTGTTCGGATTCAACGGTAATATATTCGGCATCAATCCGGCCATTGGCTACGATATCCGACAGATGTTCCGCTATATGCGACTGAGGGGTGATGGGATAAACCGAGGCCACATCGATCCTGCAAAGGGCTGCTGCCTCGGCGCAGGCCGTTGTTACTTCCATTCCTACTCGTCTAGCCATTTCTATACCTCCTCAGTAATCATACTAATCGCGTCGGGGGGACATTCGTAGGCGCAGATTCCGCAACCCTTGCAGTAATCCATGTCCGCTGCGTAGTAACCTTCCTCAGTTTTGCCAATGCAACCTTCGGGACAGAACAGGTAGCATATGCCGCACTTGATACACTTGTCATTATCCCAGATGGGCCTCTGGGCACGCCAGTTGCCCGTCAGGTATGACCTGGAGCTTCCGGGTTCAAAAACCACGTTTCCAATGCTGATCTCTTGCCATGTTTCAGGCCATTTCTTAGCTGTCATCACGCTACCTCAATCGTTAGAATTAGTTTATATTTTGACCTCGTCATACGCCCTCTTCGCCGCCGCAAGGTTCTTAGGGGCGATGCGAGTGAATCGCTCTTCAATGGGCTCGGCAATGGATTCCAGTTTTGCCACCCCGGTAACCTTAAGAAGCGCACCCAGCATAGTCGTATTGGTAATGGGAACTCCAAGCTCCTTCCAGGCAATGGCTGTTGCATCAACGGTGGCAAGCCTTCCCTTGTAGTTGAGTTTCTCAGCCATTTCCTGCATTGTTTTGGCTGTGTTTACAATCAGAACGCCATCTTTTTTTATTCCCTCGGCAACGTCCACCAGGCCGATGAGCGACTCATCTAAAACTATCACCACGTCTGGATTATAGATTCCGGATCGAACGCGGATCCTCTCGTCGGAAACTCGATTGAACGCTGCAACCGGTGCTCCACGGCGCTCTGGCCCAAAGCTTGGAAATGCCTGAGCAAATCTATTTTCATGAATTACCGCCTTAGCCAAAAGCTCAACCGATGTAACCGCTCCCTGGCCTCCCCTGCCATGCCATCTAATTTCTATCATTAACTGACCTCCAAACCATTTGGTATTGTACACTACACGATAAATTCGTTGGTTACACCGGGCTTTAGCCTTGGTGCACCCTGCGGGATCATTCTCTTTCTTTAGCAATCCTCCTTGCCATTGGTACGGATTAGCCAATCAGCAATAAGTTTGCCCTGGTAAACAGACCGAACTTCTCTCCAGGATGGAGCCATCCGACTCCCCGACGCTAAACCAGCAGCAGACTGCAATTCAGATGCCATTATCCCGGCAGCAAGATGAGTCATCCAGCGGCGGCAACATTGACGTCCGACGCCAGCGGTGAAGTGGGCACAGCATTAATCTTTTCCGTCAGTCACCAGGTGAAGCGGGCGCACTTATAAAGCCAGCAGCTTAAGAATGTCTATCTTGAGCAGCCTGTTTACGTGCCAGCCCAGCACGGGCAGTGCATTGTCTGCACGAAAATCAGGGGGGCGGCTTATGTTATAGCCCCCAAGTGCCAGGGCACAAATTCCCAATCGCCCATGCCATGGCCCTCGCTCAAGGTTTTCTGGCCAGAGGCGACATCCAGAATCAACCTAAATATCTTCTCACCCGTCTCTTCTAGGGAGCTTGTTTTGTCCAGCACTACACCGCAGTTGATATCGATGTCATCTCTCATTCGTTCGAACAGCGGAGTATTGGAAGAGAGCTTTATCGTCGGCGTCGGTTTACAGCCAAATACCGTACCGCGTCCGGTGGTAAAACATACCAGGTTGGCGCCGCCCGCCACCATGCCGGTTATGGATACCACATCATAGCCCGGTGTATCCATAAAAACCAGGCCGCGGGCCCGGACTTCTTCGGCATAGAGATATACCTCGTTTAAGTCCGTGCTGCCAGCCTTGGCAATGGCCCCCAGGGATTTTTCCCAGATGTTGGTAATTCCTCCTGCTTTGTTGCCGGGAGAAGGATTGTTGTCCAGGCTGCCACCGTTTCGGGCGGTGTAATCCTCCCACCAGCGAATCCGATCCAGGAGTTTCTCGCCTACCTCGCGGCTGCGGGCCCGACCGGTAAGGAGATGCTCGGCCCCGTAAATTTCCGGCGTCTCGCTCAAGATTACCGTGCCGCCATGTTTTACCAGGAGGTCTGCCGCCACGCCTAAAGCTGGATTGGCGGTTATCCCGGAATAGGCATCTGAGCCGCCGCACTCCAGGCCGAGGATGAGATGCTCGAGTGGAACCGGCCGCCGTTCCACTCCACAGGCCAGGGGCAACAGAGACCGCACCGCCTCCACTCCGCGACGAACGGTCTGTCTGGTTCCCCCCGCCTGCTGGATATCGACGGCAATCACATTGGGCAGGCTATCCAGACCCATTTCCCTCATCAGGGATTCGGTCTCGTTGACCTCGCATCCCAGGCCTACGAGTACGACCCCGGCAAAGTTAGGATGCCGGGCATAACCAGCCATCGTCCGCTGCAAGAGCCGGTGGGCCTCGCCGTCGGGGACCATACAGCAGCCAAAGCCATGGGCCAGGGCCACCACGCCATCGAGGCCGGGATAATCACGGAGGTCCTTGAATTCATCGGCAATCATCCGGGCGACACTTGCGGAGCAGTTTACCGTGGCCAGAACTCCCAGATAGTTACGCGTGGCAACCCGTCCATCCGTCCTGACTATCCCGGAAAAGCAGGCTCGATCCTGCTCAGGAATAAAATCGGTAGGGCGACGATGGGCACCAATGTGATGTTCGCGGCCGATATTACCGAGCTTCAGGTTATGCAGATGAACGTGACTGCCCGTCGGTATCTCCCCTGAGGCGAAGCCGATAGTCTGGCCGTATTTGGTGACGACGCCTGATTTGGGGATATCGCTAATGGCCACCTTGTGGCCAGCCGGTATGAACTCCAAGAGCTTCAAACCGTTGTCTATAAGGCTGCCCGCCGGAAGATCATCCAGGGCCAAAACTACATTATCCGAACCATCCAACCGAATCGTCTTTGAAAATGTGTTTCCCATGCCAATCCCAAAATCGCTGTAAATTGTTCATCCACCCAGTCCCCGGCGAAACTCCAGCGATTTGGCCAGGGTCATCCGGTCGGCATATTTTAAATCCCCCCCTACCGGCACTCCCGTGGCAATTCTGGTTACTGCCAGATTGAGCCCATTGGTCATCCGGCAGATCAAAAGGGCGGTGGACTCGCCCTGGACCGTGGGATTGGTGGCGATGATGATCTCCCTTACCTCGTTTTTTCCCAGGCGTTGTTTTAGTTCCCGCAACTTCAAATCCTCTGGCCCCACCCCGTCGAGGGGGGCCAGACAACCATGAAGAACATGGTACAGGCCGCGAAAATTACCGCATTCTTCTACGGCAAGCAAGGTATCCGGGTCTTCCACCACGCAAAGCACTGTGCCGTCGCGGGATTTGTCCCGGCAGATCGTGCACAGCTCCTGGTCCGCCAGGTTAAAGCACTGACAGCAGAAGGATATCTTTTCCTTCACTTCAATTATACTTTGAGCCAGTCTTCGGGCGTCTTCAATTGACCCGCGCAGGACAAAATTGGCCATCCGCGCCGCGGATTTTTCCCCTACCCCGGGAAAGCGGGCCAGTTCAGTGATGAGCCTTTTGATGGGTGGGGCATAACCTGTTGTCATCATTGCCTGCCTCGTCAAATCAAGCCGGGGATGTTAAAACCCCCGGTAATTTGCGACATGGCCTGTGAGGTCATTTCCTGAACTTTACGGATCCCCTCGTTCACGGCGGCGGCAACCAGGTCCTGCAACATTTCCACATCGTCAGGATTAACAACTTCTCTTTCAATTTTAAGGGAAATCACTTCATACTTGCCGTTCATCAAAACCGTGACCATCCCCCCCCCTGCAGAGGCAGAGATGGTTTTGTTTTCCAGCTCTGCCTGCATACTCGCCATTCGCTCCTGAAGCTTCTTGGCCTGCTTGATCATGCTGCCTAAATTATTTGTCAATGTAATTTCCTCCTGTTGATTGGTTATGTTTGCGGGGGATAATCTCCCGTATCTCAGCGGCACCGAAGGTATTCATAATCCGAAGCAGGGCCGGGTGATTCAGCGCTTCCCGTCTAAGGGCATTCAATTTGTTAGCGCCGGAGGGTCCATTGGAGCTTACGGGTGTGTTTTCGGACTCGTTCGTTGCGACCAATTCGATTCTGACATTCTTGAGCCCCGGGAAATACCGGGCGGCAATTTCCACCAGGGCGTTTATGTTTTCCTGGGACCTGATATCATCGAGGAAGATATATTGGTCCGGAAATCCAACCCGCAGACTGCCCTGATCAAAACCGAGAAATGTTGCCGGTCCAATCTTGGAAAAGAGGATAGGGTGCGACTTTTTAAGCAGGGATTTACACCCTTCCCAGGGATCAGTGGTCAAACCGATGTCAGTCATCACAGCATGGACTTGTCCCTCTGCTGCCAAGGCAGGCTCCTGTATTTCTCTCGCGCCGGTTACCGGAACAGACGAGCCAAGCGAGGGGCCGTTCAAACTCAGCAATCGCTTTTCCAGCGACTGCAGGCGTTCAATAATTTCCCCCATCGGTATCGCCGGGGGCAGGAGGGCCATTTTTACCAGAATCACTTCACTTGCGATCCGGGAATCATAACTTCTTTTAACCTTTTCTTCTTCCCGCAAAAGTATATCAAGGAGGCGCTGGAGGTCTTCCTGAGCCACCGAGGCTACCTGGGCGGTGATGCGACTAAGCTCCTCCGGCGACAGGTCCACCAGGGAGGCCTCGGCCCCCAGTATCTTTACCAAGAGGCAGTTACGGAAATGCCGAAGCAGCATACTGTGAAGGTACTTCATATCAAGGCCGGCATAGTAGGCCTCTTCAAGGATGGTGAGGCACTTGCCAGGGTCTCTGTTGAAGACCGCCTCGGATAAGAGGAAGAGAAACCTCCGGTCGGCAATGCTCAGAAGTTCCTCTATCTTTTCATCGGCAATGATAGCGCCGGCAAAGGAAATGGCCTGATCGAGCAGACCTTGGGCATCCCTGAGGCTTCCGTCGGCTGCCTCCGCCAGCCAGGTCAGAGCCCGGTTACTGATCTGAATCCCCAGGTTCAGAGTCACGGCGCTGAGACTGGATACTATCTGCCGCTGGGAAATCCGGCGGAGGTCAAAGCTTTGACAACGGGAAAGTATCGTGGCCGGAACCTTATGGATCTCGGTGGTGGCAAAAATAAAAATCGTGTGCGAGGGGGGTTCTTCCAGTGTCTTGAGCAAGGCGTTGAAGGCCTCGCGGGTAAGCATGTGGACTTCGTCGATGATGTAGACCTTATAGGGGGAGGCAGCGGGGGAGAAATTTACATTCTCCCGCAGTTCTCGTATCTCATCGATACCCCGGTTGGATGCACCATCAATTTCCCGCACATCCAGAGATGAGCCGCAGGTGATCTCGCGACAGTTGTTACAGGTGTTGCAGGGGTCCGGCGAGGTGCCCTTTTCACAGTTTAGGGCCTTGGCAATGATCCGGGCAATCGAGGTCTTTCCTACCCCCCGGGGACCGCTTAGAATAAGGGCATGAGGAATACGATTATTGGCAATGGCATTCTTCAGGGTTGTGGTGACATGCTCCTGGCCCAGAACCTCTTCAAACGCCTGGGGACGGCAGGTTCGAGCCAGAACCTGATATTCAGCTTTTTCTATCATAGAACAAACAACACCCCGCGGCGGTGTTCCAAAAGTGCAAGTACCGTAACTGCAAATCCTCAAGGATTATCTGATAATAGGATAGCCAGGTTTACCCGCGGCACACAACGGTGATTGCTGCCGCTGCTTCCTTCCGGACCTGGCGGGGTTCACAATCCGTTGTTGCACGGGACCCGGCTATCGACTGCGGTGTATATCCTAACGGCAAAAAATAATCAATGCCATTATAAGCCAAGGGTCTGGGACAAATTTATGGGTAGAGCGGTTTTTCTCCCCTCTTTAGCAAAGAGGGGTGCTAGGGAGATTTGACGGATGGTAAATAGCCTCTTGCTTTTATTCTAAATCCCCCCTGCCCCCCTTTGGGAAAATCCCCCCTGCCCCCCTTTGGGAAAGGGGGGGGGCTAGGCCCTGCAAGATTAGGACAGCCATAAATTTGTCGCACACCCATTTGAACCCCGGCCTTTTTCAGCTTGAACTGGATTGCAGTCTTGCTATATAGAAATGCTACAAAAGTGCAGGGGTTTGGCATGGGGCGCTGAAGGATTGAGATTATCAGGGGAGGTTTTTTCGTGAATCTGTCGGCAGATAAAATCAGGGAAATCATCGAGGTGAAAACACCGCGAAAAATTTACGAAAACAAGCGGATACTTGTTTTGACGCCGGATGGTTCCCGGACCTGTCCGCTGCCTTTGATGATCAGCGCCTTGAGGGAGGTAATTGGGAGCCGGGCGGCTAAATTGGATTTCATGGTGGCCCTGGGCACCCATCCGGTCTTGACGGAGGCTCATATACTGGAACTCTACGGCCTTTCCCGGGAGCAACGGGAAGCGCAGTTTGGAAAATCAGATTTTTTCTCTCACCGTTGGGACCTGCCGGAAACTTTCCATTGCCTGGGGGAGTTGACCGTTCAAGAGGTGGAGGAGGCCTCCGGCGGTTTGATGCAGGGACCGGTACCGATAGTGATCAATAAAAAAATCTTCGACTATGATCTGATAATGATTCTCGGCCCGGTCTTTCCGCACGAAGTCGTCGGTTTCTCCGGAGGGGCCAAGTATCTTTTCCCTGGTATTTCCGGCGGCGATTTTCTTCATTTCTTCCATTGGCTGGGGGCGCTGATCACCTGCCGGAAGATTATCGGCCGCAAAGACACCCCGGTGCGAAGGATCATTCATCTGGCGATGGAGAAGATCAACCGGCCGATCCATTGTATTGCGCTTACGGTTGATTCGGAGGCCGGGCTGCGGGGCCTTTTCGTGGGTGATGCGAAGGAGGCCTGGTCGGAAGCGGCGGATCTCTCGGCGGCAATGCACATCAAAACTATGGGAAGCCCCTGTCGGCTTGTCCTGGGCCGTGCCCCGGCCATGTACGATGAAATCTGGACCGCAGGCAAGGTAATGTACAAACTGGAGCAGATCGTCGCCGATCAGGGGACGCTCATTATTTATGCCCCCCATATTCAACAGATTTCGGCGGCCTGGGGCAGGGAGATTGAAAAGATCGGCTACCACGTCCGGGATTATTTCCTCGCCCGGATGGAGGATTTCCGGGGAATTCCTCTGGGTGTACTGGCCCATTCAACTCATGTCCGCGGCGATGGTGCATACGAAGCGGGCATCGAGAAACCGCGCATCAATGTGGTTCTGGCCAGTGCCATCCCCCCGGAGACCTGCCTGCGGATCAATCTTGGTTATCTCGATCCCGCTCATATCCGGCTTGCCGATTATCAGGACCGGGAGGCCGAAGGCATTCTGTACGTTGATCATGCGGGCGAAATACTCTACCGGCTGGCCGGGGAAGATTAAAGAGATGATTATCCTCTTAATGGGTCCGATGGGTTGCGGCAAGACCACCATCGGGAAACTTCTGGCAACAAAATCCGGCTGGCCTTTCTACGATGGCGACGATTTCCATCCGCCGGAAAACGTCGCCAAGATGCAGGGGGGAATAGCCCTGACCGACGAGGACCGCTGGGTCTGGCTGGAAACGCTCAGAGAGCTCATCGCCCAGCTATTACAAGAGGGGACAAATGCGATCCTGGCCTGTTCTGCTTTGAAGCAGGCTTACCGGGATATCCTCGGGGTGGACCAAAAGACCGTAATAACCGTTTATCTCCAGGGTTCCTTTGAACTTTTGCGTAAGCGGGTCAGCGAGCGTCAGCATCCTTACATGAGTAAAGAACTTCTGCAGAGCCAACTTGATACTCTGGAGGAACCGGCTGGGGGGCTGACCGCGGACATCGCGGCGAGCCCTGAGATTATTGTTGATAGGATTATGGATGAACTGAAGCTGATGAGTGGCATTAAGCGGTCATTTCCGGCGGCCATGACGGAGAAAATAACTCAAAGGAAAAGCAAAATGGAAACAAGAGATATCGGCTTGATCGGCCTGGCCGTCATGGGTCAGAACCTGGTTATCAACATGGAGCGAAACGGTTTTGGCGTGGCTGTTTACAACCGGAGCAGCCAGACCACTGCCGATTTCATCAACGGGGCCGCCGCCGGCAAGAACATCAGCGGGACGTACAGTGTGGAGGAATTATTGGCCGCTCTGAAAAAACCCCGTAAAATAATGATCATGGTTAAGGCGGGGGCTCCTGTCGATGCGGTCATCGCCCAATTAAAACCCCATCTGATGCCGGGAGATCTGGTCCTGGATGGCGGCAACTCCCATTTTTCCGATACTGATCGCCGTTGCCGGGAAATGGAGGCGCTGGGAATCCACTACCTGGGGGTTGGTGTCTCCGGGGGTGAGGAAGGCGCCCTCTGGGGTCCAAGCATTATGCCGGGGGGAACACGCAAGGCCTATGCCCTGGTGGAACCAATCTTGCGGGCCATTGCGGCCAGAGTGGATGAAGAGCCCTGCGTTGCCTGGATGGGACCGCGAGGGGCGGGCCATTTAGTCAAGATGGTCCACAATGCCATAGAATACGGCGACATGCAGCTCATCGCCGAGGCCTACGACCTGCTCAACCGTGGTCTGGGACTTTCCGCCCGTCAGATACAAGAGGTGTTCAGCCAGTGGAAAGAAGGCCCCCTCTCTTCCTACATTATTGAAATAACGGCAAAAATTTTTACCGTAATCGATGAGGAAACGAATAACCCCCTGCTGGAAATGATCCTGGATCAGGCTGGGCAGAAGGGCACTGGCCGCTGGACCGTCCAGGCGGCCCTTGATCTGGGCATTCCTGTTTCGACCATCAGTGCCGCTATTGACGCCCGGATGATCTCTTCATATCGGCAGGAACGGCAAGAAGCCGCATTGGCTTTTCCTCTACCGGTCTTGCCTCTGGCACATCATCACGATGCCTTGATCCGGACGTTGGGAGATGCCCTGTATGTGGCGAAAATCTGTTCCTACGCCCAGGGGATGGCGCTTTTACGGCTGGCCAGCGCTGAATATGATTACTCCCTTGACTTTTGCGAAATCGCCCGAATCTGGCGCGGCGGCTGCATCATCAGGGCCCGCCTTCTTGATGATATCCGGGCTGCCTTTCAGGAAAAGCCGGACCTGGCCAACTTGCTCTTGGCGCCTTTTTTCCGGGACGCCCTGCTTTTGCGGCAGGAGGCCCTGCGGGAGATCGTCAGCCTGGCAGTCAAGGCCGGGATACCCCTGCCGGGGATGAGCGCCTCTTTGGCCTACTTCGATTCCTATCGCAGCCCACGCCTGCCGACGAATCTAATTCAAGCCCAGCGCGACTATTTCGGCGCCCACACCTACCGCCGGGTGGACCGGGAGGGGGTCTTCCATACCCAATGGGCTCATAATCAATCCGCTGGCAGTTACTGAATTTACCTAAGGAGAGCATATGTCGAAAAAAGCCTTTCAAGATCATTACCCGGACCATGTCAGCTATTGTTACGGTTGCGGCCGGCTCAACGATAGGGGGCTCAAGATTAAAAGCTACTGGGATGGAGAGGAGTCAATCTGCATTCACGAACCGGAGCCCTACCACACAGCCATCCCTGGCTTCGTTTATGGGGGGATGATCGCCTCGCTCATCGACTGCCACAGTACGGGCACGGCCGCCGCCGCCAAGTATCGCTTCGAAGGCCGGGAGATGGATACCGCCCCCTTCCTGCGCTTCCTTACGGCTTCCCTCCACGTCGATTACCTGTTGCCGACGCCGCTGGGCGTCCCGCTGGAAATCCGCGGCCGGGTGAAGGAGGTAAAGGGACGTAAGGTAATCGTGGAATCCACCCTCAGCGCCAACGGGCAAATATGCGTCCGCGGGGAGGTGGTGGCGATTCAGGTGCCGGATCATTTGATTCCCCGGCAGCCCTGACGGAAGAACTGCTAACTGGCCGACATGGCGCCCAGCCCCCAGGACGGGGCATGGCCACCCGGATGCCTTGCCCGGCTAATGGGGTGTGCGACAAATTTATGGCTGTCCTAATCTTGCAGGGCCTAGAACCCCCCCCTTTCCCAAAGGGGGGCAGGGGGGATTTTCCCAAAGGGGGGCAGGGGGGATTTATAATAAAAGCAAGAGGTTATTTTTAGTTCGTCAAATCTCCCCCGACCCCTCTTTGGGAAGAGAAAAAACCGCTCTACCTATAAATTTGTCACAGACCCCGTCTAATCTAACAGGTTGTCATGTACCGGCAACTATGTTAAGCTTTGTTTGAGTAAATCAGATTAAGGCGTCGGTAACATGCAGGACAGCTACAACCGGGAAATCAACTATCTGCGGGTGTCGGTCACGGATCGCTGCAATCTGCGCTGTCAATATTGCAAGCCCAAAGAGGGGTCATCCCGGGAGGGACGGGATGATATCTTGAGCTTTGAGGAAATTTACCGCATCGTCAGACTGGCGGTGGGATTGGGCATTACCAAGATTCGCATTACCGGCGGCGAACCTTTGGTGCGCAAGGGCCTCTTAAGTTTTATCCGTGAACTTGGTGAGATAGATGGCTTGAACGATATCAGCCTGACCACCAATGGGGTGCTGCTCGCTCCCATGGCGGCCGATATTTGGCGGGCCGGGATCAGAAGGATCAACATCAGTCTCGATTCCCTTGATGAACTTAAATACGCCCGGATAACCGGCGGCGGGGATCTCCGGGCGGTGCGCTCCGGGATTGAAGAGGCAAGGCGGTTGGGTTTTAATCCCATCAAGATTAACAATGTCGCGATCCGGGGATTTAATGATGACGAGATTCTTGATTTTGCCAAAATGGCCTTCCAGAATCCCTTTCAAGTCCGGTTCATCGAGTTGATGCCGGTTGGGCCCACGGGGTGCATGGGAAACGGTAACTACCTGTCCAACCTTGCCGTACGCGAGATAATAGCAGGCCCCTATCGTCTTCAGGAGACTCTTTCGACAGGCGGCAATGCCGGCCCGGCCCGGATTTTCCGGATCGAGGGTGGCCAGGGTGAAATTGGTTTTATCAGCCCCTTAAGCCATACTTTTTGCGATTCCTGCAACCGCCTGAGGCTGACCGCCGACGGATATCTGCTGTCCTGTCTCCTCCATCCCGATGGCATCGACCTCAGGGGATCGCTCCGGGGAGGCTTAAGTGATGATAACCTGACGGAATTGCTTAAGCGGGCGATTATGGTCAAGCCGATGCAGCATCGGGCCAGCCACGATCCGGGCCAGGTCAAGAAATGCGGGCGCCATATGTACCGGATCGGTGGTTGAGGAGGTCAGCAACAGATGATTTTCGATCAGGCCATCGCTGAAGAAATGTCAAGATTGTATGGCACTGAGCAGGGTCAATATCTGGCCAGTCGGCAAGAGAAGCTGATCCGGTTGCTGCTTCATCCCGGCCGGGGGGAGAGGCTCCTTTGCGTCGGAGCTGCCACAGGGGAGTCACTGGCGCCTTTTATTGGTTTTGGCTGTCTCACCACGGCTTTGGTCCCTTCCCCCGGGCTGGTTGAAGTTGCGTCCAGGAAAACAGGAGCAAGGGTGGATTTCCGGGTTGGGCCGGACGATGATTTCCCTTTTTCCGATGACGAATTCGATCTAGTGGTGCTTCTGGCGGCGTTGGAGTTTACCCCTAACCATAGGCGGGTGATCGACGAGGCCATCCGGGTTTGCCGGGACCGGGTTTTCATTGGAGTCAAGAATCGCTGCTCCCCTTTATTTCTGGGGAAAAACAGCGAGTCCCTCTTTCCTCAACCCCTCCGGCGGCAAGCGCGTTCCTATCATATCGGCGAACTCCTCTCTTTAGTGCGAAACCGCCTGGGCAAGGTTGATGTCTCTTGGGGCAGTAGCGTATTTCTTCCGTACCGCCTGGGTAAAAAAATTGTGGATATTGAGAAGCATATCCCCCTCTTAAAAAACCCCTGCGGCGCCTTTTTGGGGCTTTCCTTTCCCGTGTCCTATCGCTTCCGCACCATGCAGAATGTGATCGTAGGCGGCCCCGGGGTTTTTAAAGAGAAGGGGAGGGAACCGGCGCAAGGCCTGGTAAGGGGCGGTAAGTGATGGGCCGGGCCGGGTTCTGGGAGAAACTTACGGATGGGCGCATCCGTTGCAGCCTGTGCGCCCACCGCTGTCTCATTATCCCCCACGGTCGCGGAATCTGTGCGGTTAGAGAAAACCGGGCGGGAAATCTGGAGAGCCTCGTTTACTGCCGGATAATTGCCGAGAATATCGACCCCATTGAGAAAAAACCACTATTTCACGTCCTGCCCGGCTCACTATCCTACTCCATTGCCACCGCCGGTTGTAATTTTCGCTGTGACTTCTGCCAAAACCATGAAATATCCCAAAAGCCGGCATTGACTGGACAGGTCGGCGGCCGGGAAAAATCCCCGGCGGCGATTGTTGCCAGCGCCCAGCAATCCGGCGCCGGGAGCATCTCCTATACCTATACCGAGCCTACCGTATTCTTCGAATACGCCAGGGATATAGCTCAGTTGGCCCATCGTGCGGGCCTGCTTAATATTTTCGTCACCAATGGCTATATGACGGCGGAATCGCTGGCCGGTCTGGAAGGACTGCTTGATGCGGCTAATGTTGATCTTAAAAGCTTTCGGGATGAGTTCTATCGCCTGCGGTGTGGCGCCCGCCTGGCCCCGGTTCTGGAGAGCCTTAGGAAGCTGAAAGAAATGGGGGTCTGGGTAGAGGTGACTACCCTCCTGATCCCCGGGTATAACGACGACCGGGAAGAACTGCTGGAGATGGCCAGTTTTATTTGCTCCCTGGGACCGGAAACGCCCTGGCATATCAGCCGCTTCCATCCTCGCTACAAACTCCTGGGAATCCCAGCCACCCCGGGCGCCTCCATTTATCAGGCCTGGGAAATCGGGCGCGAGGCGGGGCTCAAGTATGTCTACGCCGGCAACATGCCCGGTGAGCCGAGGGAAAATACCTGTTGTTCTCGTTGCGGCCTTACGCTCATCGAACGATATGGCTTCAGCATCAGAAGTTTCAAACTCCATGGCAAGAACTGCCCCCGCTGTGCAACCCCCCTGGACGGAATCTTCAAGGTGTAAAGTGTAACCACCGAATCCCAAGCCATTCTCAAACACCATATCTTGTGGTATCTGAAAAAACGACCACATCAAATTGTATTTTTTCTTTACAAGAGGATGCCTTTTTGCTACTGTCACGCTCAATTTAACCAGGGCACAGGACCAGATGAGATTAAAGCAGCTGGAGATAGCGGGTTTCAAATCTTTTCGTGAGCGGGTGATTCTCGATTTCTCTGCCGGGATCAGCGCCGTGGTGGGTCCCAACGGCTGTGGCAAGAGCAATATTGTAGATGCAATCCGTTTTGCCATGGGGGAAAACAGGGTACGGAGCCTGCGCGGCAAATCCATGGATGATATTATCTTCAGCGGCTCGGAAGAAGCGGCAGCGGTAGGGATGGCGGAAGTATCCATGATTCTCGCCCGGGGTGAGCAGCCCTTTCCGGGTGATTATGGCGAATGTGCAGAGGTTATGGTTACTAGGCGTCTCATGCGCGGCGGCGAAAGTGATTATTTTTTGAACCGGGTTCGTTGCCGCCACCTGGACATCCGGGAATTCTTTATGGGTACGGGGGCGGGCGCCAGATCCTACTCGCTGGTCGAGCAAAACAGTGTGACCACAATGGTGGAAGCAAAGCCGGAGGAGATCAGGCTTTACATCGATGAGGCGGCAGGGATTTCCAAGTACAAGGGGCGTCGGGAAAGCGCCCTCCGCAAGCTCGACGCCACCCGGCAGAACATGGTGCGCCTCAATGACATTATTGGAGAAGTAAAAACCAGCCTGAATTCAACCGCAAAACAGGCCAAAAGGGCCAGACAGTTCAAGGAATTGCGCCAGGAGATACGGGAAGGGGAGACGATCCTCGCCTGGCAGGTTTACAATGATCTCGCCGCCCGGCGGGAGAACTTGCTTGCCGCCTTGGAAGAGCTGAAAAGGGACGCTCTGGACAGTGAAGTGCGCCTGCGTACGCTCGAATCGTCCTGTGAAGCAATGAAAGTGACGGTACAGGAGGATGATGAGGAGGTAGCAGGACAGCAGGACCGATTTTCCACCCTAAAAAATTCCCTGGCTATCAAGGAACAGGGGATCACCTTTGCCCGTAACAAGCTTTCAGAGCTTGCCGCCCGGGAGATAAAGATCAGGGAGGAACTGGCAGGGATCAGTTTGCGTCAACAGGAGCAGGTTATGGAGGTAGCCCAGCTTACGGCACTGATTGCCTCCGGTCAAGACCAGCTCGAAAAAGCAAAAGAATCTATTCAGGAAAAGGAGAGCCAAATTGCTGCAGCCCGGCTTTTGGCCCGGGAGTCCCAGCGGGAAACTGAAGAGAAACGTATCCAGTGTTACAACGTCGCGACCGAAAAGACCAAACTGGTCAATCAGGTTGCGGGCCTGGAAAAGAGCGGCGAAGAGATGAGGAAACGCTGGGAGGCATATGGGCGCGAGGAGCTTGAGTTGGGAGGGCGCCTGCGGGAAATGGAAGAACGGCTCTCCCGGTTAAAAAACGGCATGGCGGAGGATTTGGACGCCCTGGAGAAGCTCAAAGAGAGGGGACGTCTGGCTTCCGAAGAGGAAGAGAGGGCCAGGGAGGAGTTTCGGGAAGCGGAAGAAACCATGGCCGAATTGAAAGTGGATCGGGGTGGCAAAGCATCGCGTCTTCAATCCATGAAGGAGTTTCGGGATGGCTACGCCTTTTTGAATGAAGGGGCAAGGTCGATAATGAAGGTCGGCAATGATGCTCAGAAGGGGAAGCAAAACGGCTTTTCCCCTTTAGGACTTTTGGCTGATTTCATGGATGTTCCCAAGGAATACGAAACTGCTGTGGAAGTGGCCCTGGGTGAAAAACTCCAATACGTGGCCGTAAATAGTTACAGCGATGCTCTGCAGGCCATCGGTTATCTGAAAACCAATGGCGCCGGTCGGGGAAGTTTCGTGCCGCTGGAACTGCAAGGTCAAGCTTCTGATCTCCCCCTCGAATCCGGGATTAAAGAAGCGGTCAGGCTTATAGATGTTATTGATTTTAACGATAACTTCCGGCATTTGGGGGAGGTGCTCCTGGGGGATGTTTTTCTTATTAATAATCTGGATGAGGCCCTTGCTCTGCGGACAAACAGTGGGATGAACCTGGTCTTTGTAACAGCCGATGGTGATTTGATCACTTCCCAGGGCGTTTTAACCGGTGGCTTTTCCGGCAATGGCCAGATGAGCATTTTAAAAAACCGCCGGGAGATAACAGAGCTGGAGCTGGCCATAAGGGCGATTGATCAGGAAATAGATAGCTTGGCGCGTCAAAGGTCGGAGTTGGCCCGCATGCGGCAAACCTGGCTTGATGAGATAGCCGAGGTCAGATCCGCCCAGCATCGGCTCGATCTGCAAATTATCGGCAAGAAAAAGGATCTGGAGAGGTATGGCGATGAAAACAAGCGGCTCAAACAGCGCCTGGCGGTGCTGGGACTGAACATCAGCCAGCTTAAGGATGAGATGGCGCGCGACCGGACAAAACTTGAGGCGTTGAAAATAGAAATTGCCAGGAAGGCCGAAGAGGAAACCCGGCTTAATGCCGAATTGGCGGAAACGAAGCGCCATTGGGACCTGCTCCATGCGGGTCTTCAGGAGCAGGAGCAGGCGCTCCTGAAGGAAAGCGTACTTTTGGCCACCCTTGTGCAAAAGCGGGAGGCCAACATCAAGACTAAAACCAGGATTGATGATTCTCTGGCAATCCTGGAGCGCCAGAAACGGGAACGGGAACGGGAGATTGCAGCATCTGAGGCCGCCCACGAGGAATTGACGGCAAGTATCCACCAGGAAGAGGAGAATCTGCGGGAACTTTATCGGCAATACGCGGCAGCTGAGCATAATCTGGCGGCGCTTAAGGAAAAGCAGCTCCTTGGCAAGGAAACGCTGCGGAAGCAGGAAGTCGAAATGGAGCAGGCCAAGGCGCTGGTGCGGCAACAGGAAGGAGCGATAAGCCATCAGGATGTGGCCATCCGGGAGTTATCGTTTCAGATGGATGGCCTCAGAGAGGCGACCGCCGGGAAGTATCAGCTCGATCTGGCAAACTGGGCGCCAGAGGCGCCAGCGGCGTCGCTGGATTTGGAGTCGCTCAGGCAACAGGTGCAAAGCAAAAAGGCGCTTTTGGAAAAATTTGGAGAAGTCAATCTACTGGCACTCACGGAGCATGAAAAGCTCAAGGAGCGTCACGATTTTCTCTTTGCGCAGATGGAGGACCTGAAGGCGGCGATAGATTCGCTCAATAAAACAATTTCCCGGATCAACCGGATTACCCGCAGCCGTTTTTCCGATGCCTTCCGCGAGATAAACGAGCATTTCCAGGAAGTCTTTCGTGTTCTTTTTCCGGGTGGTAGGGGCAGATTACTGCTTACCGATGAAGAGAACCTGCTTGAAACCGGAGTCGATATGGATATTCAGATCCCGGGCAAAAGGCTTCAGGGGCTTAGTCTTCTGTCGGGAGGCGAAAAGACCATGGCGGCAATAGCCCTCATTTTTGCCATTCTGCGTTACCGTCCCGCCCCATTTTTGATTCTTGACGAGGTTGACGCCGCTTTAGATGATGCCAATATTTTGATCTTTAACCGTCTCATCCGCGATATTGCCGAAAAATCCCAGATAATCATGGTAACCCACAACAAGCTCTCAATGGAGGCGGCGGATAGTCTCTTTGGCGTCACCATGCAGAAAAAGGGCTTGTCCTGCCTGATTTCAGTTAACTTAAACTGACGGCTTCGGGGTGTATAGGGGTCAGGTCTATACTGTTTTGACCCCATTTGGGCCATCTTGAGTTTCGGATTAATTGTGAAACTTCAGTTTTTACCCTTGCCTTTGCCCCTGTCCTTGCCTTTGTCTTTACCCTTATCTCCGTCGTCCTTCAGGTCGCTGCCGCGCTTCAGGGCGTGAAATTCCTGTGATCCGGGTTTGATTCCAAGGCTCTTCGCCAGTGCACCCCAGCCTTTACCCTTATCGGCGCGGTATTTCTCCATTACAAAATCCGCGGGCTTACCCGCCATTTCCCCGAGACGAAATACCATATAAGCGTCCGCGGGTTTTTCCACATTGCCTAGTACGGTGCTGATCTGCGCATCGCCAACCTTAAAGCGTGCGGCAATTCTGGCCCGGAATCCCGACGGATCGGCTTCCGCTTGGATGTTAAAATCTTTTAGCCAGTCAAAATCACCTGCTGCTGTTACTACCGTTGATGAACACAGAAAGGAAAAAATGACCGACCAAATAAAAAAACCCTTTATTATTCGCATTTGATCCTCCTTCAGTTATTGTTATGAGTTATTTGCTATTATGTGGGAGAAACTATAGAGAAAACAGTAATGCGTGTCAAGGTGATATGATCATCTGTCCCCTTGGGTTACGATGGCGCCTGAGTTGTCTTCCTGAGTATCGCAGCGAAGAAGGCATCTGTACTATACCGGCAGACGGAAGTCCGGAAAAAACCTCTATGATCAACAAGTTGGTCTGGTATGGCGGGACCGGGACGGCAGAGCTGAAAGTCATTTCTCAACTGAAGAAACTGATCAACCAGGTCCTCGTTTTCTTCCGGCAAAAGCGAACAG
>CAMTWB010000024.1:0-11890 GCA_947085375.1 uncultured delta proteobacterium
CTGCTCGGACAGCGCTCGGGAGTCCTGAACGTTGGCCTTGAAGGTGTTATGCTTTTTGGCGGCACGGTTGGCTTCATTGTTGCCCAATCAACCGAGAGCTATTTGCTTGGCTTCTTAGCAGCAATTGCCGTTGGAGGCATTATTGGCCTTTTCCACGCCTTCTTTTCGATTACGCTGGGGAGCAACCAAGTTGTGAACGGGATGGGTATCTGGATCCTTGGCTTCGGCCTGACCACCTACATCGGTTATCCCTACACAGGGCCTTTGGGGATGAAGAGGATTCCCGATATCATCAGTCTTTCACCATTCTTTTTTATTGACGCTTAAACCCTCCTTTTCCCCCGCCGGGGGGGGGGGGGGGCGGGGGGGGGGGCCGGGGGAGGGGGTATAAACATTCGATATGGCCACTATTGTCACCATCTCCCCACCCTCCCTCAAGGGAGAGGGTGGTTTTGACTTTTTGCAGCACCATCATATTTGAAGGATAAATTACTATGAGAAGGGTATATCTGGATAATGCGGCGACGACAGCCGTCGACGGCGACGTTTTGGCCGCCATGCTCCCTTATTTTGCCAAGCATTACGGCAATGCCGCCAGCCTCCATTCCTTTGGCCAGGACGCCAGGCAGGCGGTGGAAGATGCCAGGCAGCAAATCGCCTCTTTCATTGGCGCCCGCACGGAGGAGATTATTTTTACCGGCGGCGGTACCGAAAGCGACAATCTGGCCTTGAAGGGAGTTGCTTCGGCTTTGAAGACCCGGGGAAAGCACATAATAACCTCCTCCATCGAGCACCATGCCGTAAGCGAAACTTGCGGTTTTCTGGAACAGGAGGGGTATCGGGTAACATATCTTCCTGTTGATCAGTATGGTCTGGTAGATCCAGACGGGGTACAAAAAGCCATTGAAGCTGAAACCATAATTATTTCCATTATGCACGCCAATAATGAAATCGGGACGATTCAACCCATTGCCGAGATTGGACGCATTGCCCGGGAGCGGGGAATCTGTTTTCATACCGATGCGGTACAGACCCTGGGTCATATTCCGGTTAAAGTAAACGACCTCAATGTGGATATGCTAAGCGCCTCCGCCCACAAATTATACGGTCCTAAGGGGGTGGGAATCCTCTATGTCCGAAAGGGCACCCGCATCGACCCCATCATGCACGGCGGCGAACAGGAGAGGAAAAGACGTCCCTCCACTCAGAACGTGCCCGCTGTTGTGGGATTTGGCCGGGCGGTGCAGCTGGCGTCTCTGCGGATGGCGGAGGAGAATGAAATTATCGCTGGCCTCCGCGACAGATTTATTAAGGAATTAACGGCGAAAATTGAAAATTGCCGGCTAAACGGCCACCCCAGCCAGAGGCTTCCCAATAACGTCAACATCTCCATTGAATATGTGGAGGGGGAATCGCTGATCTTGAGCCTAGACATGGAAGGAATTGCCTGTTCCACCGGTTCGGCCTGTTCTTCCGCCCGACTGGAGCCCTCTCATGTCCTGATGGCCATCGGCTGCCCCCACGAGCTGGCCCACGGATCACTCCGATTTTCCCTTGGCCGCCAGACGACCGACGATGATCTGGATTATGTTCTTGATATTCTGCCGGCCATTGTAACGCGATTGAGAAAAATGTCCCCCCTGTACAAGAAGGGTGATCAGGTAACAAGCCGGTAAAACTAATGTTTGGGAACGGCTTGGTAAAAAGGCCGCAGGCAAGGCGCGCAAATCCTGAGGAATGAGGCGTACTTTTGGGTACGCCGCAGTGACGAAGGATTTAGCTAGAACGCAGCATCCGGCCTTTTTACCGAGTCGTCAAGAAGGAGTCAAGGTAATGGCAAACTACAGCGATATAGTAATGGATCATTTTAGAAACCCTCGCAATATCGGCGCGATCGAGGATGCCGACGGCATCGGAAAAGTAGGGAATCCCCTGTGCGGCGATGTTATGGAATTGTACATCAAGGTAAAAGATGATGTTATTTCGGACGCCAAGTTTAAAACCTTCGGCTGTGGCGCGGCAATTGCGACAAGTTCAATCGTCACTGAGCTTGTGATAAACAAGAATATTGACGAGGCGCTGAAATTGTCCAACAAGGCGGTGGCGGAGGCACTGGGCGGCCTTCCCGCAGCGAAGATGCACTGTTCGGTCCTGGCGGTGGACGCCCTGAAGAAAGCCGTTGCCGATTACCGACAGAAACCCCGGGCTAAATGAACGCTAAGGTTCTGGTTGCGATGAGCGGAGGTGTTGATTCATCGGTTGCCGCTTATCTGCTTGTGGAGCAGGGATACCAGGTGACGGGAGTCACCATGTGCCTGGGCATTGCAGATGTTGAGGGCAGCGTCTCCTGTTGCGGGGCGGAAGCGATTGCCGATGCGAGGCGGGTTTGTGACCGGCTGTGCATTCCTCATCACATTATGGATTTCTCGCAAGAACTCCAAAGCAAGGTGATCAGTAAATTCAGGCAGGAGTATCTCCTGGGTAGGACGCCGAACCCCTGCATCGATTGTAACCGCTATCTGAAGTTTGGAGTGCTCCTGCAAAAGGCCTTGTCGCTGGGATTCGATTATCTCGCCACCGGTCATTACGCCACTTTAGAGAAGGCGCCCTCATGGATTTATCTGAAAAAGGCCCGCGACTTAGGCAAGGACCAGACATATTTCCTTTATCCAATTGCCAGGCGGGATATGCCTTACCTGCTCTTCCCCCTGGCTGCCTACTTGAAAGAGGATGTACGGCAGATAGCGCGATTAAAGGGCCTTTTGCCGGCAGATAAGGGCGAAAGCCAGGATATTTGTTTCGTTTCCAGGGGTGGGATGGGTAGTTTATTTGCGGGTACAAAGGGCGCAATGCCTGGTGAAATAGTTGATCTGGACGGGAAGGTAGTGGGACGGCATCGCGGCATTGCTTTTTACACCATAGGTAAGCGAACTGGTCTGGGGATTGGCGGCGGGATACCGAGATACGTCCTGTCTGTTGATGCTGGGAGAAACCGGCTGGTGGTGGGGAGTAAATATCAGCTTTTAGCGAGAGAGCTGCTGGCCGGGGATTGTAATTACCTGGTGGAAGATTGGCCACAAGAGGTAACGGCTAAAATCAGGTACAGAAAGGAAGCAGCGCCCTGTACTGTCCTGCGGGAGGGAGATCGGATTCGAGCCATCTTCAAGGATGCTCAGGAGGCAGTGGCGCCCGGACAGGCCGTAGTATTTTATGATAACGACATTGTTCTGGGAGGAGCAGTGATCAGGGAGGCATCGGGTGGACATTAAGAGAAAAATAGAGGCTTTAAAAAAGGAAAGAAACGCCGTAATCCTGGTTCATAATTACCAGATTCCAGAAGTGCAGGATGTGGCGGATGCGGTGGGAGATTCCCTGGGGCTTAGTGTTCAGGCCGCAAAGACAGATGCCGATGTGATTGTTTTTTGTGGCGTTTATTTTATGGCCGAGACGGCGAAGATTCTATCTCCCTCCAAACGGGTGTTGATTCCCGACCGGAATGCCGGCTGCCCAATGGCGGATATGATTAATGCCGATCAAATCAGGGAGCTGAAGGCTAAACATCCGGGCGCCCGGACGATCTGCTACATGAATACTACCGCAGAGGTTAAGGCGGAGTGTGAGATATGCTGCACCTCGTCTAATGCCACGAAGATAGTGAAAGCCGAGTTTTCCCCCGATGAAGAGGTTATCTTTGTCCCGGATAAATACCTGGCCCACTATGTGGCCACCCAGGCCGGCCGGGATTTCATCTATTGGCGGGGATTCTGTCCCACCCATGCCCGGATCCTGCCGGAGGATATCGACCGGCAGAGACAACTGCATCCGGAAGCGGAGGTACTGGTGCATCCCGAATGCATTCCGGGGGTGATTGCCCGGGCGGATCAGGTTCTCTCGACGGAGGGAATCTGCCGCCGTGCCCATGCGGGAAACGCCCGGGAGTACATCATCGGCACCGAAATAGGGATTCTCTACCGGCTCAAGAATGAAAACCCGGACAAAATGTTTTATGCGGCTTCCGAGCGGGCGGTGTGCCCGAACATGAAGCTGACCACCCTGGAGAAGGTTCTGTGGTCGCTCGAGGAAATGAGCCATGAGGTGACCGTTTTGCCGGAGGTGATGGACCGGGCAAAGAGCAGCCTTCAGCGGATGCTGAAATATACGTAACTACTCAGGAGTCAGGAGTCAGGAGTCAGGAGCCAGAAGCCAGGAGCCAGAATGGGAAGACATCCCGCTCCAGGATTTTCGAGGCCCTGCGCCCCAGACCACCAGGGAGCAACGATGGAAGAATTTCAGGTCGAGTTAATCAACAAAGACCGCCGGGAAAACGGGGTGGTTAGAATTACGGTGGAGGTGCCCCTGACCATAGAAGTGAATGGCCGGGAACTGGCGACGCTTCTGTGCAGCCCGGTAGACCTCGATGATATGGTAAGAGGTTTTCTTTACACCACTGGCTTGATAAACGATATCACCGGCATTAAAAGGATGCTCATCGATGAGGAGAGGTGGAAGGCGCAACTGGATATTGCGGAAGAGGGCCTTCCGGAGGAGCTTGTTTTTAAGCGGATTTATACTTCCGGCTGTGGTAAAGGGGTGCTATTCCACAGTCCATTTGACCTCATCCAGCGCAGCCGGATGGATTTCGGCCCCCAAATATCAAGTCAGCGGGTAAATGAGCTGATGAAGGAATTCCTCAACCATTCCTCCGAATACAGAAACACCAGGGGCGTCCACAGCGCCGCCCTGGTAGGCGAGGCTGGCATTGAGATATTCCGAGATGATGTTGGCCGTCATAACGCCATCGACAAGGTTATCGGCCAGGCCCTGCAAAGGGGAGTAAGTTGTGAAGATAAGATAATGCTCACCAGCGGGAGAATTTCCTCGGAGATCATATCCAAGCTGATGCGATCCCGGATAACGGTTGTTGCCTCTTCCGGAGCGCCGACCAACCAGGCGGTAAAAATGGCCAGGGAAATAAATCTGACGGTCCTGGGCTTCGTAAGAGGCGGCCAGATGTGCATTTTTAATGGCGGACAGCGGGTAACGACCGGGTAGTGAGAATAAGGAAAAGGGAGAAATACAAATGGAAAACAATAAAAATTGGCAATTGGAGACTCTGGCGGTTCACGGGGGGCAGGAGCCTGATCCGACAACCGGGTCACGGGCGGTTCCTATCTACCAGACCACTTCGTATCAGTTCAAAAGCACCGAGCATGCCGCAAATTTGTTTGCCCTCAAGGAATTCGGCAATATTTACACCCGGATCATGAATCCCACCACCGATGTTCTGGAGAAGCGCATGGCCGCTCTTGATGGCGGCGTCGGAGCGCTGGCGGTTGCAAGCGGGCAGTCGGCCACCACCATTGCAATTCTCAACATTGCCCGGGCCGGGGATGAAATCGTTTCCTGCGACAATCTCTACGGAGGAACATATAACCTGTTTAAATATACCCTGCCTCGCCTGGGGGTGACCGTAAAATTTGTCAAATCCAACGATCTGGCTCTTCTCAGGGCTGCCATTACCCCTCGGACGAAGGCAATATATGCCGAGTCTATCGGTAATCCAAAACTCGATGTGGCCGATCTGACCGGGATATCTGCAATCGCCCATGAAAACGGCGTTCCCTTCATTCTGGACAATACGGTTTCTCCGTATCTCCTGAGACCTTTAGAGTTTGGCGTGGATATCGTGGTATATTCGGCAACCAAGTTCATTGGCGGGCACGGCACCTCCATCGGAGGGGTAATTGTGGATTCCGGCCGATTTGATTGGACCAGCGGCAAGTTTCCACTGATTTCCGATCCGGACCCCAGTTATCACGGCCTGAATTTCATTGAGGCCCTCCAGCCGATGGGCAACATCGCCTATATTATCAAGGCCAGGGTAACCCTGCTGAGAGATTTGGGAGCAGCTCTGTCTCCCTTTAACGCTTTCCTTTTCTTGCAAGGTTTGGAGACGCTGCACCTTAGAATGAGTCGCCACTCGGAAAATGCCCTGGCAGTGGCCGGCTATCTGGCACAGCATCCACGGGTTAACTGGGTCAACTATCCGGGGCTCGAGTCGAGTCCGGAAAGGGAGAGGGTAAAGAGGTACCTGCCCCGGGGTGCGGGGGCCATCCTGGGATTCGGGATCGCCGGGGGGATCCCGGCGGGAAGAAAATTCATCGAAAATCTGCAACTTATTTCCCACCTGGCCAATGTTGGGGATGCCAAGAGCCTGGCCATTCATCCGGCGACGACGACCCATCAGCAGCTTTCTGCTGATGAACAGCTCGCCACGGGGGTAACGCCGGATTTTATCCGCCTTTCCATTGGGATTGAGCATAGTGACGATATTATCGGTGATCTGGAGCAAGCGCTGGCCAAATCGGTTATTTAAAGTTGCGGGCAAGGTGTGCAAAAGTGAAAGTATACGAAGACATTACAAAAACTGTGGGCAGGACTCCGCTGGTGCGGATCAACCGGATTACCCAGGGGACAGGGAGCCAGGTGCTGGCCAAACTGGAATGCTTTAATCCCCTCTCCAGCGTAAAGGACCGGATCGGCGTTGCCATGATTGATGCGGCGGAGAAGGCGGGGCTTTTGACGAAGGACACGGTGATAATCGAACCCACCAGCGGAAATACCGGCGTGGCACTGGCCTTCGTCTGCGCCGCCCGGGGCTATAGACTGATCCTGTCCATGCCGGATACCATGAGTGTGGAGCGAAGACAGCTTCTGAAGATTCTGGGGGCGGAAGTGGTTTTGACTGAGGGCGCCAAAGGAATGAAAGGCGCCGTGGAAAAGGCCCAGGAGTTGGCCGATATCACACCGGCCAGTTTTATACCACAGCAATTCGTCAATCCGGCGAACCCCGAAATTCACCGCCTTACCACCGCGGAAGAGATATGGGAAGATACGGAAGGCCAGGTGGATTGCTTTGTCGCCGGAGTCGGCACCGGCGGTACGATTACCGGGGTGGGTGAGGTTCTCAAAGAAAGGAACCCCGGGATAAAGATTATTGCTGTAGAGCCGGAAGAATCGCCGGTTTTGTCAGGCGGCAAGCCTGGTTCACACAAGATTCAGGGAATTGGCGCCGGATTTATTCCGGAGGTGTTAAACAGAAACATTATCGATGATGTAATCCTGGTGGCAGCAGAAAATGCGGGGGAAATGGCCCGGCGGCTGGCCCGTGAGGAGGGGATTTTCGTCGGCATATCAAGTGGTGCCGCCATGTGGGCCAGCATGGAGTACATCAGGAAGGAGAATCTGCGGGGTAAAACTATCGTAACCGTATTTCCCGATACCGGCGAAAGATACCTTTCCACCTGGATTTTTCAGAAGTATTTTGCTTGAAATTTATGTGCCGAACAGTATTAGCGCAGTTTCCATTTAGCAGCAAAAAAAGATTCGTTGGAGTTTATGAAACCAGAAAAGTGTAGCGATGAAAGAAGCGTGGGACTTACGGAAACCAAATATTTTACCTTCGCCCACCGACCGGATGAACTGCGATTAGAATCGGGACGTACCTTGGGTCCCATAACCCTGGCATATGAAACTTACGGCACCCTCAATGGGGACAAGTCAAATGCAGTCCTGATCACCCATGCCCTTTCCGCTGATGCCCATGCGGCCGGCTATCACTTAAACAGCAATGAGGCAGGCTGGTGGGATACAATGATCGGCCCGGGCAAGGGATTCGACACTAACAGCTATTTCGTCATATGCTCAAATATCATTGGGGGCTGTAAAGGCTCTACAGGACCGTCATCGCTAAATAAACTGACCGGGGCTCCCTACGCCCTGGATTTTCCGATGATTACGATATCCGATATGGTTCATGCCCAGCGTCATTTGATCGACCACCTGGGGATTGAAAAGCTCTTATGCGTTTGCGGGGGGTCTCTGGGAGGGATGCAGGTTCTGCAATGGGTGGCCTCTTACCCCGACAGGGTGCGCGCCGCCATTCCCATCGCCACGGCTCTTAAACATTCACCCCAGCAGATCGCCTTTAACGAGGTGGTACGCCAGGCCATTATGTCCGATCCGGCTTGGCGGGGGGGTAACTACTATGGTCATGGGCAGCCGAAGAGGGGCCTGGCCCTGGCGAGGATGATTGGCCACATAACCTTTATGAGTGACAGCTCAATGGAGGAGAAGTTTTCCCGAAAATTGACGAACGGCAAGTATGGTTTCAAATTCGCGCCGGAATTTGAGGTGGAGGGCTATCTGCGCTACCGGGGGGACAAGTTTGTCAAGAGATTTGACGCCAATTCCTATCTCTACATAACCAAGGCGCTCGATTACTTTGATTTATCCGGAGGCCGTCTGATTCCCCAAGGCCGGACAATAGATACCCGCTTTCTGGTAATTTCATTTAAATCCGACTGGCTCTATCCTTCCTGCCAGTCCCAGGAGATAGTCCGGGAATTGAAGTTGCGGCGGGTCAACGCTACCTACTGCGATCTGCGATCCACCTACGGCCACGATGCCTTTTTACTGGAAGTTGAACAGGAGACGGATTTGATCCGACATTTTCTGGATAAGATATACAACGGTTACGATGATGGTGATTATGAAGCCTGAGGCTGTGCGGCTCGATCACAAGATAATATACAAGATTGTAGAGCCGGGATCGCGGGTGTTAGACCTGGGCTGCGGCACGGGTGAACTTATCTATCTTTTGGTGCGCTATAAGAATGCCACGGTGCAGGGTGTGGAACTGGATGACGAGGCAGTCTATCACTGCGTGAAAAAGGGGCTGAGTGTTTTTCAAACGGATATCGAGAGGGGTCTGGTGGAATATCCGGATGATTCTTTTGACTATGTTCTGCTTAACCAAAGCATGCAGGAAGTTCGGAAGGTGGATCTGGTTATCTGGGAGGCCCTGCGGGTAGGGAAAAAAGTGGTGGTTGGGTTCCCCAATTTTTCCCATCTGTCTGCCCGCTGCAATTTGTTTTTCCGGGGGAGGGCGCCAGTAACCAGGGCGCTGCCGGGCCGTTGGTACGATACACCCAATGTGCGGTTTTTCAGTATCGAGGATTTTCTGGCCTATACCAGAGAGAAAAACATTGCGGTCATAGAGAGGCATTATCTGGGAGAAAAGAAGGAGATATTCTTTATGCCCAATTTGTTTGCCCAAAATGCGTTATTTGTTCTATCACGACCGGTGGATAATCAGGGGGCTTGCGATTCAGATCAGAAAAGGCCATGGCAACCAAAATGATTGCGAGAATAAGAGAAGATATACAGACGGTTTTCAGTAAGGATCCAGCCGCCCGCTCAGTTTGGGAAGTCCTTTGCTGTTATCCCGGCTTGCATGCCATCTGGATGTACCGCCTGGCAAACAAGCTGTGGCGCCGTAAATTGTACTTCCCCGCCCGATTAATATCGCATCTGGCCCGTTTTATCACCGGCATCGAAATTCATCCGGGGGCAAAAATCGGCCGGCGATTATTTATCGATCACGGATCGGGAGTTGTTATTGGTGAAACAGCGGAAATAGGCGACGATGTCTTGATCTACCAGGGGGTTGTGCTGGGCGGGGTCAGTCTCCAAAAGGAGAAGCGTCACCCCTCCATAGGTAACAATGTGCTAATCGGTGCGGGAACGATCATATTGGGGCCGATCTATATCGGCCATGGCGTTCGGATAGGCGCCGCTTCGCTGGTGTTGCATGATATCCCGGCCAATGCCGTCGCCGTCGGTGTGCCTGCCCGGATAGGCTTGGGATTCAGCAGTAAAGATATTGAAGAATTAGGGCACAATAAGCTGCCGGACCCGATTGCCGAGGCCTTCAGGTACCTGGGCGGCCAGTTAGGCAACCTGGAAAAACGCCTGGATGAACTGGAACAACTCCAGGGGATAAAAAGTTCTGCCGATGAATATTTCAAGGAGAAAAAAAAGGATGCCCTTTCCGTCTTCAGCGAACCGGAGGAGTTTAGCCGGGGAATGGGTATTTGAGGTCGGGCATTGATGATCAATAAAAAGGCAATATTACTTCTATCCGGCGGTTTAGACAGTACGCTTACGGCCAAGATACTCTGTGACCAGGGTATTGGAGTGGAGGCGCTTAATTTTACCAGTCCGTTTTGCAATTGTAACGGTAGAAAGGACGGGTGTCGCAACCAGGCGGTCAAGGTTGCCCAGGAATTAAATATTCCGATCAGGGTTTTGGTAAAGGGCTTGGATTACATGAAGCTGGTGGAGAACCCGCCGCATGGATATGGGAGCCAGATGAACCCCTGTGTCGATTGCCGTATCTATATTCTCAAAAAAGCGGGAGAACTGATGGCTGAGCTGGGAGCCTCCTTCGTGGCTACCGGTGAGGTTCTTGGCCAGAGGCCAACCTCGCAGCAGCGTCATTCCCTGGCGTTGATTGAGCGGGAAAGTGGTTTACAGGGCAGGATATTGAGACCATTGTCGGCCCTTCATTTTGCCCCGACGATTCCTGAGATCGAGGGGATGGTGGACCGGCAAAAACTGCTGGATATCGCCGGCCGGGGAAGAAAAAAACAGATTCAATTGGCCGCAGACCTCGGGATCAGCGATTACCCCTGCCCGGCCGGGGGGTGTCTCCTGACGGAAAAATCCATAGCTCACCGCCTGCGAGATCTTTTCCGGTACAAGCCTTCCTACGAAATGACGGACATGCGTCTGCTTGTGGTGGGACGGCACTTCCGGTTGTCGCCGCAGCTAAAGGTCGTTATCGGCCACAACGAGCAGGAGAACCATAAGCTTCTCGCTTTGGCGGGGGCATCCGGGACTCTCATCCAACCATTTGACTTCCCGGGCCCGACGGCATTGGTTGACGGATTTCTAAACAGCGATGTCAAGGAAATTATAGGTCGGATTATCGCCGCCTATAGCCGGCAACTTATGCCGGATTATCGATTAGAGGTGATCCGCGGGGAAGAGCGATTGGAGATGTTTACCGTTAATGAAAAGTTGCCTCGCGAGGTCTGCAACGACCTCCGAATCGGTGAATAGTTATTTGACGACACGGTAAAAAGTCCGGATGCGGCGTTGCGCTAAATCCCTCGTCACTGCGGCTTGTTCCGGGGACAGGTTCCGCTCCCTCCGGGCTTCCGGAACCTGTCCCCGCGCCTCATTCCTCTGGATTTGCGCGCCTTGCCTCAAGGCCTTTTTACCGCGCCGTCCCAAAATTTACTGCTTTACCGACTTTTTACCGCTTCATCTTATTTGACGACTTCGTAAACAGTACGGTTGAAGCTGCCCCCCCGGAGTATTTGCGTTTGCCTATTGACAAAGGCAAAACAAGTATTATCTCAATAAACATGTTACAAAGCATGAGTTCGTCGTGCCAACCATTACATGGGTGATTAAATGCAAAGAGACGCCAAGGACATGATCAATAAGTATCAGTGTAAGGTACGGGGAGAGCTTATCACCGAAGTCTGTAGCGAAACTACTTGCGAGTGGCAGTTGAAAAGCGAAACTTTTCTTAATTGTACCTGGGTGGCATGCAACTTTGGTCCCTTTACCCTGGAAGAAGTCGGTGAAATGATGGGTGTAACCCGAGAAAGAATCAGGCAGATTGAGGCAAAGGCGCTAAAGAAACTGCAACACAAGAAACGAAGCGATCAACTTAAAGATTTTTCCACCATTGACAGCGATTGGGACCGTTTTAACTACGGATAAAGCTTATCTCCTCCTCTGGTGGAAAAACGGCGTCTCCTTAAGATGCAGGGGCACCGTCGCGCATTTTGCCAATTGATATTACGGCCACTTGCGACAATTCACCAAATCCCCCCTGCCCCCCAATGCTCACGGGGGGTAAAACCAATCTTACTATTGTCCTCTTTGGAAAATTAACCCTCCAGCTTGTCCCCCTCTTTGGGAAAGAGGGGTTAGGGGAGATTTGCTTAACTAAAGCAATCGACACGTCCATTCA
>CAMTWB010000025.1:0-61754 GCA_947085375.1 uncultured delta proteobacterium
CCCTGCCCCCCTTTGGGAAAGGGGGGTAAAACCCAATCCCCCCTGCCCCCCTTTGGGAAACACCCACTGGCCTGTCCCCCTCTTTGGTAAAGAGGGGTTAGGGGAGATTTGGTAAATATAGACAGCTCCAGATAAGTCTTTCAAATCCCCCCTGCCCCCCTTTGGGAAAGGGGGGGTAAAACCCATCCCCCCTGCCCCCCTTTGGGAAAGGGGGGATAGGTCGGGGCAAGAACAGGATATCCACATTTTTGTCGCACACCATCATTTTACGGATTGAGGAAATAAAAATGGAAAAATTGATTCTTGTGGTTGATGATGAGGAGTCGATGCGCCTGCTTTTGACGGATATCTTCTCCAGTGTATCCTATAAAATCATAACCGCCGCCAACGCCGACGAGGCTTTGGCTCTGCTTAAAGAACGGGATGTGGGCATCATTTTCCTCGATCTTAAACTATTCGGAATAAACGGTATCGAGTTGTGCCGCCGCATTCGAGCCACAAAGCCAATCCCCATCATCTATGCCATGACCGGCTGGTCAGCTCTTTTTGAGGTGGCTGAATGCCGTGAGGCCGGCTTTGACGATTATTTTACCAAGCCCATCGACACGGAAACCCTGATTGCGGCGGTCGAGAATGCCGCGGAAAAACTTTCCCGCTGGAACAGGCTTAAATGATTAAAACTATAAAATCGGGAGAACTAAAGGTCGGCATGTATGTCATCCTTCCCGGAGGATGGTTGGGACACGGCTTTCTGACCGGAGAATTTTTGCTGAAGCACCGGAAAGAAATTGACCGGATCATCGCCCAGGGGATCAATTTGGTAAAGATCGACCGGGCGAAAAGCGACCCCGCCTCCCTGGCTGACCTGGATCGCCCCGATAAGACACACGCCGATTCCGTTTCGACTACCCAGTCAATCGTTCCCACCTCTCTGGTGGAAAATCTCAATGATAGCTCAAGCCCCCCGGAAATTCAGGCCCAGCGGATCAGAGAATCGGCGGAACTGCTGATGCAGCAGCTCCTGGAGTCGCCCACGGCGGAGAATATCGCCCAAGCCAAACAGGCCATATACAGCATTACCGATTATATTCTCGGCAACGACGAAACAACTTCATTTCTCATCAGAATCACCTCTCGCGATTATTACACCTACACCCATTCGGTAAACGTTGGCGTCCTGGCCATTGCCCTGGCCAAGGAAATTTACCAAGGCAAGGGGGAACATAATTTGCGGGAACTGGGGGCGGGTTTCTTTCTTCATGATCTAGGAAAAGTGCGAATCGATCAAGCCATTATTAACAAGCAAGGCAAACTCACCGACGAGGAGATGTCCGAGATGCGCAAGCACCCGTCCCGGGGCTTCTCCCTCCTCGCCCAGACCCATCAGCTCACCGAGGAATGCAAGCACATCGTCTGGCAGCATCATGAGCGCTACGACGGGACAGGCTATCCCCAGGGGCTTGCGGGAGAGGATATTCACGAGTATGCTAAAATATGCGCCCTGGCCGATGTCTATGACGCCCTGACGGCCGAGAGATCCTACAAAAAGGCGCTTTCTCCCTTCTCGGCCCTGGATTTAATGAGAAGACAGATGCTCTCTCATTTCAGAAAAGATCTGTTCGATAAATTTGTCTTAATGCTGGCCTGACCTGCCGGGGCGGCAAAAAAAGATTGACACAAGCTCCCCAGGCTGTTATGTGGCAAAAAAACGCACGGAGAAGTCAATGTTTTCTAATCTGAGTTTATTAAACTGGTGGTGGCAAGGCACCAAGGAGGGGCTGCGCCGCCGGTAGCGATTACAAACCAAAATCACTTCCGCCGTGAATGGCCCGCAGGGTTCTTCACGGCTTTTTTATTTAGATATTAGCTATAAGCCGTGAACTTTCACGGCTTTTTTTTTGGCCGACTTCGTAAAAAGTCCGGATGCGGCGTTGCGCTAAATCCCTCGTCACTGCGGCGTACGGTAAAGTACGCCTCATTCCTCGTGATTTGCGCGCCTTGCCTGCGGCCTTTTTACAAAGCCGTCCCTAAACTTATGTTTTGCCGTTTTTTTACGAGTTCGTCTTTTTTGGCAGGAGAAGAAAAATGTACAATATTGATTTTGACGCCTTCAGCAAATTAAGCCGGCAGGGGACATTGATCCCTGTTTACCGGGAGATACTGGCCGACATGGAAACCCCCGTGGGGGTTCTGCAAAAATTCGCCGACCAACCTCAGCTGTTTCTCCTGGAAAGTGTCGAAGGCGGCGAGAAATGGGCCCGGTACAGTTTTATCGGGTTCGACCCCCGGGCCATCATCAGGGTAAACAGGGGCGGGGTATCCATAACCGAGACGGATCAAAAAGAGACTATCAGCCACAGGGGAGATCCCCTTGCAATCATGAAAGATTATCTCTCAAAATATAAACCTGTGCCAACGGCCGGCCTGCCGCGCTTTTTCGGCGGTGCGGTGGGCTTTTTCAGTTATGAGATGGCCGCCTATTTCGACCGCGGCATCCGCCTGCCGGACTATGGCTCCCAACAGGATGAGGCGATATTCTTCATCACCGACAGTCTGCTCATCTTCGATCGAATAAGGCATACTTTGAAAATCGTCGTCTCGGCCTATTGCGGCGATACCGATAACAAGAGCTCGGAGTACCATCGTTGCACCAGGCAGATCGAGGCGATCATCTCCACCATCAATGCGCCGCCCGCTAAGATCAACAGCGCCGCAAAAAGCGGCATCAACCTCAATCCAACGGTAACCAGGGAAGAATTCACCGACCGCGTACGCAGAGCCAAAGAATATATCCAGGCCGGTGAGGTCATCCAGGCAGTAATCTCCCAGAAATTCCGCGGGACGACTAATCTTTCGCCATTGCTGCTCTATCGGGCGCTCCGTTTTGTGAACCCCTCGCCTTACATCTTTTTCTTCCGGGATGGGGACCTGACCCTTATCGGCTCATCACCCGAGACGATGGTCCGTCTGACGGAGACCGAAGTGGAATTGCGACCCATCGCCGGAACGAGACCCCGCGGTCGAGACGAAAGAGAAGACCGGGAAAACGCCGATGACCTGCTCAACGATGAAAAGGAGAGGGCCGAGCACGTAATGCTGGTCGATTTGGGGAGAAATGATCTGGGCCGGGTCAGCCGGATCGGTACGGTTCAGGTCAATCAGCTGATGCTGGTGGAACGCTATTCCCATGTGATGCATCTGGTATCCCATATTCGATCCCAGCTAGCGGAAGGGAAAGACGCCTTCGATGTCATCAGCGCTACTTTCCCGGCAGGCACCCTGTCCGGGGCGCCCAAGATCCGCGCGATGGAGATTATTTCTGAACTGGAAAAGGAGTCACGGGGTGCTTACGGCGGGGCGATCGGTTACTTCAGTTTCAGCGGCAACATGGATTTCGGCATCATCATCAGAACCATCGTATTGACGAGAGATGATATCTGCATCCAGGCCGGCGCCGGCATTGTCGCTGATTCTGATCCGGACCATGAATATGCGGAAACCATCAACAAGGCCCAAGGGATGATCAAGGCGCTGAATCTGGCGTCCGCCGGCTTGGATTTAACCGAATTTCAAGGGGGCGGAAATGATTCTGATGATCGATAATTACGATTCCTTCACCTACAATCTTGTTCAATACCTGGGGCAGCTGGGAGCCGTGGTTCGGACCTGCCGAAACGACGAGATATCGCTTGCCGAAATCGAGGCCCTGGCGCCGGAAGCCATCTTCATCTCTCCCGGACCGGGTGTCCCCGACCGGGCTGGCATTAGCCTCGCATTGATTGAACACTTCCACCAGCGGATTCCAATTCTCGGAGTATGCCTGGGACATCAGGCCATCGGCCAGGCTTTCGGCGGGCGCGTCGTTAGAGCCAACCGGGTCATGCACGGCAAAACCTCACCTATCATCCATGACGGGCAGACCATTTACGCAGGCCTTCCGAACCCCTTTGCCGCCGGGCGCTACCATTCACTGCTCGTCCATCGGGAAAGTCTGCCATCCTGCCTGGTCATCACAGCCCAAACCGCCGAAGGCGAGATAATGGGTCTAAGGCACGTCAGCTATCCCGTGGAGGGCATTCAGTTTCACCCGGAATCGATTCTCACCCCCAAGGGAAAGCGGCTGATCAGAAATTTTTTAAATCTTGCAGGGAGAAAAAATGATTAAAGAAGCCATTTACAAGGTCACTTCAGGCCAGGACCTGCTGCCGGCAGAGATGAGCCTGGTCATGAAGGAAATTCTGCAGGGCGAGGCAACTCCCGCCCAGGTCGGGTCCTTTGTCACCGCCCTCCGGATGAAGGGCGAAACCGCCCTGGAAATCACCGCGGCAGTGGCCGTACTGAAAAGCCTGGCCTTGAAAATCGACGCCCGCACTTCGGTTATCGTGGATACCGCGGGCACCGGCGGGGATGCTCTCAATACGTTCAATATCTCCACCACGGCGGCCTTTGTGGTCGCAGCAGCCGGCATCACCGTGGCCAAGCACGGCAATCGCGCCGTATCCAGCCGCTCGGGCAGCGCCGACGTCCTGGAGGCCCTGGGGGTCAATATCATGGCCGATCCGGAGATTATGGAAGAGTCCATCCAGGAGTTCGGCATCGGCTTTCTCTTCGCCCCGATTTATCACCAGGCAATGAAAAATGTCCAGGGAGCAAGGCGGGAGATTGGTATCCGCACCATCTTCAATATGCTGGGGCCCCTGATCAATCCCGCCTCAGCCACCGCCCAGCTGATCGGCGTATATGAACCGCGGCTGACGGAAATGTTTGCTCTGGTTCTCAAAAACCTGGGGACGAAACGGGCCTTTGTTGTTCATGGTTCCGACGGTCTGGACGAGGTCACCCTGACGGGCCCCACGCGGGTCACCGAATTGAACCAGGGCATCATTTCAACCTATAACCTGAATCCGGAAACGTATTTCCAGGAAACCTTCACCCCCTCTGCCTTGCAGGGGGGCAACCCGGGGGAAAACGCCGCGATCACCAGGGCGATTTTGTCCGGCGCCGATACCCCGGGCCGGAAGGTGGTGTTAATCAATGCCGCCCTGGCCATCATTGCCGCAGGTAAGGCCGGGAATATTGAGGAGGGAATTGCCCTGGCCGCCGAGGCCATTGACTCGGGCCGGGCAGCGGGGAAACTGGAGGCGCTGATTGAAATCTCGCATAGTTGACGCCAAGGAGGAATTTTGTCGATTCTGCCAAAGATACTAAAGGTAAAGACAGCCGAGGTCAGAGAGATAATAGAAAAAAAACTGCCGCGGCAATGGGAAGAGGCAATGCCTGATTTGCCGCCCACCCGCAACTTCCGGCAGGCCCTGCACATCACCCCCGCTATCGTGGCGGAGGTGAAACGCGCCTCCCCCTCCCGGGGCCGGCTGAGGGAAGATTTCAACCCGGCCCGGATCGCCCGCTCTTACGAGCAGGGTGGGGCGGCAGCGATTTCGGTTTTGACTGATAGCCAATTTTTTGAAGGTCACATCAACCATCTGAACGTGGTTCGCGCGGCAACCAGCCTGCCCCTGCTAAGGAAGGATTTTATCATCCATGAATCGCAACTTCTGGAAAGCCGGGCAATGGGCGCCGATGCGGTGCTCCTCATTGCTTCCATCCTGCCGGAAGAGAGGCTGGAAGCTTTAATCCGCCTCAGTTGTCAACTTGGTCTGGCGCCCTTGGTGGAGATCCATAGCGAATTAGAGTTGGCCAAAGCCCTGCACGCCGGGGCCGAGATCATCGGGATAAACAACCGCAATCTGGATAGTTTCAAAACTGATATTTCGCTTAGCATGAAACTGGCGCCCCTCATTCCTCCGGAGGCGCTTTTGATAAGCGAAAGCGGCATCGCCGTAAGGGCGGACATTGAACTCTTGATGACCGCCGGGATTAAGGCCTTCCTTATCGGTGAGGCCCTGATTACGGCGGCCGATCCGGAAACAAAATTACGACAGCTCCGGGAAAAAGGTCCCCAATCATGACCCAAGTAAAGATTTGCGGGATCACCCGCCCGGAGGATGCCCTGGTCTGCGCTGAAGCGGGAGTTGATGCCCTGGGATTCATCTTCTATGAGAAAAGCCCCCGCTATATTGACCCAGTCCGGGCAGCGGAAGTTGCTCATCTTTTGCCGGCCGGAATCGTCCGGGTGGGGGTCTTTGTGGATAGCCCTCTTTACCTGGTGCGGCAGATCGCCCTTCAGGTTGGTCTCGACATGTTTCAATTCCATGGCCAGGAAAGCCCTGACTATTGCGCCCGGTTTGATCCAAACAGGGTAATCAAGACCATCTTCCCGGGAAAGCTGGGGACGACATTCGGGGAGAGATACCCCGTCCGCGCCTTGTTAATCGATGCCTTCAGTCCCCTTTTGGCCGGCGGAACGGGGAAAATTACGGACTGGGACTTCGCCACTCTGCTGGCAAGGCGGCAGCGGATAATTTTAGCCGGTGGTCTAAACCCGGAGAATATCGCCTGCGCCATTGCCCTGGTGCGGCCTCAGGCGGTCGATATCAATAGCGGCGCGGAGCTTGCGCCCGGGATCAAGGATCGCCGGAAAATTTTGGCTATAATGAATCTTATCAGCAACCTGAAGGGGCTCGTACCAGCAGACGAAGGCTGTTTTTTTAAGGCTACTTAGTATTACTCCGACAGATATTCTTTATGGTGCGGTGCCCGATAGACCTGTCGGTTGCTTTACTTAAACAAATCTCCCCTAACCCCTCTTTCCCAAAGAGGGGGACAAGTGAGAGTGTTAATTTTCCAAAGAGGACAATAGTAAGACTGGTTTTCCCCCCGTGAGCATTCGGGGACAGGGGGGATTTGGTTAATTGTCGGACTGGCTTTAGCCCCACGGAGGAATGATGAAAAAAAGATTACCAGATAAAACGGGCCATTTCGGCATCTTCGGCGGCCGTTACGTGGCGGAAACCATGATGCCCGCCCTGATGGAACTCAAGAAGGCCTACGCCCAAGCCAGGCGGGACAAGGCCTTTCAACAGGAATTAGCCTGCTGCCTGAAGGATTACGCCGGCCGCGAGACGCCGCTCTATCTGGCAGCAAGGCTCAGCGCCCAGCAGGGGGGCGCCCGGATATACCTCAAGAGGGAGGATCTAAACCATACGGGCTCGCACAAGATCAACAACACCCTGGGACAGGCTCTTTTGGCCAGGAGAATGGGTAAACAAAGGATCATCGCCGAAACGGGAGCGGGCCAGCACGGGGTGGCCTCCGCCACGGCCGCAGCCCTCCTGGGGCTTAAATGCAGCATTTTCATGGGTACGGAGGATATGACCAGACAGGCTCCCAATGTTTACCGGATGAAGATCCTGGGCGCCGAGGTCGTGCCGGTGGACAGCGGTAGCCGCTGTCTCAAAGATGCCATGAACGAAGCCATGCGGCACTGGCTGGCACATATCCGCGATACCTACTACCTGATCGGCTCCACTGCGGGCCCCCATCCCTATCCTCTGATGGTGCGGGACTTTCAGAGCATAATCGGCCGGGAAACCATGAGGCAGATACACAAAAAAGAGGGACGGCTGCCGGATTACCTGATTGCCTGCGTGGGCGGCGGAAGCAACGCCCTGGGACTGTTCCATCCCTTTATCAACCGGCCGGAAGTCGCCATGATCGGCGTGGAGGCGGCTGGAGAGGGTCTCGGTACGGGGAGGCACTCCGCCAGTATCAGCGCGGGCCGGGTGGGGGTTCTCCACGGCAACAAAACCTATCTCCTGCAAGATCCGCACGGCCAGATTATCAATGCCCATTCCGTTGCCGCCGGCCTCGACTATCCCGGCGTGGGGCCCGAACACAGTTATCTGCACGAGATCGGCCGGGTAAGCTACGTCGCGGTGGAAGACCGGGAGGCGCTGGCGGCCTTCTTCACCCTTTCCCGGACGGAGGGGATCATCCCGGCCCTCGAAAGCGCCCATGCTGTGGCTCATGCCCTGAAGCTGGCCCCTACCCTGCCCCGGGACAAGATTATCGTCGTCAATCTTTCCGGCCGTGGTGACAAGGATGCCCATTACGTAGAAAATTTATAACTGCTCAGAAGCCAGAATTCAGGAGTCAGAATCCAGAATAAAGGAGGGGAAAATGAATCGTATCGCCAATACGTTTGCCAAACTCAAGGCCGACCGCCAAAAGGCCCTCGTCGTCTATATCACCGCCGGACACCCAAGTCTTGCGGCGACCGCCGAACTTATTTTGGTAATTGCCAGCGCGGGCGCGGATATTATCGAAGTCGGCGTTCCCTTTTCCGATCCAACAGCAGACGGTCCGATTATTCAGAACTCCTCCCAACGGGCAATCCAAGGGGGAGCCAACCTTACCGCAATCCTGAACATGATCGCCCGAATCCGCCCGACGGTAACTTCCCCGCTGGTCCTTTTCAGCTATTTCAATCCGATTCATGCCTATGGCCTGCTCAGATTCCCATCAGAGGCCAAAGCGGCGGGCGTGGACGGACTGCTCGTGGTTGACCTTCCTCCGGAGGAATCCTACGAATTAAGAAGCCAAACCGATCCCGCCGGTCTCGATTTCATCACTCTCTTGGCCCCCACCACGCCTGAGAAACGGATCGCCCTGATCACCCGCGGCGCCCGGGGATTCCTCTACCTGGTCTCCATCGCCGGCGTCACCGGAACAGCGCGACCAAACCAGGCTCAACTTGCTTACGAAATCGCCCGAATCAGGGAAATCACCAGCCTGCCTCTGGTTGTGGGATTTGGAATTACAACGCCGTCCCAAGCCGCCCAAATCGCTCCCCTGGCCGATGGAATTGTAATAGGAAGCGCCCTGGTTGATCTGATAGACCGGCAGGCCTCAAGCGCTGATCTGTTAGCTCAGGTTTACAATTTCGTGAAGGGATTCAGAGACGCGATAAGCTTTCCCTGATTTCAGGCCAGTGATATTTGACGACGGCGGAAATACTCTTTCAGCAGAAGGGTGCACAGGACGCCAAAAAAAGCACCCACCAGAACGTCACTTACGTAGTGAGCCCCCAAGGCGATCCTACTGATTCCAACCGCCAGGGCCAACAGGTAAAATAAAACGGCGCCCCGGGGGTAGAATAGCTGCAGGGCCGCCGCCAGGGCAAAGACCGTCACCGTGTGACCGGAGGGAAAAGAGGCATACTCATAGCCCAGGCGGAAAAATTCAAACCCGAAATAACCCTCATCCCGCAGCAAAATGGGTCTTGCCCGGCCCATAATCACCTTGATGATATTCACCAGGATGCCGGATGCGGCTATGGCAGTAAAGACAAAGAGGAACCGATTAGCCAGGATTTTTCTTTTCCAGAAATAACGAAAGCCGATAAAAGCAAGAAAAGAACCCACCAGGTAGGGGTCGGACCGGCCAAACCAGGTTACTGCCTCAAAAAATTCCCTTACCCCGGCCGACAGCCCCTGGGAAAACCAGAACACGTCCCGGTCCAAATAAAGAAAGCTCAACCCAGCGGCCAGACTGACCAGAAACGCGCCGATCGTCAAGGACTTAGCATTCGTCATTTTCTGACTTTCTTGCCCTTATAATTGTAACACCACTCAAAACTGATCGTGTCTACCTTGCCGCCCTGAATTATCAGATCGAGGTGCTTTATCATTTCCGTCCGGTCACACTGGAGTCTTTCCACAAATGGCCGCTCCGAGAAATGGGAATCAATTACCAAGAGGTCATAACCCTCAGGGGGGTTCTTCTGCCAGAGGTCAAACTGGTCCTTGCGCTCGTCAATGACGAAAACCTTATGAAGAAACGGGATGCTGTAGTACATGATCCGGCTGCCCATTGTCCATTCACCCACCGCCAGGGCCTTTTTCTTTTTCGGGTTGGACTTGAGAATAGCATCCGCCTCTCTTGCAATGAGATCGTAGCCATAGATATCCCGGAAAGGGGATTTGTAATCCGGAAAGCCAATAAACTTACCCGCTAGCATCAAATAGAGAAAGATGGTTACCGCAAGGCTGAAATATATTGCTACATTAAGAAAATATTTACGGAAACGCCCCGCCGGAAGGGACAGGAAGTGAACACCGATCGGGATAAAAAGGATATAAAACACTCCTATCCAGTGGGGTAGGGCAATTTCAAAAAAAGAGCTGAACAGAAAAAAAATCGGGATGACGCCACCCAGGAGGGAGGCAAGGAGAAGATAATCATTACGACTGCCAAGACCTCGGAAAAAACCGTACCAGGCGGTAAGGAAAAGGAAGGGGCTGTAAGCGCCGAACTGGGCGGCAAGCGAAGTGAGCGACCGGTGAACCTCGAGATTCTGGTAGGTGAAAACCCGATTCAGCTGATAATTGAACCCGACAAAACCTTCCTGATAATTCCAGTATAAAACAGGCGAAATGATCACCAGGGCAATGGAGCCCGCCAGCATCATTTTTGCTGAAAAAATAAGATTTAATTGCCTTTTTATCAGAAAATAGATAATGAGCGCCGGCACGAAGAGGATGGAAGTATATTTCGCCAATCCAGCAAGTCCCATCAACAGGCCCAAAAGGGCGTAGTATCTTAGCCTGTTGGTTTCCTCAATCTTAACCACCTGGTTGATGATCAAAAAAATCAGCACGAAAAGAATCGAATCAGGCAAGAGCATCAGGCCCAGGGCATTGAGCAGGAAGGAGCTGTTTATTGCCACGGTGGCCCACAGGGCGGTCCGGGGCGAATTAGAAATATGGACGGTGAAATTATATACCAGAAGCGAATTGACAGCAAAGAGCAGGATCGCCGGCAGCCGGGCCAGAAACTCCCCGGTCCCCAGTAAACGATAGAACAGGAAATGAATCCAACCCACCAGGGGCGGATGATCCAGGTAGCTCCAGTCGATATGCCGGGCGTAGAGGATATAATGAGCCTCGTCAACACCCAGGCCAAAGAGGGGGGCCACAATCAGCCTCAAGACCGTAAACCCGCCTATTATCAGCGTCAACAGCCATTGTTCCCTGTTCATGTCAGCTTCTCTAAAGCGGGTCTGATTATTTGCAGCGCCTCCGAGGGCGATATGGCCTGCAGACATCTATTGTCCCGGCAGGGGGTCTTGCGGTGATTGTAGGCGCTGACACAGGGCGAACAGGAAAAGTTGGCGTAGATCGGCGTCGTCTCCCCCAGGGAACCGTAGAGATGGGGAGTTTCCGGGCCGAAGAAGACGTAGGTCGGCAAATCCGTTATCGCGGCAAAATGAGCCGGGCCGGAATCATTGGTAACCATGAACTCGCTTATCGCATAAAGCGACGGCAGTTGTGAAAAACTGACCGCGCCGGCAAAGTTAACCACCCGGGGATCTCCCACCGCCGTCCTGATCGCCTCCGCTTCGACCCTTTCCCTAGGGTCGCCGGTGATCAATACCAGGATGTTTTCGTTGTACTCAAGGATACGCTTGATCAACTCCACATAATTTCCAGGAGGCCAGCGACGTTGGATCAGCATTTCGCTTGCGTTCGGATTGATCAGTACGATCCGGTGTTTGTCCGCCAGGTAGGGCGGGTAATGGTTCCTCACCACCTGTCGCAGCAGCTCTCTATCTCCCGCCGGGACGACGATTTTTTCCAATGTAACAGGCCCAATCGCCGCCTTAGTGCAGGGAATGTCAGGAGTCGTTAAGTGCAACGCATAAATAAGGGCCATGAAGTTTCTGGAGATATGCAGATGCGGGTTGTACATTACCCGATGGGTCAGGAAGTTCCCCCGGTACAGTCCCTCGTTATGAAAACCATGAAATCCCACTCGCAACCTTGCCCCGCACAGAATGACAAGAATTGCCGTAAAACGGGAGAAGAGTTCCAGATCCACCACCGAGTCGATCCCCCTCCTCCTCGTCCAGAATAGGAACCTCAGGGTATCCAACGCAAATACAAACAGATTGTTTTCCCGGATAGTAAAGATATTTTCGTGCGGCACCGTCCCCAGAAGTTCCAGGCTGGGTCTGTTCTTCCGGAAGATAACAAAAAACAATTCCGCGCCGGTCTGCCGGACGTGATACCGCATGGCCGGATCGACCAAAATAGCGCTGCCCATTTCGGACAGCTCAATAAAAAGGGTTTTCCTGGGCTGGGTTGGCTTTGGCCGAGCCAGCAGGCGATAGAGGGCAACCGGTATGGACAGGATAAAACACAGGGGGATGCCCAAATAGCGGTCAATCCCTCTCATGGTGTCAACTTTCATCTCTACTCACCCGAACTGAAGGTAATTGTTCATCCATTACGGCAACGGTTATTCCCACATCTTTGGTAGAGATGTCAATCTCAAATGCGTAAGCCAGATTAAGATTTCGTTTTGACTAACTCGTAAAAAGTAAAAAAACGCTGGTTTGGGGACGGCATCGTAACAAGGCCGAAGGCAAGGCGCGCAAATCACGAGGGTTGCAAAAGACGTGATCTTGTTATCAGCCCTTTATCTCTTGACATCCCTGACGTTTTCATCCATTTTATACCCATCGATCGGGTATTTCATCCGATGGATTTGCGAAAGGAGAGGGAACGTGAGAGCCTATACCGCCGTCATTGAGAAGTGTCCAGACACGGGGCTTTTTGTCGGATATATTCCGGGATTGCGCGGCGCCCATTCTCAGGGTGAAACCATGGACGAGTTGAATCACAACCTCAAAGAGGTTGTTGAATTGCTCCTGGAGGATGGCGAACCGGAACTGGAAACGGAATTTGTCGGAACCCAGAGCGTTGTCGTGGCCTGACAATGGGATCTCGTGTCGTCTTGAAGCCATCTGAAGTCATGACCGTCCTACAACGCCTTGGTTTCATTGAGGCGCGCCAGAAGGGAAGTCATAAGCAGTTTCGCCACCCGGACGGAAGGGGAACCACAGTTCCCTGCCATCCGGGGAGAGACATCTCTCCCATCCTCATTCGCCAGATCGCCCGTGACATTGGCCTGACCATCGAAGAATTTCTCAAGCATCGCTGATCCCGCCCGCCCAAGCCCTTTTCCAGGGGAGGGGAAATTAGAGATTTTAGTGCAGCGGCAAAAATCTTGCCTGACTGCGTAACTGAATCTTTGCGGCTGTCCCCATTTACCCAATTACGTCAAAAGAACCCTTGTCAAGCGCGTTTGGTTCCTGATACTGTTTAGTGGGTAAGCCCAAATACCAAACATGGTGGAGCGGTAAAAAGTCGGCAAAACTGTAATTTTCAGGACGACTCTGTAAAAAGCGCCAGAGGCAAGGCGCGCAAATCATGAGGAATGAGGCGTACTTTTGGGTACGCCGCAGTGACGAAGGATTTAGCGCAACGCAGCATATGGACTTTTTACAGTGTCGTCAAACATGAGCAGGGGAATTTGAACCAGATGTACCAGACCATCGATCGATACGTATTAAAAGAGATCGGCCAGTTGTTTTTACTGATCCTTTTCGTCCTGACCTTCGTGCTTCTCATGGGCAAGCTCCTCCAGTTGGTGGATCTGATAATAAACAAGGGCCTGGGGCCCATCGATATCGTTCGCCTGGTTCTTTATCTGCTGCCCACTTTCCTCATCTTCACCCTGCCCATCTCATTTCTTACCGCAATCCTCATCGGAATCGGCCGCCTCTCCGCAGACAATGAACTGACGGCGATCAAAGCAGCGGGCATTGGCTTGTTCAGACTCCTTTGGCCGGTAGGAACTCTGGCGGTGACGTTTTTTTTAGTCACGGCTTTGGTGGGATTGTTTCTTCTGCCCTATGGAAACCAGGCCACAAAAAACCTCCTTTTCCGGTTGGCTATGACCAAAGCCAGTGTGGGCATCAAGGAAAAGGTATTCAATACCGACTTCCAGGGGGTCCTGATCTATGCGGAAACGGTCAGCCCCCGCGCCGATTATCTGGAAGGAGTGATCATCTCTGACCGCCGTTTGACCAGCGAACCGGGAACATTCTACGCGAAAAAGGCCTATCTGGTATCTGACCCCCGATCGAAAAAGGTCTTCCTGCGGCTGGAAACGGGGAGCCTTCACCTGGTGGATTCCAAACTGAACTCCTACCGCCGGATGGAGTTTACCAGCTACGACGTCCAACTGGACATTGGCACTGCATTGACGGAGAGCGTTGCCGCGCCTAAAGTGGCGCTGCAGGAAATGACCGTCCTGGACTTGTGGCAAAAGATGAGATCTGACCGGGCGGACCCTAAAACTTACCGGGAAACCGCAATCGAATTAAACAAAAGATTCACCATACCCGTATCCTGCCTGGTCTTCGGCCTCCTGGGCATTCCTCTTAGTATCAGGGCTCATCGCTCCGTCAAATCCAGAGGTCTGACCATCAGCCTGCTGGTAGTTCTGGGCTACTACCTGATACAAATGTCCGGGGATGCGCTGGTGGAAAAGGGGTGGATCGCGGTCTGGGTGGGAACCTGGACACCGAACATTCTTTTTCTCGTCCTGGGAATGACGCTTTTCTACCTGGCAATGCGGGACATCTCGCTTGCGCAGAAGATAAAGGACTACAGCGGGAACATCGCTGGACGGGGGTGGAGTCAAACCAAATGAAGACCATCGACCGTTACATCATCAAAGAGTTCCTGAGATTTTTTTCTCTTTTCCTCTCTTCCCTGCTTGTTTTATCGATAATTGTTGACTTCTTTGAGAAGATTCGTATGTTTCTCAGCAATGACGCAACAATTGATCAGGTGCTGAGATATTTTATTTTTGCCCTTCCCATGCTCATATCGATCATCGCACCGGCGGCCCTTCTCATCGCCACCCTGACCACCTTCGGCTCCCTCTCTTTGCACCACGAAATTACCGCGTTGAAGGCCAACGGAATAAGTATTTTCCGGGCCAGTCTGCCGATGCTCCTGGTCGCCCTAGTCTTTTCCGGCCTGTATTTCAGCTTCAATGAATTTGTCACCCCCCGGGCCAATGAAAGAGCCGACCGAATTATTCGGGTGGAAGTCCAGAAGAATCAACCTCTGGGTGCCTTCACCCACAACGAATTGTGGTATCGCGGCAAGGCGGGCATCTACAACTTCCGCTTATTCGAGCCCCAAAGCAAAACCATTCACGGGGTAACTATCAGCCAGTTCGATGCCGCCTTCAATCTTACCAGACGGCTGGATGTTAGGCGTGCGGCATGGGAGAATAACCAGTGGCATTTCTACGATCTGATGATCACCCGCTTTATTGCCGGCCAGTCGCCGGTCATCGAACGAAGGGACGAGTTGATATTTGATCTGCCGGAAAAGCCGGAAGACTTCTTGAAATTACAGAAGAGCGCCGATAAGATGGGGTATTTCGAGTTAAAGAAGTATATTGACCGGATCAAATCGGAAGGTTACGATACTACTGTTTACCTGGCCGACTGGCACGGAAAACTGGCCTTTAGTTTCGTCAATATCATCCTGGCTGTAATCGGCATCGCCTTTTCCCTCAAAACAGAGCGCAGCGGCGCAATGGCCCGCAGTGTCGGGGCCGGGATAGTTTTGGGATTTTCCTATTGGCTTTTGTTTGCCCTGGCTATGTCGCTGGGACGATCGGGAACAATATCGCCGCTCTTGGGCGCCTGGTTGGCCAACCTGCTCTTCGGATTCTTCGCCATATATCTGTTTAGCCGGGTTAAGACCTGAGCACAACGCGTAGAACGACTCGGGTCGGCGACAAATTTATGGGTAGAGCGGCTTTTTCTCTTCCCAAAGAGGGGTCGGGGGAGATTTGACGAACTAAAAATAACCTCTTGCTTTTATTATAAATCCCCCCTGCCCCCCTTTGGGAAAATCCCCCCTGCCCCCCTTTGGGAAAGGGGGGGGGGGGTTAGGCCCTGCAAGATTGGACGGCCATAAATATGTCGCAGACCCGAATGCCTTCTCCTTCTTGATTATTAATTGCCACTGGTTTATAATACGGCAGTTTTCCGGCTATAAACAGCTGAAAACCCTTTACGGGGTATATTGCACCAGCCAGGATAGCAACCGCGGAAGGAGGAGGTATAAAGTGAATAAGACCAGATATGAACTGAACGTCCAGTTGGCGCAGATGCTCAAGGGCGGCGTTATCATGGATGTGACCAATGTGGAGCAGGCTCGCATCGCCGAAGAAGCCGGAGCAGTCGCCGTGATGGCCCTGGAGCGGGTGCCGGCGGATATCCGTAGGGATGGCGGGGTAGCCCGTATGTCCGACCCGGCGATGATTGCCGCCATCAAAAAAGCGGTAACGATACCGCTTATGGCCAAAGCCCGGATCGGCCACTTTGTGGAGGCCCAGATCCTCCAGGCCCTCAAGATTGATTATATCGACGAAAGCGAAGTCTTGACCCCGGCCGATGAGGAATGTCATATCGACAAAACATGCTTTGATATTCCATTCGTTTGTGGCGCACGTAATTTAGGGGAGGCCCTGCGCCGAATCGCCGAAGGCGCGGCCATGATCCGAACCAAAGGTGAGGCCGGTACGGGCAACGTGGTTGAGGCAGTCCGCCACATGCGCACGATGAACCGGGAGATCCGGCAACTGGTGAACATGCCGCGGGAGGAGGTAGTCCCTTTTGCCAAGGCAAATGGCATTCCCTGCGAACTGGCCTTTCAGGTTAAAGAACTGGGACGTCTGCCGGTGGTTAATTTTGCGGCGGGCGGTATTGCCACGCCCGCGGATGCAGCGCTGATGATGCAACTGGGATGCGACGGGGTGTTTGTCGGGTCGGGAATATTTAAGTCCGACAATCCTGCCAAGCGCGCCCGGGCCATTGTCAAGGCCACAGCATATTTCAACAATCCCGAAAAGGTTCTCGAAGCCTCGATGGATTTAGGCCAGGCCATGCCGGGAATGGAAATTGGCTCCATCCCGGAAGAGCAGCTTCTGGCCAAACGGGGTTGGTAGGGTCCTAGAAGCCATGCCAAAACGCGCGGGCATTTCTCTGCCGGACAGAATTGGCGTCCTTGATCTGCAGGGCGGCGTAGTTGAACATGTTAGACACCTGGAGCGTCTCGGGCTTTGCCCGGTTTTGGTTAAGGAGCCCGAAAATCTTTCCGGCCTGGCGGGCCTGATAATTCCGGGCGGAGAGAGTACCTGCCTGGGCAGGCTGCTTACGATATTTGGTTTGGACGAAGCCATTATTGACCAGTACCGTCGGGGGATGAAGATCTGGGGTACCTGCGCCGGAGCAATCCTCCTGGCGGCAAAGATTACAGGTGGTGACCATTGCCTGGCCCTGGTAGACATCGAAGTGGCACGCAACAGTTTTGGCAGTCAACTGGATAGTTTCACCGATTACGCCCTGATCCCGGAGCTATCCCCCGTCAGGCTGCCCCTGACCTTTATTCGGGCGCCAAAGATTATAAAGGTAGGTCCTGGGGTCCGGGTGCTTTTGGCAAAAGACGATTTCATCGCAGCGGTGGAAAGCGACGGCGCCCTGGTGACGACATTCCATCCCGAGCTGACCCCCTGCCTGGCCTTTCATCGTTACTTTGCCCGCAAGTGTGGCCTGAAACCGCTGGACGAAACCATTGTGGCCGACATTGATCCCGCTTGGGATTCAACCAGTTGGACCGATCATCTGCGCATCTAGCAATTCTACCGGGACAGCACCGGGCGCGAGGCTCAACATGGCCGAGATAAAAGCTCACAACCTCTCGTTTTTCATCTTTTTGACAATTGTTACGGCCGGGTTCGGCCTGCTGTTGCTTTATTTTTTCTTCCCCATTTTCTGGGCGGCAGTGATTGCCGGTCTGTTCAAACCCCTCTACGACCGCCTGGCCCGCAGTTGCAAGGCCAGTATGGCCGCCGGCATCCTACTGATTGTCATTATCCTGATCGTTTTTTTCCCCCTGGCGCTTTTGGGCATCCTCCTTTTTGGGGAGGCAACCCAGATAATCGCCGCCATCAACAATGATAACTACCAACTGGAACGACTGACCCAAATCTTCTCCCAAAGACTGGATGGCTCGGCATTTTTTTCCCGCCTGGGGCTTTCTGAAGCATTCATCACGGAGCGAATATCGGATGCCGTAAAGGCCATTGCCGGCTATCTGATGCTCCACTTAAGCAACATCACCCAGGATACCCTGGCTTTGGTGGTCAAATTTTTCATCATGCTCTACTGTCTATTCTTCTTCCTTAAAGATGGCGACCGGCTGATCAATCGCCTGGCGGCCATCAGCCCTTTAGGAAAAGAAATCGACCTTTTCCTGCGGCAAAGACTGCTTGCGACTGCCAATGTAATTATCAGGACCACGGTGATCATCGGCGGTATACAGGGTTTCCTGGGCGGGTTGCTCTTTTTCATCACTGGTATTGAAGGAGCTCTGCTCTGGGGTGTCATCATGATGCTCTCTTCACTCTTGCCGGCCGTGGGTACCGCCATTGTATGGGTGCCCGCCGGTGTCATTATGCTGCTTAGCGGTCACCTTTGGGAAGGGGTGGTTATTTTGGTTTTTGGCGCCGCCCTGATCGGCCTGGCGGACAATATGCTTCGTCCCCTGCTCATCGGCCGGGAGGCTCAGATTCACCCACTTTTGATATTTCTTTCCACGTTGGGCGGTATTGTCCTCTTTGGATTTTCCGGGCTCCTCCTGGGGCCGTTGATGGCGGCTTTATTTTTGGCCTCCTGGTCCTTTTTCTTTCGGATTAGCCCTGGTGTTCAGTCTAAAGAGGATGAACTGTTACCTGGTTGACTTTTTACCACAAGGACGTAAACCATGACTGACCAGCTTCAGCAGATTAACATCTCGTTCGTGCCGGTTGAGGACCGGCTACTCCTCAGAATGACCGCCGGTCGGCCCGGCACCCTGTCCGAATACAGAGTATGGCTGACCAGACGGTTCGTAAAGCTTCTCTGGTCAACCCTTGAGCAGATGATGGAGGTGGAGACGAAAAAGAATCCTTCCTTTTCCCCGGAAAGCATACCCTTGGTACGCCAGTTCCAGGAGGATGCCGCGCTGAAGAATACTGACTTCTCCACCCCCTTCAAGGATGAGCAACCATCATCCTTGCCGCTGGGGGAGGCCCCGATCCTGGCCTCACTGATCCAGTCCGGCTACAGCCGGGAGGGGCAACAGATGCTCCGCATTAACGACCAGAGAGATCAGGGGATAAACATCACCATGAATCTTCAGCTTATCCATTCGGTGCGAAAACTTATCAGCGACGCCGCCCGTCTGGCCCAGTGGGACATTAATATCGCCCCAAACGAGCGCGAGACACAAGCTGACCAGTTTCCACGCACCATCAACTAATACTGTTTTTTACGACGTCGTTTAATACCTTTACATAGGGTGTGCGACAAAAATGTGGGTATGCTGTTCTTGCACCGACCTATCCCCCCTTTCCCAAAGGGGGGCAGGGGGGATTTATAATAAAAGCAAGAGGTTATTTATTATCCGTCAAATCTCCCCCAACCCCTCTTTGGGAAAGAGGGGAGAAAAACCCCTCTACCCATAAATTTGTCGCAGGCCCACCTTTACATAGATAACCTTGCCATCGCCCGGGGAGTAGAAATCCGCAAGATGGGCCTCTTGCCGGTAGCCGCAGGCCAGGTAGAAGGCCCGGGTGGGTCCGTACTGATTTCGGGATGCCGTATCGACGTATATTCGTTCTCCCCCCCGGGCAGCAATCAGGCGCTCGCTTCTGGCAAGCAACTGTCGCCCGATGCCGGCGCCGCGGCAGTTGTTATGGACGGCAAGCCAGTAGAGATCATAGCTGGCGGTGGTTCCCATTATCGGTCCAAAGCAGGAATAGCCGACAACCAAACCATCCCTGACGGCAAAGATAAAATGATAACCGCTGCTGTCGCCTTTGAGCAGTCGCTCCGAGATCAGTTCGAGGGCAATTTCTCGTTCTTCGGCATTGAAGAAATCCGTGGACTCCACAATACATCTAATTGCGGCCACATCGGACTCCAGCGGTTCTTGACGGTAGGTTAACGACTTTACAATTTCTTTCATCTTCCTGCCCACAACGTATCGCTGATAATTAGATTCAGTACCGTTGGCAAATCTAATCCCCCTTCGTCAGCCGCCGCCAGAAATCCGGCATCTTCTCCCAGGCAGGGGTTGGCATTGATCTCCAGCACCCAGGGGAGCCCTGCTTGATCTACCCGGAAATCCACCCGGGCGTAGCCCCTTAGTTCAAACAGCCGCCAGCAGGACAGCGCAATATCCCGCAGGCGAGCGAGAAGGTCATTGTCTGCGGGGGGGAATTCGAACCGGCGGCGGGTCGCGGCGTACTCCCACGACGATGGTTCCCATTTGGCAGCGTAATCGACTATTCGGTCTCTAAGTGCCGGATAGCCTACAAATTCGATCTCGGCCGGCGGTAAGACCAGCGGGCCATCAGGCGCCGCCAGGAGGGAGACGTTAAATTCCCGGCCGGCGATAAAAAACTCGGCAAAGCAATCACCGCCCAGTTTATGTCGCCGCTCCTCCAGAAGCTGGTTTACGTCCTTACTGCTTGCGGCCTCGATGACCGATTCCTGGCCGATACCAAGCGAGGCATGTTCCCACGTTGATTTGACAATATATTTACCGGGCACAAATGGTTCATTATCCCGGGCCTGATACCAAAGGGGGGTAGGGATTCCATTTTGCCTCATCAGTCTTTTGGCCAGAATCTTATTGCTGGTGAGGAAAATGGATTCCGTTGGCGCACCGGTATAGGGTACAGAGAGATGATCCAAAAGTATCGGCGCCAAATGGATCAGCCGGTCGCTGCCGCCCACTGCTTCCACCAGATTGAAAACCAGCGCTGGGCCTTCCGAATTAAGCGCCCTGGTCATCCCTTCCAGGTCCAGACCAAAGGGGACGATGGTCACTACATGGCCCATCGCCGCCAGGGACTGGCTGACCAGGTTGGCCTGAAGCAGTCCATCCTCCTCATCCCTGCGGGCGCCTGTCTGCGGGGCGCTGTATAAAATCACAATCTTCATATTTGATGACACAGTGTCATCATGTTTGGAGGGATTCACTTCGAATTATCCGGCAATGCTGCCCTTTTTAAGGCTGACTCCATTATCCCGGCAATCAAATCACGGTAGGTTATCCCCATCAGGGAACAGAGGATTGGCAGATCCGAATGTTGCGGGTGGAGCCCCGCCAGGGGGTTGACTTCCAGAAAGTGCATTTTTCCGTTATTGTCCGCCCGGAGATCAACCCGTCCCGCGTCACGGCAACCCAACCCGCGCCAGACAGCCAGGGCCATATCACGAAGGATGTCCGCCATATCTCCGGCAACGGGCAGGTATTGAACCAGTTCCTCGCATCTTTCTTTATTTTCATAGGAATAGATCTCCCGTTCCGCCTGCGCCCGCATTAGCACTTCCATTGCGCCGATCACCCGAGATTCATTTCCGGTTCCCAGTATCCCGACGGTAAACTCCCGGCCCGGCAGGAAAGACTCTACCAGTACCGGCTGCCGGTAGCGAGTGAGCAGCCGTTCACAGGCGCCGGCCAGTTCCTCCCGGTTTCCGATACGGGAGAGACTGTCGATGCCCTTGCTGGTGCCTTCCGCCACCGGCTTGACAAAAACGGGAAAGGGCAAATCAAAGTGCGCCAGGTCTCCTGGCTCTTCGATGACGATGAATTCCGGCGTGGCTATTCCCAGATCACGGATGATCCGTTTGGTTAACCCCTTATGGAGAGTCACCGCCAGAACTAACGAGTCAGAGAAGGTGCAAGGAATCCGGTAGGCTTCCAGCAGCGCCGGCACCTGGGCCTCCCGCCCCAATCCATAGAGCCCCTCGGCGATGTTGAAAACCAGGTCCCATCTGGCCCCCTGGGCGAGGCGGCTGACCAGAGCCCACACGTTGCCGATCCGCTCAGTTTGATAGCCAAGTGAGCCGATGGTCTTTTCCAGCGCTTCGATTGTTTCCGGCCGGTCAAATTCGGCGGTTTCCTCCCTGCTGAAGCCGCAAGCGAGATAATCATCCCGCAGGTCGTAGGTAAGTCCTATTTTCATATTATTGGGGCAAGGCTTATGGCTCCGGGCAAGGGGGCTCTGCCCTGCGCCCGGCACCGCTATCCGGGTATCTGTATATCCGCCCCTCGTGATTGCGAAGCAACAGATCCGTCCCCTCATGGCCGAGACAACTTTCGGGCAAAAGCGGAATCTTGCCGCCTCCTCCGGGAGCATCTATAACAAAGGTCGGTACGGCGTAACCAGTGGTATGCCCCCTCAGCTGCCTGATTATTTCCAGACCGCGGCTAACGGGGGTTCGAAAGTGGGCCGAACCCGGGATAGGATCGCACTGGTAAAGATAGTACGGCTTCACCCGGATGCGCAAGAGCCCCTGCATTAGCCGTTTCATGGTTTCCGCCTGATCATTGATTCCGGCCAAAAGAACGGTCTGGCTTCCCAGGGGGATGCCCGCATCGGCCAGGCGGGTGCAGGCCTGTTTCATCTCCGGCGTCAGCTCATCGGGATGGGTCACATGAATGCTCATCAGCAAAGGATGGTATCGCTTGAGGATGCTCACGAGACGGAAGGTTATCCGTTGAGGCAGAACCACCGGCACTTTCGTGCCAATTCTGATGATTTCCACATGATCAATCGTACGCAACCGCCCCAGCAGCATATCTAGCTTATCATCCGGCAGAGTCAGGGGATCACCTCCGGAGATCAGGACATCCCGGATGTTCTTGTTGGCCGCGATGTAGAGCAGCGCTTCTCTCCAATTGGCCGGCAAGTCTGCCCCCCTTCTGCCAACCAGGCGAGACCTGGTACAGTAGCGGCAATAGGCGGCGCAACTGCTGGTGGCCAGAAATAATACCCGATCCGGGTAACGGTGGACGATCCCCGGCAGTGGCGCGTGCCGCTCCTCCGTCAAGGGGTCGCTATCCTCTTGCGGGGATTCCATGGCCTCCTGGCGCACCGGAACCATCGTTTTGCGCAGCGGATCCGTTTCGCTGCTTGCCGCAAGCAGGCTGGCAAAATAGGGGGTGATGGCGAAGGGCATTATCCCCTCATTTCCCATTGCCGCCTTTTCGTCAGCAGAGAGGGCAATGATTCGGGCTAGGTCGGCGCCATTCGTCAGCCGGTTGGACAACTGCCATGTCCAGTCATTCCACAAGCTGTCACTAATAAACGGGAAGAATTGCTTTCGGTAATTTTGTACTGCGGGGTTACAATGGCTGCCCGCAACCGGCGTTAACTGTTTGAGAAGGACAGGAAAGTTATGTTTCGGGACGGCTGCCACGGCGATCCCCTGCCTGGCAGCTAGCTTACAGGATGCGGCACCGGGAGGTTCGGTGTCTTCATTTAAAAGTGTTTCGTCTTCCATGTCAATTCTTTTCCTCGCATATTTCGAGCCTCCATAAGCGATCTTTTTCTTTTAACCGCTGATGTACGTTCGAAAAAGTATCATGATTTTTTGCCGCTTTACTCTTAATATTTTCCGCCGTCAATAGTTTTTTGACCTGCCAAAAAAAGATTTACAGTTCCTTGCTTGGCTTGATTTAAAACGTATAAAGCGATGAATTCGAGCGACGCAGGAGCCTCGATCATGGCCAGCAGACCCCTCGGAGTTCGGGTGTGCGACAAATTTATGTCTTTCATAATCCGGCAGGGCCTAGACCCCCCCCTTTCCCAAAGGGGGGCAGGGGGGATTTATAATAAAAGCAAGAGTTTATTTTTAGTTCGTCAAATCTCCCCCGACCCCTCTTTGGGAAGAGAAAAAACCGCTCTACCCATAAATTTGTCGCCGACCCTCGGAGTTCTTCTTCATTGATTTGATCGGGGGATTTGTTGTAGAATCGATCAATCTTTTGCAAATGCTTTTCATACGTTTGGATGGTTCGATCTGATTTGCCGGTGAGCTTGAGGTCTTCGTAAAACTTTTGGTAGCTGTGTAACATGGCTGTTCTCCTTTTCTCAGGTCTTTGATTTTTGTTTTTTGACCTGTGCCCAGGAGAGCCTTTTTGAGGGAATATTTACAAGATGAATTACGTGCCACGCCCTGCTCGGCTTAGTTCAACCAGTCATTCAACCCGACCGGGAAATTCGGTCGGTGGTTTTCCTGCCAGGTTATTTGCCCGGTTGGTTATCTCAGTCGTTAGGCATAAGAAAGGAAATTAAATATGAAATCCAAAAAATTCGTTTATTATCAGGATGAAAATATGTTAATCGGGTGGCTTGAAGAATTTCCCGATTATAAAACACAAGGGGAAACACTTTTGGAGTTACAGGAAAACCTGAAAGATATATACGAGGAGCTAACCTGCGGTAGAATACCTTATGTCCTTCATGTAGGCGAACTCCTTGTCGCATGAAACGTAAAGATTTAATCAGCTCAATTGAGGAAATAGGGTGCATCTTCATTCGTCACGGGGGCCGACACGATTGGTATCAAAACCCAGAGACCAAAGTATCGCAGCCGGTTCCTCGGCACAATGAGATTAGAGATTCGTTGGCAAAGCACATTCTCAAAATGTTAAAAGGAAAAGCCTAACAAATCCTCGCAATCGTCTGAAGATCGATTACACAGGCCAGAGGTCTGTAGTGTGCATCCATGATTTGATCGGAGGATTTGTTGTAGAATCGATCAATCTTTTGCAAATGCTTTTCATACGTTTGGATGGTTCGATCGGATTTGCCGGTGAGTTTGAGGTCTTCGTAAAACTTTTGGTAGCTGTGTGACATGGCTTTTCTCAGGTCTTTGATTTTTGTTTTTTGACCTGTACCTAGGAGAGCCTTTTTAGGTGATATTTACAAGATGAATTACGTGCCGCGCCCTGCTCGGCTTAGTTCAAAGCTTAATTATGCCCGTAAAACCTTGCAAAACGGGCCAACCAAAATGAAAGGATGACTAGATGGAAGAAGCCCGATGCCCCTATTGCGAGCACATTGTAGAGAGCGAGGAACCTTTTTGTCCCCAGTGCAAAGGGGATTTGAAGGATATTAAGAGAGCGGAAGAAACACAGCCGAAGACGGAAAAGAAAAAAACAGCCAAGACCGTAATTATCGCCGGTATTTGTCTGCTTTTGGTGGTACTTATAACCGCGGGCTATTTCCTCTGGGGATATTTTGGCCAGGCCGGCGTGGCCGCCTTGGTCAACGGAGAAAAGATTTACTGGAGCGAAGTGGAACGAAAGCTGGAACCATTCAAGAAAATGTTGGCTCCCGGCGAAAAGATCGACTTCGATTCGCCTGAAGCCAGAGCACACCTGAATAACTTAAGAAACAGAATTCTGGACTCTCTGATTCAGGAAAAAATACTGATGGCAGAGGTGGCTCGTGGCAACTGGTCGGTGTCAGCTAAGGAGGTGGAAGAGCGGATCAGCGAATTGAAAAAAGAGCGCCAGATCCCCGACCAGGCCTTTGAGGAACTACTGAAAAATCACGGGATGACGCTAGAAGTATTCAAACAGCGGCTCGAGCGGGAATTGCTGATTGAGAAGGCAGCCACAAGTGGGGCGAAGGAGGCCGGGATAACCAGGGAGCAGTGGCTCGAAAGCATCCTTTCCCTGGCCAAGGTGGAAGTTTTTACACCTAAATGACCAATAACGGCCAAGCTTTGCGAAGCCGTCAGTAATCAAAATGCCCTTCCCGCAGCGACCGCGGGAAGGGCATTTTGATTGTGCCTGCTACTTCTTGTGACACTTGGCGCAATCCTTTACTCCGAAAGCCTTTTTCCCATCATGACAGTCGGCCACCGCACAGGATTTGCCGGCATTTAAATCCGCCATGGTAATCTTGTCGAAAGGGGGCTTCATCTTGTAGAGCTTCGGATGACAGGCAGCGCACTTCAGTCCCTTATCGGCATGGGTCTTGCCGTCCATAACTACCTTGCCGGCCGCCTTATTGTCATACTCCACCTTTTTAGCTGGCCCAACAGCCATACTAAGACCAACTACAAAAAAAATAACTGCCAGCGGTACAACTAGAAAAAGCAATTTCTTCATAAGCCCCCCTTGGGTTAATTTGTGACCTTTTTTATTATATTGGAATCGGATTGTCAAGGAGGAACAATCAACGGGTGTGCGACAAATTAATGGCTGTTCTAATCTTGCAGGGCCTCCCCCCCCCTTTCCCAAAGGGGGGGGGGATTTTCCCAAAGGGGGGCAGGGGGGATTTATAATAAAAGCAAGAGGTTATTTTTAGTTCCTCAAATCTCCCCCGACCCCTCTTTGGAAAAGAGGGGAGAAAAACCCTCTCTACCCATAAATTTGTCGCACACCCACATCAACCAATCAACCCCCCTGCGGTTTGAACCAGAGGTGGAAGACAGTCCCCTGACCGACGATTGATTTGACCTCAATATTTGCGCCATGTTTCCGGATGATTTGCTGGCAGATGGCCAGTCCCAAACCTACCCCCCGCTTCTTGGTAGTGAAGAAGGGATTAAAGATGTTTTTGATGTCTTCCCTGCTTATTCCCATGCCGGTATCCCGAATTGAAATGCCTATTTTTTCAATGCCTTCACTGTTTCTTGTCTGTATGGTTCTAAAGGAAAGGACGCCACCTTCGGGCATCGAATCGATGGCATTGAGGCCAATATTGAGAAGCACCTGAATGATCTGCTCGGCGTCCAACCTGAGCGGTGGAAGCTGCGTATGAATATCCTTGCGAATGACTATTTTCTCATTCATGGTATGGGCTTCGATCAGGGCAATGGCCCGGTTTAGTATTGCAATGATGTCCTGTTCAACCGGTTTTACCTCGTATGGTTTGGCATAGTTGATGAATTGAGATACCACCCGGTTCAAGCGATCCGTCTCCTCAATGATGACCTGCAACAACCCCTGTTGCTGCGGAAGGGCGTCGGCCTTCAGATACTGGGCCGCCCCCTTGATCGAACCCAAGGGGTTGCGTATTTCGTGGGCCAAAACCGGGGCCATCTCTTCTAAGAGGAGGGCCTTTTCCCTCTCCAGCCTCCGGTCGAGTTCATAGAAAGAAGTAAAAATGTCTTTGCTCTCCGGATAGATATGGGAAAATATCCGCTCCAAAAGCAGGCGCAGCGTTGGAATGGAAATAACCACAATCAAAGAGGCAATGAAAACCTGGGTGAAAAGAGGGCTAGGCCCCCTGCCGAAAAGCCCGGTAAAAATGACGATTGTCAGGGCGGCCAGAAACGACATGACGATAACTCCCGCCGTCCGGGCCATCAATTCGTACAGTTGGGTCAATTGAGGATAGACGATTATCAGCCAGGTGAAGTACATAAGTCCCGCAAAAGACAAATCCGTCACGTATCTCTGGGCGGGACCGATAAAAAAATCCAGCCAGCCAATGGTGATGGTGATAGCCACTGCCGCCGTCTGATACTCGATCCGCCTCTTTTCCGGCCCCTCCGGGCTTTGCCGCAGCTGATACAGCAGTGATAAAAGAATATAAGCCATCACCATTGCCAGCCAGATTTCCATTATCAGAAAAAGAAATTCCCGCAGCTCAAGTCTCACGAAAAACAGCAGGAACGTAATTATGCTGATAACCGAAATGATGGGCAATATTTTCTTTGTCCGTGCGGCTCCCCCCGGCAAAAGATAATTCATAAACAAAACCAGAGCTGGTCCCAGCCCGACGAGGCCGGCAAATGTCACCATGTTTTGGTAGGATCCCGGGAAGAGATCAAATAAAAACGAACCACCGCGGTAAAGGAAAACAAAAAAACATAGCAGGACGAAAGGCAGATTTATCTGATCCGTCTTTTTTCTAAGCAACAGGCTTAGGGCAAGAACCAGGCTAATCAAGGCCAGGGTGAGTTTTTCCAAGACGACATCCTTTCGGGGGCATTAATCCCCTTCAACCTCTACCCAAGTAGTTATCTGAAGTCAAGAAAGACGAACTCGTAGGGTGTGCGACAAATTTATAGCTGTCCTAATCTTGCAGGGCCTACCCCCCCCCTTTCCCAAAGGGGGGGGATTTTCCCAAAGGGGGGCCTAGACCCCCCCCTTTCCCAAAGGGGGGCAGGGGGGATTTATAATAAAAGCAGCAGGTTATTTTGGGTTCGTCAAATCTCCCCCGACCCCTCTTTGGGAAGAGAAAAAGCAGCTCTACCCATAAATTTGTCGCAGACCCGAACTCGTAAAAATTCGGCAAAGGGCAGCGACGTGGGCAATCCCCGCGACTGCCGGCTTTTTAGTGCGAAGGATCATTCGCATGTAAAGCTTGCTTCGCACCCCTGATACGATGATCGGCTCATATCCGGCCAATTGCACCTGGAGTGCAAAAAATAATACCACGTAATTCCAGTCATTTGCATCAAATAATCTCTTAGCGAAAGATATGGCACACTTTGTGAGATGCAGGGCGTAGTTCTAATGAGCATTGCCGCTTTGGTCATTGGCGGATATTAAGAAAGGAGGTCACGAGACATGTCCCAAGGTAAAATTGCCGTGGTTTTCCCCGGTCAAGGGTCGCAGCGGTCCGGTATGGGAAAGGATTTTTACGAACAGATGGCCGTCTGCCGGGAAACTTACGCCGAGGCGTCGGAAGTTTTGGGCTGGGATGTGGGGGCCATCTGTTTTGGCGATGATGAGCGCCTGGATCAGACCGAATATACCCAGCCCTGCATTGTAACAACTGAAATAGCCATGTTGCGGGGCCTTGCCGAGAGATACGGTTTGGAACCGGAACTCTATGGCGGCCACAGCCTGGGAGAGTACACTGCTTTAGTTGCGGCCGGGGTCATTCCGCTTTGGGTAGCCCTGAACATTGTCGGCGTCCGGGGGCGACTGATGCAGGAAGCCATGCCGCTGGGCACGGGCGCCATGTCGGCGGTAATCAGCCCAGAGCTGGATACGGATGCAATCGCGAAGCTGATTTTGGATTTGCCAATCGATATAGCTAACTTAAACTCGCGTCAACAGATGGTGATCAGCGGCAGTGCCCAGTCCATGCCGGAGGCGGAAGCGCGAATCCTCGCGTTTATGGAAGCGGAAAATAAAGACTGCCGGATTGTTCGTCTCAATGTCAGCGCTGCCTTCCACAGCCGCTTCATGCAGCCGATTCAGGCTCCGCTTGCGGAGGTCATGGCGGAGTATCGAAATGTTATTACGGTTAAAAACGCAAGCCTTGTGACCTCTAATTATACCGGCCGATTTCATCTGTCTTCGGAGGAGCAATTGTATGAGAGCCTGATTGCCCAAGTCAGCGCTACCGTTCGCTGGAAGGAGAATGTGGAGGTGATGTCGCAGCGGGCGGATGAGGTTTACGAGATCGGCCCCTCCCGGCCCCTGAAGCCTCTCTTGAGCAGTATGGGAGTGGAATGTCGGGCCATCAGCACCCTCTCTGCGGCCGAGAAAATTTTCGGGATGAACTGACAATAGGACGTAAAGATGGATTTTGCAATTTCTGAAACAGAACAATGCTACGTTGATCTGGTGGCCAGATTTGTCAAAAAAGAGATTCAAGATGGCATCCTTGCCCGGGAGAAAAAACACGACTTCCCCTGGGAGATCATCAAAAAGGGCTGGGAATTGGGGATCATGAATATCTGCATCCCCGAGACGCTTAAGGGGTACTCAGTTGATATTGTGTCCGGCGCCAGGATTATCCGGGAACTGTCCTACGGCGACACGGGCATCTCTACATCGGCCATGTGCAACGACCTGGCCAACCAGGTCATCGCACAGCATGGCTCCCCCAGACAGCAGGAAATGTTTCTCCTTCCTTTCGTCGCCAAGCCTCTTTTGGCCTCCTTCTGTCTGACTGAGCCCAATGCGGGCTCCGACAACTTGGCGATGACCACAACTCTGGCTAAGGGCAATGACGGGAAATATATCCTCAACGGCTCGAAATGCTTTATTACCAATGCCTCTTATGCCTCGCACTTCACCGTCTTTTGCAAGTTGGGACGTCCCAGCAGTCAGCTCTTGACCTGCGTGGTTATTCCGGTGCCCGGCGATCCGCCGGAGGCTGATTCGACGGTTGCAATGGGCCGGCAAATCGCCCTGCCGGAAGGAGGCCGGATTGTTATCGGCAAGCCGGAGGATAAGCTGGGCCAGCGCCTGTCCAATACGGCCAGCGTTACTTTTGAAGATGTGATCGTTCATGAAAGCCAAATTATCGGCGACCGGCGGCAAGGCTTCAAATACATCATCGACGTCCTGGATTTCGCCCGGCCGATGGTGGCGGCAATTGGTGTCGGTCTGGCGCGGCGTGCCCTTGATTTAACGCTGGCCTACACTAGGGAGAGGCGGCAGTTTGGCGTGCGTCTTTGTGACCTGCCGGTAGTTGCCGATATGCTAGTCAAGATGTGGAAGAAGGTGGAACTGTCGGAATTGGCACTCTTGCAGGCAGCCTGGAAGGTACAAACCCAGGCGGAAGATCGGGGAATATACGCCTCTCTGGCCAAGAATACCGCCGCCGAGGCTGCCCTCTTCTGCACCCAGGAAGGGCTTCATCTACACGGCGGTTACGGGTTCATGGCGGAATATGAAATCTCCAAGCTGGCCCGGGATGCCCACATCATCGACATTTATGAGGGCGTGAGAGAAGTGCAGGATATGATTATCGGCCGGGAGATAATTTAATGCTGTATCTGCACGGGTTGGGTCACTTTCATCCGGAAAATTGCATTACCAATGAATTTCTAGAAGAGTTGGACATCGGAACCAATAGTGACTGGATTATGGAGCGGGTGGGAATCGAAAGCCGCCGGACCCTGCTTTCGCTGGAGTATATCAAAAGTACGAAAAACCGTGATCACCGGGCGGCCTCCGAGTCCTCGTTATATACCAATGCCCAGACCGGAGCGGCAGCGGCGCGGATGGCTATCAAAAGGGCCAATATTGAGCCCGGGGACATTGGCCTTGTAATCGCCGGCGGCAGTGCGCCGGAATACTTATCACCATCGGAGTCGGCAACGATTGCCGCCGAGCTTAATATCGAGGCCCCCTGCTTTGATCTCAACTCGGCCTGTACCACCTTCGGAGTTCAGATAAATTTTCTGGCGGCCTTGAAACCAGAAGCCACTCCGCCGTTCATCCTGCTGGTAAACCCGGAAGGGATAACCCGCAGTGTGGATTACCAGGACCGCAACAGCGCCGTGTTATTCGGAGATGCGACCTCAGCCGCAGTATTGTCGGCAGTTGTTCCGTCTGACAAGGTGATCGTTTCCACGGCCGCTTATTCCAAACCCTCCCAATGGGAGAAGGTCACCATACCCCGGAGGGGTTTCTTTCGACAGGATGGAAATGCGGTGCAGCGTTTTGCCATTCACAAGACTACGGAAATGCTCCAGTTCTTCCTGGATAACTGCTCCTCAAGGGAGAATCGCCTGGTCTTCATTGGCCATCAAGCCAACAGGATCATGCTCAATACGGTCTGTGAGCGCGCCGGAATTAAGGAAGAAAATCACTGGTTTAACGTTGACAGATTTGGCAACACCGGTAGCGCGGGCGCGCCCGTGGTTTTAAGCCAGCACTGGGATGAAATTCGGCCTCAAGAGCAAATAGCAATCGTCACGGTAGGCGCGGGACTAACCTGGACGAGGATGTTGTTGAAAGTGGGGTACGGGACATGAACTATCGTGATTTTCTTGCCGCCGATAAGTTCGGGCAGGAGGAACTCTTGGCCTTTTCTTATGGGCGGCTGGTGGATGATCCGCCTCCCAATTTTGACAGTCGCCTGCCCGCGCCACCCTTCCTGATGGTTGATCGGATCCTGTCCATCACCAAAAATGGGAGGCAAGGCCAGATCAGCGCGGAGCAGGACGTAAGGCTCGATGCCTGGTACTTTCAATGTCATCTGCCGGGCGACCCGGTTCACCCGGGCTGTTTGTGCGTGGATGCCGTCTGGCAGTTGCTTGGGTTTTACTGCATCTGGCGCGGGGCCTTGGGTTCCGGCCGGGCGTTGGGTTGTGGTGAGGTGTCCTTTAACGGACAGGTGCGCCCCTTCAACAAGTGTATGCGCCACGAGGTCACGGTGCGAAGATTTTCCCTTTTGAAGGAATCCGGCGCCGCAATCGTCATCGGCGATGCCAAGGTATTTGTTGATGACGAGCATATTATGGATGTAACTGCCGCCCGGACGGGTATTTTCCGGGGAATCGGCTATCATGATTACCCGCTGCGTTCAGCCAACTCCCTGGGCGGGCGCATGAAGGAGGCGATATGACAGTTAAACCGGTGGCCCTAGTTACTGGCGGCAGCCGGGGAATCGGCGCCGCCTGCTGCCGGGCCCTGGCCCATGATGGTTTCCGCGTGGGAATCCTCTACCGGCTGGGAAAACAGGATGCCGAACGTCTGCTTACAGAAATCTCAGATGGCTTCCTGATCCAGGGGGACCTGGCAGAGATCGACCAGGTGGACAGGATGCTGACCGACCTCAAAGAACTGACCGATCATGTTGAGGTGCTGGTCAATAATGCCGGCTTTTCCATCAATGCCGACATCCACTCGATGAAGATAGAGCAGTTTGACCGCCAACGCGCCTTAACCAGAGGCGTCTGGTACCTTACCAAAAGAATTGTCCGCCTCTACATGCTGCGCAAAAACTACGGCCGGATCATCAATATTTCAAGCCTGGTGGGCCACACCGGAAATCCCGGACAGATCCCCTATACTATGGAGAAGGCGGCGCTGGATGCCTTTACCAAGTCGCTGGCCCGTGAACTTGCCTGTCGCAACATTCTGGTAAATTCCGTGGCCCCTGGTTTTATCGCGACCGAAATGACCGAGAGCCTTCCCGAAGATGTGAAAATACGAATTCTATCTGGCATCCCCCTGGGACGGACGGGCCGGCCGGAGGAGGTAGCGGAGGTGGCTTCTTTTCTGGCAACCAGGGGCAGCTATATAACCGGCAGCGTCCTGCATGTAAACGGAGGCATGTATGGCGGCTGACCGGCGGTTGCGGGAACTGGTACTGGAAATGGTTCCTCAAAAGTATCCCTTTCGGTTTATTGATGAGATTCTGGAGCTGAGTTCAACGCATATTGTCGGCGCCTACCGGTTTCGTCTGGATGAATACTTCTATCCGGGTCATTTTCCCGGCCGGGCGATTACCCCCGGGGTAATCCTGATCGAAACGATGGCCCAAACTGGAGTGGTGGCTTTGGGCCTTTACCTGGCCCTGCTTAAGGAAAAGACATCATCGGGGGTTCCCCCGCCGATGATCACCCTTTTTACTTTGGCCGAGGAAGTTGAATTCAGCAGGACTGTCAGCCCCGGAGAAAGGGTGATTGTTACCGGAGAAAAGCTGTATTTCCGGCAAAACGCGATCAAATCTAAAGTGGAGATGAAAGACGAGCGAGGTCAGGTAATTTCTTGCGGCAAGCTGGCCGGGAAGGGGATCAGTTTTGATGAGACCTAGGGTTGTTGTAACGGGTATCGGGGTTGTGGCGCCCAATGCAATCGGGCGCGAGGACTTTGAAAGCGCGCTTAGGCAAGGCCGGTCGGGAATTCGCTATATCCCGGAATTAAAGGCCTTAAATTTCAGCTGTCAGGTAGGCGGGGCGCCACCGGGTTTCGCGGCGTTGCGGGATAAATACTTTCCGCCGGAGGAACTGGATTCGATAAACGACAATGTCGGCTATGCCGGGGTAGCGGCGATCGACTGCTTTCGAGACGGCGGTTTGGCCCTGCCTGAGGCCGATTGCCAGCAAGTGGACTGGGATACGGCGGCGATACTGGGTTGCGGCGTTGGCGGCATGCAAACTATTGCCCAGACCCTGGTTCCCCTCGTAAACGAAGGAAGGGTGAGGCGGCTGGGAAGCAGGGTGGTGGAACAGGTCATGAGCAGCAGCACCAGCGCTCGGGTGGCGGGCCTGTTGGCTTTGGGCAACCAGGTGACATCGAATTCCTCCGCCTGCAGCACCGGCAACGAGGCGATAATCGAGGGGATGATGCGCATCAGGAATGGCTTGGCAAAAAGAGTTCTGGCCGGGGGCTCGGAAGGTTCCTCACCCTATATTTGGGCCGGATTTGACGCGATGAGGGTTCTGGCCCGGTCTTACAATGATCGACCGGAAGCCGCCTCCCGGCCGATGAGCGCCAGCGCCGATGGCTTTGTCCCCGGTTCCGGCGCGGCTGTTCTTCTTTTGGAAGAACTCAACTCCGCCTTACTCCGGGGCGCCAATATATATGCCGAGATAATCGGCGGTTATCTGAACTGCGGCGGCCACCGACAGGGCGGATCGATGACGGCGCCCAATCCGGAGGGGGTGCGGCGCTGTATCAGAGGCGCGATCGCCGATGCGGCCATTCATCCCCGTCAGATTGACGCCATCAACGGCCACTTGACGGCAACTTTCGCCGATCCGGCGGAAGTCCTGAACTGGTCGGCGGCTTTGGACCTGGGACCGGAGAGTTTTCCCTATATCAATGCCACCAAGTCGCTCGTCGGCCATTGTCTCGGGGCGGCCGGCGCGATCGAATCGGCGGCGGTGGTGCTGCAGCTTTACCGGGGGTTCCTCCATCCATCGCTAAACTGCGATGATGTGCATCCGCAAATAGCGGCCTATTCCGAATCGATCCCCCACTCGTGCCTTGAACCGGATAACCTCAACATCATCGCCAAGGCTGGTTTCGGTTTTGGCGATGTCAACAGTTGTCTTATTTTCAAAAAATGGAACCAAAGCTGCTGAGCAGTTACAAAAAAATAAAAAAGGAGATCTAAATGGACGAACAGAAAATATTTTCCGAAATGCTAAATATCCTCAAACTCTACACGAAGGACCCTTCCCTTCTGGCGGGTGCAACCGCCGAGACCAACATTATCAAGGATCTGAAGGTCAATTCGGCCCGGCTGGTGGACGTGATAATCAAATGCGAAGATACCTTCGGCATTACCATCGAGGATGAAGAGGCCGACAAGATAGTTACCGTAGGCGACGCGGTGAGTATAATCCGGGAGAAAATAGCCCAGGGGTAAATATGACCAAACGGGCAAAGCTTGTTTTTAAATTTCAATACATCCTGGGATGCCTGGCAGCGCCGATCCTGGCGCCTCTTTACATCCTGGGACTGAAGATCATGGGATACCGTATCGGCAATCTTTTGCAAACGAGAAAGATCTGCCAAAAACTCTACCGCGATCATCCCGGCCCCTGGATCATCTGCGCCAATCATCTGACCATGATCGATTCGCTGCTTTTGACCTACGCAATGTTTTCCCTTGCCGGGCATCTTTTCCACTACCGGAAACTCCCCTGGAACCTGCCGGAACGGGACAATTTCCAAGCCAACCCGATTTTGGCCCTGTTGTGTTACCTGGCCAAATGTATTGCTGTAAATCGGGGCGGCAGTCGCGAAGAGATGACAAAGGTAATGGAAAAATGCGGCTACCTGCTTGACACGGGCCAATGTCTCATGATCTTTCCGGAAGGCGGCCGCTCCCGAACCGGTAGGGTGGATGCCGTAAACTATGCCTACGGTGTCGGAAGGCTCATCGCTGATTATCCGCAAGCCAGGATTATGTGCCTGTATCTTAGGGGCGATCATCAGGAAAACTACAGTGCGCTTCCCCGCTTCCGGGAAAAATTTCAGGTAACCGTTTCGCCATTTACCCCGCTGAGGGAAAACTTATCCGGTCTAAGACAGCAGCGCGCCCTGGCGGCACAGGTGATTCGAAAGCTTGCCCAGATGGAAGAGGATTATTTTGCTTTGCTGCGGCAATGACATTGTGGATTTGAAGAGCCCCGAGGCCCTGAGAAAGGGGGATAACAAGCCATTTGTTGCCCGGGTGCTGACGGCGCTTGAGGAAGAAGCGCTCAGAGCCTGTGGCTTAAGCGACCGGGTGCTGTGGCTTTTGTGGGCCGCCAAGGAAGCAGCCTACAAAGTAGTGAGTAAAACCCGGCGAGACCTGCCCTTTATCCCCAGACTTTTTCAGGTGAGGTTCCCTGGGTTACAACTCCGGGACCTGTCCCGATCCAGCATGGAAGGCATTGTAGAGAGCCCCGGTGGCGTGGTTGCGGTAAAAGCCTGGGCGACTGACGACTATGTCCATGTAGTGGGCGCCGCCTCCCGGACTGTCCTTGAGCAGGTCGTCGCGGGCGAATCGAAACCCTGGGGCAAGACAGGAGAAACAGCCCTGGCGGAAGAATCGAAGATGGCTCGCCGGTTTGCACTGGCGGCGCTGGCAAAGGCTTTGGAAACGGAGCCTTCGGCGCTGGAAATAAGACGCTTCCCAACTTCCAAGGGACTGGGGCCGCCCGTGGTATACCACGAAAATAAACCGGCCGCGGTGGATTTGAGCTTAAGCCACCACGGCCGCTATGTTTCCTACGCCTTTATCACTTATCAAATCTTTGCCATCCAATCCGCCATTTCCGCCGCCTGGTACTCCTCCTGCTGAATGGTCAAATCGAGCTTCATAACCAGCCCGCCATGTTTGCTGAATTCAGCGTCTTGCCGAAGTTTCAGATGCCTTTCCCGGGCGGCTTTGGTGTCAGCGGCGGCTTTAGCTAAGGCAACGGTCGGATCGGTGATCTTCTCCAGTGCGGGATGACCAAACTTGGGGCTCAGACCATCTTCAGCCAGAGCCTCGGTAAAGAGAGACAGTTGCTTCATCTTTTCCATTGCCTGATCCATCAGCTCCCATCCTAGCTTGCCCCTGTCCTGCAGAGTCCAGGACATTTTTATATGCCGCCACATTTCGGCATACTTGGATGCGGTTTCATCCTGGAGCATATTGATGAAATCAGGCGGCAACTCGCCATCGCGCCCGGAGGGGCGTCCAGCATCCGCCGGGGAAAGCTTGTCCAAGAGGCGCTTAAACCGGCGGGCATGTACCGCCGATTCCCAGGCTTCCCGCTTAAGCACCCTCTTGATATGGGGGTCATCAACTTGGTCGGCCTCTGCCAGGTAATGCGGGATCAGGTTTTCCTCGTACTTGATGTAGGACTCAAGCATAGTGCGCTGGCTGGTCGGATCAAAGGGGTAGGGCCCCGGTCTTAAATCCGGCTCGCCACCAAGATTGCCGATGATCATCCCCAGCCAATGCAGGTGCCACATCTCCTCACGGGAGCGCGCCAGAAGATTTGCTCCGATGACCGTGTCCTCTCCCTCCTGGTAGGCGTGGGTCAGGTAACGAATGATGGCGGCGTGTTCATCCGCCAGGTCCCGGTTCAACATTTCAATCAGCTCTTTTTTCTCCATAACAGTCTCCTCTGTATACGTTGGGGGGTCCAAGTTTTGCTCTCGCGTTCGAAACCTACATTAATCAGGGCCGGCAAATCAAGAACTAATCTCCGGCCGGGCTTGCGGCAAATAACTGTCCCCTAAATAGGATCACGCTGGATGAGCTCTACCAAAAGCTGCGGCGTTCACATCGTCAAAGAAATTACCGGGTCGGCGACAAATTTATGGGTAGAGCGGCTTTTTCTCTTCCCCAAGAGAGGTCGGGGGAGATTTGACGAACCAAAAATAACCTCTTGCTTTTATTATAAATCCCCCCTGCCCCCCTTTGGGAAAATCCCCCCCCTTTGGGAAAGGGGGGGGGTCTAGGCCCTGACAGATTAGGACAGCCATAACTTTGTCGCACACCCGAAATTACCTTATTGGCAAGAAACGCTTATCTTTAATTTCAATCCCAGACAGATCATGAACTTCTGACACATAATCTAAATATTCCTTGACACCCAATGTTCTTCTATAGTAGGTTGCCGTCAAATTTATGAAAGGTGAAGTTGCTAATTCCTTCCTTTCGGAGATACTCCAGAATCAAGATTGAATACCCAAGATAGATCCTTGACTGTTGCGAAATCAGACTCCGTGAAAGGAGCCAGCTCTTGATGCTTCCTTATGGGAAGGTTTATCGTTGGCTTTAGCGACCGTCCAGTCGGCGTAATCCCTCAGATTGGCTGCTCCATGAAAAAGCTTCAAAAATGCTTTTCAAGAAGCCGGCGGGGAAAGATAAGGAGGACGGGACGTATCGAGTACAAAAGAATTAGTCCTGTATCCTTCAAGAAAGATGCCGGACAACTTAAGCATCCGGCCTTTTTACCGTAGCGTCACATTTGATGATGCGGCAAAAAGTCCGATTCCCCCTCCCCTGGTGGAAGGGGGGCAGGGGGATGGGAATGTAAATGTTCGATATATCAACTATTATCACCCTCTCCCCAACCCTCTTTCTTGAAGGGAGAGGGGGTCTTTTGACTTTTTACCGAGCCATCGCAGTTGACGAAGGCGAAGAAATCCCCTTCGGGAGCTTAATATTTTAGGAATAAGACTTATGAATATTGGCGAGATAAAAAGGCAGCCGATAAGTGCTTTGACCAACTTGGCTAAGGAATTAAACGTCGTCGGCGCCAGTGGAATGCGCCGGCAGGACTTGATCTTTGCCATCCTTCAGGCACAGGCGGAAAAGAACGGATTGATATCGGGCGATGGTGTGCTGGAGATACTGCCCGATGGGTTTGGATTCCTGCGGGCGGTGGATTACAATTACCTTCCCAGTCCGGACGACATTTATATTTCTCCTTCCCAGATTCGCAGATTCAGCCTCCGAACAGGGGATACCATCTCCGGCGAGGTGCGGCCACCTAAGGAGGGGGAGAAATATTTCGCTCTGCTCAAGGTCGATCAGATCAATTTTGAAGGCCCGGAGGTCTCGCGGGACAAGATTCTTTTCGACAATCTTACACCTCTTTATCCCGAGGAGCGCTTGAACCTGGAATATGATTCGCAGAATTTGTCCACCAGGATCATGGATTTATTCGCCCCCATCGGCAAGGGCCAGCGGGGCCTGATTGTCTCCCCTCCCCGGGCTGGCAAAACCGTCCTCCTTCAGGATATCGCCCACAGTATCGAGGCCAATCATAAAGAGGTCATCCTGATGGTACTCTTAATTGATGAGCGTCCCGAGGAGGTGACCGACATGCAGCGCAGCGTCAAGGGAGAGGTAATTTCCTCCACCTTTGACGAACCGGCCACCAGACATGTGCAGGTAGCCGAGATGGTGATCGAGAAGGCCAAACGGCTGGTGGAGCATAAACGGGATGTGGTAATATTGCTCGACAGCATCACCCGTTTGGCCCGGGCCTATAATACGGTTGTCCCGCCAAGTGGCAAGGTTCTGTCTGGCGGTGTGGACTCCAATGCCCTGCACAAACCCAAACGGTTCTTCGGAGCGGCCAGAAACATCGAGTACGGCGGCAGTTTGACCATCATCTCCACGGCCTTAATTGATACCGGCAGCAGAATGGACGAAGTTATTTTCGAGGAATTCAAGGGGACAGGCAATATGGAACTCCATTTGGAGCGCAAGCTTGCCGACCGCCGAGTCTTTCCCGCTTTTGATCTGGTACGTTCCGGGACCAGAAAGGAGGATCTGCTGATACCAAAGCAGAATCTCAACCGAATTTGGATATTGCGGCGGCTTTTGCAGGAGATGAATCCGGCGGATGCCATGGAGTTTATCATTGATAAGGTTAGAAAGATGGACACGAATCAGGCATTTCTTGACTCGATGAACAAGTGATGTTTTTACGACCTCGTCATTGTTGACGACTTCGTAAGCTGTGCTAAAAATTTAGAGGAGGCCATAAGCAATATGAAAGAAGGAATTCATCCGGCGTATGCCAAAACTACCATAACCTGTGTCTGCGGCACGGTGATCGATACCAGATCCACCAAGAAAGATATCAGGGTGGAAATATGTTCCCAATGCCACCCCTTTATGACCGGTAAACAGAAGATTGTGGATACTGCGGGCCGGGTAGAGAGATTCAAGAGAAAGTATGCCGTAAATGAGACGCGGGTCGAAAAAAAGAATGTTAAGCCAAAGACCGGCCGATGACCCTGGCGCCTGAGTCAGGCGCTGTTTTTTCAATTTTGATGACACTGTAATGTTTGACCGACTGAAGGATCTCGAGACGAGGCACCGGGAGCTGGAGGGTCTCCTCGGAGATCCGGATGTCCTGAGTAAGCCCGCTTTATATCAGAAATACGCCAAAGAGCTTTCCGATCTGCAGGCCATTGTTAACACTTTTCGTCAATATGAGGATGCAAGGAACCGCACGGAAGAGGGACAGGAGCTGCTAAACGGCGACGATGAAGAGCTGAGGATCATCGCCCGGGAAGAATTACCTGCCCTCAAGGAGCGACTCACATCTTTGGAAAAGGAGTTGCGAAGGCTCCTTTTACCCAAGGATCCCAATGATGACAAAAACGTCCTTTTAGAAATCAGGGCGGGCACGGGTGGCGATGAGGCTGCCCTGTTTGCGGCTGATCTCTTCAGGATGTATGCCCGCTATGCCGATCTGTGCAACTGGAAAACCGAGGTCATGAGCTGCACTCCAGGTGGCGGAATGGGTGGCTACAAGGAGATAATTGCCCTCATCTCGGGCCAGGGAGCCTATAGTCGCCTTAAATATGAAAGCGGCGTTCACCGGGTTCAGCGGGTGCCAATAACCGAAGCTCAGGGCCGCATACACACCTCGGCCGTGACCGTGGCCATTCTGCCCGAGGCCCAGGAGGTGGAGCTCACCATCGATCCCAATGAGCTTAGAATAGATGTTTACCATTCCAGCGGCCACGGTGGACAGAGCGTCAATACCACCGATTCAGCGGTAAGGATTACTCACCTGCCCACCAACACGGTAGTTACCTGCCAGGACGAAAAATCACAGCTGAAAAACAAGGCCAAAGCCATGAAGGTCCTCCGGGCCCGGCTGCTCGATTCCATGATCAGAAAACAGCAGGCCGAAATCTCGGAGGCAAGAAAAAATCAAGTGGGCAGTGGAGACCGAAGTGAACGGATCAGAACCTATAACTTTCCCCAAGGAAGGGTTTCGGATCATCGTCTCGGTCTTACCCTCTATAATCTGGAGCAGTTTTTAAACGGCGACATTGCTGAGATAATAGAACCGCTGATCGCCCATCACCAGGCGGAAGCCCTCAGTAAGGCAGCGGGTTCTTGAGCAAACCCCACGCAAGCGATGAACATCAGGGAGCTGATAAGAAATACGACCCTTGCCTTTCAATTGGCCTATCTTCCATCCGCCCGACTCGATGCGGAGGTGTTGCTGGCAAATTTTCTCCAAATTGACCGAATGGAGCTGCTCAAGGAGCCAGGCCGCCTGCTAACCCAGCAAGAGCGAGACGGATTCAGTTCGTGGGTGGAAAGACGCTGTCAGGGGGAGCCGGTGGCCTATATTTGCGGTCGCAAGGAATTCTGGTCACTGCCATTTGAGGTCAATCCTCAGGTACTGATACCCAGGCCGGAGACAGAGCTTTTGGTGGAGGAAACGCTTGCTGTCGTATCTGCTGCCGCCGCCATAGAGATTCTCGATCTCGGCACGGGCAGCGGCGCTGTCGCTGTTGCCTTGGCCCATGAACTGAAGAACGCCCGGCTTACAGCAACCGATAATTCCCCGGCAGCCCTCAATACTGCCCAGAGAAACGCCCGGACAAATGCTGTTGCGGGGAGAATAACATTCCTTTTGGGAGATCTGTTTTCCCCGCTTAAGGGCAGGTTTGATATTATTGTCTCCAATCCTCCCTACATAGCAACTGATGATTTACATCTCCTGCCTGTTGGGGTAAGGGACTATGAACCCTCTCTGGCCCTGGATGGCGGTGCGGCCGGGCTTACGGTAATAAAGCGGATAATTGACTCGGCATTGGGTTTTCTCCAGCCCGGCGGGTGGCTTTTACTGGAAATCGGCGCCGGGCAGCGGGATGAAGTAGCGGCTTTTTTCGGGGAAGCCGGCTTTGATGAACCTTTTTTTCGCAGGGACTATGCCGGTCACTGGCGGATAGCCAGGGCCAGAATGTTTTAAGGCTAAAATGGATAAGATGATAATAAAAGGCGGCCGACGTCTGATGGGAGAGGTGAAGATCAGCGGCGCCAAAAACGCGGCCCTGCCGATTTTAGCTTCTGCGTTGCTGACTGAGGAGGCGTGCACCTTCCACAATGTCCCTAATCTTATGGATGTAAAGACTATCAGAAGGCTTTTGGGCAGCATGGGCGTTCGAATGGAAGGCCAGGGAACGGTAACTCTCCAGGCCGCTGACTTGACCAGCTGCGAAGCCCCGTATGACCTGGTAAAGACCATGCGGGCCTCTATCCTGGTATTGGGACCGCTTATAGCCCGGTTTGGCCGGGCCCGGGTTTCCCTGCCGGGAGGATGCGCCATTGGCGCCCGGCCAGTGGATCTGCATATCAAAGCCCTGCAACAACTCGGCGCCGAAATTGAGCTTTGTGAAGGGTATATTGAAGCCCAGGCCTCCCGTCTTAAGGGCGCTGATATTTATTTCGATCTGCCTACCGTAACCGGTACGGAAAACATTATGATGGCGGCCTGTCTGGCCAAGGGTATATCGCGGCTCAGAAATGCCGCACGAGAGCCGGAGATCGTAAATCTGGCCGAGGTTTTGAACGGCATGGGAGCCCGGATCACCGGCGCCGGAACCGATATGATAATCATTGAGGGGGTGGAGAGGCTCCAGGGGATTGAGGCGGAGGTGATCCCGGATCGGATCGAGGCCGGTACTTTCATGATTGCAGCCGGGATAACCGGTGGGGATATTACCCTGGTGAACTATCAGCATCAGCATTTGGATGCTCTGATAGAAAAACTGATTACCGCAGGAATCCAGGTGACAAGGGGCAGTAACACGCTGCGGGTTTGCGGCCGGGAAACCATAAATAACGTCGATATCAAAACCATGCCCTATCCTGGTTTCCCCACGGATTTGCAGGCGCAGATCATGGCCCTGATGGCGGTGGGCACAGGCTTAAGTGTGATTACCGAAACGGTATTCGAAAACCGCTTCATGCACGTCAGTGAATTATTGCGGATGGGCGCCAATATTACCATCCAGGGAAGAAGCGCTGTTGTTAAAGGCGGTCGATTGAGCGGAGCCAATGTTATGGCAACCGATCTGCGTGCTTCGGCCAGCCTGATTTTAGCCGGGCTGGTTGCGGAGGGGGAGACCTCCTTATCCCGGGTTTACCACATCGATCGAGGATATGAGCAAATAGAGCAAAAGCTGTCCGGCTTGGGGGCCGAAATAATACGGGTCAGGGAGTAATGACCGCTATTTATTGAGGATTTAAGCGAAATGAGGATTTTTTATGTCAGTGAACTTGGTGCGCAAGGCATAGTAAAGCTTTTACGCCGGGCAGCAGAGCATGTGGAAGACCATATCGCGCTCACTGTTGGCGAAATCGTTGCGGATGTTATGGCCGGAGGCGATGAGGCTCTCTGCCGCCATACCCTGTTGCACGATGGTTGCGAGCTCGATCCTTCCACTATCGAGGCAACAGCGGGAGAGCTGGCGTCGGCAGCAGCGGAGGTCAGTCCTGCCGATACCGAGATATTGGCAATCGCCGCCCGGAGGATTGAAAAATATCACCAAAAACAGCTCCTTGCGCTTCGGAATGAGGACTGGCATTATCACGAAGGAGAAGGAATCCGGCTTGGTCAACTGATTCGCCCGCTCAAGCGGGTCGGCCTCTATGCGCCGGGCGGGCGGGCGGCCTATCCCTCCTCGGTACTGATGGCTGCGATTCCCGCCCGAGTCGCCGGGGTTAGCGAAGTATTTCTTGTCTCGCCCCTCCGCGGGGGGCGGCTTAATCCGTTAGTTGCCCTGGCAGCCCGCATCTCCGGAATCAACCGAGTTTTTAAAATAGGCGGCGCTCAGGCTGTTGCCGCCCTGGCCTATGGAACCGAAACGATACCCCCGGTGGACAAGATCGTAGGTCCCGGCAATGCCTATGTAACGGCAGCTAAAAAACGCGTTTACGGCCAGGTGGCTATTGATATGATAGCGGGGCCCAGTGAAATTCTCATTATTGCTGACCGCAACTCCGACCCGGCTCTGGTGGCTGCCGATTTGCTCGGTCAGGCCGAGCACGATGAAATGGCCTGCGCTATTCTTGTCACTCCTGATGCCTCGCTTGCGGCAAGGGTAAAAGAAGAAATAGACATTCAAATTTCCGGCTTGCCCCGGCATGATATTGCTAGGCGCGCCCTGGAAGATCACGGGGCCATTGTCATCAGCCAGAATATTGATGAGGCATTTGAACTGGCCAATCTTTATGGTCCTGAGCACCTGGAAATAATGTTGCCGCAGCCCGAGGCTTGGCTTAAGAAGGTAGAGAACGCTGGATGTGTTTTTCTTGGTGAATCCACGCCAGAGACGATAGGTGACTATATGGCTGGGTCGAATCATATCTTGCCCACCGGCGGCACCGCCAGGTTTTCCTCTCCCCTGGGGGTTTATGATTTCATCAAAAGAACCAGCGTCGTCTGTTTTTCTCCTGAGGATTTAGCGGCTTTCGGTACCGCGGCGGCTCGTTTCGCACGGCTGGAGGGACTCGATGGTCACGCCAGAAGCATTAATCTCCGGGTGGAGCGTAACGCCGCATCCGGCCTTTCTGCGAAGCCGTCAAATAAATCTTGACAAAAAACAGATAACAGGTAGAAGGCAAACAGGAAAAAACATAGAATAATTCTTTTCGGCGGGCGTAATTCAGCGGTAGAATGTCAGCTTCCCAAGCTGGACGTCGTGGGTTCGAGTCCCATCGCCCGCTCCATTTTTATTATCGAAAATATTTGTTTTTTCTTGCAATGATGTTTGCCGTGTGTTAGATGTTTTTCACGATCATCGGGTTTGGATGGGTGGGCTTATGCCCACTTTTTTTTTCCCGGGACAAATTATGACTAAGCAAAGTATTTTTTACGACAATCAGATAAGGAGCCTGGTTCAACCGATTCTGGAAGCCCTTGGCATGGAACTGGTGGATTTGGACTGTCTGAGGATGAAGACACGATGGCTGGTTAGGCTGTACATTGATAAAGAAGGCGGGGTCACCCTGGATGATTGCGCGATGATAAGCAACCAGGCGGGTGATATTTTGGAGGTTCACGATGTGCCGGCTGAGCCCTTTACGCTGGAAGTATCTTCCCCGGGCTTGGACCGTCCTTTGACCAGAGACAAGGATTTTATCAGGTACCAGGGCTTCCGGATCAGGCTGAAGCTTCATCAGCCGGTCGAGGGGTCGAAAAATTTTACGGGAATTTTGCTGGATTACGTTGACGGTGACGAAGAAAAAAATATTCTCCTGTCTATTTCGGATCGTACCGTTGAGATACCACGGAGTTTTGTTAAGAAAGCTAATCTGGTTTATGAATTTTAGTCATCGAAAAGGCGTTAATTGCAGCATGGCATCAGGCAATAAAAGCAAGTCAAAGATGTGGGGGGTCGGATGATACCAGAGCTTAAACGTTTGATTGAGCAAATGGGTAAGGATAGGGGGATAGATAAAGACGTCATCATCGAGGCGCTGGAGATGGCCATGCTGACGGCGGCACGAAAAAAACTGGGGCTTTCTGCTGAGATAGAGGCCCGCTACAATGACAATATTGGCGAAATTGAGGTGTTCCAGTTTAAAACCGTGGTTGATAAGGTTCTGGATCCGGAAACGCAGATATCACTGCCGCAAGCCAGGATGGAACTGGATGAGGAAGCGGAACCGGGGGACAGCCTGGGGATTAAAATTGAAACCGCCTCTTTTGGACGTATCGCCGTTCAAACCGCCAAGCAGATCATTATCCAACGGGTCAAGGACGCCGAACGGGATAATGTTTACGAGGAATTCAAAGAAAAAAAGGGCGAACTGGTCAACGGGTTTGTCCAGAGATTTGAAGGCGGCAACATTATCATCAATCTGGGTCGGGCCGAGGCCGTGATTCCCCTGTCAGAGCAGATCCCACGGGAAAACTACAAGCGCGGAGAGAGGATACGGGGGTATATTTACGATATCAGAAGAATATCGAAAGGTCCTCCGATTTGCGTCTCCAGAACTCATCCGGGTTTTCTCAAGGCTCTCTTTGAGATGGAAGTGCCGGAGATTGCCGAAAAAATGATCGAGATAGTTGCGGTGGCCCGCGAACCGGGGAAGCGGTCAAAAATTGCCGTCAAGACCTGGGACCGGGATGTTGATCCCGTAGGCGCCTGTGTCGGAATGAGAGGCTCCCGGGTGCAGGCGGTTGTTCAGGAGCTCAAGGGAGAGAAGATTGACATCATCCCCTACTCGGAAGATCAGGCCAAGTATGTGTGCAGCACTCTGGCGCCCGCCAAGGTCAGCCGGGTAATGGTGGATGACCGTAACCATGCTGTGGTGGTGATTGTGCCAGATGACCAGCTTTCACTGGCGATAGGCAAGGGCGGTCAGAATGTGCGGCTTGCAGTCCGGCTCACGGGATGGAAGATTGATGTTAAAAGCGAATCCATGTTAGCAAAAGGTGAACAGGAGGGATATAGCTCCCTCATGAAGATACCCGGAGTCGGCCAGGTGACAGCGGAGAGGTTATATGACCACGGCTTAAAGAGTATCGCCATGATCGCCGCAGCGCCGGTCGAGATGCTGTCTGCCATACCTGGCGTGGGTGAAAAAGCAGCGATTCACTGGATAGAAGAGGCGGTAAAGCTGATAGAAAAACAGTCAGCCGACCTAGCCTGAGGGCTCAACTGCTAAACAGATAAGTGATTTATCGCAGGTGGTCACAAAAGATTTCAGTCAGGACGGGCCGATAAAGATTTTTTTGCCTGTCACCTCACGCAGTAACGGGGATTGATGTATGTCTAAAAAACGGGTTCACGAGTTAGCAAAGGAACTGGGGATCGATAACAAAGAGATAATTGCTCGCATGGAGAAGCTTGGCATAGTTGTAAAATCACACCAAAGCACCTTGGAAGACGCCGATGTGGAGCGGATATCCAGGGAACTGCGCTCTAAAGACCCCCAAGGGATGATAGAGCAACGTATTAAATCCACCGTTATCCGGAGACGGACGGTGCGAACCGTACCGGAGGAAACACCATCGGCGCCGGAGGAGGCACTGGAGGCACCGGCGCCAGTGGCAACCCTTCCCGAAGAGTCGGTGCAGAAACCGACCGCGAAGCAGCCGGAGATAACCAGTGAGGCGCCGCCTCAGGTCGAGCCGGTGCCGGTTGCCACTGTTGTGACCCCGGCCACGGAAACAGTCTCTCCTGAAAAGCCTGCGCCTGAACCCAAACCCGAGAAAAAGACTCTGCCCAGTGAGGTCATAGCGCCTGTTATGGGACCGGCCGATGCAACCGAGGCGGAGCGGAAAGTTGAGATAGAACTTGAGGTTCCACAAGCACCGGAAGTCTCAGTACCAAAGACTCCTGATAAACCGGTCTTGCCGGTAAGGAAGCCGGGGGTGCCTTTCCGGACCGAAGGAAGGAAACCGCTGCCTGAAGAGAGGAGGAGGCTGGAGGGGCCTAAGGTGGTAATACCGCCAAAAGAAAGCCGTCCCGAGCCGCCGCCTAAGGATCAGCGTTTCCGAACAAGTCCTATGCCTCCGTCCAGGGTGGAAGGCGCTGGATTGTCTCCCCGCGCTCTGGGCGCCCCTGTTCCTAGGCCCCGCCCCCCGGCTGCCGGACCGGCAGGCAGGCAAGATGACCGTTTGGAGCCGGCGCGTCCTTTTGAACCGCGGCCGGGAGGGCCCAAGAGGGATGCCCGTCCAGCTCCGGCCGTTCCGAAGGTCTTTGTACCCCCACCGCCAGAAAAGGTATGGAAGGAAGAGCCATCCCGATTCAAGGGAAAGGTGAAGAAGCAACCAGAACCTGTTACAATCGACCTGGTGCCAGTAAAAAAGAAGCTGGCTATTGCCAAGATTCCTGACCTCCGAGAAGCTATCGATGACCTGGAAATACCGGAAAGGCCTGTCCGCTGGAGGGAAGAGCGGAAGCCTCCGGCGGCAAAGGCCATGAAGAAGACGATAATCACCACTCCTAAGGCGATAAAGAGGAGGATCAAGGTATCTGAGGCGATTACCGTCGGGGAATTGGCGAAAAAAATGGGGGTGAAGGCCGGCGAAGTCATCAGCAAATTGATAGCAATGGGACTCATGGTCTCCATAAACCAGCCGATTGACCGTGAAACCGCAACCATCATCGCAGCCGATTTCTCCTTCCAGATCGAAGCTGCGACAGAAGAATACGATGATCTGACAGCGCAAAAAACTGCGCCAGAGTCATCAAATATGAAAACACGGGCGCCGGTTGTCACCATTATGGGGCACGTCGATCACGGCAAGACCTCACTTCTGGATGCAATCAGACAAACCAACGTAATAGATGGAGAGGCGGGAGGAATTACCCAGGCAATCGGCGCCTATCATGTTCAGATAAAGGGCCGGGATATAGTTTTTCTCGATACACCGGGTCATGAGGCGTTTACCGCCATGCGCGCGCGGGGGGCACAGGTCACAGATATTGTCGTACTGGTGGTTGCCGCCGATGACGGGGTTAAAGAACAGACCATTGAGGCCATTAATCACGCCCGGGTCGCCGCAGTTCCCATTCTAGTGGCGGTGAACAAGATTGACAAGCCCGGCGCCGATGTCGCAAAAATCAAGCAGGCGATGACGGAATACAACTTGCTTGCGGAAGAATGGGGCGGTGATACCATCTTTTGCGAGGTGTCGGCGAAAAAGAAGCTGGGAATTGAGGAACTTCTGGAGATGATCCTCCTCCAGGCGGATATCATGGACCTCAAGGCCGATCCTGACCGGCCCGCACGCGGGGTGATTATCGAGGCAAAACTCGACCGCGGCAGAGGCCCCGTGTCAACCGTCCTGATCCAAGAAGGGACTTTGCGTGAGGGCGATGCCTTTGTTTCCAAAACAGAGTTTGGCCGGGTTCGCGCCTTGAACAATGATCAGGGCAAGAGGGTGAAGGAAGCGGGGCCATCCATGCCGGTAGAAGTAATCGGTTTTTCCGGTGTTCCTCAGGTCGGCTCAGAATTCGTCGCTATGGCGGATGAAAAGAAAGCCCGGACAATCAGCGAAACCCGGATTAGAAAAGAACGGGAAAAGGATCTGGTCTCATCGGCCAAGATCACGCTGGAGCAGCTCTACGAAAAGATCAGAGAAGGGGTAAAGGATTTTCACGTCATTATCAAGGGCGATGTGCAGGGGTCGGTGGAGGCCTTGTCGGAATCGCTACGGAAGCTAAGCGACGCCGAAGTGAAGCTCAAGATCATCCATGCCTCAACCGGCGCAATTACCGAGACGGACGTAATGCTCGCTTCGGCTTCCAATGCCATTATAATAGGATTTAATGTGCGGCCCGACGGCCGGGTGGCGGAACTGGCAGCGCAGGAAGGGATTGAGATTAAACTGTATGACATTATCTATAACGCTATTGCCGATGTGAAGGCAGCCATGGATGGCTCGCTGGAGCCGGTTTACAAAGAGGTGGTGCATGGCCGGGCCGAAGTCCGCAATACTTTTAAGGTTCCCAAAATCGGTACCGTAGCCGGATGCTACATCAATGAAGGGAAGATAGCGCGTAGTCACCGGGTCAAGCTGATCCGGGATGGGGTGGTGGTTTATACCGGCAAGATTCACTCCCTGAAACGTTTCAAGGATGACGTGAAAGAAGTGCTGGTCGGCTTTGAGTGCGGGCTATCCATCGATGGTTTTAATGACATCAAGGTAGGGGATACGATTGAGGGGTATCTAGAGGAGCAAGTCGAACGCAACGCCAAATAGACATAGCGTCATAAATCTACTGCGCGGCTGGATGTCGGCGTTGTGCGGTGCTTAAGCATCCTCATGTACTGATGTGTACACTCCGGTGCCTGTGCGCCGCACGCCTTGTCCTCCAACCGGTCGCTACGATTTCTGACGCTATTTATAGTTTCCTTCGGCAAGGGGCAGACGTGGTTGCAGGCTTGGGAATCATCGAATTGGTGTTGGGGGACTGCAGGTCGCTTAAGGACAAACGGAGCCTGCTTAAGGGGCTCTTGAGCAGAACCCAAAGAGAGTTCAATATTTCGCTTGCGGAGGTTGGCGCCCAGGATGAATGGAGAAGGGCAATCATTGGATTTGCTACCGTGGGCAACGATCGACGCTACATCAACGGCAGAATTGACCAAGTACTAAATTTTATTGAAGAACTTAACCTGGCAGAGATTGTCGGTTCCCGCTTCGAGCTGATGAATTTCAGTGCGGAACCGGCCTTTGCCGGGTATGAGGAAGAAAAATATGACTAACTATAAAAGGGCCGACCGGGTAGCGGATGTGATCCGGAGTGAAATTTCGGACATCTTTATCAGGCGGCTCAGGGACCCCCGGATTGGAACAATTACCATTACAGATGTTCGTGTCAGCGACGACCTGAAGGTGGCGAGAATTTATTACGTGCTGATGGGGCAAGATGAATGCAGCCCGGATGCCAAGGAAGGACTGAAGAAGGCCAATGGCTTTCTGAGAAGGGAACTGGGTAAGAGACTACAGCTAAGAGTTGTTCCGGAGTTGATATTTTCCTATGATGACTCGTTCATCCAAGGCAGCCGTATCGAGAAACTGCTGGCCCAGGTACAACCTCAAGGGGACTGCGATGCCCAGTAAGGCTGCCGAAATTATAAAAAAGAACAAGAGATTTCTCATAACAGGCCATATCAGACCGGACGGTGATTCCCTTGGTTCGGAAATGGCGCTCTATCATTTTCTCAGGGACATGGGAAAACAGGCGGTCGTTTACAATCGGGATCGGACACCGGCCAATTATCTTTTTCTTCCCGGCACTGATTCCATTGTTCACTTGCTGCCCCCCATCGACAATTTCGATGCGGTATTTATTCTTGATTGCGGCGACCTGCAGCGGGTGGGCGAGGAGGGCCAACGGCTACGGCAAGCACGGACACTGGTAAATATAGATCATCATCTTACCGAAGGCGAGTTCGCCCCTGTTACGATCAATGATCCGACCGCCAGTTCGACGGGGGAATTACTCTGGCGGCTCTTCCAGGAGATAGCGACTGACCTATCTGCTGATGCCGCCAATTGTCTTTATGCCGCGATCCTGACTGATACCGGTGGTTTCCGTTATGCCAACACCAAACGGGAAACAATGCTGGCCGCGGCGGAACTGATTGGCAAGGGCGCCAACCCCCAGTGGCTTGCCGAAAACATCTATGAGAACAACGATCGGGTAAAACTTTTGCTCTTGAGGCAGGTCCTGGAAACCCTGGATATAGAAACCGACTGCCGGATCGGATCTTTGGAGGTGCGCCGTCAGGCCCGCCAGGAGCTGGGCGCCGGTTATGAGCATGCCGAGGGCCTGGTTGACCTGCCCAGGACAATCCGGGGGGTTGAAATATCGGTTCTTTTTACTGAAATGCCGGAAGACTTGATCAAGGTCTCCCTACGTTCCAAAGATGGAATCAATATCGAACCGGTGGCGCGGCAATTTGGCGGTGGCGGACATATGAATGCCGCCTCCTGCCAGGTCAAGGGGGAACTTGCATCCGTTAAAAAAATGCTGTTTGCAAAGCTCAAGGAAGCTCTTGACGCCTGGGAAATGGCAAATGTAGCGGCCGACGACTTTAGGCTAAGCGGCGCGGGGGCAGATTTCAAATCTATCCCCGGTGACGGAAATTGCCGGTGAACGCTGTTATTTTAATTGATAAACCTGAAGGGAAGACTTCCCGCCAGGTGGTGGATATAGTCCAAAAAAGCCTTAAAGCCAATAAGGCCGGCCATGTGGGAACGTTGGATCCGCTGGCCACGGGGCTTTTGGTCGTCTGTCTCAATGAGGCGACCAAACTGGCCCAGTTTCTGGTGCAGGATACCAAGGAATATGAGGTCACAATGATCCTTGGTATCAGAACGAACACCTGGGACCGGGAAGGTATGATTACTTCAGAAGAGGCGCCCCCGGCAGACAAGGCTAAGATATTGGAGACGCTTAATCGTTTTCGGGGCAGGATTACTCAAACGGCGCCGGCCTATTCGGCGGTAAAATATCGCGGGAAGCCGCTGTACCAATGGGCCAGGAAGGGTGTCGAGGTAGTGGCGCCGGCAAGGGACGTGGAGATATACAGCCTAACCGCGGTAGAGTTGAACCTTCCGTATCTTTCGTTCCATGTTTCCTGTTCCAAAGGCACCTATATCCGAAGCCTTTGCCACGAAATAGGTGAAATGCTGGGCTGCGGCGCCTGCCTGTGGTCGCTAAGACGAACTAAAAGCGGGGTGTTTTCACTTTGCGATGCCCTTACTTTGGACAGGCTGGTGAATAGCGATGTGGCTGTTTCAGTAAGCGGTTCTTTTATTTCCATGGTGGATGCCCTGCCCAAGCTGCCAAATATCGAAATAGACCCTCTTACGGCCCAGCAGCTGAGATTGGGACGGCAGCTTACAGCTGGCGATTTGAGAGACAGCCATATGCCTTTATTTGCCAGGGGAGATGTGGTAAAGATTGTCACCGCAGGCAGGCGACTGGTTGCAATGGCGGAGACTCTTTGCGGGAGCGAAGATCTGGGTTGCCTTTCCCCAGACGTTCACACGGCAATAACATTGCGGGTTTTTGGCACAAAAGACCAATAGATCAGCCTGGCTGGCCCGGTTTAGGCTTGGTCCATGTTTTACAGATGTTTTACATTTTGTCAGGAGGGAGGGATACAAGGTGTTAGATACAATAAAGAGGCAGGAGATAGTGGGTAATTTTCGGCTGCATGAGACTGATACTGGGTCTCCAGAGGTGCAGGTTGCGCTTTTGAGCGCCAGAATAACCGATTTGACTGAACATTTCAAAACCAACAAGAAGGATCATCATTCTCGGCGCGGCCTTTTGAAACTGGTCGGCCAGAGGCGGCGTATGCTCGACTACTTGAAAAACAAGGATGTGGAACGTTACAGAAAACTGATACAGAGACTGGGATTGAGAAAATGAGAGTGTTTGGCGTTTATCGGAAGAAGGCTCTTTGCCCTTCTTGCAGGTGTACGCTTTTCACAATGAGAATTAAATAAGTTATTCATGAGAGGAATGTAAATGACTGAAACATTTAGTGTTGAATTTGCCGGCAAGTTAATCCAGCTCAAGGCGAATTACGTGGCCAACCAGGCCGATGGCGCCATTTGGGTGACCTATGGCGACACCGTGGTACTGGTAACGGCGGTATCGCTGAAAACGGCTCGGGAGGGGACAGACTTCCTGCCCTTGACCGTGGATTATCAGGAGATGACCTATGCGGCGGGCAAGATTCCCGGGAGTTTTTTCCGCCGGGAAGGGCGACCTAATGAGAGGGAAACTCTCACTTCAAGATTGATCGACCGCTCCATCCGGCCATTGTTTCCGGACGGTTACTGCTATGAAACCCAGGTTGTGGCGACCGTCTTGTCCGTCAATGAAAACGGCGAGGCTGATGTGGCCGCGATGCTGGGCGCCTCCGCCGCACTGGGGATTTCCGATATTCCGTTCAATGGACCCATTGCCGGGGTAAGGGTTGCCAGGAAAGACAACCAGTTTATTTTAAATCCCGCTGCGGAGGATCTGTCCGTAAGCGACCTGAATATCTTTCTGGTAGGCAGAAAACTGCCCCCCGTGCAGGCGGGGAAGGATTTCCAGATAAATCTGGTAATGCTGGAGGGAGAGGCCGCGGAGGTCGAGGAAGAGATACTGGTTGCGGCTATTAATTTCGGTCTCGATTCCTTACGGCCAATCATAGAGCTGCAGGATCGCCTCCGGGAGGCTGTCGGCAAGGCCAAAAGGTCTTTTAACGCCAAGGTGATCGACCCGGCCCTTAAGGAACAGGTGGCGGCGCTGGCGACCCCCGGCTTGCGAGACGCCTATTTGACGCGGGGAAAACTGGAGAGGTACGCCAAACTCAACCGCGTGCGGGAAGAGGTGGTGGCGGCGCTTACCAGTGAAGCGAATCACACTTCTTCAGCAGTGAACTCAGCCTTTGACGAATGGGAAAGGGCGCTGCTTAGGAAGATGATTATCGAAGATCGCACAAGGATTGACGGCCGGACATTTACCGAGATCAGACCCATCAGCTCTGAGGTCGGCATCCTTCCCCGGACTCATGGTTCCGCCATCTTTACGCGAGGGGAAACTCAGGCCCTGGTAGTGGTCACGCTGGGAACCACCTCGGATAATCAGCGCCTTGATTACATCGGCGGCGAAGAGATGCGCTCTTTCATGCTTCATTACAATTTCCCTCCCTACAGCGTTGGCGAGGCAAAGTTTCTGCGCGGTCCCGGCCGAAGAGAAATAGGACATGGCGCCCTGGCTAGAAAGGCCCTTATGGCCGTCCTGCCCCGACAGGAGGAATTTCCCTATACGATCAGGGTCGTATCGGAAACCCTTTCTTCCAACGGCTCGTCGTCCATGGCTGCGGTATGCGGCGGCGCCCTGTCTCTCATGGATGCCGGGGTGCCGGTAAAAGACATAGTGGCCGGCATTGCCATGGGTCTGCTTAAGGAAGGAGAAGAGGTAGTAATCCTTTCGGACATCCTGGGAGACGAGGATCACGCGGGCGACATGGATTTCAAAGTCTGCGGCACCGCCAAAGGCGTCACGGCCATGCAGATGGATATCAAGGTGGACGAGATCGACGAAGCCATCCTCCGCCGCGCCCTCAACCAGGCCCGAGAGGGCAGGTTGCATATAATTGGGAAGATGAAGGAAACTCTCGACCATCCAAGGGGGGAGCTGTCTTTGTATGCTCCCCGTATCACCTGCATCCGGGTGAAACCGGATAAGGTCCGGACAGTGATCGGATCGGGCGGCAAGAATATCAGGCAGATCATCAGCGAGACCGGTGTTACCATTGATGTCGAGGATGACGGCAAGATCAGCATCGCTTCGAACAATGCCGAGGCTTCAGCCAAAGCCATTTCAATGATCAAAATGCTTACCGAAGAGGCAGAAATAGGCAACATCTACAAGGGAACGGTCAAGAAAGTGGTGGACTTTGGAGCTTTCGTTGAAATAATCCCCGGCACGGAAGGTCTGGTTCACATTTCCCAGCTGGCCCGGGAGCGAGTCAACAAGGTTACCGATATCCTGCAAGAGGGAGATGAGGTGATGGTGAAGGTTCTGGAAATTGATAAACAAGGAAAAATTCGCCTCAGCCGCAAAGACGCCCTGGGACCCGATGTATAATAAAACAGTTCTTGATAATGGCATCCGGGTCGTATCAGAAGAAATAAGCCAGGTGCGATCCGTTTCCATTGGAGTTTGGGTGAGGTGCGGCGCCCGTTACGAGGAGGAATCATCTTCCGGAATCTGCCATTTCCTGGAGCATATGCTGTTTAAGGGCACGGCCGCCAGAACGGCCTATGATATTGCCGCCGCCATAGACTCCATCGGTGGATTCATCAATGCCTTTACCAGCAAGGAAATAACTGCCTATTATCTCAAGGTTCCCGATTACCATCTGGCTACGGCAATCGAACTTCTGGCCGACATGTTTGGCAATTCTCTTTTCGACAAGAAAGAAATTGAGAAGGAAAAATCAGTTATTGTTCAGGAAATTCACCTCCTGGAAGATTCCCCTGACGAATATGTGCACGAATATTTTGAAACGTCCTTCTGGCCGGACCAGCCCTTGGGGCGTACGGTACTGGGGAGCCGGGAATCGGTAGCGGGCCTCTGTCGAGAAAAGCTGGTTTCATTCCTGCGTTGCCGGTATGGCGCCGGGAACATGGTGATTTCCGCGGTCGGCAATATGAAGCACGAGGTTTTGGTTGATATGGTGCGAGAGTCTTTTGCCGGGCTCAACCCTGATTCAACCGCGCCCCGGGATGCGACGCCCGTTTCCCGGGCGGGGGTTCATGCTCTGAAGCGCGACCTGGAGCAGGTTCATCTTGTTGTCGGCGCCGACGCCCCCTGTGCAGTAAGTCCCAAGAGATATGCCGCAATGCTTGCCAATGCCATTCTGGGCGGTTGTATGAGCTCCCGGCTTTTCCAAGAAATTAGGGAGAACCGCGGCCTGGCCTACGCGGTGCATTCATTTATCTCCTCCTACCTTGATGCCGGCATCTTTGGGATATACGTTGGCGCCAGCGGCGATAAGATTCCGGAGATAATTCAGCTGATCAATGCTGAACTGGACCGTCTGCGACAGGTACTGGTGACGGATCGGGAAATTGCCTCCGCAAAAGAACTTATCAAGGGGAACCATCTGCTTAGCATGGAAAGTACCGACAGCCGGATGAACAGGCTGGCAAAAAATGAGGTCTGCTTTGGCCGCTACGTCCCCAGTGAGGAGTTCATCGCCCACATAGACCAAGTCAGTCGAAAAGACATTCAGTCCTTGGCGCAGGAAATATTTGCACCGGGCAAACTTAACCTGGTGGCTCTGGGAGATGTCCGGCAGGAAGATTTGACAACGCTGTCCCGTACGTAATTTGCGAAGTTCTATTTACGGCCATGACGAAAAGCATGGCCCTCCGAAAACCCGCTGGCCGTGATTTGGATAAACTATGGGCATTGTTTTTCGGAGGGACGAGCTCGTATGGAAAAGATTATAGTACCGGTCAAAAGGCTAGCGGGCCATAAGGATCTCCCGCTGCCTCGCTATATGACTCCCCAGGCGGCGGGTATGGATATTTGTGCCGCGCTGAAAGATGATCTGATACTAAACCCCGGTGAGAGGGCTATGGTCCCGACCGGGATTGCCCTGTCCCTCCCGGATGGCTATGAGGCCCAACTGAGACCACGCAGCGGTTTGGCCTGGAAGCAGGGGGTAACCCTGGTAAACTCCCCCGGAACAATTGATGCGGATTACCGGGGCGAAGTTGCGGTTATTCTGATTAATCACGGCAAACAGCCGTTCCTGATTAAAAGAGGCGACCGGATCGCCCAATTGGTTGTCGGTCCCGTCTGTCGTGTTTCCTGGCAAGAGCAGGAAATCCTCGATGAAACTGACCGTGGCGGGGGTGGCTTTGGCCACACAAAATAGCAATCGGTGGTTTCGGAGGCGGTGCGACAAATTGCGGTTTTTCTCCCCTCTTTAGCAAAGAGGGGTTGGGGGAGATTTGACGAACAATTAATAACATTTTGTTTTTATTGCAAATCCCCCCTTCCCCCCTTTGGGAAAGGGGGGATTTGCAAGAACAGTATCCGCACATTTTTGTCGCACACCCCTTATGCATTTTCAGTCTGCCTATTCGAGGATGCTGGGTGCCTCTTGCGGCGTGTATTCGGCAACGATCTCCTGCAGCTTTTTCTTGATGGCCTGGGCATCATGGCGCAGGGCCAGGTCGCGCAACATAATAAGCTCCGTATCGAGCCACTCGTTGAACCGCACGAGATCACTTGAACCATTGAACAATCCGTCGGATCTCAGCACCATGATTTTCTCATGGCCGGTGGGCACGATCCCCTCTCCTGCGGTGATGAGTTCTTCGTAGAGCTTTTCGCCGTCCCGCAGGCCAGTAAAGATGATTTCGATGTCCCTGCCCGGCTCCTTGCCGGAAAGCCGGATCAGATCCCTGGCCATATCGGCAATCCTGATGGGTGTGCCCATCCTCAAAATGAAAATTTCCCCCCCCTCCCCCATGGCGCCAGCCTGCATGATCAGCTGGGCGGCCTCAGGAATGGTCATAAAATAGCGCTTGACATCGGGATGGGTCACCATTACCGGCCCGCCCTGCTCGATCTGCCGCCGGAAAAGCGGAACAACTGATCCCGAAGAACCGACGACGTTGCCGAACCGCACGGCCATGAATTTTGTGCCGTTTCCCTGAAAGGACTGCAGCAAAAGCTCAGCGACACGCTTGCTCGCCCCCATGACATTGGTGGGTTTGACCGCCTTGTCCGTGGAAACAAGGACAAACCGTTCGACGCCTTGCTCGGCAGCCAGTGCCATGACCATCCGGCTTCCCATGATATTGTTCGTTATCGCCTCCCAGGGATTCTTTTCCAGCAGCGGCACATGCTTGTAGGCGGCGGCGTGAAACACCACCTCAGGCCGGAATTTCTCAAAAACGTTTGTCATCAGTGGCTTGTCCTGCACCTGGCCTAGGATAGCGTGGCAGTTCTGAAAAGAGGATTCATGCTTAAGCTCCATCTGGATGTGAAACAGATTTGCCTCGCTGGCATCCACCAAGAGGAGAGCGCCCGGCTGGTATTTCACAACCTGCCGGCACAGCTCCGACCCGATGGAGCCCCCGCAGCCGGTGATGAGGACCTTTTTCCCATCCAGATAGTTCCTGATGCCGGTAGCATCCAGTTCCACCGGCTGCCTGCCCAGCAGATCCTCATACCGGACGTCCCTAAGCGCCTTGACGCTGACCCGCCCATCGATGATTTCGCCGATGCCGGGCATGGTTTTATAGGGGACATTGCAATTCCTGCAGATGTCGATAATGCGCCGCATTTGCCCGCCTGTGGCCGAAGGCAGCGCAATCAACAGCTCCTGAACGTCCTTTTGAGCGACAAGCTCGGTCAATCCCTCTATTCGTCCCAAAACGGAAACCCCATGAATGGTCCGCCCCTGTTTGGCGGGATCATCATCGATAAAGCCGGCCACTTCATAATGGAGTTGATCATTTTCGAATATTTCCCGCAGGATCTTCTCGCCCGCGGCGCCGGCCCCGATGATCAGGAGACGCTTGCGATGTTTGGGCCGTAAAAAATGGCCGGGGTTCTGAAGGTGACTAAAGGAGACGAAATAGGATCGGATGGCCAGGCGCAGCCCGCCGGTCAGAAGAAACGTCAAAGCCCCGTCCATAATGAAGACCGCCCGCGAAAACCCTGTGAACCGCTGAAAAATTAGGATTATGGCTATAATAAAGAGCGTCGATAGGATACATGCCTGGGCGAGCTTCCAGAAATCCCTGATGCCGGTATAACGCCACATGCCCCGATACAGGCCGAGCGCAAAGAAAATACCCAGTTTCAAGGGAACGACCCACATAAGCAAATTATATAGCTGTGGCTGGTAATATTCTTCAAGGGCAAACTCAAACCGGAATAAAAAAGCGGCCGTAAGCGCAAGCGCAAAAATGGCCGCATCAGAGACGAGCATGATATAAAATTTGGGATTTGTTAATTGCAGGTGCATATCAGGTTTTATCTCGTTTCATCGATGTTTTCTCGGATCCATCGCCAGACGTTCGGCGATATCTGTATTCGAAACTCGCCTGATCTTCGATGTCGCGTCAATCAATTTTTCGACGGCCACTTTGCGTCGCACAGCCTCCAACTCCATCCGCAGGGCGTCATTGACGAAACGGCTCCTCTTCCCCACTGCAATGAGAATCTCCATATCACGATACACCGCTTCCTCTATAAGGAAGTTCAGCTTTTTGCAGTCCTTCCCATATACTACCTCATTTTTATCTTCCTTAAATTGACGCCTATGCCATACCTGCAACAATGGCATATATCAACCTAAATTCCAATTGTCGAGGCATCTCGGCATCTCGTTTATACTTTATAGCTGTCATTGAAAGGCGCGTTTGCGACGCGGCGATCTCAATGCTGAACGCCTTCTGCCCTCATTACCTTAAGCACCGTCATATACATGATCTTCAGGTCAAGCAGAAATGACCTTTTGTAAAAATAATATTCATCGTATTCGACTTTTTGTGGGATGGGGATGTCGTCTCGCCCGTTGACCTGCGCCCATCCGGTGATGCCGGGAGTGATTTGATGGATCCCCTTGCCTGTCCTCAAGGCGATCAAATCATCCTGGTTATACAAAGCCGGCCTCGGACCGACAAAGCTCATATCTCCTTTCAAGATGCTCCACAGTTGGGGCAATTCATCGAGGCTGTATTTTCGCAGATAATTTCCGCAAGGAGTCAGATAAGCGTCGGGATTTGGCAGGAGGTGCGTCGCCATAGCCGGAGTGCCGACGCGCATGGTGCGAAATTTCGGCATCTGGAATATTTCATTGTTGATCCCCACCCGGTCGGACCAGTACAGCGCCGGGCCATTCGATGTCAGCCTAACAACCAGGGCAATAATAGTCATGGGAATGGATAATAAACATAACAGAAAAAGACTCAACAGGACATCACAGATACGTTTCAAAGCTCGCCGCCTTCTCCCCAAGTTTAATTAGGGACAGCGCCCTATTAATCTGCACCCGCTTGATTAGGCGACCTTGCCCGGCCGCACATAGGGAGCTGTCCCTAATTAAACATCTCTCTAATCGTCTCTTCCCACCCGGACTTTAAATCATACTGGGGGACAAAACCCAGTTCTTTCTGAATGAGGCTGCCGTCAACGGCGATATCTTCCGTATATTTGTCAATCGTGGCGCGCACAATGGGCGGTGAAAAACCCGTGAGCCTTGCCGCATCTTCTACGATGCCGGCGACAAATCGTACCGGACCAATTGGCAGTGACCAGCCAGGTGGCTTCCTGCCAAGGGCCTGGCACATGGTTGAAATGATATTATTCAAGGTGTGAAATTCACCATCGGAGACATTGAATACTTTGCCGGCGGCCGCCGGATGCTCCAAGGCCAATAAGGCTGCACGGGCCACATCCTTATCGTAAACCAGCGTCCGCCGATTGAGACCGCTTCCGACAGGAATAAAGCGATTTCCGGCCAATGCCATCGTCAGCCGCTCGTAGTTGCCCTTGATCCGGGCCCCATAGACAGCGCCCAGGCGCAGCACGGTTCCCAAGGTTTGGCCGTCGGCGCCTTTCGCATTCAAGATAATCTGTTCCGCCGCAAGTTTCGTCTGGGCATAAAAAGTCTCAGGATAAGTTGGCGACATCTCATTGAGAACGCAACCAGCTGAAGGTCCATATACCGCAATCGTACTGAACAAAACAACGCGCTTTACACCCGCCTTAATTGCCGCCTCGACTACTGTTGCTGTACCGCCAACATTGATGCGCTCATATTTTTCGCGTAATTCCGGCTGCGGGCTCACGATATGCAGCAAAGCGGCCAGGTGAATAACACCTGCGACGTCTTGCATGGCTGATTGAACAGTCGCGGGGTCGGTTATATCGCCAATGCGTGTTTCTACCCCCTCCGGCCACGCGCCATCCGGTGGCGAATCGATTGACAGCGTGCGTATCCGACAGCCCTCATCATGTAACGCCGCCACGACACGCGGCCCCACGGCGCCCGTGGCGCCGGTGATGAGTATCAGGGGGGAGCGAACCATAAATTGGTATACTGACCCTCGTATGCTTAGACTTCCAACACACGGCGAATCGCTGCCGCCACCGTTTCCAGTCGTTCGTTTTCAAGACGTCCCACGCAGCGAATCAGGCGCTCCTTCGATATGGTCAGGATCTGCTCGCACTTAACGAAAGAGGTCTCCTTAAGACCGTTTTCCTCAGATGGATTCACAGACACATGGAAGGGAACCGCCTTGCCTTTTGTGCTGATGGTCAGAACAATCGTGTTCGGATAATGGGGGTTCCGATTCGCCGCGTCCGTCTGAATGATCACCGCTGGTCTCATGCCGGCCTGTTCCGAACCCCGGCCTGGTGACCAATCCACAAACCAGATGTCGCCCCGGTGCACTTCTTTATACATCTTTCAGCGCCACCTCCCGCTGGGCATTGTGCGCAAACTCGACGCTCGCTCCCTCCTCCATATCTTCTCCAACAAGGGTAAAGGCTTGAAACAGGGAGGCGGCCGCCGCCTCCTCCAACTTTCGGGCCACGGCCTCCTGCACAAAAGAGGTCACGCTCCTGCCTTCACTTGCTGAAACCGCCTTGACCCGCTCATAAAAGGCCGGATCAAATCGCAGCGTAAAAGCAACCTGTCCTTTCATGACATCACCTCATGACTGCGTAATATGCAGTCACAAACATACAGCATGTGAATCCATGATGCAAAGAGTTTTGTAGAAATAGGGGTGCTGTCCAATACTGTCCGGCATGAATATTGCCGCCGTCTAACCCTGTTGCCAAGCCGGTAATGGCGCAACCTTTGGGCAGCGAAAATAATTGAGTGCCATACTTCGTCATGGCCGTAAATAGAACTTCGCAAATTAAGTACCGGGCAGTATTGGCGCTGTACCTTTATTCCCCTTTTTTTCTCACCACAAAACGTGCAGCCCGTTTTTACGGTATGCTGAAAAGGCCTTGTCCTGAGATATGAGCGTTAGTTTGTGAGTAATGGCCTGCCAGATAATCAAACGGTCAAAGGGATCTTTGTGTTCCTTGCGCGGAAGGTTGTGAAAGGTGGCCGCATCTGTATCGGCAAGCGGCAGAATGTCAAAACCA
>CAMTWB010000026.1:0-100721 GCA_947085375.1 uncultured delta proteobacterium
CAGTCCCGAATGGCTGGTCAAATGTTCATCGCCCTCTTTGATGATAAATTCCACAGGCTTCATTTTCACCTCCCCGGTGTCAATTCTAGGGAGATTAAATACAACAATTATCCAATAATGTCAAGCTATTATATTAGATTACGCAGCATTTATGCCACTGATTCAGGTTTTGAATTAGCTCAACAAATTTTTAGCCAGCCTTTTATAAGCCGCTGGTTTTTTGACGTGGAGATTTTCGCACGCATTGTAAAACTTTATGGTCACGAACGGGCAGCAGCAATAATGTATGAAGCCCCTCTAAATCAATGGTTAGAAATAAAAGGCTCAAAACTATCGTTAAAACATTTTTTAACAGCGCCTTACGAATTATTGCGCATAAAATTAAAGTATTCATCGGGGCGGAAGATGTCTTTTTGATTTTGCAATCCTCCTGAAAGGAATATCTACAGATGAACGGGCGGAACAGAACAGGCCTTCTCCTTTTATCGGTTTTCGGGATGCTATCCCTTATCTCCCTGATACCGATAGTACTGGTCCGTTTCCCGCCGTTGGTGGATTATCCGAACCATCTGGCGCGGATGTATCTCCTGACCCACCTTGATTCAGCGAACATTTTGAGTGAATTTTACCGAATCGAGTGGGCCGTGCTACCGAATCTGGCAATGGATCTGATTGTCCCACCCCTGACCAAAATCTTTCCGCTGGATATTGCCGGGCGTATCTTCATCGCGATCGTCTTGCTGCTGCTGCTGTCCGGTGCCTGCGCCCTCTTCTACGCCATCCACCGCCGCTTTTCCGTATGGCCCCTGCTGGCCGTACTCTTTCTCTACAACCGGGTTATGCTCTGGGGATTTTTAAATTATCTCTTCGGACTCGGACTGATGCTCTGGGTGCTGGCGGCGTGGATATATTTTTCTGACCGCACTACTTTTGTCAGGGCGACAGCCTTTATCATACCGGCGTTGTGCCTGTTCTTTTCCCATATGTTCGCTCTGGGAATCTATGGTCTCTGCGTTGCCGGGTATGAGTTTTCCGTCCACTGGCGCCAGGGATTGAGAAATCTGGCCGTCGCTTGGAGTATCGCACTGGTCCAGTTCATCCTGCCGGGTATTCTGTTTTTAGTTTTCAGTCCCACCGCGCCGGCCGCCGAAACCGGTCTTTATTACGGAAGCATTTTATGGAGATTCGTCGCGGTGCTGTATCCGGTCCTCAATTACAATCCGGCCTTGGATATTGGCACCGCCGTGGCATTGGGCGGGCTGTTTGTCACCGGAATTCTGATGAAAAAGGTCCAGATTGCCAAGGCAATGTATGGCCCGCTCGCCCTGCTGTTCATCTTCTTCTGGATCACGCCTATGAACATGTTTACGGGAGGCAGGCTAGAAATGCGGGTTTCCATCGCCCTGGTTTTTGTCCTTACCGCATCTTCCGCACCGGTGCCAGGCAGCATCCGGCACTGGCGAATCGGACTCGCCCTGCTGCTCATCCTTTTCGGAATCCGTACTTCCGTGCTGACCAGCCACTGGTTCCGGGCGGCCGATATATATTCGCAGTATTTGAAGGCCTTTGAGCAGATAAAGCCGGGAGAGCGCCTCTTCACGGCCATTGCCTCTCCCGGTGTCTGGAAACCGTTCCCCGTTCCCCTGACTCATGTCCCCTGCCTGGCGATCATCGAACGCTCGGCATTCGTTCCCACTCTTTTCGTCTATCCTGCACAACAGCCGGTTCAGCTTGCGGAAGACCATGCAAAGCAGATTAAACAGTATTCCAACCCCAACTACGAGTACGGCAGGATGCCGGAAATGGACAATATATTGAATAATTACGATTATTTTCTGATCGTTAACGAGCAGTATTTCCGGGTAAAGCTGGACATCTCCTGGCCAGAAGTTTACCGGGGGGATAATTTCCGGCTGTTGAAAGTACCCGCGTCCAGAGAAAAAGGTTATTCTGGCGGAATAAGTAAGCCCGCATTCCGCACTGATCGAAATCAGCCACCCATTTAAGGGCTGGCCTTGATACACGCTTGACACAGCGGGTCAGGGGTAATAATGTCCATGATGAATATTGCCGTGGTCTAACCCAGTTACGAAGTCGGAAATGGCGTAGCCTTTGCTCAGTGAAAATAATTTTTGGTATTTGGGTATTCCAGGGACACAACATGTAATTCAGAATTAAATGTAGCTCTTTTTCCTACGACTAAAGCCGCCAAGACAAAAGTCAACCTCATGACCGGTGTGCTAAAAGCAGCCCGGGATTTAGCCAATTCTAAGCGTGTAGCGTTTCTAGTAGTCATTCAACCATCTGTGATCGACTTGACAACGAATTATACAATCAGTTATCAAGATTTTGCGGAATATCCGGAATATCGCGGAACGAATCTTACTTCCGCCGTGGAGCATATCTGCCTGCAAAACCACATCTCTCATGTGAATCTGTTCGATACGTTTCTCAGACACTACCCGGAAACACTCTTTTTCAAAGGTGGTGACAATCACTGGAACGATGCCGGGCAAGACATCGCGGCACAAGAAACCCCAACATATATATCTGAGAATATCTTCAACAGCATAAAAAGAAAGACTGATACTCAACGGTGATGCAGGTGAAAAGGGGATTTGGGGGTCAAATCTTTATTCTTGACAAAAAAAGCAACTGATGCACAAGAAGTATCCATAATTGTTGACGAAATGAGATTGCTAAAGCGTTCTGAACTCAGGACTCTATTTTCGTCTAGTATGCGCTTATTCAGAGGAAGATGATTTGGCAATAATTGTTACCGTTTATCAGCCGGATCCTCGGAAATGGAAGGATTATGAGAGGAGGAAAAAATGAGGTGCGTTATCTGTAAAGGCGAAGATATCGAAAAAAAACAGGTAGATGAAGAGATCAAGCTATCTGGAGATATTGTTCTGGTATCCATGGAATTGCTGGTTTGTAATACCTGTGGCGAAAGATACTATGATCAGCGGGCTATGAAGAAGATTGAGGATATAAGGTTAGCAGTGAAAGGTGGAAATCTGCAGTTCCAGACTGTAGTAGGTAAAGTATATCGCGCTTATGCAGCATAAGAAGAGCAATCATATTCCCGTCGTATTTTTATGCAGCGGCATGGGGACGCGCCTGGCGGAACAGACGGAGGTCCGCCCCAAGCCCCTGGTGGAAATCGGCGGCCAGCCGATCCGCCGTTTCAATGGGAGCGGTTCTGGTCACGAAAGATGAAAAAATCAGAAACTACCCTCACGTCAAAACGGTATGGTAGTAGAAGGGGGGGTGTAAAATGACTACAGTAAGACAAGAAGAATACATGGGAGAAGTTCTAAACGATGGCCATCTTTCCTTACCGGAGGAGGTTCGGCAAAGACTGAGTCTGAGGCCTTCATCAAACTGAGAAGAAAAGGGTAAAATGCCGCAATCAATCAAAGCTGTCGCCCTCGATGTGGATGGGGTTCGAAGGATGGAGCCTTCTCCACAACTGGTCAGGAACATCAAAATGGCCACTGAAATCTGTAGGCACACGCCAAAAAATCGACCATTGCTTATGTACCTTAAATTGCTTAACAATTTCAATCACGCTTTCCTGCCGCTGTCGAAGGGGGGGTCTAGGCCCTGCAAGATTGGACAGCTATAAATTTGTCGCACACCCTCGTTACGCATAAACCTTGATTTTGTTTTTGTCCTGTAATAGGCTTCGCTTTATTTTTAGTACTGGCCATTTACGGAGGGTAAACGTGACCAACGAGCAGGAAAAACAAATCGGCAAGATCATTCAGGGGGACATTCCCCTTGCCCGACGTCCCTTTGCCGCCGCGCTGCCCGACGTAACCGAGGCGCAGTTCATTGCCACCGTAAACGAAATGATCGCCTCTGGTCGCGTCCGCAAGTTTTGCGCAATCCTGCGCCATGAGAAGGCCGGGTTCAACAATAATGCGATGGCACTTTGGGCGGTTGCCGCCGACCGGGTTGACGAAGTGGGAACCCTCTTTGCCGGCTTTTCCGAGATCACCCATTGCTACGAAAGGACTCCGCCTTTTCTCGGCCGGTACAATCTCTTCACTATGGTTCACCTGGGGCCGGGCCAGGATCGGGGTTTTTTCCAGAAGCTGGCCCAGGCAGCAGGCCTCAGCGATTTTGAGGTATTGGAAAGCGTAGAGGAATTCAAAAAGACATCCATGGAGTACTACCGATGATAACATCGAAAACAGCCTTTGAGGAGGCCGGGAGGTTAATCCCCGGCGGTGTGAACAGTCCCGTCCGTTCCTGCAGTGCGGTCGGCGCCAGTCCCCTTTTCATCAGTCATGCCCACGGGGCGATGGTCTACGATTTAGAGGGACGGGGCTATATCGACTACGTCCTTTCCTGGGGCCCGCTGATCCTGGGACATGCCCACCCGGTGGTCACGGCAGCCATCCGTATCGCCGCCGGCAAGGGCACGAGCTACGGGGCGCCCACGGAAGCGGAAACAACGCTTGCGGCAATGATTGTTGAAGCATTTCCGGCAATCGAGATGGTCCGCTTCGTCAGCTCCGGCACCGAAGCTACGATGAGTGCCATCAGGCTTGCCCGCGGCTACACCGGGCGGGACAAGATCGTCAAATTTACTGGCTGCTACCACGGTCACGGCGATTCACTCCTGGTCAAGGCCGGCTCCGGGGTGGCAACTCTCGGCATCCCCGGCAGTCCGGGAATTCCCCGCGCCTTAGCCGAGCTGACCATTGCCCTGCCTTACAACGATGAAGCGGCTCTTAAGGCGGCACTGGATCGTTTTGGGGAAGAAATCGCCGCGGTGATCGTGGAGCCAATCGCAGGCAACATGGGCCTGGTCTTGCCAAAACCCGGGTTTCTCGATCTGATCCGTAATCTTACCCGGCAAAAGGGGATTGTCCTGATTTTTGATGAGGTCATAACCGGATTCCGCGTAACCTACGGCGGCTGTCAGAACCTCTTTGGCATCAAGCCGGATTTAACCTGTCTGGGCAAGATTATCGGCGGCGGCCTGCCGGTCGGCGCCTTTGGCGGACGACGGGAGATCATGGAATACCTGGCCCCCATCGGACCGGTGTATCAGGCCGGAACCCTTTCCGGCAACCCCCTGGCGATGGCGGCGGGCATCGCCACCCTGGACATTTTGCAAAAGAAAACTGCTGACTACGAACAACTTGCTGCCGATACCGAAATATTCTGCGGACAACTCGCCTCACTTCTGCAGCGCGCCGGCCTTCCCGGCCAGATCAATCGGTTCGGTTCGATGTTTACCCTCTTCTTCACCGACCGGGAGGTAACCGATTACGAAACGGCAGCCTTAAGCGATACCGCCCGCTACGCCCGGTTTTACCGGGAAATGCTAAACCAGGGAGTCTATCTGGCGCCGTCGCAGTTCGAGTGCGCCTTCGTCTCCTTCGCCCATAGTCGACAAGACCTGGCTAAAACCCTGGAAGCCTGCAGCGGGGCCATAAATGATGAGGCGGTGAAAAGTGAAAAGGCCCCCTCCCCCTGCCCCCTCCCACTAGGGGAGGGGAAATCGGAGTTTTTACCGTGTCATCATAAATAACATCCGTTGGCGCCTGGCAACGGACGATCGGGGATTGCTGCCATGATGAATCGCCTTTTCCTCATCCCGCTCATCTATCTTTTCGTGTTTGTAACCGGCTCGGCGGGACTCATCTATCAGGTTGTCTGGCAAAAATACCTGCAGCGACTTTTGGGCTCCGACAATATCGCCACCGCCATCATCCTGGGGGTTTTTTTAGGCGGTCTGAGTATCGGTTACTGGCTCTGCGGCCTGCTTAGCGCACGGGTGCGCAATCACTTCCGGGCCTATGCAATCCTGGAGTTTCTTATCGGGGCCTGGTGCCTCGTTTTCCCCGTCTTCTTCGATCGGATTGAGTCCCTGACCGCCAGCTGGAGTTTTCAGTATCCCTTCTGGATCATAATCCAGGGGCTCATCGCCTCCTTTATCCTGATGGGAATTCCCACCGTCTGCATGGGGGCGACAATCCCTTTCCTCACCCGGGCGCTGACCGTCCGCCTTGCCGCAGCGACGCACGTCAATTCTTTAGTCTATGCCGTCAATACCGCCGGCGCCTTTGTGGGTGTCATCCTGGCCGGTTTTTTTCTGGTGCCCGCCTACGGCCTGCCGCTTACGATCATGAGCGCCTCCCTGATTAACATTGTGGTGGGCTTGTTTTTCTATGGACTGGCTAAATACCGTGCCAATTTCAATCTGGAGGTGCCGGCACCCGCTCTTGACCCCCTCGCCGAACAAGAAGCGGTCGCACCCCGCTGCGACATCCCGCTTTTTGCCCTTTACGCCACAGCTTTTTTGAGCGGCTTCTACGTAATGAGCCTGGAAAACGTCTTAATCAGACTCTCCGCCCTGTCGTTCGGCAGTTCGTCCTATTCGTTCTCACTGGTAGTGGCGATCTTTATCTTCTGCATCGCCCTGGGAAGCTTTGCGGTCAACAGGCTTAAGGTTATCAGGAAGGGCTACCTGTTTATCAACCAGCTGGTAATTGCCCTGGGGCTTACTGCTATTTATTTCTTGCTCGATCTATGGCCCTACTTTGCTCATCTGATCCGGGCGGGCTTTCAATCGAACATCGTTGGGTTCTGGTTGTATTACCTGGCCTTGTTTTTAGGATTGTTTACCCTTCTTATCCTACCGGTTGCGATGATGGGGGCGACCCTGCCACTTATCTTCCACAATATGCGGCGCGACCTCGCGACCGTTGGCCTGCACGCCGGGTACATCTTTTCCTGCAATACCCTGGGAAGTCTTTTGGGCAGCATCATCGGCGGGGTGCTTTTTTTCTCCGTTTTCGACATCCCGTCCGTTTACCTGCTTTCGGTGATCCTGGCCACCCTGTCGGCCATCCTGCTCGCCCCGGGACTGGGGCGGAGATACCTTATACCGGCTTGTTCCCTGTTCCTGCTGGTCCTGTTTTTGGCTGTCTGGACGCCATTTTATGAAAAGAGCCACTTTCGGCTTGGCACATTCCGCAACACCCAGCTCACAAATGTATCGCTTTCCGGACCGGAGGTTTTTTTTCGTGAATTCAGCAAAACCAATCTGATCTACTACCGGGATGGAGTTACTGCGACCGTCGCGGTTCTCGAGGACCTCCGGGTAGATTCCCGGGGTGCAAAGGGCAAGGCAATCATTGTCAACGGCAAATCCGACTCCCATACCATCGGCGACGCCTGCACCTTGAAGCTTTTGGCCCACCTGCCCCTGTTGCTCTCCCCCTCGGCCAGGGATATTTTGATAATTGGCCTGGGAACGGGGGTGACCGCAGGAGAGGCCACCCTTTATCCAGAAATCAAGCAAATCGATGTGGCTGAAATGTCCGCTGAGGTCGTCCTGGCCCAGGAGCATTTCCGCGACTTCAACCGCAACCTGCTGGCAGACAGCCGCGTCCAGATTCACTTAGGCGATGCGTTAAGGATTATGGAACGGGGCGAAAAAAAATGGGATGTGATCATCTCCGAACCGAGCAACCCCTGGACGGCCGGGGTGGACCAGCTCTTCACCAGGGAATTTTACCAGAAGGCAAAGCTGCGGATGAAAGAAAACGGCATCTTTGTCCAGTGGCTGCATACCTACTCGGCTGATAACATGATGCTGGGCCTGGTATTCAACAGCATGGTCAAGGAATTCCCCTACGTCCGGGCATTCGTCGGCAACCCGCAGGACATCCTGATTCTGGCCTCAACGACGCCTCTGACCGCCGCCAATGTCGCCCTGGCCGAAAAGACTCTCGCTGCCAACAAGCCCGTTGCGGATTCCCTCAGGGAACTCAACATCAACCGGATGGATTCGCTCTTGCTTCGGGAAATTATGAACGATGGGGATATAAAGAGCCGCTACGACGGTTTCGGCCAACAGACGCGAGACTTCCCCCTTTTGCATTATCTGGCCGGCAAACTTTTTTTTATGGAAAGATTTGTCCCCTTTGAAACCCTGCTGAACGCGGATACGGCCTATCACCGGGAAAACTATCTCCTGGTAAAAAAATATCAGGATCGCAATCGCGCGCCGCTCGACAAAGCTTCTGTCGATTTCATCCTGCGGGATGACTCCCCCGGCCTGCCGGCCGCGATCATAAAATCCCTGAAACTAAAGGCCTGGCTGAACCACAATTCTTCCCTTGAGCCTGCCCCGCAGGATATTGCCGATTTCCGAGCCGATCTTATTTCATTGACGATGCGCTACCCCCACCAGAACGACTTCCGGTGGCCGGTGGGGCTTGCCGCCGGGGAATACCGGTTGAATATCTCAATGCTTTTGGCCAACATCGAAAAGACGCGCAACTGGATCAGCGCCTATCCGCTGGACGGATTGTTAAGACTGGTCGATGAAGGCATCCGGCAGGGTATAAACGCCCAGGAGAAAAACTGGTGCCGTCTTAAGCAGGCGCAATTGATGATCAAGGCGAAGGAGCCGCCAGAGAGGATCGAAGCTCTTCTTAATCAGCTCCTGAAAGACGACCAGGGGAAGATATTGCTGGCCGACGGGGATGAAGCCCTGCTAAAAGTTGTGACGGCCAGCCTGAAGAAACTAAGACCATTGAGCGGATTGCCCCAATAAAATATGGATCACCAGACCCAAAAAACACTCATCCAGATCGCCCATGTAAGCTCGGTCGGCATCGGCATGGCGGTGGCGATTTTCGGCGCCATGTTTGTCGGAGTTTACCTGGACAAAAAGTTCGAAACCGGGCCGTATCTGACAGTCATTTTACTCATAATGGGGATTATCGCGGGATTCAGGAACTTTTTTCGCCTGGTGAAAAGATATGGAATCGATTTATCCCCCTTGAAAGCAACCAAAAAAGATGATAAAGCCCCGCCTGGAAAATAGACTTGAGCTGACCAACTGGCTTTTTTTGACCTGTCTGGTTATTTCAAGCCTGCTATTTATGACTTGGCCCTTTACCCTGGGTCTGTTACTGGGAGGCTTGATCAGCTCCTTGAACTTCCTCTTCCTGAAGAGGGACTTGAAAACTTTTTTCCTTGAGGAAAACGCCCGGGGTAAGATCAGGGTGATTTTTAAGTTTTATGTGCGGTTTACCCTCACGGCTATTGCTCTTTACTATATCATCAGCCGCCAACTGGCCGATATTTTCGGACTGCTCCTCGGCCTATCGGTGGTGATGATCGGCCTGACCATGGGCGTCTTATTGGAGCGCCGGGAACTGTTTGGCGACGGTGCCAGGGCCAAACAAGGCAAACTCGGTTCGGCGGGTGAGGGGAACGGGAATTAACTCCCTGGCTGGTTCAGGCTTGCAGCCTGAACCAAAAGTCGGCAAAAAGGCATTATTTACCGAAAATACATCACACCGGAGGCGCTGGGATGAATCCCTGGCTTATCTTTCATAATAGCTATTTACCCGATCATGTTACCTACACCTGGGTTGTGATGGCGCTTTTGGCCCTGTTTGGCTTCGCCGCCACCAGGAGAATAGATATTTATCCGCAAAGATGGCAGAATGTCGCCGAGATCATCGTGGATGGTTTAGGCGCCTTCATAGTGAGTACGATGGGGCCGGAGGGCAGGAGGATATTTCCCTTGATCGCCACGCTTGCGTTCTTTATTCTCACCTCAAACCTGATCGGTCTTTTTCCCGGTTTCACCTCTCCTACCAAGAGCCTTAACACCACGGTTGCGCTGGCCCTGGTAGTTTTCTTCACCACCCACATCATCGGCATTCGGGTTCACGGATTCAAATATATCAAGCAATTTCTGGGACCGGTCTGGTGGCTTACGCCCCTAATGCTGCCGATCGAGATCATCAGCCACCTGGCGCGCCCCCTGTCGTTGTCGGTTCGTCTCTTTGGCAACATGAAGGGCGGGGATATCGTTCTGGGGGTGCTGTTTTTCCTGGTGCCCTTTTTGGTGCCGTTGCCGATTATGGTTCTCAAACTGATCATCGCCCTGATTCAGACTTTGGTCTTTGTGCTTTTGTCCATGATGTATTTTGCCGCTGCGATGGAAGAGGCCCACTGACGGCTTGAGATAGAAATGGTCCTGCGGTTTTGCTTACGCCCTGAGCCAGAAAGTAAGAGAATTAAATTGACCAGAGAAATTAAGCTTCTTCAGGGAAACCAGGCCATTGCGGCCGGGGCCATCTATGCCGGGGCCCGTTTCTATGCCGGCTATCCCATCACCCCGTCCTCCGAAATCGCCGAAGAATGCGCCCGCCTTTTGCCCAAGCTGGGCGGGATTTTCCTGCAGATGGAAGACGAGATCGCCTCCATGGGCGCCATCGTGGGAGCGTCGCTCGCCGGTGCCAAGGCCTTCACTGCCACCTCCGGCCCAGGGTTTTCCCTCATGCAGGAAAACCTGGGGATGGCCATTATGGGTGAGGTGCCCTGTGTGGTGGTCAACGTCCAACGCTCCGGCCCCAGCACCGGCCTGGCTACCAAACCGGCCCAGGCGGACATCATGCAGATCCGCTGGGGGCGTCATGGCGACCAGTGCCTGATCGCACTTACGCCGTCGACTGTCGCCGAGTGCTTTGCCTTTACCGTCATGGCCTTCAATCTGGCCGAGCGTTACCGGGTGCCGGTAGTACTGGCGCCGGACGAGGTGGTGGCGCACATGCGGGAAAACGTCATTTTGCCCCTGCCGGGCGAGATTCCGGTTATCGACCGCAAAAAACCGTCCGGGCCGCTTGATGCCTACCTACCCTTTACCCCCGACGAAGACGGGATTGCCCCACTTGCGGCCTTCGGCAGCCGCTATGTTTTTCACGTCTCGAGCTCCATGCACGGCCCCGATGGCTACAGCAACAACAATCCCGCCAACGCCGCCCGCAAGGTGGCCCAGCTGCACACCAAAATCGAGCGGCACAAAAACGATATCGTCAAAACAGTCCTCTTTGACGGCGAAGACGCCGATATTCTCCTCATTGCCACTGGAATCGTCACCCGGACCTGCCGGGAGGCGGCCCGCCGGCTGCGAAAACGGGGATACAAGGTGGGGGTGCTCCAGATTATTACCCTCTGGCCTTTTCCGGAAGATGAAATTGCCCGGCTGGGCGGACGGGTGAAAAAAGTTCTGGTGGCCGAAATGAACTACAGCGGTCAACTGGCGGGAGAAGTCCGTAAAGTGCTTGGAGCCGACAGCAGGGTGATCCAGGTGAACAAATTCAACGGCGAGATGATTTCGCCCACAGAAATTATTGGGGCGTTGGACCTCTGATCAGGCGGTTCTAAGTTGGAAAAACGTAAGTTAATGGAGGGCTTTGTAAAAAGTTCGCAGGCAAGGCGCGCAAGCCCCCTACCCGAGGAATGAGGCGTACTTTTTGGTACGTCGCAGTGACGAGGGATGTAGCGCAACGCAGAATCCGGACTTTTTACAAAGCAGTCACCTCTGATCGTAAGTTCGCCCCCTTGACAAGGAGGATCAATTGTCACATGCAACAGGCACGAGGTACCTCAAGGGAGGAGTGCTGCCGCACATGTGGTGTTCCGGCTGCGGTATCGGCATCGTCCTTGGCGCCCTGCTTAGGGCCTTTGAAGAACTTGGCTACGAGAAGAACAATACCGTTTTAGTCACCGGCATCGGCTGCACCGGGAAGTCCGATGATTATCTGGTAACCAACGCCCTGCACGTAACCCACGGACGGGCGCTTACCTTTGCCACGGGGATCAAGGCCTTCAACCCCTTGTTAAACGTGGTGGTGCTGATGGGCGATGGCGACGCGGTTACCATTGGCGGCAACCACTTCATCCACTCCGCCCGACGCAACATCGATTTGACGGCAATCGTGGTCAATAATTTCAATTATGGCATGACGGGGGGGCAGGTGTCAGGCACCACACCATTTGATCATTTTACGACCACCACCTCCTGGGGCAACCCGGAACGGGGGTTTGATATCTGTCAGGTGGCCATCGCGGCGGGCGCCAATTATGTTGCCCGTGCCACCACCTATCACGGCTGGGAGATGCAAAATCACTTTCGCGAGGCGCTCGTGAAAAAGGGATTTTCGGTGGTGGAGGCATTCAGCCCCTGCCCCACCCACTACGGCAAGCACAACGACATGAAAGCCGCCGTCCAAATGTTGCGCTGGCTCAAGGAAAAGGCTCTGACCATTGATGCCTATAATCAACTTCCGCCTGGCCGCCGCGATGATTACTTCCCCATCGGAAAGCTCAAGGAAGGGGACGCCCCTGATTTCAACAGTTGCTATGAGGAAATGCGCCGTAGGGCGCTCCAAGATAACCATGAATGACGACTTCGTAAAAAGTCCGGATGCGGCGTTGCGTTTCATCCCTCGTCACTGCGGCGTACCCAAAAGTACGCCTCATTCCTTGGGATTTACGCGCCTTGCCTGCGAACTCTTTACAAAGCCGTCCCCAAACCATCGTTTTCTTAACTTTTTACGAGTTTGTCATGAATGAGCGCCAAAAGAGTGAAAACAAAGAGCGACATGAGGTCATCCTGGCCGGATCAGGCGGACAGGGCCTGGTCTTAGCGGGGATCATCCTGGCTGAGGCCGCGATCCGGGATGGTAAAAACGCCGTCCAGACACAATCCTACGGAATCGCCTCGCGGGGCGGCTTCTCGATGGCGGAGGTGATTTGCGACCGCTCCGAGATCATCTATCCCCACGTGGAGGCTCCGGATATGATTCTGGCAATGACCGCAGAAGCCCTGCTGAAATACCGGCATTACCTGGAAAAAGGCTCCTGGCTGCTCTTTGATTCTACATTGGTTGCTGCCGAGGTCGGTGATAAATGTATCGGCCTGCCCTTGACCAAGATGGCCGATGAATTAGGGCATGTCGGCGCGGCCAATATTATCGCCTTAGGCGCCATCGCCGCCGCAACCGCCATGGTAACCCGAGACAGTCTGGAAGCCATTATCACTAGCCGTTTTTCTCCCCGGGCGAGCGAGGTTAATATCAAAGCTCTGGCCCTGGGGGCGACGAGCTTGACGGCGCGTTAAAAAGTCGCAAAATGATTGCTTTCTGAGGCCATGCTTAAGTCATGGCCGCCTGGTCGTTGTCATTTGCTCGCGCCTACACTATAAAACGGACGAGGCGGAGCTCGTCCCTCCGAGAAGACAATGCCCATAGGTTTTCCTGGAGCCATGTCCACCGGTTTTTCGGAGGGCCATGCTCCGTCATGGCCGTAAGGCGTTGCCGTTTGCCCGCGCTTACACTATAATGCGGACGCGACTTAAGCGCGTCCCTCCGAAATTGAAAAAGGACGTCCTTTTGCCGCGTCATCAAAAAGGAGTAATCATGTCTCATCACCAGGCCGGGGTCAAAAGCCTTCCCCCCTGCCGGCAGGCCTGTCCGGCAGGGGTAGATGTCCCCCGTTACATCCGCCAGATCCAGGAAGGCCGTTTCAACGATGCCCGCCTTACCGTCAGGGAGCGTATTCCTTTTTCCGCGGTCTGCGGTTATGCCTGTCTTCACCCCTGTGAGGCCAGGTGTGCCCGAATCCAGTTCGACGAAACGATTGCCATCCGGATGCTTAAACTGGCCGCGGAAGAATACGGCAAGATCCAGGCCCGTCCGCCGGAGAAACTTCCCCCCTCGGGCCAAAGGATTGCCATCGTCGGTTCCGGCCCGGGCGGCCTTACCGCTGCCTATTACCTGGCGAAGATGGGCCATTGCCCCGTCATATTCGAGGCCCGGGAGAAAGCGGGGGGACTCCTGCGTTACGGCATACCCTCCTACCGCCTCCCCCGGGAGGCCCTTGATCTGGAAATAGACCTCATTCGGGCGCACGGCGTCGAGATTCGCCTCAATACCCCCGTTTTTTCCCCTAAGCAGCTTTTTGACGATGGTTTCACCGCCGTTCTATTGGCGGTAGGCGCCTGGCAGCCCCTGGGCATGGGCATCCCCGGGGAAGATTCACCCCTGGTGGTGGATGGTTTGTCGTTCTTAAGAGCGGTCAATGCCGGCAGCCAGCCCGCAATGGATAGGAAACGAGTCCTGGTGGTGGGCGGAGGAAACACCGCTATCGATGCCGCAAGATCATCGCGCCGCCTGGGTGCGGAAGCAACCATCCTCTACCGCCGCCGCAGGGAGGATATGCCGGCCAGTGACGAAGAGATCGAGGATGCCCTGGAGGAAGGTGTTGCGATCATGTCGCACACCCTCCCGGTCGCCGTTTTCGGCCAGGAGGTAACCTGCCAGAAGATGACCGAAGGCCCGCCGGACGCAAGTGGCCGTCCCACCCCACTGCCCCAGCCGAGAAGCGACTTTATCATAACCGCCGACCTCATCGTTGTTGCCATCGGCCAAAGAGGCATGGCGGCAAAGCTGGCCGTGGAGGAAACCGGGGGTGGCCGGGTTAAGGTTGATCCGGAGACTTGCGCCACCTCCACCCAGGGCCTTTTTGCCGCCGGCGACGCGGTACTGGGGCCAGCGAGCATTATCGACGCCATTGCCCAGGGGAGAAAAGCCGCCGCCGCAATCGACAGGTTTCTGGGCGGTGCCGGCAATATCGACCAGGATACACCGGCTACCGCAGGAGAAGCACCAGACGCAGTCCCACGGGGGGTTGCCCGGGCTAAAAGGAAAAAGGCGCCGCCACAGGAAAGATTACAAGGCTTTAACCCGGTGGAGCAGGTGTTTGAGCGGGTGGTCGCAATCGGTGAGGCGGGGCGCTGCCTGTCTTGCGATCTGCGAGACTTTGACGTCAGCGTCAACGATCAACTCTGCAAGGAATGCGGTTTCTGTCAGGAAGTTTGTTCCTTGAGCGTTTTTGAAACCTCCGATTCCTTCAACGTTCAGGGATACCGGCCGACCCTGGTCAAGAGCGACGCCCGTTGCATCGGTTGTCTGAGCTGCCTTTACATCTGCCCGGATTTTGCAATCACGATCCGGGATGGGAAAGTGGAGGGCCGAGTAAATAATTGACGAGGCGTTAAAAAGTAGAAATACCCCCTCCCCCTGATGGGAGATGGTGCTAGGAGAGGGTGACAATAGTCGATATATCGAATGTTTAAGCCCCCTACCCCCTACCCCCTACCCCCTCCCCCTGCCCCTCCCGCCGGGGGAGGGGAAATCGGAGTTTTACCGCTTCATCAAGGATGTCGTTACGAATAAGGTTACCAGGCGCCTCGCTATTTTGCTCAAGGCGGGGTTTTGTTTTTCCGGCTATTTTTTAAAAACTAAGGAGGAAACGATGAAAAGGGGTTATTGGGGAACATTTTTTTGCGTGGCGGCATTTCTCGCGGCTTTATTTCTTGTCGGCAGCGTTTATGCCCAGTCCAGAGTCTTCATCAGTATCGGCACCGGCACTACCGGCGGCTCTTACTATCCCATCGGTGGCGCCATGGCCAAAATCTGGAGTGACAAGATTCCCAACATGAGGGCCACCGTCCAGTCCACCGGCGGAACCATCCAGAACATTCAGCTGATGGCTGACAAACAGACCGAGGCCGGATTTACCGACACCAGGTACGTATTTGCTTTTCGGGGTCGGGGCCTCCAGTTTGAGGGCAAGCCTCAGACCTGGCTCCGGGGCCTGGTGCCGCTCTATCCAGAGCCGACCAATATCGTGGTTTTGAAGGATTCGGGAATCAGGACCCTGGCCGATCTTAGGGGAAAGCGGGTTTCGATCGGCGCGGTCGGCAGCGGTACCGAGGCGACTGCCCGGGAGCTATTCGGCATCCTGGGAATTGACGTGGCCAAAGATATCCGGCCGTTTATGCTGGGGACTGGCGAGACGGCAAGCGCCTTCCAGGATAAGAGAATCGATGCGGCCATTTTAGTGGGGTCCTTGGGCATGTCTTCAGTGGTGGAGATTACCTCCCTGGGCCTTGTTGACTTCCTTGAAGTTGATGATGCCACTTTCCGGGCCTTAAAGAGGGTCAATGAAACCTGGGTGCAGTTTTCGATCCCGGCCAATTTCTACAAGAACCAGCCCCGCCCAATAAGAACCTACGCCAGCTTCAACATCCTGTCGGTTCGAGAAGACCTGCCCGAAGAGCTGGCCTATCAAATGACCAAAACACTTTTTGAAAACAAGGCCGATTTAGTAGCGGTAAGAGCTACGATGGAAAACATGACTCTTGAAAATGTCCATAAGATTGAAATTCCCGTCCATCCCGGAGCGGCACGTTACTATCGGGAAATGGGGGTCAGGGTGCACTAAAATCGCTTGGGAGCGATGAAAATCGCCGGGGCGCGCTGAATCGCGTCCCGGCGCCCCTTGCAAATGCAGATACTGAGGTTCAGGTTATTATGGATAGGGTAGGCGGTCTGGACAATAGGGTAGAACAGCAGAAGGCGCAGGAACTATTAGAAAAATATGATGCCGAATCCCGTTTCCGCAAGCTTTCGGGGTGGCGCGGCAACCTGGTTGGTGGCTGGCTGGTTGCCATGTCGCTCTTCCACCTTTATGCGGCCTCAATCGGCGTTCTTACCACCAATATTCAACGTACCTGGCATCTGCTTTTTGCGTTAACCGCAGTTTTTCTCCTCTTCCCCTTTCGGAGTAAGGCAGCAAAAAAAGACTCCTTCTCCTGGGTCGACCTGCTTTTGGCCATGCTTGCGGTAACAGTCAACGGCTACCTGATTTTGGCCTTCGATCAGATCGTAATGCGGGGTGCTAAGGTAACCCCTCTGGAGATGGTCTTCGGCACCATTGCCATCCTGCTGCTTTTGGAAGCAGGAAGGCGGGTGCTGGGCTGGGGGCTTCCCATCCTGGCCAGTATCTTTTTGCTTTACTGCTACTTCGGCCGCTATGCCCCCGCCATGTTCCAGCATCGGGGCTACAGCCTGGAGCGAATCATCCAGCATATGTACGTGGTTCCCGAAGGTATTTACGGTGTTGCTCTGGGCGTATCAGCGACTTTTGTGTTCCTTTTTATTCTCTTCGGGGCTTTCCTCAATATATCGGGCGGCGCCCGTTTCTTTAATGATCTGGCCCTGGCGCTTGCGGGGAAATACGCGGGCGGTCCCGCGAAGGTAGCCATTTTTTCCAGCGGCCTGCTGGGAACCATCAACGGCAGCTCCATCGCCAATACCGCAACCACCGGCGCCTTTACCATCCCCTTGATGAAGAAGGTGGGCTACAAACCTTACTTTGCAGGCGCCGTTGAGGCTAGCGCTTCGACGGGCGGTCAGATCATGCCGCCGGTCATGGGGGCGGCGGCCTTTATCATGACCGAATTTCTAGGGGTCCCCTACAAGACGATCATCACTGCCGCACTTGTTCCCGCCGTTTTATACTACTTCGGCATCTTCATGAGCGTTCACCTGACCGCCAAGAAAGAGGGCCTGAAGGGTCTCCCCCCGGAGGTGCTGCCGCAGGTTAAAGAGGTGATGAAAACCAGGGGGCATCTGCTCATCCCAATCGTCGTGATCATCGGTCTGTTAATTGCTGGATTTACCCCCGTTTTTGCCGCCTTCTGGGGAACGATCAGCGTTGTTCTGGTCAGTCAGTTCCGGGCGGATACGCGGATTACCTTTCCCAAACTCATTTTGGCCCTGCGTGATGGCGCCCGGTCGGCACTAGGCGTGGCTATCGCCTGCGCCATCGTCGGTTTCGTTATCGGCACCTCATCTTTGACCGCACTGGGGCTGACCGTTTCAAACAACTTTGTCGAGATGGCCCACGGGCTCCTTTTGCCCACCTTAATTCTGGCCATGATTGCCTGCCTGATTTTGGGGATGGGTCTGCCGACCACGGCCAACTATATCGTCACCTCGACAATTGTGGCGCCGGCATTGGCCAAACTGGGGGTGCTGCCAATTGCCGCCCACTTTTTCGTCTTTTATTTCGGCATTCTCGCCGATGTGACCCCTCCGGTCTGCCTGGCCGCCTTCACTGGCGCGGGCATCGCGGGAGCCAATCCGACCCGGACCGGGATTGAGGCGACAAAGCTGTCGCTTGCGGCCTTCATCCTGCCCTACATGTTCGTGTATTCGCCCCAGTTGCTCTTGCAAGGCGTCCACTTCTTTGACTTTATCCTGCTACTTGCCACCGCGCTCATCGGAATTGTGGCGCTCGCGGGCGCCACGATGAACTATCTCTTCGTGGATAACAAGTTCTACGAGCGGATTATTCTGCTGGGCGGGGCCTTGTGCATGATTTATCCAGGGGCTATAACCGATTCGATCGGTTTGGGATCACTCCTCTTGGTTTCCGGGTTGCAACTTAGACGACGGCAGCGGATAAGTGAAGGAGCCTTGCCAAGTGTCAAGACTTGACCTCCTGCTTCTGTCGTTTATCGCCATCGTTTTTGCTGGTTGTCAAACAATTTACCAAAATCCGGGACGGCCGGGGCCACCGCCCGGGGATAATTCGAGCCTTGCCACCCCTTCAGCCCGGATGTCGATTTCGCAAGACACTCAACCCTCCCTTGCCGTGAAAATAGGTCAGATGCTCATGGTCGGCTTTCGCGGGCTTACGGTGGACGACGAACATTTTATTATACAGGATATCAAAGAACGTCATCTGGGCGGCCTCATCCTCTTTGATTATGACGCTCCCTCCCGGCAGAGGCAGCGCAACGTCACCTCTTTGGGGCAACTGCAGGCGCTGACTGCTTCCCTGCAAAAAGCCGCTACTTCTCCGTTGCTGATCGCGGTCGATCAGGAGGGGGGAGTGATCAGCCGTCTCAAAGAACAAGATGGTTTCCCGCCAACCGTTTCTCACGGGTTTCTGGGTGGGCTTGATGATCCGGACGAGACCTATCGTCGCTCTGCGGCTCTTGCCGCAACCCTGGCCGAAGCTGGGATCAACTTTAATTTGGCCCCGGTGGTAGATCTTTGCCTCAATCCGGACAATCCGATCATTTCCCGGTTTGAACGCTGCTTTTCCGCCGACCCGCAAGCGGTTACAGATCATGCGCGGCAATTTATCCGCGCCCATCGTAAGCGAGGGGTGCTGACCGCACTTAAACATTTCCCCGGCCATGGCAGTTCGGTTGCGGATTCGCATCTTGGTATGGCCGACATCACCAACAGCTGGTCGAAACTGGAACTGGTGCCATATCGGAACTTAATTGGCGAGGGGATGGCCGATGCGGTGATGACGGCTCACGTTTACCATGCCGGCAGGGATGATCATTGGCCCGCGACCCTTTCCCGGAATATTGTTGGGGGCCTGCTGAGACAGGAACTGGGATACGAGGGGCTGATAATTTCGGATGACCTGCAAATGGGCGCGATTGTCAAGCACTTTGGCCTGGAGACTGCGATAGAAATGGCAATTGCTGCCGGCGTGGATATTCTAATCTTTGCCAATAATTCGCTGTACCAGGAGGATATTGTCAGCCGCGCCGGGGAATTGATCCGCGACCTGGTGCGGATGGGCCGGATCACCGAGGCGCGCCTTGATGAATCATACCGGCGGATAATGGCGGCTAAAGCAAAAATGGCGACGTCTGGTACACTTACGTTGCCAATGGTACCAGCGTTAGATCCCCGAGTTAACCAATTAAGGGAGAGGGAAATATTTTCAGAATAGATTGATAGAGTGTAGGGTATTATCGGTATAAATGGGCCTCTCGGGAGAGAGGCCTTTTTGTTTAGTAAGGGCGGTGTTACCTAAGAAGAGATGCCGCCCTTCGATTAAGGTGAACTGGGATGTTCGGCCCGAAGCCTGCTTCACCACCTTGGAGAAAGCGGATAACTCATTTGCTACTAAACCGGACATATCTATTTGCTGCTAACAGGAGCTAAGAAAAACGAGAAACAATGTGTCTGCACCGCCTCGGTGCGACAATGGGTTGCCCACATTTTTGTCGCAAAGCCGCATCTTTATGAACTTGACTTTACCGACGGCGCTGTTATTATGCCTCCCAACCAGAGGCTATTCAATGTACGATCACATCAGACAATATTTCCGTACCTCACCATTGCAAATAGCTATATTTATAGTTATTTCTCTTTTGATCCTCTTTTTCTTCGATATTGCTTTTCTCAGGTATATGGAATTAAGAACATACGACCTGCGGATGGTCTATCGCGGTGAGAGGACGATTGGCAAGGAAACGGCAGTTGTGGCCATTGATGAGAAGAGCTTGACGGAATTGGGTCGTTGGCCTTGGTCCCGTGCGACAATGGCGGAGTTGCTAAATGCCGTGAAGGCCGAGGGAGTCAAGGCCATCGGCTTTGATATAATTTTTTCTGAGTCTGAAGACAACCCGGGGATCAAGGCACTCAAGGACATATCTGATCAACTCGCAAAACAAAAGCTGCTAAACAATTCACTACAGGAGATGATCCGGGAGAAAAAAAGGCAACTGGATACGGATGCCCTTCTTGCCGATGCCATTGGGGCGGCAGGCAATGTTACCTTGGGATATCTGTTTTATTTTTCTTCGTCCGAGGTGCGACACTTAAGTGAAGAAGAGATATCCCGCAATGCCGAAAACATTGCCTCCGGCCAATATGGGGTGGTCCAGTACCGGCGAGCGCCCGAACCGGGCAATCTGTTTGAAGCCCGGGCTCCCCTGGCAAATGTGGGAGAACTGTCTTCACGAGCGGAAAATTGCGGTTTTTTCAATGCCTTTCCGGATAATGACGGGACAATCAGGTGGTCGCCCTTGGTCATCGCCTTCCGGGATAAATATTATTCCTCGCTGGCTGTTTCCCTGCTGATGCAGTATCTCGACTGGCCGGATCTCCGGCTCAAGCTCGATTCCTTCGGCGTGTCGGGAATTACGATCGGAGATCGGCTGATACCAACCGATCACCAGGGCCGGATGCTGATAAACTACCTGGGCCAGGATAACGTAGTACCTCACTACTCGGCTGTTGATGTCATCCGGGGCCGAATCCCTCCGGGAGAGCTCAAAGACCGGATGGTAATTATCGGCGCCACAGCAATCGGCATCTACGATCTGCGGGTTACGCCCTTCAGTCCGGTTTCAGCAGGGGTTAATATCCATGCCACCGTGGTTGACAACATTCTCCGCCGGTCGTTCATTGTTCAGTCTTTCTGGACCTCCCTGATTGATATTTTAGCCATCATTTTGCTGGGTTTGGTCACCGGCTTATTTGTTTCCCGCCTGCGGGCAGTTCCCGCCTTTGGCTTGACCGCCGGTCTGACCATTTCCTTCATCCTGGTCAATTACTTTATATTCTCAAGGCTTAGTATCTGGCTAAACCTTGTCTACCCGCTCTTGTCGATCTTGTTTTCCTATATGGGCATTACGGTATATAAATTCCTGGCGGAAGAAAAAGAAAAGAAGAAGATCCGCTCGGCCTTTCAATACTATCTCACCTCTTCGGTTATCAACGAGATGCTCAAGGATCCCTCCAAACTTCGCTTGGGGGGCGAGAAGAAGGAACTGACGGTGCTCTTCTCGGATATCCGGGGCTTTACCTCGGTATCGGAGGTCCTGACGCCAGAAGAATTGGTGCACCTCTTGAATGAGTACTTAACCGCGATGACGGATTTGGTATTCAAGTACGATGGCCTATTGGACAAGTATATGGGCGACGCCATCATGGCGGTATATGGAGCGCCGTTGGATCAGCCGGACCACCCGGCTCGGGCCTGCAATACTGCGCTGGAGATGCTATCAGTTCTTGATGTTTTGCGGGAAAAATGGCGCCAGGAGGGACGGCCGGATCTCGATATCGGTATCGGGATCAGCAGCGGCCCGATGGTAGTGGGCAATATGGGTTCCCGGATGAGGTTTGACTATACCGTCATGGGAGACATGGTCAACCTGGGCTCCCGACTGGAAGGGCTCAACAAGGTCTATGGAACCCGGATAATTGTCAGTCAATATAGCCGTGAGCTGGTTCTGAACCAATTTGTTTTAAGAGAACTTGATTTGGTGCGGGTCAAGGGCAAGGCGATTCCGGTCAAGATCTACGAGCTTTGTGGGACGCAATCCGATACCGATAAAGATACTCGCAAATTTATCAGTCTATTTGAAGATGCACTGGCCAGGTACCGAAACTCTATTTGGGATGAGGCGTTACGGCTATTCCAGGAGGCTCTTGTTATACGACCCAATGATGGGCCGACCATGCTTTATTTGGCCCGAGTCGAGCAACTTAAGATCCATCCGCCGGCCCCTGATTGGGACGGCGTCTTTACTATGGAGTCCAAATGAAAACAGCAATCATATGGTGCTACAATCCCCGTTTGGTCAATGGCGATGTCAGAATCTAATTACCGCAGTTGGGTCGAGGTTGATCTCGATTGCTTCACCCAGAACTGGGAAGAGATGAAACGCCTGGCCAAGCCTGGGGTGAAGATCATGCAGGTTCTCAAGGCGGATGCTTATGGTCATGGTGCAATTGAGATTGCCAATGTTGCCTTGCGCAATGGTGCGGCCTGCCTGGGCGTTGCCAATGCCGATGAAGCGGTCCAGCTTCGGGTGAGTGGTCTCATTGTTCCGATCCTCATCCTGAGTCCTTCACTGCCGGCGGAAATAGGAGAGATAATAAAGTATAATCTGGTGTCCTCCATTTCCGACGAATCATTCGCCCATCAACTCCAAACGCGATGTCAGACGGCGGGGATTCGAATTCCGGTGCACCTGGAAGTCGATTCCGGCATCGGCCGGGCCGGCATAAGCTCGGATAAGGCGCTCGACGTCATCCGTAAGATCAACAAGATGCCCAACCTATTTCTGGAGGGTATCTTTACCCACCTATCGATAAGTGAAACTTCCGATGAATATAATCTGCGGCAGTGGCGGAATTTCAGTCAGCTGTTGAACATTCTTTCCCGGGAAGGCATTAATATTCCGATCAGGCATATGGCCAACAGCGGGGCCATGATAAATTACCCGGAATTTCAACTGGATATGGTAAGACCGGGACTGATGTCGTACGGCATATTTCCCACCGCTGAGTCAGTCGGCCGGATTCGCATTAAGCCGGTAATGACCTTCAAAACCCGTATTCTTTTGATTAAGGAGTTTCCCGCTGGCGCAAGCATCGGCTATGGTCGTTCCTATACCACGACTAAAACAACCCGGATAGCCACCATCCCGGTCGGCTACGGCGATGGATATGGTTTTGTCCTTTCCAACCGGGGCGAGGTTCTGGTGGCGGGCAGGAGGGTGCCGGTGGTGGGCCGGGTCTCGATGGATTTGTGTACCATAGACATAACCGGCCTGCCTGAGTGCGACGTCGGCACCGAAGTCGTTCTCCTGGGAAGGCAGGGCAAAGAATACATCTCCGCAAATGAGATAGCTGACAAGGTGGGAAGCATCAGTTACGAGGTTCTCTGTGCCTTGGGCAAAAGGGCGCCGCGGATATTTCTTAAGCAGGGCCTAGTCGGCGCCACAGAGCCACGACTAAGGCGCATCTTCATTCCCGATGAGGAGCGGTCGCTCTCCCGGATCGACAATATCATCAGGAGCTGCCTCCATACCCGCGCCAAGAGCGTCGGTTTCGGAGACGCCATCTATTACGAGATGTTAGAGACCCTATTTGGAAAAGATGACCGCCAACTGGAATTAAGATCGGATTTTCGCTACGATATAACTGTAGCCCCATCCGATGAAGTTGAACATGGCCGCTCTGGTCAGGATACAGAATATCTGAACGTAATAACCCATATCGAATATCGGAAGGTTCTCAAAAACCACTTGTTCATGATTGGATGCGCCAGCAATAATGACCAACTGGCAGCTTTCTTCGAAGATCCCCGCTGCCAGTATCGCTGGCTTTTAGGCAATGGGGAAGACCTGGAGGCACCGCGGGATTTTCAGGTGACAGCGGTAAGAGTGGACGGACAAGGGGTTCCCATCGAGGAAGCCACGACATCCGAACGGGGATACGAGGTCTGGGCCGGAGGCGATTGCCTGCGCGAGAAGATTCACCGGCAGGTACGCATCGAGATTGAAATAGTAACGAAACAATCCCGGAAGAAAAGAGATTTTTCCGTCCATATCGTCTATCCTACTCAAGGTCTAGAGATAAACTTCAATTACGCTAAGACGGGTCTGAAAAATGTCCGGGAGGTAAGTTTCTTCTCTGGCCGACGTCCCTATCCGCAGGTCTGCAGGGAAGAGGGTAGGGCGATCAAGGTCGTTGTTTCCAAGGATGAATGGGTATTCCCCCACAGCGGGGTCACGTTTATTTGGGATTGATTGCCTTTGACGACTTCATCAAATATGATGAAGCGGCAAAAAGTCCGATCTCCCCTCTCCTGGTGGGAGGGGCAGTGGGAGGGGGTTTTGACTTTTTACACTGAGACAATTGCAGAAGTCTCAAAAATTTCCTCTCCCCTTCAAGGGAGAGGGTTTTAGGTGAGGGGGGAATAATAAGTATAATCTATAGATTTTATCACACCCTCCCCTTAATTTCCTCCCATAAAGGGAGGGGAAACAGACTTTTGCAATTGGCTCCACTGTCAAAAAATATAAATACAGAGGGATATGGCAATGAAGCTAAGAGTGGGAATATTTTTCGGCGGCCTTTCCTCCGAGCGCGAAGTGTCGCTCAACAGCGGCCGTAATGTTTATGATAACCTGGAAAGGGAGAGTTATGAACCATTGCCTTTTTTTGTTGACAGCCAAGGGGGACTGTGGATTCTCCCTTGGCAACTAGTCAGCCAGAACACCACAGCGGACATAAAAGAACGGCTTGCAGACGAAGCAACAAAGGTTTCTTACGAGGAAATTCCCAAACTTATCGACTTTGCCTTTCTTACTCTTCACGGTAAATACGGTGAGGATGGCTGCTTTCAGGGCTTGATGGAATTGCTCGGCATTCCCTATAGCGGTTCCGGCGTCTTGGGGTCAGCATTGGGGATGGATAAATATCGGCAACAGATGCTGCTCAAAGCCGCTGGCCTGAATATCCCGGCCAGTATTCTGGTATCCCAAGAAGAATGGCCGGCTCAAGCGGATGCGCTGAAAAAAAGAATAGCGGAAGTTTTATCCTACCCCCTGTTTGTAAAGCCTACCCGGGAGGGTTCCAGTATCGGTGTGAATATTGTGAAGGACGAAGGCGCTCTGCCCCAGGCGATAGCAAAGGCTTTGACCTGTGACAAAGCGGTATTGGTGGAGGAATATCTCGATGGTACCGAGTTCTCCTGTATCATCATCGAGGAAGGCGGCGTTGCCAATCCCCTCGATGTTACGGAGATTCATCCCCAGGGGAAGTTCTATGATTACGATGACAAGTATATGCCCGGGCGCTGCCGCAAGTTTACCCCGCCGAAAAACATCCCCGCTTACGCGGTGCAAAAGATCAAGACTGAGGCCTTGCGGGCCTTTCACGCCTTGGAATTCCGATCCTATGGCCGGATCGACGGCTTCTTTATGAAAGACGGCCGCGTTTTGATAACCGATCCCAATTCATCCTCCGGGATGGCCCCCTCTTCCTTTTTCTTTGAGCAGGCGGCCGGCGCCGGGTTCTATCCCGGGGCGATTTTATCTAAAATTATCGAGGAGGCCAGGATGATCCACCACTGCAAGAAGGGTCCCCTGTAGTTGCGGGCAGGTTTACGTTCGATGAACAGGACTGGACAACCATCACTCATGCCGATTGGTTTTTCGGAGGGCCATGCTCAGTCATAGCCGCATTAGACTGACTATTTGCCTAACTGATCCTTTATTTTTCGGCGATCTTGAATTGCCTTGGACACCCTTCCTAAGGCGGCGGTAATTTTATCATCCGGCTTAGTAAGGAGCCGATCGGATTTCCGGTAGAGATCCAGGGCCTGCTCCAGGTCTCCTGTTATCTCCGAACATATGCCCAGATCGTAGAGCAGGGCGGCAGTAGGCTGGGAGAGCGCCCGGGCCTCGCCCCAGAGCTCACAGGCGCGGTCAAGACGGTTATTTTTGGCAAACTCCAGCCCCTGCTTGAATAGTCTTTCCGCCTCCCGGGAAGTCATGCCGTCGGTGGAATCCATCAGTTGCACCGAAACGGTAACATAATGGGGAGCGACATCAGCCCTGAAACTATGCTTTGCCTGCTGTTTGGCCTGCTCAAGCAGTTCGCTATGGCTGACCAATGGTCTGGGACTGTCCTCACAGGCAGACGATCTGGCTGTACCGGAAATATTGCTTGCATAGACGATGCGTCCCGTTTCAACCTCCAGCAATTTTGGCGTGGCCGCAAAAGAAGCGACCCGGGATGTACAGGAAACGTTGTATTTTACCCAGCGGACGCATTCTCTATATTCTTTCCCCTTTTCATTCTTTTTCGTTACTTCTGAGGCACAGCGGGTACGTTCTTCCTGGTAACGGTTGTCGTTACTGCGTGATAAAGTGATGCTGCCTGTATAAATGCCCCGGGCGCCAACCAGTTTGCCGAGCCGGGCGACATTGCCCGGGTCCATCAGAGCGCTTTGGGAGAAATTCAACTCTTCGATCAGCCGGTCGATTTTTGTTCGGTCGACCAGGGAAAAATACTGGCGGTCGCCGATATTAATTCCGGCTAATGTGCCTTCTATTTCAGCAGCAAAGTTTTTTCCTCCGGGTCCATCAAAGGGCAAAACGGCGACTTCCTTCAGTAGGGAAGCCTCGTGTGCCCTGGCCGGTAAAAGAGCGGTGGTTTTAAGGCTTGGGGGGGCGCAGCCTAAAAGTGCAGACACAATAAGTATGAGGGCAATTATGATTCTCACGGCGTTAGACCTCCATTCAAGATCGTCTTGAGAGCAGCAAAAGTGGCCCGCCCCGGGAGGCGGTCCAGTGCCGTTGTTAACCGCTTGCGTCCGCCGTCCTTGCGGCTTAACCTGTCTGTAACCCGGATTGCCTGACGCTTTACTCAGACAATCACTACAAAAGCCGTAATATTCCATTCTAGACCTGATTAACCGAAAGCCGGTTTTTTCGGAATCATTCAGTTTAAGGTTGAATAATCAAATTTATATTTCTTGTCAAGCGGTTGGATGCGATGGCAGAGAACTTACCGCCGGCAGGCTGTTTGCAAAGTCGTCAATTTTTGTCGTTTTATTTATCAGGGGATTATGTTACAGATATAGAAGCATAAAGCGTTATTCAAATTAAATTAGCTATATGCATGATATTTACTTGTGTAGCTACTTAGGCTTGATTTATGCCAGCCCAGATGTTTTATAGTTTTGAGCCTAAACAACAAGTGGCTACCTGAAATGATGATATCGTATAAGATTTAGGGAAAAATATTTGGCAACTGCTTTTGCAGGAAGGCTCGGATGCGGCCCGCGCATTGCACTCAACTTTTTATAATGGCAGCATAATGGTATGGATTTAGCCACAATTCTTGGAATCATCAGCGGTTTTTCATTGGTCATCATTGCCATGGGAGCAGGTGGCGGCATTGGCTGGTTCATCAACGGGCCTTCGGCGATGATAGTCCTGGGAGGAACCTTGGGGGCAATACTTATAAATTATCCCCTGCGCGACTTGCTGGGTGTGCTCAAGGTCGCAAAAAACGTTTTTTTATCAAAATTGCCGCGAGAAAAAGAGATCGTAGCGGCTATTATATTCATGGCCCGCCATACCAGGCGCAACGGTATCTTATCTATTGAATCTGCAATGAATGACAAGGGTTTCGATCCCTGGCTGAAAAAAGCTCTCATGTTGGTGGTCGATGGGCTGGATCAAAAGGACATCAAAAATATATTGCGAACAGAGATCAATTTTATTGAAGAGAGGCACCGCCTGGGTGCGGAAATTTTTACCAGCATGGGCAACTTCGCGCCGGCAATGGGTATGATGGGCACTCTTATCGGATTGGTTAAAATGCTGATGTATATGAATGATCCAGCGAATATTGGCCCTTCCATGGCCGTGGCTTTAGTAACAACTTTCTATGGGGTAATTTTGGCTAACCTAGTATTTCTGCCAATTGCGGGTAAACTAAAAAACATGAGTTCTCAGGAGCTGTTGATCAAACAATTGATCCTTCAGGGCGTGCTATCGATACAGTCAGGAGACAATCCTCAAATCTTGGAAGAAAAATTAAATTCCTTCATCTCACCCGGCGAAAGACGCAGGCAAACTGCTTCAGGGGTAGGTAATGATCAAAGACAATAGGAGCGACAGTGATTATTGGCAGACTATATACTGCGCTTTAATGCTCATTATCGTCGCTTTTTTTATGTTTCTGATATCAGTTTCCAAATTGGAGAAAGCCAAGCTTAAAAGCTTTACTGATACATATAGGTCAGATGCCATTGTCACAGCGACAAGGCAGCAACTGGAGACAAATGACGGCCAGCTGATAAATGATGCACTTTTTAACCAACTCGGCGGGAGGTTGGATGCAATACTGGAGAATACCGGTTATAAAGGTGCGGTTGGATTGGAACGCGTCCCCGGAGGCATTAAGGCAACTATTATTTCTGAGCTTCTGTTCGAATCGGCAACAGCGCACCTAAAAAGAGACTTCCTGGCTGTGCTTGATGAAATTTCCAATATTGCCAAGGAATCAGAATTAAGTCTCGCAATAGAAGGGCATACTGATAATCAAGCGATTATATCAGATAAATACCCATCAAACTGGGAATTATCCACTGCCCGCGCCGTAAGCTTATTAAAGTATTTTTTGGAGTCCGGCGGAATTCCTCCAGAGAGGCTCCGCGCTGCCGGTTTTGGCCAATACCGGCCTATCGCAGATAATGAGACGCCAGAGGGCCGAAAAAAGAATCGCCGCGCAGAACTTTATCTCTTCCCTGCTTCTGTCAACCACAAGACGAATAATTAACCTCTTATGAGCAATAAAAGACTGCCGATACCGTCAAATCAAAAAACATGGTTAATTACATTCAATGATCTGATTACGTTACTTTTGACTTTTTTTGTTCTGATACTATCTTTGTCTTCTATTAACGCCGAGGGGCTGCGGAGGATGTCCTCTTCGCTGCAAGAGTCAATTCTCGGGCTTCGGGGCGATAAGAAAGTTCAGGTATTTGAGCCTTTCGTCAGGAATTTGGAAGATGAAGATATTGCAAAAAATAAACAAGCTGACATTATAAAAAGGGAATTAGCGGCCAATGAACTGCAGCAGAAACTGGCGGAACAATTTGCTGAGTCTGTTAGCGGTGTAAAGGGTATGGAGGTTAAGAAGGAGGGTCAAGGGATCATAATTTCTTTACCCGACTCGTTGCTTTTTGCATCGGGAAGCGCGGAAGTAAAGAAAAAGAATGGAGTTATTCGCTTACTTGCTGATAATATTCGAACGATCAATGCCCAAATTACTATTGAGGGTCATACTGACGATGTACCTGTTGTTAGCAATACCTACCCCTCGAACTGGGAATTGTCGATGGCAAGGGCCGTGAATATCTTGAAACTTCTAATAAGTGAAGGTGGCATCGATCCCGCCCGCTTATCGGCAGCAGGTTATGCGCATACCCGTCCCCTAGCCCCCAATGATTCAGCCCCCGGAAGAAAAGCTAACCGGCGGGTAAATATTCTACTAACTATCGAAAATATATGAGGTGAGCAATGGCTAATAAGAATAGCGAAGACAAGACGGCAGCAACCCCGGCGGCGGTAAAAAAACCTGCTTGGAAATTGGCGCTAATTATCTTTCTGGCCCTGATTGTGCTAGGCGGAATTGGTTTTGCAGCGTATGAATTCGTTTTGAAGAAAGGATTGCCGGAAAAGCAGGCGAAAAAGGAATCTTCAATTACAAGTGCAATTTGGTCGATGGATCCCTTTGTGGTTAATCTGCTTGATAATCATGGAGGAAGATATCTCAAGGTTGTGATCCAATTGGAAATTCAGGATGATAAGACCTTGCCTGAGTTCAATGCCAGTAAGCCCAGACTCAGAGATGCTGTCATTGATCTAATTTCGGCCAAATCTTACAAAGAGTTGATGGAACCAGGCGGCAAGCAGCAACTTCGGGACGAACTTCTCCTTAGACTCAATGCCAACCTAAAAGAAGGGAAGGTTGCAAAGATATATTTTACTGAGTTTATTATTCAATAGTATCGTTTGCCAGGAAGAAGCATTATGGCCGGTATATTGTCACAGGAAGAAGTCGATGCCTTGATTCATGGGTTGAACGAAGGGAAACTTCCGGCAGATGCTAAGGAGGACTCTTCAGGAGTCAAGCCCTACGATCTTACCACTCACGAGAGGATCATCAGGGGCAAAATGCCTACCCTGGAGATCATCAACGAGAAATTTGCTCGTTTGTTCCGGACGACAATGCAATCAATGCTCCGCCGGGTTATAAATGTCACCACTCTGGCTACATCCGTGATCAAATTTCAAGACTATTTGAAAACCTTGCCGGTGCCTTCCAGCATACAGGTTATCAAGCTCGAGCCGTTGCGAGGGAGCGCTATTTTAGTCATAGATTCAAAGCTGATATTCACATTTATTGACATAATACTAGGTGGCACAGGGAAGACTCCTTACAAGGTAGAGGGTCGTGAATTCTCCGCTATTGAAAATAATATCATCAGAAGGATCATCGACAGATCCTTGACAGATTTTGAAAATGCCTGGAGTTATGTCATAAACTTAACCGCGACCTACCAGAAAACTGAAATCAATCCCCAGTTTTGCCTGATAACACTCCCAACAGATCCTGTCGTTATTATTACATTTTTAATTGAGATGGAACATTCATCGGGCAAGATGACCATCTGTATTCCCTACACCAACCTGGAGCCTTTGAGAGAAAAATTGACCAGCCGATTTCAAGGTGAACAGTCGGATAATGACTTGCTGTGGGCAACAAGATTAAAAGCGGGCCTGATGCTTGCAAGTATAAATGTGGCAGCAGAAGCCGGGAAGGTCACTATTGCCGGACGAGATCTCGTAAGCTTAAAAAAGGGCGACGTTATTATCCTAGATAAGCACTGCAATGATTTCTTTGACGTCCTTGTCGAAGGGAGCGTTAAATTCAAGGGTATCCCGGGAATTTACAAAGGCAGTAATGCCATTCAAATATCTCATATCGTGGGCCAGGGTGAGGTAATCGAACATGGAGATTAGAAAAGACCAACAGGAAGAAAATAATCGTTCGCAAGGCAAACCGGTCAATAACGAGGAGGTTGCAGATGTTGATTGGGAAGAAGCCTTCCGGGAAGAAGAGCAAAGTACAAAAAAAACAGAGGTTTCCCCGGTTCAATTTTCGGAATTAAAAAAAAGCGTTACCCCTTCCGGAGCACTTGATTTTGATTTCATTCTTGAAATACCCCTGAACCTCACTGTTGAGCTAGGCAGAAATAAGATGCTTATTCGAGAGCTTCTCCAGCTTGGCCAGGGTTCCGTAATCGAATTGACAAAGATGGCTGGCGAGCCGATGGATATTTTTGTCAACAATAGACTGATTGCTCGTGGGGAGGTGGTGGTCGTCAACGAGAAGTTCGGCATCAGGCTGACGGACATCATATCTCCCGAGGAAAGGATCAACTATTTAAAGTAACGCAGTAACTACATTGACGAGGCGGTAAAAACTCCCATTTCCCCTCTCCCGGTGGGAGGGGGCAGGGGGAGGGGGTAGGGGGCTTAAACATTCGATATATCGACTATTATCACCCTCTCCTAGAACCCTCTTACATCAAGGGAGAGGGGGTCTTTCTACTTTTTACCGCATCATCAGCATTTACCGGAGGACAATAATTGGAACCGGTGTCACTAGCCTCAGCCTTTTGGAACATGCTGGCGGCCCTGGCCGTTGTATTGTTAATTTTAATTCTCACCATGTTTGTGTTTCAAAAGCTTCTCAAACAAAAAATGCCCATCAAAGACGATGGTGCAATTATAAATATAATAAGCGTCCGTTATTTAGGACCAAAAAATTCACTCCTGCTGGTTGATGTTTTGGGGAAGCCAATATTAATCAGCATTTCCAATCAGCAGGTGTCATATTTGACCACCCTTGACGACGAAGTATCCATTCAGAAGTTAAAAGCAATCAACAATACACAAAAAAGCCATCCCCTAGACAGAGGATTACTTTCTCGCTGTCGGGATTTTGTTTTATTTAAGGCTCCGGGAAAGGATAGTTAGTGCCAATGGGTCGTCCTAAAACTAAGTCACCCAACCTTTATCTGGCTGCCCTGCTGCTGACGGTGCTATTTTGCTTTCCCGTGACGTTAGCATTTGCCCAGCCTGCCGCCCCCCATATCAACCTGACAATTTCGGGCGCCGAGGGCGATCCAGAACGGGTCTCGATTACTTTGCAGCTTCTCATCCTCTTGACCGTATTGTCGATTGCGCCCGCGATCCTCCTGATGCTGACATCCTTCACCCGCATTATTGTTGTTCTTTCAATATTAAAACACGCGCTCGGCACCCAGCAGCTGCCTCCCGCTCAGGTTATTGTTGGATTGGCCTTGTTTTTAACTTTCTTTATCATGACCCCCGTATGGCAACAGGTGTACAAGGAGGCCTTCCAACCCTATTATGAGGAAAAAATAACCGGTCAGGAAGCCCTGGAACAGGCTACGCTTCCCATTAAAGGATTTATGCTCAAGCATTCCCGGGAAAAAGATATCGCCTTGTTTGTAAAGATGGCCAAGCAGGAACGGCCGGAAAAGCCGTCCGATCTGTCTCTGACGGTACTGATACCGGCCTTTGTCATCAGTGAATTAAAAACCGCATTTCAAATAGGTTTTATGATTTACCTGCCCTTTTTGGTAATTGACATGGTTGTTGCAAGCATTCTTTTGTCGATGGGAATGCTGATGCTGCCGCCAATCATGATCAGCCTGCCTTTCAAGTTGCTGCTTTTTGTTTTGGTTGATGGCTGGCATTTGATAATTTCATCGTTAGTTCAAAGTTTTCAATAATCGACCTCTTGCCAAAGGCAAACAAATGTCTGCAGATTTAGTTGTCGGTTTAATGGCGCAAACCGTCAAAATTACGTTACTCGTATCGGCGCCGGCATTGCTGGTTGGCTTAATCGTGGGACTTCTGATAAGCTTGGTGCAGGCGGTCACTCAAGTTCAAGAGATGACACTGGTTTTCGTGCCGAAGATTATTGCCGTCATGTTCACCCTTATTGTGGCGCTCCCTTGGATGATTAACCTCCTTCTCACCTTTACTCACAATCTTTATTCTAATATTCCACTGTATATAAAGTGATCTCAATTCCAGATCCGGCACAACTTGAACTCCTGTTTCTGATCTTTCTTCGAATAAGCGCCATGTTTATAATGATCCCCCTTTTTGGTGAACGAACCGTCCCGGTTCGGGTTAAGGCGGGGTTATCCATTATTTTGACTTTAATTATTTTCCCCCTTATCCCAGCATCTTCATTGCCAGCCATCAGTGAAAATACTCTTGTTTTATTCATGAAAATTGCCGGTGAAGTAATGATCGGATTATTGATCGGCTTAATCGGCCGTTTCATCTTTGTTGGCATTCAGCTTTGCGGTCAGATCATTGGTTTCCAGATGGGTTTTGCCATCGCCAATATTGTCGACCCAGTCACCAGTACCCAGGTTTCGATTATTGCGGAGCTCTATTATCTGATCGCAATCCTCCTTTTTTTGACTTTTGATATGCACCAGGTATTCATTGCGGCGATAGTGGAAAGTTTTTCAATAATTCCGCCTTATGGCTTTCGAATGAAGGGGGAGATTGCCCAGGCGCTGGTTGTTTATTCGTCGAATTTATTTCTTGTAGCAGTCAAAATTGGCGCCCCAGTAATCGCTGCTTTAACGCTCCTGAATGTATCGCTTGCTATAATCGCCCGGACAGTTCCCCAGATTAATATCTTCATCGTTGGATTTCCGCTGCAAATTATGACCGGACTTCTTTTTATTGGCCTGGGATCTGCTATGTTTACCGTGGGCATTGATAAATTATTCAACCAGATGGCTGGGCAAATCATGACCATGCTGCGGCTTGTGCCTTAAGAAGCAACTGCTCAGGTGGATAGACTGAAGGCGGAAGGCTTAACACTAGAGCAGTTATTCCGTTAGCATATTTATTGACGCTTCGTCATATATTTGAAAGGTCCCGCCAATGGCGGAAAATGAGACTTCCCAGGAGAGAACCGAACAAGCCACCCCCAAGCGCCGGGAAGAGGCCAGGGAAAAGGGACAGGTTGCCAAAAGCAGAGAGATTCCATCAGTTGCAGTCTTGATCGTTTGCCTTGCCTTCTTTTACTTCAATTCATCCGGCATGCTAGACCAGTTTCGGCGCCTATTAAAAATCAGTTTCCAGCAGGCTGCTTACGTTCAAGTCGAAATTGGCAACATCCAAAGCATCATATTGTGGTATTCCTATCAGGCTTTTTTTATTCTATTACCTTTATTTGTAACAGTTATCGCGGTTGCGCTTCTGTCCAATATTATTCAAGTGGGGTTTTTAATCGCCCCTGAGTCAGTAATGCCAAAATTTTCAAAAATCGATCCGTTAAAGGGATTCGGTCGCCTTTTCTCGCTTAAATCCTTTATTGAGCTGCTAAAAACGATATTCAAAATGCTATTGGTTGGCCTGGTTGCCTATGTCGTGGTTAGAAATGATCTATCACATCTTACCTTACTGATGGACATGGCAGTCATGCAAATCATTCATTTCATTGGGATGCAATCATTCAAAATCCTTACGGCCTCTTGCGCGCTCTTAATTATACTTGCCATTTTTGATTATCTTTACCAGCGTTATGAGCATGAGAAATCGATTAAAATGACCCGGGAAGAGCTAAAACGGGAAATGAAAAATACGGAGGGGGATCCCCTGATCAAGGCCCGGATCAGAAGGATTCAGCGGGAAATGGCCAAAAAGAGGATGATGGCGGCCGTGCCCAAGGCTGACGTTATAATAACCAACCCGATTCACCTTGCCGTGGCAATATCGTACGACCATAAAAAGATGAAAAGTCCTGTAGTTGTGGCCAAGGGGGCAGGACTGATTGCCGAGAAGATAAAAGAAATAGCGAAAAAAAATGATATACCTCTGGTCGAAAATAAAACGGTGGCACAGGTATTGTTTAAATCAGTAAAGATTGGCAGCGCGATTCCGGAAGATATGTATCGAGCCGTGGCAGAAATACTGGCTTACGTCTACAAACTCAAGGATAAATTGACCTGGGAAACACAGAGTGAAATAAGGTGATATGTTAACGACAGCGGACCTTTCAGCCACCAGGACATCCAGCGCAATAATCGGCCTGGGTATCATCGGCATCCTGATAGTGATGATCATACCCATTCACCCTTTGGTACTCGATATCCTGCTTTCGTTTAATATCACGTTGGGCATTATCATCATTCTAATGTCGCTTTTTGTTCTCAAGCCGCTTGATCTCTCAACCTTTCCCTCCATTCTCCTTATGGCTACACTTTTTCGCCTGGCCCTTAATGTGGCCTCCACCCGTTTGATACTGCTGCATGGAAATGAAGGCACGGCAGCCGCGGGACAGGTAATCAACGCCTTCGGGACCTTTGTGGTTGGGGGAAATTATGTTGTGGGGTTCATTATCTTTACTGTTTTGGTCCTCATAAATTTCGTGGTTATTACCAAGGGGGCAACCAGGGTGGCAGAGGTGGCGGCCAGGTTTACCCTCGATGCCATGCCCGGCAAGCAGATGAGCATCGATGCTGATTTAAACTCCGGTATGATAACCGAAGCCGACGCTCGCATGAGGCGCTCAGAGATTGAAAGAGAAGCCAATTTTTATGGCGCTATGGATGGGGCGAGCAAATTCGTTCGCGGTGACGCCATTGCCGGGGTAGTCATAACCTTGGTGAACATAATCGGGGGGCTCATCGTCGGGGTTTTGCAGCAGGGGATGGAGCTTGCTGACGCCGCCAGAAATTACACTCTCTTGACAGTGGGCGATGGTCTCGTAACCCAGGTGCCGGCCCTGATTATATCAACTGCGGCCGGGATATTGGTAACCCGAACCACCGCCTCGGCCCAATTGGGCAGCGAAGTAAAAAATCAATTATTCATGCAGCCGAGAGCTGTCGCCACAGCCGCTTTTCTGCTTGTGGTTTTTGCCCTCATTCCCGGCATGCCTAAGTTTTCTTTTCTTCTGGTAGCAGCGTTGGTGGGATTTTTGGCCTACCGTCTTTTTAGCGCCGCAAAAGCCACTGAAAAATGGGAAGAAGCGGCCAGGGCGCCCTTGCCGCAGGAGGAGCCCCCTGTTCGAGTAGCCCCCGTTGATCTTCTTGGGTTTGAAGTAGGGTATGGCTTGATCAACCTAGTCGATGCCGCTCAGGGAGGTGAGCTGCTGTTACGCATCAAGGCGCTGCGCAAGCAGCTCGCCTCCGAGATGGGATTTATCCTGCCTGCCATTCACATAAGAGATAACCTGAAATTAAAAGCCAACGAATACACTATAAGCATAAAAGGGGTAGATGTGGCCAAGGGCGAGGTGATGCCTGATCATTTCCTGGCTATTACCGCAGGCGATCAAGACCTGAAAATCAAAGGAATCGAAACCAGGGAGCCCGCCTTCAACCTGCCTGCGGTTTGGATTACGGCCCAGGAAAAGGATATCGCCCAGTCGATGGGGGTCATTGTAGTCAATCCGGCGACAGTCATAACCACCCACATTACGGAGGTTTTAAAAAACAACGCTGATGAAATTCTCAGCCGCCAAGATGTCCAAACTCTCTTGGATGGCCTTTCCCAATCCCATCCGAAACTTGTCGACGAGCTGATACCTAAAATAATACCACTGGGCACTCTCCACAAAGTTCTCCAAAGACTCCTGCGGGAAAGAATCTCCATCAGGGATCTGGCCGGCATAATCGAATGCCTGTCAGACTATGCAGTTATCACTAAAAATGTCGATATTCTTACCGGGTATGTAAGGCAAAGTCTGTCGCGAACAATTACTAAACAGCATCTGGACCAGGAGGGCAATATAAACGTTATATTGCTTTCACCGCAAATAGAGGACAGCATATCCGCCAAGATTCAGCACACGGAGTACGAATCTTTTGTCTCAGCGGATCCTCAGATCATCAATTCTCTTATCTCGCGTCTCCAGCAGTTTATCGTGAATTTTACTTCTATCCAGCAGCAGCCTATAGTATTATGCTCGCCAAATGTACGTATTTTTGTTCGTAAAATCCTGGAGAAGTTTTTCCCCAATATCGTCGTCCTTTCCCACAACGAGATTTCCCGAGAGGCAAACATTAAATCCCTAGGCATGGTGGAGTTATAAAGATGCAGATCAAACGGTACGAATTGGCTACATTAAAAGAGGCCCATACCGTGATCAAAAGGGATCTGGGAGCCGATGCCATCATCCTTTCCACCAAAGATATAATGCGGCGAGGACAAAAACTCCTGGAAGTTGTTGCCGCGCGTGATTTTACGGACGGCACCGTTTCAGCTTCAAGGTTAACTAACATTACGGCTGATTCATTGAGCTGCCCGACGCAGGAAAAATCCGAACTTCTTTTTCAGGAAATAGCCAATATCAAGTCGCAACTTTATGCGTTGTTTGAATTGGCCGCCGGCAATCATTATCTTGCCGGATCATGGGGGGGTGAATACGGGATTGCCGATGTTCTCAATGCCAGAGAGGATCAGGAAAAGAAGTCCCTCTGGATGGGTATCTATAGTAACTTATTGCAATCGGGCATTTCTCACCGTCAGGCAGCCCAAATTTGTGCTATTTTCTCTAAGACCAAGACAGAATCGAAAAGCAGAGACTTAAGAGACCTCAAGCCGCAACTGGAAGAAATTGTCGAGGATGACCTGAAAAAATTCTGTGGAATTACAATTAACAAAAGAATAAAGGTATTCATCGGCCCCACCGGAGCCGGTAAAACTACGACCTTGGCAAAGTTGGCCGCCCATTACGCTTGGGATAAAAAATTAAAGGTCGGCCTCATTACAACCGATATGTATAGAATTGCTGCAGCCGAACAATTACGCATTTATGCCAATATTCTCGATCTCCCCCTGGAGATCGCCCGTAAACAAAATGATTTGGCGGGCTCCTTGAACCGCTTTACCAACAGGGATGTCATTTTAGTCGATACTCCGGGGAGAAACTGCCGGGACGAAAGCTGTATTTCATCCTTAAAGGCCTTGCTGTCGCCTTTGGGAGAGGCGGAAGTAAATTTGGTTTTGAGTGCAACCTGCAGCAATGAAAACCTCTTGGACACAGCGGCAAGGTATGACATAATGTCTTACAATAATGTAATTTTTACTAAACTAGATGAATGCTCTCGTTTTGGTTTTCTATATGACTTTCTGCAGAAAACCAGAAAAGCTGTTTCATACCTGACCAATGGACAAAATGTGCCCCAGGATATCATGGTCGCCACCGCATCAAGGCTAACAAGACTGATCTTAGATGCGAGGCTTAATTAGTCAAAAAGCAGATATGATGACACTGTAAAAAGTCAAAAGACCCCCGCTCCCTTGATGGGAGAGGGTTCTAGGAGAGGGTGATAATAGTTGATATATCGAATGTTTGATCCCCCTCCCCCTCCCCCTGCCCCTGCCCCCTCCCACTGGGGGAGGGGGAATCGGAGTTTTTACCGCGTCATCAAATATTGACGACTTCGTAAAAAGCTCGGATTCAGCGCCTTGACTTCGAAACTTTTACCAAGCCGTCACCAAACTAAGTCGTGCAGACTTTTTACGAGGTCGTCAGACATGGATCAAGCCAAAGCACTTCGCAAACTCAAGAGTGATGCCTATGGCGCTCAGGCAGGAACTGCACCTCGCAGGGTAAGGGTTGTTGCAATTACCAGCGGCAAGGGCGGGGTAGGAAAGACCGGCATTGCGGCCAACCTGGCCTATATTTTAAGCAGCAGAAATAAAAAAACCCTGATCCTCGATGCCGATACCGGCTTGGCCAACATCGATGTCGTCTTGGGCCTCTGTCCAAAATACAACTTATCTCATGTCCTAAGTGGCGAAATACCGATCAGCGAAGCCATTATTAAAACCCCCGGCGGTTTCTACATCCTTCCGGCCAGCTCTGGAATTCAGGAAATGGCAGAGCTCACGCGAGGGCAAAAGCTTTCCCTGATCGATGAGATCAGTTCCTGGCAGCAGGAACTGGATTTCATGCTAATAGACACTGCCGCGGGCATTTCTTCCAATGTCATGTATTTCAATATGGCAGCGAGTGAAACAATTGTCGTCGTTACCCCTGAACCAACATCGCTGACCGATGCCTATGCTGTAATTAAGGTTCTTTTTCAAAAACATGCCAAAAAAAGGTTTCTCTTGATCGTGAATATGACGAAGGGCAAAGCCGAGGCATGGGAGGTTTACAGGAGACTAAACCAGGCCACAGATCACTTTCTCAGCATTACCATACAGTACCTGGGTCATGTAGTAGATGACGATTTCTTTAAAAAAGCAATCAGGCAGCAAAAAATTATCGCCGAGATATACCCCAAGGCGCCGGCTTCGCAATGTTTACGGGAAATAGCAGACAAGCTTGAGGAGTCTACAGCTGACTACCAGTCGGGATCGCTCAATTTTTTCTGACGACTTTTTACGAGTTTGACCATTTTGATGTAGGACCGTGGATAAAAAAACGCGTGATGAACTGATCATCAACTATGCTCCGCTGGTAAAAAATATCGTAGGCCGGATAGCCGCGAAGGTTCCGATCGATCCGGCCGATAAGGAAGACCTGCTAAATATAGGCATTCTTGGCCTCATCTCAGCGCTCGACAATTATGACCAGGCCAGGAGTGTCCGTTTTGAAACCTACGCCGGCTATCGGATCAGAGGGGCGGTTTTAGATGAACTACGCGCTCGAGATTGTATCCCCCGCCAGGCCAGGACCAGAGGCAGCCAGTTGGAAGATGCCGCGGCCAGCTTGCAAAAAACATTGCGACGACCTCCTGACGAGGCCGAAATTGCAAAGTACCTGGGATTTTCGCTAGATGAGTACCATCGCTGTCTGGATGACGCAAAATCGGTCTCGGTTATGCATTATGAAGATATATCTCCTGATTTTCTCGAAGCATACAACGCAATGGATGTTGTTTCCGGCATCGATCGTGACAATCCTTTTGTGTTGTTTTCCAGCAAGGAGATGCGGGGGCTAATTAAAGCTGCAATCGATGCCTTGCCGGACAAGGAGCGGATGGTGCTTTCGCTTTACTACTTTGATGAACTTACGATGAAAGAGATCGGACGAGTGATGGAACTGACGGAATCACGGGTCTGCCAGCTCCATTCTCAGGCGATTATCAGGATACGCGGCAGTTTGAAAGACACTTAATGGGCAGCCGGTCATCCGAGGTTGTCCTGTTATTTTTGAATTACAATAATTATAGCGTTGGTTATAATGTCACCTGAATCCCGAAAAGAAGAAGAGATAAAAGATGTGGCCGCAACAGGTTCTGAAGGCGGTGACGCTCGTGTTAAGATTACGATCAACTTTAAGTTGTTAACATATGTTCTTGCCTCTTTGTTGGTCGTAGTTGTATCATCTGTAGCAGTGACCCTGTACCTCTTTAGAGAAACTCCTCTATCCGGGGGAATCAAGGCCGCTCTGCCGATTCCAAATCCAAATACGATCGCGGACGAAAAACATTCCTCGGAGGCCGCTTTTTTGCATCTTGCCCCCCAATCTCTGCAGCTGAATGGTTTTTTAATCGAGATCACTGATCAGCAGGGTGCCCCTAAAATACTTGCCTGTGATTTTACACTGGTATTCAAACCCGATTACGAGGCGCCAATCATTGCCGACGAACGACTGATCCGAAAATTGTTCTATCAGGAGTTACTGAAAAAAAAACCGGCTGAGCTGACAGGCAAGGTAAATATTAATATTCTAAAAAACGATCTTAAATTAAAACTCCATGATTTTTTTGATAACAAAGACGTGGTAGATGCAGTACTCATAACCAACTTTCTCATAATCTAAAACGGCGGTACAGGACAGGTGTATAATGGATTATTTAAATAATATCAGATATATAAATGACGATTTTGCCAGGATATTTCTAAAGCAGCTAATGCCTGGCGTGATTCACAACTTTGCCAATCCCTTAAACAGCATTATGGGAAGAACAAAAATGATGGAGCGACGCGTTGGCGATTTGGCCAATTTTTTACAGGAACATCATCCCCAGGTTGCAGCTGATATCGATGCGGCAATAAAAAAATTAGACGCCGACACGGCATCTCTTTCCGATAACGCCAATTATTTCCGCTCCATTTTTAAGGTTCTTACTGACAAGTTATACTGCCTGACAGATAATGGAAACGCCAATGTGAACCTGTCACACTTAATGAAGCTAGAGTCAGAGTTTGGCAATTTCCTGCTGGATTTTAAACATAATGTTAAAAAGACGCTGATTCTCGACGATGACATCCCCCCTGTCCCGGGCAACCAAAGTCATCTCTCGATTTGCCTGACAATGATGATAATACATGCCTTAAACATGATGGATGGATTCCAGGAAAAGGAATTGATCATGATGACTTCCCGTGACGATTTCCGGGCATATTTAACCATCAGATACAAGGGCAATGTGCCGGATGCAAATAGCACCGAAGACAGGAAAACTTGTAAAATCAACTCAACATTAGAGACCTTTCCCAAACAGCATGAACAGAAGCTCTTGCTTGCTCTGTCCCTGCTGGAAGAATATGGCGCGGCTCATGAGGTCACCGAAAATGGCGGATGGTCAGAAATCAAAATTTCCCTACCCTGTAGTGGGGAAATGCGGTGAATATTCACCAGCGGCTTTGATGAAGCGCTAAAAACTCCGATTACCACTTAGGTGGGAAGGGGGCAGGGGGAGGGGGATACAAAGATGTAATAGCTGGCAATATTGAATAATAACAACTAAAACTTAAGTTATTGCGCTATGTGACGATTTATATATCAGTAAATAAATTTCCGAGGGTAAAGATTCATATGGTCCGGCCTGTGGATGTGCAACAAATCGTTCTTCAGACGAATCCGATCGAGAAGATACAGCAAACGCAGCAGCGTCATCCCGACATGCAGCAGCGGTATTTAGAGACTCAGTTAAAGGTACAGAAAAACCAGGAGAAAGATCGGCTCCATCAAACGGAAAAAGCAGATCGGATACGGATAACGCAAGACGAAGAACGAAAGGGCAACAGGCAGGACCAGGGTAGAAGCCCAACCGAAAAAAAAACGCCTCCGGGGGAGATCGCCGATAAATCCGAACATCAGGGACATCATGTAGATACCACGGCATGAGCACTTTCAGGACGTCGTAAATTGAGTGCGTTACTTTTTTTTATTATCCTGACAGACATTGCAATTATAATTGCCATTGCCATTCTGGTGGTCAAGCTCAAGAATCTCTTCGGAGCTAAAGCACACCAGTTCCAGACTCACGCGGATGAATTGCGAACCCTGATTGTCGAGTCGGGAAACGCAAGCACTTCTTTTTTCAACAAAATGAACGAAACGGCAAACAGGCTCGTGGAAATTCTTCGCTCATTGGATGAGAAGGAGACACGCCTGCAGGCGCTTTTGAGCAGTATTAACAACCAACTCGGGGATGAGCCGGGTCTGCCCGGCGGCAGCACCCATTACGATGCCCTGATCCGCCTGGTCAAGGAAGGTCTTCCCGAAGAGGAAATTCGTCAGACCAGCGGCTTTTCCGATGCCGAAATCACTCTGATCCTGGATTTGCATCGCCAAAAAACGCAGGCCAACCGCAATAAGATGCCAATTGAGCAATGATTATTACCTCCCCTCCTACCGCCCAAGCAGGCTGGAATCAGGCAATAACCATATCGCCTAAGGCCGATGGGCAGGCGCCTGTTTTTTCTCCCGGTATGATTTTGACGGTCGATATTGCACGGAGAGTGGGGGCCAATGAATTTCTCGTAAAGATCAATCAAGTGACGTATCTGGCCAAGACCGCAGGGCCGCTCTCTCCGGGTGACAGGCTCAATGTGATGGTGGAATCCCTCCAGCCCACGCTGACCATCCGGGTACTGCAAGGCCAGGAGGCTACGGGGCAAAAGTTGCAACAGTGTCTTATTCCCTGGCGCGCTGACCCTCGCCGCCTGCTTGATATCTTTACTCAGGCGCAGGCGCTTTCCAGGGTGGAGATTCCAGGAGAACTCGCGCTACTGCTCAAAGACGCTGGCCTGGGTAATCTGCTGAAGTTTATCAACAGCCTCATCTATTCCACTCAGACGAAGGGTAATCTCCTATTCCTCAAGGAATTTATTAAAAATCTTGGTTTGACCTGGGAGGGAATTCTCAGCCGAGAATTCTCCATGGGGCGCTTTAAAACCAGCCTCGACAGACCGCTTAAGTCCTCCCTGCTGGCCCTTTCCCGGGAGGTGGGGATATTACTTGGCAAGCCTGATCTTTCTTCCGCAACGCAGTTACTCTTAAAGAACATCGAACAGTTTCTCAATTCCTCCCTGAAAACCATTGAAACGCTGCAGGCGGTTAATATTTTTTCCTGGGAGGAACAAAACAAATATATCCTCCAATTTCCATTTTTGCTGGGCAGCGAGGTTCGATTAAACGATTTATTCGTTTCCCGGGAACCATCAGGCAAAGAAGGCGAGTCAGCCGATCGGTGGCAGTTATTTCTCTATCTGGATTTCGATCTTTTGGGTGAGCTTGGCGTAAGGATTGAGTCAACAGAAGGGAATTTAGATTGTATTTTTCTGTCTTCTCGCAAAGAAGTAGTTGACTATATTGCTTCATCCTTGCCCAACCTGACTGACCAATTGGTTTCCCTGGGTTACCGTCCCACAAGCATGGCCAGCCGCTGGGAAGCAAATCTCAAAGCGACCAGGCAAGAGATATTTAACTCCTATAAAATAAATCATCTTGAATTGGTGGACACCTTTGCCTAGGGAAAAGGGGTTTTTCGGAGGGCCATGCTCCGTCATGGCCGCAAGGGCGTTGCCTTGGGAACAGGCGAAAATGTGGACGCGGCTTAAGCGGCGAACTGGCGATCAAACGGCAATGACAGTGAATATTGCCTCCGCAGCCGGACGAGACGGAGCTCGTCCCTCCGAAAAACCAGTGCCCAGAGGGGGTTTTTCGGAGGGCCATGCTCCGTATTTACGAGGCCATCAACAATGCCCGATCAAGAAAAAAAAATCCGGCTTGCTGCCGCGATTAAATACGACCCGGAAAAACAACGGGCGCCGATCATCACCGCCAAGGGGCTGGGAGTGGTTGCCGAGAAAATAATCGAACTGGCCCAGGCTCATGACATTCCGATAAAGAACGACCCGGCCTTGATCCAGGCCCTGTCAAAATTGAACATCGACGAGGAGATTCCCGTGGGACTCTATCTGGCAGTAGCCGAAATTCTTGCCTTTGTTTATCAGTTAAACGAACAGAAAAGAACTTTCCCCAGGTAGCCTAGGGGAAATCTTTTCCTCCGGTTCAAGCAATATTTACCCACTTCTGTTTTTTCAATCGCCTGCGGGACTAGCCCCAGGACGGCGAAAACGTCAGCCCGTCGCCCCGTAACCTAAGCTAAGATTAGATATTAAGGTGATGCGCCGCTAGGGAAGCGCAGTCCGCCGGAATATGAAAATTTGGCCCATCGTCTCTGGCATAGGCATTGCAGTGCAGGGTTTCAAAGGAAATGGAGACCGTTATGGAGATCAATAATTTATATAACCTGGTGGCGGCAAGCGACAGAAATTTGATCGCCTTGGACATTAACGCCAACAACATCGCCAATGCCAGCACACCCGGATACAAAGCGGATCGCGCTTTTTTTGTTCCGCAGCCGCAAGGCGCACGAAAAGGCTCTGCTACGACCAGCGCTTTTGACAGCATCAGGATAGTTGATTTCACTGCCGGAAGCCTCCAGCGAACCGGGAATTTGCTTGATTTGGCAATTGAGGGCAGGGGTTTTTTTAGCATCCAAGGCACGGATGGCGAGTATTATACCAAAAAAGGCAATTTCACCCTGGATAAAGACCGTCGTCTGGTAACTATGGGCGGGCTTGCGGTAATGGGTGAAAATGGCAGTATTAAGCTTCCACCGGGGCGCGTTGAGATAGGCCAGGAGGGAGAGATTACTGTAGCTGGCGCCGTGATTGCGCGATTGAAAATCAGCGCCTTTGCCGATGAATCAAAATTAATTAAAATCGGAGACAGCAATTTTCGAGCGACGGAAGCTAATTTGGCCCTCAAGGCCGAGAATGTAAAAGTGCATTCCGGGTACCTGGAGATGGCCAATGTGGCAGTGATGAAGGAAATGGTGGAGATGATTGCATTGCACAGAAGGATGGAACTTTTCCAGAAAGCGGCCCAAACCATCGCCGATCTGGATAAAAATGCAACCAATCGCATCGGCAGATTGGCATAGGAGGATGAAATGATTAGAGCCCTTTGGACCGCGGCAACCGGAATGGAAGCGCAGCAGGTGGATCAGGATGTAGTGGCCAACAATCTGGCCAATGTAAATACTATCGGTTTTAAAAGGTCCCGTGCCGATTTTCAGGACCTGATGTATCAGGTGGAACGGAAAGCCGGATCTGAGACCACCGGAGGGGCACAGTTGCCAGTTGGCGTCGAGATCGGCATGGGGACGAGGCTCGTTGCCACCCAGAAGCTTTTCACCCAGGGAGATTATCAGCAGACGGGCAATCAGTTCGATATGGCCATCGAAGGTGATGGTTTCTTCCAGATTGACGACCGGGGACGCACCCTCTACACCCGGGCTGGCAACTTCAAGGTTAATCGCGACGGGGTTCTGACCAATTCGGAAGGCCTGCGCCTGCAGCCGGAGGTAAGCATTCCTCAGGGGACGGTAGTTTTCACCGTGGATAGCGGTGGCACCTGGACTGCATCGGATCGGACCGGCAATCCGCTTGCTACTGGGCGGCTGGAGTTGGCGACATTCGTCAATCCTTCCGGGTTGGCCAGCCTGGGGAGGAATCTCTATGATGTAACGTCGGCATCAGGCGATCCAATTACCGGCCCTCCCGGTGAAGGCGCGATGGGTACCATAACGCAGCATTTTCTCGAGATGTCCAACGTAAACGTAATCGAGGAGATGGTCCGCATGATTGTTGGCCAGCGGGCCTATGAAATAAATTCTAAAGCGATCCAGACCGCCGATGGAATGCTGCAGATCATTGCCAATTTGAAGAGATGAACGATTAGCCAAGTAAAGAGGTTTTAATATGAAATGCCTGATTATAGCTTTCCTTGGTTTCTTGCTAGTCACTGGGGCGTCTTCTTCTGGCGCCATGACCGGGACGGTCGTAAAGGCCGAGATGATACAGTCCGCCATCGCCGATTATGTTCATCGCCTGGCCCCGCTAGAGCCTGCAGCCATTAGGATTGAATATACCGCCCGGATGAACGACATCACATTACCGCTGCCGCTAAAAAACCTAAACGATCTTGAGTTTCAAGTATCCAGCACCGCTGATACTTTTATCGGCAACATGACCTTTTTGGTAAAGATCAGTCATCTGGGCAGGTTGATTCGTGAAGAACGGGTCACGGCCCGGCTGGAACAATTGCAGGAAGTGGTAGTCACCAATCGCGCCTTGCCGAAGGATGCAGTAATCACTGAGGCGGACGTAAAAATTGTTCAAAAGTGGGTACGCCGGCAACCCACCGGCCAGTTGGACAATGTCCAGGAGGCTATCGGCAAAAGAGTGATTGCCAGCATCAGGGCCAACACGGAGTTAAGATCAAGCCTTCTTGCGGAGCAGGTAATAGTAAAAAAAGGGCGAAACGTCAGAATTGTTCTCCATGCCGGCCCAATGCTAATCTCGGCGGTCGGGCTATCCGAGCAGGATGGGACTATGGGGGAAATAATAAAGGTCAAAAACATCTCCTCCAGTCGCATTATATTTGCCCGAGTTATCAATGACTCACTAGTACAGGTGGATTTTTGAGGTGGCATTATGAAAAATAGAGCGCAGATATTACTTATATTATTGGGGTTCTTTCTTTTCACCGCCGGCTGCACCAGTAAATCGGAGATGATGGAGATGATGAAGAGCGAATTTAAACCTTACCCCGTCACCAAGCGGACCCCGCCGCCACCCGGTACGATCTGGTCCGGGGAGAATGGCAAAAACATGCTTTTTGCCGACAAGAAGGCCCGTCAGGTCAACGATATTGTAACCATCATTATCAGCGAGTCATCCAAGGCCGGCAATACAGCAACCACCAATACCGGCCGCACCGGATCGGCAACTGCCGGCATCAGTTCATTGCTGGGGCTGGACAAGTCTCTGATCGATTCCAATAAAAACCTCAGCCCCAAGATTGAAATCGGCGGCTCCGCCACCAATACCTTGAAGGGCACCGGAAACACCAGCCGAGAGGGAAAGCTTGAGGCCCGGCTTACCGCTCGGGTGGTTCAGGTGCTCGATAACGACAATCTGGTAATTGAGGGCCGCAGGCAGCTTTCGGTCAACGCCGAAGATCAGTACATTATTGTAACGGGCTTAATCCGAACCGAAGACATTACCGCCGAGAACACTATCGCCTCCCAACATATCGCCGATGCGCGGATAATATATACTGGTGAAGGGGTGATAAACGATAAGATGAGACCAGGCTGGCTGACTCGCGCCCTCGACTGGGTCTGGCCCTTTTAAAAGGAGGGAGTTGCTATGACGAATCGGGTATCATTATTTTCCGCTATCATTGCAGTTGCGCTGGCTCTTACCGCAGCCCTAGCCGAAGGCGCCCGGATCAAGGATATTGCCAGTATCGGCGGGGTAAGAGAAAACCAGCTTATAGGGTATGGTTTGGTGGTGGGTCTTGCGGGAACCGGTGATGACATCAAAAATGGCTTTACCCGAGAATCACTGGCCAATATGCTTTCCCGGCAGGGCCTGGCCATGAAGGATAAAGTCATCAAATCGGAAAATATTGCCGCAGTGATGATTACCGCATCACTGCCGCCTTTTGCTAAGATCGGCAGTAAAATTGATGTGCTCGTTTCGTCTATTGGCAATGCCAAGAGTCTGCTGGGTGGGACCTTGCTGATGTCGCCCCTGCGCGGAGCGGATGGCGAGGTTTATGCCGTCGCCCAAGGGGCGGTAACCATCGGTGGGTTCAGCGCCGCAGGAGGGGGGGGAGGAGGGGTTACAAAAAATCATACCAGTGTAGGCCGAATCGTCAACGGCGCCTCCATCGAACGGGAATTGATCCATGATTTTGAGCAAACCAGAACCTTAACGATCAATCTTTTTCAGCCGGATTTCACCACCGCCAATCGTCTCGGACAGGTTTTAGCGGAACGAATCAAAGATATTGAAACTAAAACCATTGATTCCTCTACAATCGTAGTTAAAATGGGTGATTTCTTTTCCGGCAACGCGATCCGACTTGTTTCGTTGATTGAAAATATCGATGTTCCCGTTGATAATGCCGCAGTTGTTGTATTAAATGAAAAAACCGGCACGGTGGTAATGGGGGAAAATGTCCGTATCTCAACCGTTGCTATTGCTCACGGTAACTTGAGCATCCAGATCAAGGAAGAAGCCCGGGTGTCCCAGCCCCTTCCGTTTGCCCCTAGACCCACTGGTGAGCCACCGGTTGCCGGACCGGGCGGGGTGATTGTCGCCCCCGGCGGCCAGACCGTAGTGACCAAGGATACGGCCGTCACGGTGGACGAGGGTAAACAGCAGTTGTTGCTGGTTCCCCAGGGGGTAAGCATACAGGAAGTGGTGAAGGCATTGAATGCCATTGGCGTCAGTCCCAGGGATCTTATCACCATACTCCAGACCATTAAGGCGGCGGGCGCCATGCAGGCGGATTTGAGGATTATTTGACATTGAGGGAAAAATGATGAACACAATAAACCGGCTAGACTTGCAACTTCCCCAGATCGCTGATTACGGCAAAGCAGCCGGCAGTACGGGAGGGCAGGGCCGCAACGAGGAACTCTTAGCGGCCTGCCAGGAATTCGAAGCGATTTTTGTCTTTCAGTTGTTCAAGGCGATGAGGAAAACAGCTCCGGAAATAGGTGCGATTAAGATACCAGGCCGCAGCACTTTTGACATGATGATGGATCAGAAGCTATCTCAGGACCTCGCAAAAAAGGGCGGCGGAATTGGACTGGGCCGGCTGTTGTACGAAAAACTTTCCCAGGAGAGTAAAAACAGCACCAAGATTAAAGATAATTACGAAATTGCCGATTAGTGTGATAAGAATCCCCGTGAGGTGAAAAAATGAAAATTTCCCAATACACCGACAAGATGGCCCAGACAGTTCAACAATACCAGAAGGTTGAGCAGGCGCCGGTTGATGCGGCCAAAAGGGTCAATGGGGCGCCAACTCCCCAAGAGCAGGTCGAACTTTCCACTAAGGCAAAGGAAATCCAGCAAATTAAAGGCATCCTGACTGGTCTGCCTGAAATTCGTGAAGACAAGGTCCAAGACCTCAAAGCACAGATTTCCGCCGGAACCTATCGGCCGGATGTTGGGAAAATTGCCGACAGGATGGTGGGGGAATCGCTGCTCGATATCTTTGCCTGATTCCGGGTTCAATTCCCCCTTTTATAGCTGCTAAGCACAGTTACTCCGACAAATATTCTTTATGCTGCGGCACCAGATGGACCTGTCGATTGCTATAGTTTAAGCAAATCTCCCCTAACCCCTCATTCCCAAAGAGGGGGACAATTTGGATGGTTAATTTTCAGGAAGAGGACAATTGTAAGGCTGGTTTTACCCCCCCTTTACCAAAGGGGGGCAGGGGGATTGGTTTTACCCCCCCTTTACCAACGGGGGGCAGGGGGGATTTGGTGAATTGTCGCAGTGGCCGTACTTACGGGGAATCTAAATGCAAACGGAAAATCTCGGTAATCCAGTCCTAGAACAACTTTGTGATTCCCTCTTGACCATGCTGGAGAGGGAAATTCCTCTGCATCAGGAGCTCCACGCGGCGCTTAAATTCGAACGTGAGACGCTCATCCGCCCATCCATCGAATCATTAAATGAAACAAACAGCCGCAAGGAGACCTGCCTTTTGAAATTGCGGATTATCGAAGAGGCCAGGATGGGAATCATTCGCAAGATAGCGGCCCGGCTGGGACTTCCGGAACGGGAGGTCAATATTTCTCGGCTGGGCCCATTACTTGACGAAAGAAGGAAGTTGGCCTTAAGCACAGTACAAGATCGGCTGCAAAACCTCCTGGAAGATATTTCGTCATTGAACCGGACCAATAAGAGTGCAATTGAGGCCTCAATCAACCACGTCCAGGGCGCACTGTCTTTGCTGGGTAATCTTCTTTCCAACGGCGCTGCTGGCTACTCGCCCAACGGTTTGTTTGGCGGGCCGCAAATGTCGGGACAGGTTATTGAGACAAGGGGTTAGGAGACAGTTATGATTAACCTCCTTAACATCTCCAAAAATGCGTTGGCGGCTCATCAGTTTTCGCTGGGGGTCACCAGTTCCAACATTGCCAATGTCAACACGCCAGGCTACAGCCGGCAACGGCCGGAGTTAAGAACGCTGGGGACCACTGATGTAAAGGCCGGTAACATTACCTTGAGCGTTAACGTAACCGAAGTCCGCAGAATATACGATAATCACCTGGAAAGGCAGGTCATTGGTCAGATCCAGACGGCCGCTTATTCTTCGGAACAAAAATCGCTCTTGGCGCGTCTGGAATCAATCTTTGAGGAAAGCCAGGGGGGAAAGCTTGCAGATAATCTTAATCGCTTCTGGCAGGCTTGGGATGGCCTGGCGCTTAATCCCGACGGGTGGGTGGAAAGAAGGGCGCTTCTTTCCGAGACGGAATCATTGGCACATACCTTTCGAGATTATGATGCTTCATTGCGCGGCTTGACAGCCGATATTCAAGAGAGACTGTCGGATTCGATTAGGAAGGTCAATGATCTGTTACCCAAAATAGCCGATTTAAACAGAAGAATCATTGAGGTAGCCAAGGATGATGGCAGCTTAAACAGTCTCAGAGATCAAAGGACTGAGTTGATCAAAGAGCTTGCCAGTAAGATGGAAATCGACCATTTCGAAAATGAATGGGGTGCAGCCAACATCTTTCTTGCCAACGGCCAGAACCTGGTCAATAATCATGTCAGCGAGTTACTTGTGCTCAATAGTGACAGAACCATAATGATCAGCGGCTATCCCGGCATAATCATCAACGATACGGTCTCCAAAGCTGAAAATGGACAGATTTCCGCACAGCTGAGAATTGCAGGCCGGCAAATACCAGAGTACCTGGCAAAACTTGATCAATTGGCGAGGGCGATCACGGAAGCAGTAAACAGCCAGCACCGACTGGGGTATGATCAAGGCGGAAATGCCGGGGGCAATTTCTTTGTTCCCACGACAACTGCCCGGGGGATGGCTGTCAACATAACTGAGCCCCGTCGCATAGCCGCCTCGCTCACCGTAGGCAACGATGGCCAAAATGCCCGCAGCATCGCCTTAATTAATGATAAACATGTAATTGATGGCACTGCCACCATCAATCAATTCTTTGCCAGCCTGGTCGGCCAGGTGGGGCTTGATCTGGCCCGGGCCCAAGGGATGGATGAGCACCGGCAATTGGTTCTCAACAACCTGATGCAACGCCGGGAAGAATTTTCCGGGGTATCAATCGATGAAGAGATGATGAACCTGATCAAGTTTCAACTGGGATACAACGCGGCGGGCCGTCTGGTGAAAACCGCTGATGAACTGCTCGAAACCTTGATCCGGCTGGGTTCTTAGGGAGGAGCTGCCATGCGCGTCACGGAAAATATGCGTTTCCTAAACACGACCTACAATCTTGGGAATATCAAGAAGAAACACGAGGCTGTCATCGAGAAGCTCTCAAGTCAGAAAAATATCAATCGTCTTTCCGACAATCCCATTGGCATGACCAGGCTTCTCGATTTGCGAAAGACCAAGACTTCGCTCGATCAGATCAAAGGCAACATCAATCATGCAAAGGGTTTCCTCAGTATTTCGGAAACAAAGTTGACCGCGGTCTCCGATTTGCTGATCAGGGCCCAGGAACTGGCCATCGGACAGGCCACCGGCATCGCTACCCAGGAGAGCAGAGCAATTGCCGCCAAAGAGCTGCAGGAGATAATTTCTGAACTCCTCACCCAGGCCAACGCAACCTTTAATGATAAATATATCTTTGCCGGGTCAAAAAATTCGGCGCCACCATTTTCGCTTGCCGATCCCCTGCCTTCCATCTCGGCGGTCACTGCCGGGTCCATGAACCATTTCAACGGTACCGTCAGCGCTCAGGGATCGTTTAGCGGGACTGCTAATAAAACATTTGTCCTGCAGGTCACCGCAGGCGGTGCATTGGCAGATGCAGAATATAAAATTTCCGCCGATGGCGGCCTTACCTGGGGGGGAACCCAGACGGGGCTGGCCGGCCCGGTAAACCTGGGTGAGGGGATAGAACTAATTTTTACCGCCGGCAATGTCAACGCGGCCCCAAACGATACCTTCATCCTGCAGGCCAAGGCGGGTGGCTACTATCACGGCAACAAGGCCGACCTTTCGGTTAACCTGGGAAGGGATATTACTTTGAGCTATAATATTTCCGGCGTGGAAGCTCTGGGCGGCCAGATGCCAGGCGGGGTAGATATTTTCCAGGTTCTTATAGCTTTCAGAGATTCGCTGATAAATAACGACACCAGTGCGATTCAGGCCGCCATAACTGGACTGAACTCCGGTCAAAATCACATATTGCAGGCCATAGCAACGGTTGGGGCCAAAATGAACCGCCTGGATTTGGCGACCGATCAGGTCGAGGCTTTGGGCTTGGAAATAGCCAAACTGACGTCCGAAATTGAGGATGCCAATCTGGAAGATTTGATATCCAGATTTACCACGAGCGAATCCGCGCTCAAGGCCTCCTACCAGGTTGCCGCCCGGGTGGGGAATATCTCTCTGCTCGATTTTTTAAGGTAGGATTCCTTTATATTTTGTATTCGCGCCCGGACGCAACGAAGCGCGTTATTCCGAAAGCAATCCCAAATTCCGTGAGTTTGCTATGCTGATCCTGACTAGAAAACTAGGCGAATCAATTACGATAGGCAGCGAAGTCAAGGTCACAATACTGGGGATAAAAGGCAATAACATCAGGCTGGGAATAGTCGCTCCGCCGGAGTTGGCAGTGCACCGGGAAGAAATATACCGGCTCATTCAGGAGCAAAACATCGCCTCCGCGCGCAATGTACGCAATGTAGCGGCGAAAGTTCACTCCCTGGGTAAGCTCTGGCAAAACATGAAAGAAGGCTAAAGGAGGCTCGCTTGCTCGAATTCGATCAATTGTCCATTGAAGAAAATAACCCGATAACCATCAGGGGTGGCATTCTGGGTTTTGAAGAATTGAGTCGCTACACCATCGTTGCCGACGAACCTGATGCCCCCCTCTACTGGCTCCAGTCGCTCGACGATCCGGAGTTGGCCTTTATAGTTGTAGATCCATTTTTAATTAAAGCGGATTATGACCCCCGGTTCAACCCGGCGGATCTGGCCGCCCTGGAAATAGACGACATCAGAGAAGATGCGATATTGCTCGCCATTATTACCTTGAAGGAAGACTATCTCCAAAGTACCGCCAACCTGATGGCCCCCGTTGTAATCAATAAAAAGACGCTGATCGCCAAACAGATAATCCTGGATGACCGCTCGCAGCCCATTCGCTACAATATAATATCAACCGCCGCCAGCGGCGTTTGATTGGGATGGCCTGGGGGGTATTCGGTTTTCTCGGAGGGACGAGCTTAAGTCTCGTCCGGGTTATTGCGCAGGGCGGGGCAACCGGCAACGCCCTTGCGGCCATGACGAAGCATGGCCCTCCGAAAGACCCGCTTCTTCAAAGTGCCCAGGTTGGTTCATCGCGAGGAAACTATCCCCGGCCCGCCCATGGCAGGCCCTCTAAAGGTTCTTTCCTTCAAATCCGCCCCGCAGGTTTTCCAGCAGGCTGATTATCTCTTTTAACTTATCGCTGTCATTTCTTAAATTGGCTGCCAACAGTTCTTGCATCATGTAGTGGTACAACTGCCGCAGATTGGCGGAAACCTGCCCGCCGGCCTCCATATCCAGAGAATTGTCCAGCTCTTGAATTATTGCCAGGGCCCGGTCGATGTATTTGAGTTTAGTTCTAATATCCTTAGCAATAATTGCCCGGCTCGCCCTATGAAGGAAATCAATGGCGCCGTTGTACAGCATCACAACCAAATCGAGAGAATTAACTGCGGTCGTCACACTCGTTTGGGTATAAGAATTAAGCGCGTAGGCTTGGCTTACCATTGTCATTTACCTCCGAAAGATTTGGAAAGCATCTCCATCTGTTGAGTTAAGTAATCGCTTGTGCTTTGCATCCGGTTTAACTGCGCGTCTAAGGCGATATATTTCTTCTTGAGGGCCACTTCGGTCAGTTCCAGTTTTCGCTCCAGATTGAGCCCAGCGCGCTGGGCATTTCGCATGGCTTCCTGATAGCCGCTTTGCCGGGACGGGAGGATGGTCTTTTCATAAGCGGTCAGGACTGATACCATTGCTGTCGCCATCGCATTTAATGTGCCGGTTAGATTAGATTCGCCAGTTTCAATGGCCTCGTCTAGTTTTTTGGTATCCAGGGTCAAGACGCCGGTCTTGTCATGGGCCAAGCCAAAATAGGCCAGAGACTTGTTGTTGTAGGTTCCGCTGACCGAAGAGCGCAGAGCTGTCTGGAGCGCTCCCAAAGTCGCATCACTCTTGAGCGCGGCCTCGCCCCGCAGGGACTTAATGCCCGCGCTGGCCTGATTGTAGGCGGTAACAAAGGCGTTGACCTTGGTTTTATAGGCGCCGGTGTCCTTGGAGATGGTCAACTTGATATTGGTTTGGTAGCTGTCAGCCTTCAGAAGATTCAGGGTTAGCCCGGAAATAAGATCGCTTATCGTATTGGAAGACCGAATGACTTCGAGGCCGTCCACTTTCAATTTGGCGTCCAGGGCCGCCTGGGACTGGGTCATCCGGACTATCCCGCCGGTGATGCCGCCGTCAGGGTTGTAGGTGGCATTGAAGGCCAGGCGGGAGAGACCGGTTGTGTCAACATCGTCGCCTGTTTCGCTGAAGTTGACCCCGTCTTCGGCAACCTTGATCACGACCCTGTTTCCCGCACCGGTTGCATTTGCCGATAGAATCAACCTCTGAGATGTCCCGTCGTTGATTATCGTGGCCTTGAGACCCGCATTGGCGCTGTTGATCGCATCTTTTATGCCGGTGAGGGTATTATTTGCGCTGTTGACGGCAATCTCCACCGCCGGTGCACTTCCGGTCTGAATCTGTAATTTTTGGTTTGGCTGAAGGGACAAATCGGCGACTCCACTTGTGGTTGAGGCAAAGGCGGTGGAATAGATGCTCTGCGCGGTGGCTAGGTTGTGGACTCTGATATTGTACGACCCGGCTGACTCCGGGGTTGCGGTGCCAACGGTAAAAAAGGAGGAGTCGGAGAGGGTGGCCTTCATAGCGGTGAGACTTGCGTCTCTAAGACCGGTTACAGCGCTTTTGAACGTGGATAGGTTGTTCAGCAACAGGGCGTAGGAGCTGATTTTCGCCTGGTAGGAGGTCTCCTTTTCCTTGATCTTAAGGAGCGGTTTTCTCTCCACCTTCATCAGCTGCTCGACGATCGCATTTGTATCGAAACTGCCGCCCGTTGATCCCAATGGATTGACAGCCATCCTACACCTCGTTCCTAAGCCTTGCTAAGAAATAGACTTTCTACTGTCTTTTGAAATTTGTTCAGCATATTGAGATATTCTTCCGGGGGGAACTGGCGTACGATCTGACCCTTTTCATCCAGAAACCTGATGACCACGTTCTTTCCTTCCTGGGCAAATACGGCCTTCAAGTCAAAGAACTCCGGCGTGGAGATTTCAGGGGGCTTAATCTCCGGGGTACGTTCCTTTGTTTCCTGTTCTTTCGGAACAATCTTGGCCGGCGCCGCAGCGGGGCTGTTAACGGCAATTTTTTCCGTCTGGCCCCGCTGAACCGATATTTCGATGTTCTGCATTATGGCGCCAATATTCATCTTCGTCACCCAAAACGTCCTTTAGCATAAACTCTTTACATGCAGGGTGCGTTACGGCGGTTTCTTGCCGTAACGCACCGTCCATTTGGTGCGTTACGTTTAGCTAACGCACCCTAGTTTACCGCTCTACCTGTTACCTGCCGCCCAGGAGCGCCATCACGTTCTGGGGCAGGTTGTTGGCCTGCGACAGGACCGAGATGCCCGCCTGCTGCATGATCATCGCCTTGGTCAGGTTGGCCGTTTCCGCCGCAAAGTCGGCATCCATGATCCGGGAACGGGCGGCCGTGACATTCTCGACCACGTTTTCCAGGTTTCTCACGGTGGATTCAAGGCGGTTGAGAACTGCGCCGATGTCGCTTCTGGAGGTGGATACAGTCCCGATGGCTCTGTCAACAGCAGCGATCGCCAGGTTGGCGCCGGTATCGGTGGAGATGTCCACTGCGCCGACACCCAGCGTTGCAGCTCCAGCAGAGAAGCCGGCTTTGGCTGGCGCCGTTCCGCCAATAGTATAGCTGCTATTGGATACCAGACTGATGCGTGAACGGTGCGCGCTAGCACCAGTGGCATCTGCCAGCCCAGTTACGGCAGTTTCGGCCGTACTTAAACCAGCTATGTCAATATTAACACCACCAGCGCCGGTTAATACTATCTGGTTGCCGGCGATTGTTGCCGCCACCCCGGCACCGGCCGCATTAACAGCGTCCTTCAGCGCCGCTAGTTGCGCGTTGGCGGTCTGACCCGCCGACAAAGCATAAGAGACAACCTTACTGTTAATTGTAAATGAAACTCCGATATCTGCGGCAACAACATTAGTTAACGCAGTCCCCACCACCCCGGTATCAAGCGCGGTGGCGCCAATCCCACTAGCCGCGGACAAAAGATTTATTGCCTGCGCCTTGGACCAAGCGCTATCGGTAGTCTGCCCAAGCGTTGTATCGCCTGCAAGAGAGGCGCCCACAGTGAACAGGTTGCCGCCTGTCGTAAATGTGACATCACCGGAAACGAAAGGAGCACTCGTTACGGTAGTGCCGCTGGTCGTGTAGGCGCCCAAGATGCTGGCAGATCTTACACTTCCAAGGGATATGTTAATGGTTTCATTGGCTTGTGCGCCTACCTGTAGCCCCTTCGTTCCGAAGGTGCCATCCAGCAGATTGACCGTACTGAACCTGGTTTGGTCAGCGATGCGGTTAATCTCAGCCACAAGTTGCTGCGCCTCAGCGTTCATTGCATTACGCTCGGCTGACGTGTACATCCCGTGCGCCGACTGTACCGCAAGCTCCCTGATCCGCTGTAAAGAGGTACCCACCTCCTCCAGCGCCCCTTCCGCCGTCTGGGCGACGGAAATGCCGTCGTTGGCGTTTCTGACCGCCTGTGAAAGTCCTCTGGCCTGCGACAGCATCCTGGTGGCGATGGCAAGTCCTGCTGCATCGTCTTTGGCCGAGTTGATTCGGAGTGTGGAGGACAGCCGCTGCATGGCGGTCTGCAGGGGGGCCTGTGACTTGTTCAAGTTTCTCTGGGCGTTAATTGATGCGATGTTGGTATTGATTGCTAGTGCCATTTTATTTTCCTCCGTGAAGTTTGTTTGGTTGTCGTGGCGACAACTCGTTGCGGGCTTCCTGCCCTTTCTTGTTTTTGGCGTCGTACCCCTTTTACGCTTTTCACCTCCCTTCCCGGTTCGCGCCTGTTGCCCTTTGGCTAGTTTATCGGATTTATTGCCGGGAACTTTAGTTAAAAATGAGGGCCTGGTAAAAAAGTCCATAAACCGCGGTTGGTTTTGCCCCTCGGTTTTTCGGAGGGCCATGCTCCGTCATGGCCGCAAGGGCGTTGCCGGTTACCCGCGCTTGTGCCATAAAACGGACGAGACGAAGCTCGTCCCTCCGAAAAGACAATGCCCATTTGATTGTTTGGTTGCTATATGCACCGGTTTTTCGGAGGGCCATGCTTCGTCATGGCCGTGAGGGCGTTGCCGGTTACCCGCGCTTGTGCCATAAAACGGACGAGACGAAGCTCGTCCCTCCGAAAAGACAATGCCCATAGGATTGAATGGTTTTTAGGAGGGCCATGCTCCGTCATGGCCGTAAGGGCGTTGCCGGTTGCCTCCGCATACGCCATAAAGCGGACGAGACGGAGCTCGTCCCTCCGAGAGAAGAATACCCAACTTCCGGGGTACAAAATAAATGCAACCAAAATTTAAGTTTAAACTGTATCTGCCGATAAAAGAATCACATACGGGAGGGTGTTCACCATGACCATAACCTCATATCAGATTGACGGGCTGCTCAAGGCCTACAGCCGCCAGAACAAGTCGGTGTCGGCGCTGGCAAAAGAAGCCGATTCCGCACGAAATATTCCAACCACCGACATCGTCGAACTATCGATCCCCCTGGCAAATAAGGCCGAAGCCTTCGAGAAGGTTTCCTACAGTCTGGTGGATGTTCTACTTAAGAACAAAACCAAGTAGACTTGCCAATTCTTCTGTGGTAAGTTACGCGTCAAAATGAAAAACGGAATTTTGACCGATGCCTGACAAGTCATGGAAACGGTAACCCAAAAAGGCTAAGCACGTGGATAAATACCGGATATTAGTTGTAGATGATTATCAACCGACGCGTAATCTGATTACGGAAGCGCTGGGACAATGCGCCAAATACGAAACAGCGGAAGCTGAAAATGGGTCAATCGCCCTTGAGCTCTTTAAAAAATATTCCTTCGATTTGGTCATCTCGGACGTCATGATGCCCCAGGTGAGCGGCATGGATCTACTGCCCGCGCTGATAGCAATCTCACCTGTAACCCCGGTCATCATGATGACCGCCCATACGGCGCCGGAAATGACCGTCACGGCGTTAAAAAACGGTGCCGTTGATTTTCTGCAAAAACCTTTCGATATCGACGAACTCCTCTTTAAGGTTGACATCTATCTGCGGAATAGACCCCGCTGCACTCCTGATGCCGTCCAGGACCAGCCACAGCACTTGCCGTTCATTGCCGGCATGAAGGATGATCTGGCGATACAGCAGTACATTTACGACTCAATTGAGCAGGCCAGCGGCGCCAATGAGGAAATATTAGAAAAAATCGTTGATCTGGCGCTGAAGGTGGTAAGCGGGGACACCGCCTATCTGCTGCTTTATGATCAGAAACAGGATGAAATCCAGCTACAGGCTATGAGATCAAAAAATGGACAGCCCACGCCATCAAGCCAATTGCGTCTTTGGACTTTCATGTTTCAAGAGGTTATGGACAAACCCACAGGCCTGATCCTGCACCACGAAGATCATCCCGAAGTTTCACGTTCGTTAATCTGCTCCCCCTTGATGATCCGCGGCCGGGTATTTGGCCTTCTGGTGGTCACGAAAAGTCCTGCTGCCCAGATATTTTCCCGCAAAGAGCTTCATTATCTGCAGACCATAACGATAAGGGCCGCTCTCAATCTGGAAAACACAATGCTCTACGAGAGCATCTACGGCAATGTGATCGATACCTTCCAATCGCTCATAGCCTCAATTGAGGCCAGAGACCATTATACCCAGACCCATTCACTGCGGGTAGCCAAAAATGCGCTGTCTATCGGCCGGATATTAAATTTACCCCTGGGCAGCCTGGAATCGCTTAAAATTGCCTCTTTGCTCCACGATATTGGAAAGATTTCCATCCCCGACTCGATATTGCTTAAAGCCGGCAGGCTCTCCACAGAGGAATATCAAGTCATGAAAAATCACAGTAGCGTCGGGGAGAGCATCATCCGGCCCATCGCTCTTTTGGACCGGGAACAGAAGATCGTCCGTCATCATCACGAAAGATGGGATGGCGCAGGCTATCCCGACGGCCTGGCCGGTGAAGAAATACCGATCATGGCCCGCATATTGACAGTGGCCGACAGCTACGACGCCATCGTCACGAACCGTCCCTACCGGCAGGCAATGGCAATGGATTGGGCCTTGGAAGAGATTCAACGGGGCCGGGGAAGCCAGTTCGATCCGGCTGTTGTGGACGCCTTTTTAAGCCCGGAAAGTCAGGCTGTGGTGAGAGCCGGCTCTCTGATGTGCTGATTTGGCAAGTCAAAGGGTCGCCTGGGGTCTGCGACAAAAATGTGGGTATTCTGTTCTTGCAGAGACTTATCCCCCCTTTCGAAAAGGGGGGCAGGGGGGATTTATAATAAAAGTAAGAGGTAATTTTTTATCCGTCAAATCTCCCCCAACCCCTCTTTTCTAAAGAGGGGAGAAAAACCGCTCTACCTATAAATTTGCCGCACACGCGGTCGCCTGCCAGGATTTCAAAGCAGCAAGCGCCCGTTTTGCCATCAGACTTCCCTTTAGTTTTCGCTCGACCCGGCCAACGTCCAGGGGAGGCAGAAGCCCCAGGTTGATATTCATGGGCTGAAAGTTTTTCCCCTGATAGCTAGTAACGTACTGCAACAAAGACCCGACGGCTGTCTCTTCCGGCGGCGGCGACAGATTTTTGCCCAAGAGGGCGACCGCGGCAAATATCCCGGCGATAAGCCCCATTGCAGTGGATTCCATATAACCCTCGACGCCGGTTATCTGGCCCGCAAAGAAAATGTTCTGATTTCGTTTCAGCCGCAAAAAACGGTCTAGCAGGCGGGGCGAGGCGATGAAGGTATTGCGGTGAATGCTGCCGAAACGCGCCAGGCGGGCCCCTTCCAGGCCTGGAATCAACCTTATTATCCTCTCCTGTTCCCCCTGCAGCATCCTGGTTTGAAAACCGACGATATTAAATAATCGGCCTTCGTTATCCTCGCGCCGCAACTGCACCACCGCATAGGGTCTTTTGCCGGTGCGGGGATCATCCAGTCCGACCGGTTTCATCGGCCCGAAGGCCAGGGTTTGGAAACCTCTCTGGGCCAAGATCTCGACAGGCAGGCAGGACTCAAAGCACTTCAGATCCTCAAAAGCATGGGGCGGCACCTGTTTGGCCTGGATCAGGGCCTGCCAGAAATTTTCATACTCAGCCCTGCTCAATGGGCAGTTGACGTAATCAGCGGATGCGGGATCATAGCGGGAGGCGAGAAATACCTTTTGGTAGTCGATGGAATCTCCTTCAATGATAGGGGAAATGGCATCGTAGAAATAGACATGCTCCTGGCCGGTAAGAAAAGCGATGCTTTGGGCCATTGCAGGCGATGTCAGCGGCCCGGTGGCGATGATGGTGGTCCCCCCCGCCGGGATTTGTGTTTCTTCGCTGCGAATTATTTCCAGCCCCTTTTCCCGGGAAAGCTTTTCTTCAATGTAACCGGAAAAGAGGTTTCTATCCACCGCCAACGCCCGGCCGGCGGGAACGGCACAGCGATCCGCCGCCTCAACTATCAGAGAGCCTAGTTCCCGGAGTTCCTGTTTTAAAATACCGGAAGCATGATCCGGGGCGTTTGAACCGAGCGAATTGGAGCAGACCAATTCGGCCAAATGCGGCGATTTGTGGGCCGGTGAAAAAAGGGCCGGTTTCATCTCCCGGATGGTGACCGTAAATCCCCTTTTGAGGAGCTGCCAGGCGGCTTCGCAGCCGGCCAGACCGCCGCCGATTATCGCAACATGGTTATTCATGACAGTTACTTTGCCCGCCAGCCGCAATCGCTATTGTGGCAGACCAGTTTAACCGTTCCATCCCGGCTCTTTTTTTCCAGCAGAAACGGCGCCTGACATTGGGGGCAAGCCTCGGCAACAGGCCGGTCCCAGATGGCGAATTTGCAGTCGGGATAGCGGGAGCAACTGTAAAAAGTCTTTCCCGTCTTACTTCTTTTTTGCGTCAGATAACCCCCGCATCCCTCCTCCGGGCAGTCCACGCCGGTGCTGATCGGACGAATACTCTTACATAACGGGTACGTGGAACAACCGAGGAAATCGCCAAACCTTCCCTTTTTCACCGCCATCAACTGGCCGCAGATCGTACAAGGGATGTCCGTTAACTGCGGGGCTGGAGGCGGGCCATCGTTTGCCGGGGAGATATTTTTTTTATTTTTACACTGGGGATAATTAGCGCAGGCGGCAAACTTTCCCCAGCGGCTCATTTTTAACAACATCGGGCTTTGGCAGAGTTCACACACCTCACCGGTAGGAAGCGCCTCTTTCTTAATATTTCGCATAGTTTCTTTGGCCTTCAATAGATCCCGGGAAAAGCCGGTATAGAATTCCGTCAGCGTTTCCAAGCGATTTAACTTCCCTTCCGCGATCAGATCCAGCTTTTTTTCCATCTCGGCAGTAAAGGTCACATCCATAATCTGAGAGAAGTTATCCTTAAGCTGTTGATTTACCAGTACGCCCAGTTCGGTAGGCATAAACCGCAACTGTTGAAGAATGACATACTGGCGATCCTGGATGGTGGAAAGGATGGCGGCGTAAGTGCTGGGCCGGCCGATGCCCTTCTCTTCGAGTTCCTTCACCAGCGTCGCTTCGGTGAAACGCGGGGGAGGCTGGGTGAATCGCTGCTCAGACTTAAGCGCGATGAGGTTTAAAATTTCTCCTGGGGCAAGTTGCGGCAGGAGGGCGGCCAGACCGTTTTCATCGCCGTTTTCTTCTTTCCCCTCGGTATAAACTGCCGTGAAGCCGGGAAATTTCATGACCTGACCCTGGGCGCGGAATTGACAATTGACAACATCAATGTCGATTGTAGTCTGATCGAAGATGGCGGGGTTCATCTGGCAGGCGATAAAGCGGTTCCAGATGAGCTGATAGAGCTTGAACTGGTCGGGCGTCAAGTGTCCTTTCAGGTCTGTCGGTTTGTATTGCCCGCTGGTGGGCCTTATGGCCTCGTGGGCATCCTGTGCGGCCTCCTGATTCCGGAAAAAACGGGGCTTTGCCGGCAGGTATTCGCTGCCGAAAGTCTCCCGGATCAGATCGCGGGCCGAATTAAGAGCATCATCGGCAATGCGGACCGAATCGGTTCGCATGTAGGTGATCAAGCCAACCGAACCTTCCGCCCCCAGCTCAACCCCTTCATATAATTTCTGGGCAATTTTCATGGTTTTACTTGGCGCAAACCGAAACCAACGGGAAGCCTCCTGCTGGAGTTTACTCGTGGTGAAGGGCGGGGGAGGGGACTTTTTGACTTCTTTTTGCTCCAGTTTCCGGACGATAAATGTTCCCTTTTCGATCCTGGCCCGAAGCTCTTCCGACTGAGCGCCGCTGGTAACCTTTGATTTCCGGCCGTCAATTTTTATCAGCTTGGCCTCGAAGGAAGGTGGTGCCGAAGCTTCCAGGGTGGCGGTCATGTTCCAGTATTCTTCCGCCACGAAAGCGGCAATCTCTTCTTCCCGGTCGCAGATGATTCTCACCGCAACCGACTGGACCCGGCCGGCACTCAAACCCCGCCTGACCTTTTCCCACAACAGCGGGCTGATCTGGTATCCCACCAGCCGATCCAGTATCCGTCTGGTCTGCTGGGCCTCGTATTTGTTGAAATCCAGCTTCTGAGGATTGGCGATGGCCTGAAGAATCGTAGCACGGGACAAGTCGTTGAACAGCACCCGGTAAATATTTTTGCCTTTCCCCTGGAGGTCTTCCGCTATATGCCAGGCGATGGCCTCGCCCTCCCGGTCGGGGTCGGGCGCAAGATAGATGTTGGAGACATTTTGGGCCGCTTTCTTCAGACCGGCCATCACCTTTTTCTTGGCTTCGATAACTTCATAGGAAGGGGTAAAGCCGGCTTCCACGTCAATCCCCAACTTGCTTTTCGGTAGGTCCTTAACGTGGCCTACGGAGGCCATGATGCTGTATTCGGAACCGAGATGTTTTCCAATAGTTTTTATCTTAGCAGGAGATTCAACTATTACAAGTCCTTGCGACATATATTCAATCCTTTACCTTATAGTTATTTCCCGGCAGTTTCAGAATCAGCCCTTGGAGTTCCAGGGATAAAAGGCCCGGCTGAAGGGAAGAGAGGGCAATTCCGCTGGCTGCTGCCAGTTCGTCAATATGGAGGGGCTTGAGGGACAAAAGTTTCAGTATTGCCGACTGCGCAGGATCCATTGTTGAAAACTCAGGGAGGGGAGTGGGTTTGTCGGGATTAGTTAATTCAGAATTCTTTTTTGCGGCGAAAATGACAGGGGGCGTCTGATTGGAAATCTGCGGCAATATCTCGGCGATAATATCACGGGCAGATTCCACCAGCCTGGCTCCATCGCGGATTAACTTATGAGTTCCCCGGGATCCGGAGGCGTCAATTGCCCCGGGCACGGCAAAGACCTCCCGTCCCTGTTCAAGGGCGAATCGAGCAGTGATGAGGGAGCCGCTTTTGTCGCCCGCCTCAACGACTACGACTCCATAGGACATGCCGCTGATGATCCGATTTCTGGCGGGGAAATTAAGCCGGTGCGGTGGTGTGCCCAACGGGTATTCGGAGATAATTGCCCCCTGTTCGGGAATCAATTCATAGAGGCGGGAATTTTCCGGGGGATAGACAATGTCTATGCCGCAACCCAGAACCGCAATGGTGCGACCACGGGCCGACAAGGCCCCGCGGTGTGCAGCGGAGTCTATCCCCCGGGCCAAGCCGCTAACGACGGTTATTCCGCTTAAGGCCAACTCCCGGCTGAGCTTTTCTGTGGTGAACCGGCCATAGGGGCTAGCCAGCCGCGAGCCCACCAGGGCAATGGCTATCTCGCCTGCTGTAAGAGTTCCTTTCACGTAGAGAAAGGGAGGGAAGTCGTAAATTTGCAGCAGATTTTGCGGATATAGCGGGTCCTGGCAGGTCACCAGACATGAACGGAATTTTTCGAGCTGCTTAAGCTCGTTTTCGGCCTTGTCCCACTGGTCAAAGGCCAGAATCTGCCGTGCCGTGACTTCGCCTATTGCCGGAATGGCTGTTAAGCGGTGCAATGATGATTTGAATACCTGCCGGGGACTGCCCAGCGCGTCCAGCAGGTTGCGGAAAACGGTGTTTCCCACCCCGGGGACGGCTTTCAGGGCGATCCAGCAAGCAAGATCATGATGTTCCATGATTATTTTCCTTAAGGAATGATGACTTTTGACGAGGTCCTCAACAAAGGTTTTTGAGATGGATGCACTTATATCGAAGCGCCAAGGGGTGTCAAGATATTTTGCCGGGTCAAAGTAAAGATTCAGTTATGGGTGGGCAGGTTCAAACGTTATGACCTCGTCCCCTCAGCACCCCGGAAGGGGGCAGGGAGAGGGGGGTCTTTCTGGCTTTCAGTGCTCCTACAATTAACTTCCCCCCTCAAGACTGAATCTTTACTTTCCCACCGGGAATCCTGTTGCAATCTATTTTCCTTTGGGATACATTTTTGCACTGAAAAAAAGGAGAAGATATGAATAAAATGGCCATCCACGCCGCCGTCATGGTTTTTTTATCTTACTTTTATCTACCAGCGGCTGCGATTTCAAGCGATACGAACCAACCTTTTGGCAAGGGCAATGGAAGAACGCCGGTTGGCCCAGTTCTGTCGGTCAATCCCACCACAATTGATCTGGGTGCAGTTGCCATCGGCGAAAAGATTACCGGACAGATAAAGATACGCAATACCGGAACGGAAGTCCTGCGCTGGACGGCGGCGATCCCCGCTAAGCCCCAGATTAATCCTGTGAATGCTGCAAAGGACGGCAGATTTATCTCCTTTCAAAACCGGAACGTGGCGGCAACAGGAGTTTATCTGCCTCCTGCCCACATCCGGGAACAGCTGGATGTTACCGGTAGGTGGTCTGAGGAAGATGGCTACCCGCTTGGCCTACCCCCCTCGGCTACCCTCAGGTTTCGCTTTTCCGGACCCGCCGTTACGTTAGTAAACATGCGGAAGTCAGAAGAGGGAGCTCTGGCGGTTTTGATTGATGACCAGCCCATTATCTTCCCCCGCGATCATGAGGAGGGAAGCGGGTACCTCGATCCGCATATGATTCAAGGCTTGTCTGACACCCAGCATACCCTTACCGTTATCAGCAGGGATGCCCAATTTATCATGGAAGGCGTAAAGACGTTCGGCCGGGAATCGAGCAGGTTCCCGGCAGGAGCAGTCAGGGTATTTCCCCGCAGCGGTATAACCACCCGCGAGACAGACTATCTGACAATCAGCATAGACACTCGCAACCTCAACCCTGGCCTGTATTTGGAATATCTGGAGCTTTCCTCCAACTCCGGCCAGGAAACGGTATTGATGTACTGCGACGTTTTTTCAACGGGAGGAACCAAACTCCTTGATGTTTATCGCTATGTTAAAGATAGGGAGTACCTGTTTACGACAAATCTCCAGGCGGACGGCAAAAAGATATTTGTCAACGGCTACGCGAACCAGGGAATCGCCTTTCAGCTTTTCCCGCCTGGCGCTCCCGGCACTACAGAATTTTTCCGCTGGTATAATCCGCATAAGGCGGACTATTTCTATTCCTATCAGCGTCAGGGAGGAAGCAAATTACTTTCCGGCTACATCTTTGAGGGCGCCATCGGCAATATTGCCACCTCCCGGATTGCCGGCGCACGCCCCCTGCACCGCTGGCTCAACAAAAAGACGGGACGTTACTTTTTTACCGTGGATCCTAAAGGCGAAGATATTAATAAACACGGCTACAGTTACGACGGAATTGCCGGATTCGTCAGGTAAGGTGAAGCGGTATAAAGCGCCTTCAGGCAAGGCGTGCAAATGAAGTGCTGGCTTCCGTAGGTGTGCGACAAATTTATGGGTAGAGCGGGTTTTCTCCCCTCTTTAACAAAGAGGGGTCAGGGGAAATTTGACGGACAATAAATAACTTTCTGATTTTATTGCAAATCACCACTGCCACCCTTTTCGAAAGGGGGGTGAGTCTCTGCGTAAATACGATACCCACATTTTTGTCGCAGACCTGGCTTCCGTTTTCGGCTTGACAAAAAATGGGAGAGAATATAGAAGCACATTTCCTGATTAAGATTTACTTGGGCGCCTGTAGCTCAGCTGGATAGAGCAACGGACTTCTAATCCGTAGGTCCCGGGTTCGAATCCCTGCAGGCGTACCATAATGGTGGGTGTAGCTCAGCTGGTTAGAGTGCCGGGTTGTGGCCCCGGAGGTCGAGGGTTCGAATCCCTTCACTCACCCCATTATTTCATCTTACCAAGCGCCCGTAGCTCAGCTGGATAGAGTGGCAGACTTCGAATCTGCAAGTCGTAGGTTCGAATCCTACCGGGCGCGCCATATTCCCCTTGAAAAATCAAGTGGTTACCTTTTTGGTTTCGTCCGTCGCCAACAGGAATTCTGGAGCGACGAGAAGCTTGCGCTCGTCCCGCGAGAGGCGCGCCTGACCTTCGCGCGGCTCTGGACCTGCTCCGACGACTACGGCATCACCAAGTGGCCCCGGCCTGGCTCAAGGCGGGAGCCCGTAGGGTGCGTTAGCGCGGCGTAAAGCCTTGCCTCGCACCAAAACAAAAATCAAAAGCCTTGTCTTATAATCCGCATTCCGATATTCTGAATTCAGATTAATTAAGGAGGTGCATGATGGACAGCGCAAAAGCGGCGGTAGCGGAGATCAAATCCCGCGGTCAGCTTACGATTCCCAAAAAGATACGTGAAATGACCCGTCTGGAGGAAGGTTAGCTTCTTTCCATTATCCCGATAGGAGATGCGTTGATTGTCACCCCGAGGCGCCTGGAAATGGACGACGCGCGACGGGAGGTCGGGAAGCTGCTCAAGGGCCGCTAATATGACCGTCGAGGAGCTCTTGGAATCCTTTAAGGAGGAAAGAGGAGGGCTATATCAGGATACCTATGGAAAAATATCCGATTAAGGTCTCCTCCCGCTGGTTCAATCTGCAAGATTGAACCAGCGGGAGGCAAAAAATATCTGTCCCCTTTTCCTCCCCTGGCATTTACATCCACCGGTCTGAGCGGGCCTTGGCTTCGTATTCTTCGCGCAGGGCAATCTGGGTGGCTTCAGCGATGTCCTCGACCCTTTTAACCCAGTCCTCGAATTTAATATCTACCCCGAAAATACCAGCGATTTCGTCCTTGTCGTCAGTGATAGGGGCCGAAGCGGTGATACAAAGGGCGCCGGTCATTTTGGAAATGTAGAAATTGGTAACGTGCATCTTCCCCGTCTGCATGGGTTTGATGAACCACTCACGGTCCGACTGATCAGTGCCCACCCCATAGTTTTCATACTTAGCCCGATCGGTGATGTTGGTGATGTTCTTCGTGGTCTTCTTCCCGTTGGTATTAACCACATAGGCAAACTGGATGGATGGATTTTCCTCGATCATCTTCTGCATTACCGGTTCCTGCAGTTCGGGCTTCATAGTTTTCATTACCGGATGCTCGATCACCTGGCTCACAACGGATATGGCGGCCTCGGCGGCCCTCATCTTGATCTTGTCCAGTTCGGACATGAAGAGTTCCGGGATATACTTGCGCACCAGCCTGTCCATTTCTTCATGGGAAATACTGGTTACCCGTCCGCTTTCGTATTGTTCAGTCACCCATTTATGGATTTTTGAGACACCCGGATGCCGTTTATCCACCTCAACTTCACTCCTAAGACCCAAGCGCTGGTTTATCCAGTATACAATGCCGGACTTGCCGGATTTGTCGGTAATCGTGGCAATTATCGGCCGCTTCAATATCAGTCTGGTATCGAAGATATTGTATATTTCCTCGTTTTTGATGAGACCGTCGATGTGTACGCCGGCCATAGTGACGTTGAAATCGGCGCCGACAAAGGGAGTAGCGGGTGGAATCTTCACCCCCACTTCCTTTTCAAAGTATTCGGCGATATCCGTAATTACACAGGTATCTATTCCATTTGTTTTACCAAGCAGACTGATATATTCGATGATCAGGGCTTCTATCGGCGGATTGCCGGTTCGCTCTCCCATTCCCAGCAAGGTGGAGTTGGCGGCGGAGCAGCCATAAAGCCAGGCGGTGACGGCGTTCACCAGGGCCTTGTAAAAATCGTTATGGCCATGCCATTCCAAGAGCTGCCCGGGTACGCCGGCATCATCGATAAATGCCCGCACCAGCTTATCCACACTCCGGGGCAGGGCGGCACCGGGATAGTTGACACCGTAGCCCAGTGTATCGCAAAGGCGGATCTTGATGTCGATGCCGCTCTCTTCCCGAAGCTTCATTAATTCGATGGCAAAGGGGATGCAAAAGCCGTAGATATCGGCTCTGGTAAGATCCTCGAGATGACAGCGGGGCGTTATCCCTGCCTCCAGGATTGAGCGGACAATCTTCAGGTAATCCGCGAGTGCCTCAGCTCGGTTCTTCCCCATCTTAAGATAGATATGATAGTCCGATGCGGACGTTAGGATGCCGGTTTCCCTGAGGCCCGCATTCTTAACCAGTTGGACGTCATCGCTGTTTGCCCTGATCCAGCCGGTTATTTCCGGGAATTTAAGGCCCAGTTCCCGGCATTTATCAACCGCCTCCCGATCCTTGTTACTGTACAAGAAAAATTCGGTCTGACGGATTACACCGTTTGGACCGCCTAAGGCGCCCATTAATTTATAAAGAGCCACAATCTGGTTAACTGTATAGGGAGGCCGGGCCTGCTGGCCGTCGCGGAAGGTGGTGTCGGTAATAAAGATTTCTTCCGGCGGCCTGATGGAAAGAAGCTTATGATCGAAATCGATCCGGCTGACATCGCTGTAGGGAAACACGTCCTTCTGGAGATTTGGCTCGACTACGTTTATTAGGCCGTACTTCCAGTGGGGGCTGTGTTCGTGATCAAGTACTCTTAAGTCTTTGTTCCAGCGGGGCATTTATATGTCCTCCTTTATAGAAAGCCTCAAGGTTTTAGACTTCGTGAAAAGCCGGCCAGGGATGCGTGTCCCCATACCGCCTTGGTTGCTAACCTAAATTAAACTTCAAGTTTTTTCAACTATATTATGCCAGCAGTATCTTCTACAAAGCGGCTTTCTTTGGGTTATGAGGCGTCTGGGAGACAATCTTGATGGATAGCTCCATCAACTGCTCTAAAGATACCTTGGAAGGTGCGCCACTAAGGAGACAGCCGGCTTTCTGCGTTTTGGGAAACGCGATGACGTCCCGGATGGATTCGGCGCCGGCCATGAGCATTACCATCCGATCCAAACCGAAAGCTATCCCGCCGTGGGGAGGGGCGCCATACTGAAGGGCTTCCAGGAAAAACCCGAATTTTGAATCCAGATCTGCTTCGGTAAGTCCCAGGGCTGTGAATATCTGTGCCTGAACTTCCCGGCTGTGGATACGGATACTTCCCCCACCGATTTCCGAACCGTTGAGCACCAGGTCATAGGCGCGCGCCCTTACCCGGGTCGGATCGGTCAAAAGGTAGGGCAGGTCCTCCAAATACGGCGAGGTAAAAGGATGATGGGTGGAAACATACCTCTTGTCAGTCTCGCTGTACTCCATCAAGGGAAACTCGGTTACCCAGGTGAAGGAGAACTTGGCGTTATCGATCAGGTTAAGTTTCTTGGCCAGGTGCAGCCGCAGGTTTCCCAGAGCGGCGTTGACCACGCCGACTGAATCGGCCAAAATAAAGATCAACGATCCCTCGCGGGCGGACAGCCTTTCGTTGATGGTAGCGATCTCAGTGTGTTTGAGGTGTTTGGCAACCGGTGATGCCCAGCCCTCGGAATTAACACGCGCCCAGGTTAGCCCCCTTGCCCCATGGGTCGCAACGAAGTCCTTCAAATCATCCAGCTCCTTGCGGGAAAAGGCGCTGCCTTCTTCGATCATGATGGCCTTGATGATGCCTCCCCGGGCAATGACCTCGCGAAAAAGCTGAAAATCACATTGCTCCAGGATATCTGTTAAGTCATGGAGGTAGAGGGCAAAGCGGGTGTCCGGATTGTCTTTGCCGTAACGGCTCATGGCTTCCTGATAGGTCAGGCGGGGGAAGGGCAGGGAAAGATTGCGGGCCATACAGGTTCGGAAGAGCTCCCCAAAAAGGCGCTCGATCACCGCAATGATGTCTTCTTCGTCGCAGAAGGACATTTCCACGTCAATCTGGGTGAATTCCGGCTGCCGGTCCGCCCGAAGGTCTTCGTCACGAAAGCATTTGACTATCTGGTAATAGCGGTCAAAACCGGAAACCATCAGAAGTTGCTTGAACAATTGCGGCGACTGGGGCAGGGCGTAGAAGAGCCCCTGATTGATACGGCTGGGAACCAAGTAATCACGGGCTCCTTCCGGGGTACTCTTGGTTAGAAAAGGCGTTTCCACCTCCAGAAACCCTTCCTGTTGGAAATAATTACGCACTGTTGCCGCAACCAGACTCCTCAAAATTATATTTTTTTGCAGCTCGGATCGCCTGAGATCAAGATAACGGTATTGCAAACGGATATTTTCGGATGTTTCGTTTGAGCCATCCAGCGGAAAGGGAGGAGTCTTGGCTTCATTGAGAACCTGGAAAGATTTAACCAGGATCTCTATTTCACCAGTGGTCATATCCGGGTTTGCCATTCCGGATGGTCGCATGCGAACCCGTCCCTCCAGGGCCAGTACAAATTCACTTCGAATAGACTTCGCCGCATCATCCATTTCATCCGGGGTAATTACCGCCTGCACCAGGCCAGTACGATCACGAAGATCGACAAAAATGACACCTCCGTGGTCTCGGCGGCGATGCACCCAGCCCATCAGTACCACATCGCGACCAAGATCGGCTGGTCTTAAGTTTCCGCAATAGTCGGTGCGTTTTAAGTCCTTTATAAATTCACTCACAAGTCATACCTCTTTTTGGAATAATCTATTTCGGAAGATCATGCTTCGTCATAGCCATAAAATACCTCGCCTTTTGGCAATGAGGAGGCGGTAAAAACTCCTATTCCCCCTCCCCCGGTGGGGGGGCAGGGGGAGGGTGGATGTAAGCATTCGATATGTCAACTATTATCACCATCTCCCCTCAAAGGAGAGGAGCCCTTTTGACTATTTACAGTGCCATCAATTAAATCAATCAGGGAATTTTCGATTCCATCAAGTGACAGTGGCCACTGAAGGGATCTGCGCATATCCCGCAGTTGCGCACGCCCCGATGCCAATTCCGCTTCACCCAGCATTAAAACGTAGCGGCAGTTTAGTTTGTCTGCCTGTTTCATCTGGGACTTGAGACTGCGGGTGACGTAACTCATCTCAGTTGAAATGCCCCGGAGACGCAAATGGTTGCCTAATGACAAGGCACTTGCCAACGCATCATCTCCCTGGGTGGCAATGTAGAGGATGGGTGCGATATCAAATTCAGCATCCTCCTTGGGCACAAGCGACAGGAGCCTCTCAAAACCGATTGCAAAACCGATTCCCGGTATATCGTCGCCGCCTAATTCCTTGATTAGGCCGTTATAGCGACCGCCCCCGACAATGGCGTTTTGGGCACCAGCCGCGCCGGCCACTACTTCAAACGCTGTTTTGGTGTAATAGTCAAGGCCGCGGACCATCCGAGCATTGACAGTGAATTTAAGTTGAAAATCATTGAGGTATCTTTGCACCTGTTCAAAATGATCAGAACAATCCGGGCACAGATGGTCTAAAATCAGGGGTGCGCCCCTGATTGTCTCGGCGCATCCTTCGATCTTGCAATCAAAAATCCTCAAGGGGTTTGATGATATACGCCGCTGGCAGTCCCCGCAGAGGCCCGCTTCCCGACCCTTCAAATAGGCCGTCATCGCCTCGCGGAAACCTGGTCGGCACAAGGGACAGCCCAAAGAGTTTATCTCTAAACCCAGATTGGACAGGCCAAGGGTATTGAGAAAGTGGATCAGCATCAGGATTACTTCTGCATCGGTAATCGGGTTATCGAGCCCCAGAAGCTCCACATCGATCTGATGGAATTGGCGGTATCGCCCCTTCTGGGGCCGCTCCCGGCGAAACATGGGACCGATGGTGAAGAGCCTGGTTGCCTGCCCCGGGGTAAAAAGGTTATGCTCGATGCAGGCCCGGAGAACGGAAGCGGTAGCTTCAGGGCGCAGCGTGAGCTGGTCGTCACTGCGGTCCAGGAAGGTGTACATTTCCTTTTCGACAATGTCGGTCGCCTCTCCAATGCTTCGTTGGAAAAGGGCAGTTTTTTCCAGGATCGGCACCCTGATCTCCCGAAAGCCGAAGTTGGTGAATATTGTCCGGGCGATCCCTTCAACATACAGCCATTTACCGGTCTGACTGGGTAGGATATCCTTAAATCCCTTAACTGCGGTTATATTTTTTTTCACGCTCGAAGTCGCTCCTGATTGCCAAGGGGAAGGCCCCTGGCCGAAATCAGCGATTCTGGCTTCAACTGGAGATCGCTGTTTGCTAATAGTGCGTATCTAGCATGTTACAGAGAGCCTTACAATAAAAAGCTTGCCCTCAAGGGTTGACCTGCCCGTCCGCTTCCAATATCCGGCCATTACTTTTGATCGTAATTGCGCCTTGGATGTCCGTCCTCAGCACCCTTATTCCTAAATCGTTCAAGCGGGCCTGAGTTTCGGGATGGGGCAGGGAAAAGGAGGACTCACCGCCGGAGCTGATGACAGCGAGCCGCGGATTGACTGCCTTCAAAAAGGCGGGTGTGCTTGACGTGCGGCTGCCATGATGAGGAACAAAAAGCACCTGGCTCGATAGCCGAACATTACGGCGCAGGATATCTTCTTCCGCCCGCTCCATAATATCACCGGTAAACAGCAGGTTGTGCTGACCATAGGAAAGCCTCACCACCAGGGAGGCGTTGTTGGTATCTTCATAACCTGCTATCAATTTTGGCGCCGCCGGATGAAGAGGGGTCAGCATTACGCTGTCAAAGTTCGCCGGGGGCGTCATAGCCGTCACCTGATGATGGGGTACTTTTTTCCTGTCGATCGCTTCCATCAGCCGCAAAAAATCGGGCTCCGTTATCCGCTGGCCGTTGGTCCATATTTGCCGGACTTTAAAATTATTGATGATATAAATCAAACCTTGGAAATGGTCGCTGTGGGGATGAGTCAATATAACCAGGTCGATCTTCTTTATCCCCCGGGCCAAAAGAACAGGAGCAACTACATTGCGTCCGACATCAAATCTGCCGTATGATGCCCCACCACCATCAATAAGGATGGTTTTCCCCCGCGGAACCTCGATTAGAGTCGCACTTCCCTGAGCAACGTCGATTGCGGTTACCCTCATTTCATCGGAAAGCCTGTTTTTGACAAAATCAAAAATTCCGCCAGCGATGACGATAATAATAATAGCAGCAATTGCAAAGTTATAGCCCTGGATTGCCCGCGGAGACAAAGCGACCTGACCCCGGAAAGACTTGAGACGGCCGGTAACGATCAAAAGAAAGCTGTAATACAATGATAACTGCCCGACGGAGGGAGGTCCTACGAGCTGCCAAGAGTAGGGGAGACGGACCAAAAAATCGATAATGAAAAGATTTATCTCCACTACCTGTGCAGCCAGAAAAAGAAGACCCTGGGCCAAAGGGGGATAGAGATAGGCGGTAATTATTGCGCCAAAAGACAGCGGCAGGGCCAGAAACCCCATTAGCGGCACTACCAGGACGTTGGCAACTAAGGAAACGGGTGAGAAGATGTGAAAATAATGAGCGACGAGCGGCCAGGTTCCCAAAATCGCGCTAAAACTTACAGCCAGCAAACCGATAATCAACCGCCGGAACTGAAAATTGAGCGAAGGCTTATTGCTGCCTTCAGGCTCAAACAGAGGGGCTAGCAATAAGATGGCCGCAACCGCGGTAAAAGACAGCTGAAAAGACACATCAAAAAGAGACGGCGGTGATAAGATGAGAATAACAAAACCCGCCATGGCAAGAATATTTAGGAGGTCGCGCTGCCTTCCCAAAAGCAGGGCCAGCATGAAGGTAATTATCATAATGGTGGCGCGGATCACCGAGATGCTGCCACCGGCGATCAGCGCATAAAAAATGAGCGGTAAAATAGCTGCCAGATGGGCAATGAGCCTGATATTTAATCTCAGTGCGAGCCAGTGCCAGTTTAGCAGCAAACGCTGGATCAGAAAAATGATAAGAAAGGCGACGATTCCCACGTGGAGGCCTGAAATGGCAAGGACATGGGCGGTTCCGCTTTGCCGAAAGTTTTCTTTTACCTGCTCCGGTATCCCCCCGCGTTCCCCCACCGTCATGGCCAGAATGACCGCAGCGGCTTCCCGCGGGCTGTTTTTTCGGACAAAGTCAATTATCTGAAGGCGAATTGCCGTGATCTTTTGCCAGAGGGCATTCCCCTGATTTTTTCGGATGAGCATTAATTCTGAAGCCCTCTGGATCTTCCCCTGTACCTGAAACCCACGATAACGAAAAAATTTTTCGCGATCAAAACCGCCGGGATTTTGAAAATTACGAAACGGCTTAAATTTTACTTTGAAACGAATGTAGTCGCCATAGCCGATCTGGTCCGGCAGAGCATCGCGGTCTTCCCAGCCAAGAATTGACCGTCCCCGCACCTCTTTCCATTTGTCATTGATTAAAATCCTTGAAAGACGTACTGTTATCGCAATTCTATCATCTGATACTTCATCAATTGAGTCGATCATACCTTCTGCTGTTATTATTTCTTTACCAACAAAACGCCTGATATCATCTACCGGCATAGGCTGGCGCAGATGAGCGTTCATTATTAGCAGTCCCAAACTGATCAGGGCGAACAACGAGAGGGGGAAAGTAAGGTTGTATTTATCTCGCCGCCAGGTTGTAAGGAGGGCCAAAAGGAGCAAAGCCAGCAGGGCAAGCAGGTATATATCAGGGATAACCAGCAGCTGAGCCAGGAGTATCCCGCAGCTTAGCGATCCCAGGAGTGGCACGAATGGTCTTTGCATTGACTGATTGATTCCTGTAAAGAGAAAAGTTAACGACTGGGTCACAAAAAACTTATTTTTGAGCTTACATGGATGAAGGCTGGCTGCAAGAGAAAAGTTTGACCGAACGGGTCAGGTTGCTGATTGTTTTTAGGCTCCTGGTTGTTACCCTGCTTTTGGGAACCGCATTGCTGATCGAACTTAAGTTTGGTGGCGGGGCCGACGGTTTGCTCGATTCAACTGACAGGAGACTTTTTTTTCTCTCCGGGATAATAATTGTCACCTACCTGCTTAGCCTGATTTATTTACTCTTTTTTCGATTCAACCAGGAGATAAAGCTCAACATTTATTTTCAGGCCTGCTGCGATACCATAACCGTAACCGCACTGGTTCATTTTACCGGCGGCATCGAAAGCGTATATTCCCTTTTTTACATTCTAATAATTATTTACTCGGTCATGTTCCTGGCCAGAAGGGGAGGGATGCTAATAGCATCAGCCAGCAGCATTTCCTACGGCCTGTTGTTTGTGGGCGAGTATTACCTTACAATACTGCCGCTTAGTTCTTTCTTGAGCTCTGATTATAAATATACCACCGCTTTCCTGATGATGCGGATTTTTGTTCATATGCTTTCCTTCTACCTGGTTGCCCTGGTAGCAAGTTACCTGGTGGAAAGAGAAAGAAAAGTCAGCTCCCTCTTGGAAGAAAGGGAGAGCGCGTTTGAACAGCTGGATCTTCTGCACCGCAGCATCATTGAGTCGGTAGAGGCCGGGATCATCACCGTGACTCTCACCGGAAAGATCAAATTATTTAATCGTGCGGCGGCCATGATTACCGGATTCCCCCGGCGGGAGGTTATCAACCGCCCGATCGATTATTTATTTCCTGGCTACCAAAGTTTTCGTCAAGGTTTGTTAACCCCGGCGCGGGGCGAACGCCGGACTAGGGGTGAGCTGTCATTTCAGAAGAAAGACTTAAGCCACCTTACTCTGGGTATCTCAATTTCCTCGCTTAGAAATACTAAAGGCTTAAAAATTGGTGAGATATTGATCTTTCAGGACATGACTTCGATAAAAATGATGGAGGAGGCGTTGGAAAAAAATCGCCGCCTGGCTTTTACCGGTGAGATGGCTTCGGCCCTGGCCCATGAGATCAGAACTCCTCTGGCAGCCATCAGTGGTTCCATCCAACTGCTGAAAAAAAGTTACTTCCACAGCAAAAAAGATATTAAACTGATGGAAATAGTTCTTCAGGGCAAACAACAGATTGAAGGCTTTATGAGGGATTTTCTTTTGCTGGCCCGGCCGGCGCCTGAGATGGATGAGATTGTCAATATTAATGACCTGGTAGCAGATGTTCTGGAATCATTGCGTTTAACCCCCGATTGGCCGAAGCAATGTCAGGTGGAGCTAAGGCTCGAAGAGGGGCTGAAATTGATGGCTAAGAGAATAGAAATCAGGCAGATACTGTGGAATCTTATCCTCAACGCCCTCCAAGCCATGCCGGAAGGAGGGCGGCTGTTGGTGATGAGCAGCATATTGAATATAGACACTGCTGGCAGTTTTTGGGAACTTAAGGTCGGCGATAGCGGAGTGGGAATTGAGGAAAAAAATATCGATCTGGTTCTGCAGCCCTTCTATACTACCAAGGAAAGGGGCACCGGGCTCGGCTTGGCCATTGTCAACAGGATTGTAGCCGGGTACTCAGGTAAAATCCGGATCGAAAGCTCTTTCGGCCAGGGAACTACTTTTGTTGTTGTATTGCCGTTCGTCGAACCGCCAGCCAAGGATTTTACAGGTAACAGCAGGAGGGAAATCTAATGGCCAGAATTTTTGTGGTTGACGATGACAAGGGGTTGAGGGATGTTCTCGAAATAATGCTGACTGAAGAAGGTCACCAGGTCGAAACCTTTGGCGACGCCATCGCTGCCCTGGCCAGATCTAAAAAGGAACCCTGTGATCTGGTCATCACGGACCTGAAGATGCCGAAGATGGATGGCATCGAATTGCTAAAAAAATTAAAAGAGAAGAACCCGGAGACGATGGCAATTCTCATTACCGCCTTTGCCTCACGCGAGACGGCCCTGCAGGCGCTCAAGGAGGGGGCCTTCGACTACATCGAAAAAGATTTCGATATAGATAAACTCAAAAGTATCGTCTCCAATGCCTTGGAGAAAAAGGGGATATTGCGGGAAGAGGCGCTTTTTATGAAAGAGGTTGCCCAGAGCGTTTCCTTTGGCAACATGATCGGCAAGAGCAAAGATATGCTCAAGGTATATTCGATCATCAGGAAGGTGGCGGCTACAAAGACGAACGTTCTTATTCTGGGCGAAAGCGGCACCGGCAAGGAGCTGGTGGCCAAAGCTATCCATAATGCCAGCAGCAGAAGAGATAATCCTTTTGTGGTAATCAATTGCGGGGGTATTCCCGAAACTCTGCTGGAGAGCGAGCTTTTCGGACATGTGCGCGGCGCTTTCACCGGCGCCAGCACCGACAAGCCGGGCCTGTTTGAACTTGCCCAGTCGGGAACGATCTTCCTCGATGAGGTATCAGAACTGCCGACCCTACTGCAGGTAAAGCTGTTGCGGGCAGTTCAGGAGAAGTCATTTCGTCGGGTGGGCGGGCAGGCCGATATTAATGTAGATGTTCGGATTATTGCCGCAACAAACCAGGATTTAAGAGAAAAGGTGACCGCCGGCCACTTTCGGGAAGACCTCTACTATCGTTTGAATGTTATTCCCATTGTCCTGCCAGCATTGAGGGAAAGAAAAGATGACATACCGATTTTGACCCGGTTTTTCATCGATAAATATGCCCGTGAGTTCGGCAAGGATATAAAGACCATATCCGCCTATGCAATGGATTTACTGATGGAATATCCTTTCCCCGGCAACGTCCGGGAACTGGAAAACATCATCGAGCGTAGCATCGCCTTGGAGACATCAAATATCATCCTGCCGGAAAGTCTGATCATCTCTCCGGAGCCTCTGAGTCGCCGGTTGGCGGAGGGTCCGGAAATTAACGAAGATGGTATTGACCTCAATGAAGAGGTTACCAAATATGAGCGGCTGCTAATTGAAAAAGCCCTGCGGGCAAGCTACGGCTCCAAGACCAAAGCCGCCCGCCTCCTGCATGTCAGTTATGATTCGCTCAACTATCGCATCGAAAAGCTGGGAATTAAGGATTTTCGATAGGCGGGTCGCAAGGGTCATCTATCGATTAAAACGGGGTTTTTCATCCGGCCGCGGTGTGACGCGACCCTCCTGTCATTACCTATGAAATGGAAATATCGTGTAATTTAAGCTGAACCTCGGTAGTGCCGTTGTAATGGTTGAACTGGGGAGTGAAGGCTACGTCAAATCTGCCGGTGGTGGGTATATTGCATAATTCGGCCTTGCCGAACCAAATGGAATTGCAGGACATTCCGTCCGCTGTCAACTTTAGCCGCAGATGATTTTTACCGACCACGGACATCGAGCTGATAGTTAAATCCTGGGCACATAACACCGGTTCCGGATTGTAACTGCCGAATGGTGCCAGTAGTTCCAGTTGTTTCATGAGTTCGTCATTGATATCATTTAACTGGCAGGGGGAGTCGATACAGGTCTCGGCCTGATAGTCGGCGGGCACATCTTCTCTGACGATCTTCTCCAGCGCAGTAGAAAATGCCTGGATATCGCCCTGGCGAATTGAGATTCCCGCAGCAAATTGATGGCCACCGTAAGAAAGCAAATAGGAATCCAATTTTTTCAGTCCCTCATATATATTGAAATAGCCAAGGCTTCTGCCAGAACCCCTCCCCAATCCATCCTTGAGGCTGATCAAAATGGCAGGACGGCTGTATCTGTCCACCAGACGGGAGGCGACAATGCCGATAACTCCGGGATGCCAGTTGGGGGATGCAAAAACAAAAGAGCTTAAGTTGGTTCGGCTCAAGAGGCTTTCTACCTGGGCTGCGGTCTCAGTGAAAATGAGGCGTTCCATGGCCTGACGTTTTTTATTGTAGTTATCAAGCCTTCTGGCGATTGTTCTTGCCTCTTCCAGGTCATTCGTAAGCAAGAGCTCCACAGCTTCACTGGCCTGCGCAATTCGTCCCGCCGCATTTATTCTGGGAATGATGGCAAAGGAGGCACGGGTGGAATCAAGGCTTCGATTGTCTAAAAAGGCAACTTCCTTCAATGCCCTGAGGGCGGCTCTTTTTTCGTAGGACATGATTTCCAGGCCGAACCTGGCGAATATCCGGTTTTCGTCAATGAGGGGACATACATCAGCGATGGTTCCCAGCGCCACAATGTCCAGATAGCTCTTGAGATTGGGATATTGCCGCTGGCTGTAAAAACCATTTTCGCGTAGGCTTCCGCGCAGGGCGATGAGGAAGTTAAAGACGATCCCCACCGCCGCCAACTGTTTAAAAGGAAAAAGGCAGTCCGGCTGCCTGGGATTAATAACTGCGTAGGCCTCCGGAATCGGGCTGGATATTTCATGATGGTCAAGAACAACAACGTCGATCCCTAAAGACCTGGCAAACAGTATCTGGTCATAGTCCGAGCTGCCGCAATCAACTGTAACGATAACGCTTGTGCCCTGGCTCTTTGCCTTCTCAATTGTGTTTTTATGAAGACCGTATCCGTCCGTCAAACGATCGGGAATGAAATATGACACGTCAACAGATATGTTTTTCAGGAAATCATAAAGGATGGCAACTGATGTGATTCCATCGGCATCATAATCGCCGTATACTAAAATCTTTTCCTGGCCGTAAATGGCGGTAATGACACGGGAAACTCCTTTCTTCATCCCCTTCATCAGAAAAGGATTATGGAGGTCTTTAAGTGATGGGGAAAGAAATCGTTGCGCCTGGTTTATGTCTTGAATATCGCGAGCGGATATAACATTGGCAACAATGGGGTTAAGGCCCAGTTCTCTGGTTAAGAGTTCCGTGAGTTCTCGATCTCTGTGAGCTCTTTTCCATGCCGTAAATGGTAAATGAATCATTCGGATTTTCCTTCAAAAGATAAATTAACGGTCAGCCAGGACCTGCAGGGTTCGCCAATATGACCCCAATGAGGGCATATGTCAAGCGGGGAATATCAATATATCGTGGGTGTGCGACAAAAATGTGGGTATACTGTTCTTGCAGAGAGCTATCCCCCCTTTCCCAAAGGGTGGAGGGGGGGATTTGTAATAAAAACAAAATGTTATTTATTGTTCGTCAAATCTCCCCCGACCCCTCTTTGGGAAAGAGGGGAGAAAAAACCGCTATCCATAAATTTGTCGCAGACCCACGCCTACAATAGGGTTGACGGCTCATCCATAATGCCGTATTAACGGGACGTAACTGCCCACTGTAGTCTAGGATAATACCATCGATTAAGGTAACTCTCATGGCCGCACTTATGCCTTTTGGTACAACCGGCAAATGGTTCAAAGGAAACCTTCACACCCATTCTGCTCGCTCTGACGGCAAACTCTCTCCAGCTGAAAATATCCGCTGGCATGCCAGCCAGGGTTACGATTTTCTGGCATTAACCGATCATAACATAGTGACTTGTGGGGATGATCTGGACTGTAAACCTCCTCTTTTGCTTATTCCTGGTGTGGAAATATCCGCTCGCCGTGGTTTAACCGAATATCACGTGGTTGCTCTTGGCGTCGATTCCATGCCGATTGCACCGTTTCAGGAGGTGCAGGATACCATTGACGCCATCAACTCTTCCGCTGGGGTTTGCTTTATCGCCCATCCATACTGGCATGATCACTCTTTCGAAGACCTTTTGCCCCTCCAGGGCCATATCGGGATCGAGATATTCAATACCGGCTGCTGGCTTGAAATAAACAAGGGACATTCCCTGGTCCACTGGGATGGCCTCTTGCGCCGCGGCCGCAGGCTGCACGGACTGGCAACGGACGATTCCCATTTCGCCTATCCCGATCATGGCCGGGGCTGGATAGTCCTGAAATCAGAAAAACTCGATCAGATATCGGTGCTCCAGGCCATAAAAACTGGGCAATTCTACTCTTCGACTGGTCCGGAGATTTTCGAGATAAACCAGGAAAGGAGGGAGGTCTATGTCCGTTGCTCCCCTGTTCGTTCCATCTATCTGATCGGCGATCTATGGCACTGCCCGGATGCCAGGCATTCCTGGAACGGTGAAGCCATTACCGAGGCTCGATTTACTCTCCATCAAGGACAACGATACCACCGGGTAGAGGTCGTCGACCACAACAATAACTCAGCCTGGACTAACGCCCATTTTCTTCCTTAAGGTGGATTTGCTCCGCTCAATTGTGAGGCTTTTGGGGGAAATGAGTTGCATTTTCAAATTTGCCAGCCGTCAAAGTCGGATCAACCAATAAAAATGGGAGGTAGCTATGAATATTGCAAGGTTAGCAGTTGATAAGATCAATGAGAAGGGCGAGATGGTCAGCATCATATTTAAAGATCGGGAATTTACTAATCTGGAGATGGAGCGAGACGCCTGCAGATTAGGCAACGCGCTTCAGAAACTTGGCGTAGGCAAGGGTGACCGCGTAATTCTCCAGATGCCCAATTGCCCGGAAGTTTTGCAGGCCTTTCAGGCGGTGTGGAAACTAGGCGCAGTGATCGTTCCCATTAACTATCTGGTAGGAGAAGAAGAGACTGCCTATATATATGAGGATTCGGGAGCGGAGGTAATTATCAGCAGCATCAATTATCTGCCTAAGATCAAAAAATGCCAATCAAAGTCCGGGCGAATCCGGGAGATTATCCTGATCGAAGATCAGACTTTGCCAGGCTGCCTCTCCTATCAGTTACTGCTTCAAGATGCCTCGGATAAATTAGCGATAACTGAGGTTGATGACCATGATCTGGCGGCGCTTGTTTACACTGCCGGCACAACCGGTCGACCAAAGGGGGTCATGCACACCCATTTGAGCCTCTACGCCAACGCTAAAATGCAGGTCGATTCTATCCAGCTCCCGCCGGACATCCGCAGCCTCCTGGTACTTCCCCTTTGCCATTCCTACGGCATATCTACCGCCAACAACAGTTTTCTGCGAGATATTGGTCCGGCAGTTCTATGTGATACCTTCGATATCGATGCCATCTTCAGCGCCATAGAAAAATATCAGGTCAATCTTATGACTGCCGTGCCTACCATGTATATATTCATGCTGTTTCACCCTGATCCTCATAAATATAACCTCTCCTCGATGAAATACTGGATTTCGGGGTCGGCGCCGCTGAGCATGGAGACCTGGTCGGGATTTAAGGAAAAGTTTGGCTATGAGATTATTGAAGGTTGGGGCTTGACTGAGGCTGGAGCCAATAATTCAGTCAACCCCTTTACCGGGAAAAAGAAGCTGGGGTCCATCGGCCTTCCCATGAAGGGAGTGGAAATGAAGGTCATCGGCGACGATGGGCAGGAATATCCACCCCAAGTCGAAGGAGAAATAGTAATCCGCGGCCCCATGTTAATGAAAGGCTACTGGAACAAACCGGAGGAAACAAACGAGATACTAATAAATGGCTGGCTACACACGGGCGATATTGGATATAAAGATCAGGAGGGCTACTTCTTCATCACTGAAAGGAAAAAGGACCTGATAATTAAGGCCGGTGAAAACATTGCCCCCCGGGAAATCGAAGAGGCTATCATGACCCACCCGGCGGTTCAGGAGGCGGCGGTGATTGGAATCAAGGACCCGGTCTATGGTGAGGACATCAAGGCCTACGTTGTTCTCCGGCCAAATGGAATCGCCACGGCGGAACAGATTCAGGAGCATTGCCTGAAGGCCATGACCAGATTTAAGACCCCTAAAGAAGTTGCCTTCATCGACGCCTTGCCAAAAAATCTTATCGGCAAGGTGCTTAAGAAGGAATTACGCAAGTTAAATGGCTGATTATCACCCTGGCGAAGAGTACTGTAACCCGGGAGGGGAGCCATTATGCCGGAGCCTGATTGTAAGGCGCAATGATATGGCTTATGTTCAATTCATCCTGGAGAGCTACGAAGGAATGGTCAATGTAACGGCGATTGATAGCCGCTGCGGCTGGTTGTCTGTTTCCATCATGCCTGGATTTCAAGAGGAAACCACAGCGGCAATTAAGGCGCTGGCGCAAGAGATTCCGATAAGGGAGACCGGTTCAGATTTCATGCTGGAGAAGGAAAAAAAGTAATGCTGATGATGACCCACACCTGGATAATGAAGGAATACCTGAAACATATTGGTTATCATTATGTAATGGCAGACCTTTATGCCTACAATGTAATTCCAGACCTCCTGCCCGTCCATCGGGAAATAACAGCGGAAATGACACACGCAATTGATCGCTCCGGCGGCATGCCGCTGGTTGAGCAAAGGGAGTCCTTTATCCGCTTCCACGTTCTCTTAGATGATTTTTCCCACTTCGGCGCCATAAGTGAAAAAAGCCCTGGCCGTTTTCTAAACGATTCCCAAGGATATACATATATCAAGGGGAGGCCGCTGATTGCGCCGGTAATGGAATTGCACTGCAGCGCCGGCAAGGAAATCGAGATTTCGCAGGCCAGCTATGAGTCGCACATGCTGATCGAAATGGCCTTCGATATGGTCCTTTGCCGTGAAACGAATAATGGCGACCTGCTCGAATGTCTTTACTCTGGCTTAAGATCGATGTTAGACGGCGACCGAAGGGAGGTAAGCCTCTTTCTATCACAGACATTTGGCATCGCCACCGCTACCATGTCAGATGCCGTTGAACTGATAAACCGCATCTGCACATATCAAGGCTTGGAAAGCATCCTGGATGACAAGGGCCGAATGGGTCTTTGCCTGGATAAATTCGGCCTGGAAAAGGATGACCCTCAATCGCAAGGCAAAATGGCGGCAATACTCAATTACGGAATCGATCTGGTGGCCGACTACCGTGATTTTCTCAGACCGGCTCTAAATGCTATTCACCAAAGTGGGTTTTCTATAAACCTATAGGGCTTTTTTAACGAAACCGGAGCGGATGCACCTGGTGCAGACCTTTATGCGGCGCACAGATTTATTATTGGAATCGATGCAGCGGATCTTCTGCAGGTTGGGATTAAACACCCTTTTGGTTTTGTTGTTGGCATGGCTTACATTATTTCCAACCATACGGCCTTTGCCGCATACTTCGCAAACTCTCGACATAGTTAACTCCTAATGAAAAACTGCGGGCACATCTAAAACAGATGCGCCAAATACGCAAGCTATTTTTGATGAAACGGTAAAAAGTCAAAACCTCCCTCTCCCTTGACGGGAGAGGGAAGGGGTGATGGTGATAATAGTCGATATATCGAATGTTTACATCCCCCTCCCACCAGGGGAGGGGAAATCGGAGTTTTTACCGCCTCATCATTTTTGACGGTCCGGTAAAAGTCCTAATACTTATTGCCCGGCAGGGTTTTTAAGCGAGGGAGGCTGTCCGGTTGCTTCCAGGACCCGCATCCAGATATTGCCCGTGGGATCGAGCTGGGTGCCGGAAGAAATTACCTGAAAAGGCAGGTGGACATACTCATCTTTCATCAGGGCAACCAGCATGCCGGTTTTTCCAGCCATGCCGGCATGGGCGGCATAACTTCCCAGCGCGCCGCAGTAAATACTGTCGCTGGCGTTTGCCGGGATGCTCCGAATCATGTAACTAGGGTCGATATACTTGATATTTATATCTAAACCGGTTCGCTTAAAGTATTCTTCCAGCGCCTTTTTCAGGTAGGCGCCGATATCAAAGAGTTTTGGGTTGCCGGAAGCGTCTGTCTCCCGGCTCTTACTGTCATGGGGGAATAGCTCCTGGCCGGCTCCTTCGGCCACCAAAATCACGCAATGCCCTCTGTTATGGAGTCTACGCTCAACTGCCGCCAAAAGTCCTTCCTTGCCTTCCAGGTCGAAGGGAACCTCCGGGATTAAAACAAAATTTACATCCCGTTGAGCCAGGGCTGCCTGGGCTGCAATCTGGCCGGATTGCCGTCCCATAATCTTCACCAGGCCAATGCCCATCGGCGCGCCCTCCGCCTCCACATGGGCGCACTGAATAGCCTTCACCGCCTCCGATATTGCTGTGTCGAACCCAAAGGTCTTCTGGATCAGGTTGAGATCGTTGTCTATGGTCTTGGGAATCCCGATTACCGAGATATTAAACCCCCAACGGTTAATTTCTTCCGTGATCATCCGGGCCGCACGCATCGAACCATCACCCCCGATGCAGAATAGGATATCAACATTGGTGCGTTTGAGGGTCTTTACCATCTCCTTTACATCCTGGCGGCCCCGGGAAGAGGAAAGGATGCTGCCTCCCTTGGTGTGAATATCGATAACTGACTCTGGCGTAAGCTGAAGATAGTTATGACCAAAGCTGGGAATCAATCCCTGAAAACCGTATCTGACGCCGACGATGTTTCTTACCCCGTAACGATAGTAGAGTTCCATGACGATCGCCCGGATAACATCATTGATGCCTGGACAGAGGCCGCCACAGGTTACTATGGCCGCTTTGGTCATGGATGGTTCGAAAAATATCTTTTTGCGCGGGCCTGCGATCTCAAAAGAAAGGGGTTTTCCGTCAGGTCCTAATTCTGACAGGCAATCAGGCAGGTAGCTGTTGAAAAGGATACGCCTGGAATCATCGACAAAATATCCGGTATTGATGGGAGAATCTACTGATGCGTCTCCCAGCGAAGCAATGCTGAAATCGCTGATTGTTTTCTCCAAGGGATCAAGCCTCCTGTCTTATGATTTACGTGCCAACGACACAAATTTTTTACTTTACCGCCAAATTAGCGGCCAGCAAGCCCGACAGTACTTCACCTTCATATCCTAATCCCGCCCATAGCATCCCGCCGGTAATAAAAATATTAGGCCTTGTGGTTATATGTGGCTGAATGCCGAATCCCGCAGGCCACAGGTGCATTATATCATACCTGTAGCTAATCATCTCCTGGTATTTTTTGGCAATCAATATTGATTCATCAAGGTCGAGATATTCGATATTGTGTTGTAAAAAAGGCAGAAATGATTTGAGAGACGAAAAAAGATTAGTTGCCGTTTCCCTGAGCTCCTCCGTCATCATCCGCCAGGGAGGTTCGCGGGAAAACAGGGTTACGCTTAAGGCCAGCCTGCCTTTCGGCGCCCGGCTTAGATCACCTGGCCTGCTCATTTCTAAAAATAAAACATCTTCCCAAGAGGAGCTTTTTTTGTTGCCGTTATTGACGATAACATAGGGTGCGATCTCATCCGGCAGTGCCTGTTCCAGTATCCCCAGGTGGATTGTGAAGGGAAACAGACACGGCTGCATCACCTTAAATGGTTTTGCCAGCGGGGAAAAGGGTCCCTGGCCGAGGAGCAAATTAAGCTTTTCCCAGTTGGCACTTACAATCAATCGCCGGCTTTTTAACACCTCTGTTGAATCGTTGAGTGACAGATCAATGGCAATCTCACTGCGAGCTTTTATTCTCATTACGGAAGATGTATCGAAAAGCTGGCCTAAGTTGCTGAAAGTATCCTTGAGCCACAATAAAAATCCTCCCCGGCCTTTTGATTGGTAAAAGCCAAGCCGAAAGGGAAGGGCCAGGGCATAGGCGGCTGCAAGATCGCCTGCGGATTTGATATTCAGATAGGAAGATATCAGTCCCATAGATTGAACAAGGGTCTGAATAGATTTTTCTTGCTGGATCAAATTGCCAAGAGGATAGGATTGAGCCCTCCAGCCCAAGGCTGCAGTAGTCTTCCAGCTAAACCTAACAAAATTCCTCTCCAGTAAGGGCGAATTATAAGAAATCTTTTCGATCATCTGGTCGATGATGTGATTTCCCCTTTGGGCGGCTTGATATAATATTTTCCTGTTTTTGCCCAGGTGGGGAAACTCACGGCCAAGCTCCGCTGATAACTGATCTTTATCTGCCGATATATCGAGCCTGTTTTTCGGTAGGATGAGCTGCAAAACAGGCCCGGACCGGTCTGAAGCGGGTAAAAAGTCGGGCAGGTCAAGGTCAATTTCTTTAAGAAACCTGTCAATTGTTTGGCCTGGTCCGAAACCGGTCGGGGGGAAAGGATCAAGAGGGAAAGAGTATCCTGGAGGTCTGTGCAGACCCAGATGCCCGCCGTCTCGAATCAAGGCGACGTTCATTCCCCTTCTGGCCGCGGCAAGGGCGGCAATCAGGGCGCTGAGATCATTGCCTATGACTACAACATCGTACATGAGGTTTAACAGGTTTCAAGGGGAGGATTGTGGGTTGTTGGCACGAAAACCTTGGCAGCCTGCCGGATCTGAAGTTTGCCTGCGGCAAATCGCAAGCTGCCTGCGGCGTAAAGAGCAATGGCTTGGGGTAGTATCCGGTGCTCTTCCCGGAGAATTCGCTCCGTAAGCAACGACTCAGTGTCATCCTGATACACTGGCACGGCAGCCTGAATAATTATTGGCCCAGTATCGACGCCCTCATCCACAAAATGGACGGTGCAGCCGCTGAAGCGGACGCCATATTCCAAGGCTTGTTTTTGAGAATGAACACCAGGAAAGGATGGCAGTAGCGCTGGATGGATATTGATGATCTTCCGGGGGAAGGAGCGGATGAAAAATGGCGAAAGTACCCGCATGAAGCCTGCCAGCACCACCAAGTCTGCCTGGTAGGTGTTAATTATTGCCACCATCTCGGCCTCAAAGGCTTCTCTGGTTTGAAAGTTTCGATGACTGATGGTAACCGCTGGAATGTTATGATTGCGCGCCCTCTCCAAGGCCAGGGCGCCCGGGACATTGCTGATAACAACTTTTATTTCGGCTGAGAGTTTGCCTGATTCGATATGGTCGATAATAGACTGCAGATTGGAGCCGCTTCCTGAAACGAGTACCGCAAGCTTTATTTTCTCATTCATATATTTTCCGATTGCTGGCCAGGGCAGATGGGTTAATCGTTACGCTAAGACTACCTGCGGCTGTTGGTCCCTGATGATCTCGATGTGTCCGATTAGATAAGCCCTTTGTCCCAACATAGACAAGTGGTTGATCGCCTCGGCTACATTTGCTTCGGCGATGATGAGCATCAGACCGATTCCCATGTTAAATACCCGGTACATCTCCCATGTATCAACATTGCCCATGTCCTGAATAATTCGAAAGATAGCGGGAATATCCCAGTTCTTGGTATAAATTACGGCACGACAGCTGTTAGGTATGATTCGGGGAATATTATCGATGAAGCCTCCCCCGGTAACATGAACGATTCCCTTGATAGCGAAGTTTTTGAGAAGGTTCAGAACCGGCCGGACGTATATTTTGGTAGGCCTGAGGAGCTCCTCGCCGATAGTTCCCGTCAGACCGTCATAGGTGCTGTCCAGGCGCACGCCCCCCTGGTCCAGCAGAATTTTTCTGGCCAGCGAGTAGCCGTTGCTGTGCAGACCGCTCGCGGAAACACCGATGATGCGGTCACCGTCCCGGATGTCCGATCCGTCGATGAGCTTTTCCTCATCGACAATACCGACTGCAAACCCCGCCAGATCATATTCGTTGTCACGGTAAAATCCGGGCATCTCGGCGGTTTCCCCGCCGATTAAGGCGCATCCCGCCTCTTGGCAGCCGTTTGCTATTCCCTGAATGATCTGGACGTGCCGGTCGGTGTCGATCCGGCCGGTGGCCAGGTAGTCCAGGAAGAAAAGCGGCTCGGCCCCCTGCACGACTATATCGTTTACCGACATGGCAACCAGATCAATTCCGATTGTATCATGTCGGTCCATCAACTGGGCTATCCGCAGCTTGGTTCCCACGCCATCGGTCGAAGAAACTAAAACTGGTTTTTTGAAGCGGGAGGTGTCGAGATTGAAAAGTCCGCCAAAGCCGCCGATGGAACCCATTACTTCCTTGCGGGTCGTTGCCTTGACGATGGGCTTTATTCGCTCCACAAAAGAGTTAGCCTTTGCTATGTCGACACCCGCATCTCGGTATGACATCTTGCTGTTCATATTACCCCTTTGGAAAAAATTAGCCAGCCTGTCGGGCAGCGTTAGACAGATAAACCAACATAGTCGAAAAGTCAATTCTTTACTTGCGCCTAAGTTGTATATCTGTTAGTGCCAGTCATATCTTCATGCCGGATATTGCTTGATATTTATGGAAAGAATAGCAGAGATAATCAAGAAAATACGAACTCCGCTAACCTTTGCCAGCAGGGAATCCTATCGTCACCTCTCCCTGGTAAAGGATCTGGGGACGACTTTAACCGGCTACCTGCAGGAACTGGAGGGGGCGCTGGAAGAAGGGGCGGATAGGGGAGCCTTGACAGCGGAGGCTGCCCGCGATTTTATATCGGCCATGAAAATCAGCCTGCGCGGTTTCGATAATATTGATCTGGCACAAAAAAAGACCGCCATTGAGACTGTAAGTCGGCTCTTGAATAAATTTGACCCGTTTCTTTCCTACGATCCGCAACCAGACGGTCCGGCAGAGGAGACATCTGTTTCTGTTTCAGCAATACGCCTGGCCCAAGCAAAGCTCTCCCTGCCGGTTGGATCGCTTACGGGAGTTGGTCCCCAAACGGCTGCTCTGCTCAAAAAAAAAGGTATCAACAGCATCGAAGATCTACTTTTGTACCTGCCCCGGGCTTATGAAGACCGCAGGTTCATTCAGAATATTGCCTCTCTTTCCAATGGTGACCGGGCGACAATCGTAGGCAAAGTGACAGCCTCCGGCAGAAAATTTTATGGCCGCAGACCGGTTTTCGAGGTGGAGGTAGATGATGGCACGGGACGGTTAACGGCGAAATGGTTTCGCGGGAACAACAATTATTTGCAGAAAATATTCCGGCGGGGCGCAGGTGTTATCATGAGCGGATCGGTAAGCGGCTTCCTGACAACAAAAGAGATGATCCATCCCGACCATGAATTCATCGGCGATGATACGAGCAGTTTAATCCATTTCAAAAGGATTGTGCCAATCTATTCCGAAACTGAAGGCCTGCACCAAAAGACAATCCGAAGGATTATGTATCGCCTGGTCGCAGAGAATGCCCAATATTTCCATTCACCGATACCAGGTTCAATCGTCAGGAGAAGAAATCTCCCGGCCATCGGGGAGGCCATCAGGTATGTCCATTTTCCTCCGGATAATTATAATCCGCAATTATCCAATCAGGCATTATCAGAAGCACACCGGCGTCTTATCTATGACGAGTTTTTCTTTTTTCAGCTGGGAATGGCCATGATGAAGGCCGGCCATCACATTGAAGAGGGACCTCGCTTCAAGAAGAGCGGTTCTATCCTGAATTCTTTTTATCGTAACCTGCCATTTACGTTGACTGAAGCGCAAAGACGGGTCATTGGGGAAATTGAACGAGATCTATCGGATGGCGGCTCGATGCACCGGCTTCTCCAGGGAGATGTCGGAAGCGGAAAAACTGTGGTTGCGGCAGCAGCCATCATTGCCGCCTGTGAGAATGGTTATCAGGCGACCATGATGGCCCCCACAGAAATACTGGCGGAGCAGCATTATCGCAACATTCGGGGATGGTGCGAACCGCTTGGCCTGAAAACGCTCCTTCTTACCGGCAGGATTAGAAATAATAAGCGTCAGGAGCTGCTGACTCAGATAGCCAGCGGTGAGGTAAACATCGTTATCGGCACCCATGCGATTCTGGAAGAAGAGGTAATTTTTGCCAATCTGGGCCTGATTGTGATTGACGAACAGCATCGTTTTGGAGTTCATCAAAGATCCACCCTGAGAAAAAAAGGAAAAAATCCCCATGTAATGGTCATGACCGCGACCCCGATCCCCCGAACTCTTGCCATGACCGTTTACGGCGATTTAGATGTTTCGGTGATCGATGAACTGCCTCCCGGCAAAAAGGCGATACGTACCAGGGTTTTCACCGAAGACAATAGACCGATGGTCTATCAAATCCTTAAGAAGGAAATCGCCAAGGGGAATCAGGCCTTTATCGTCTATCCGCTGGTGGAGGAGTCGGAAGCTCTGGATCTCAAAGATGCAACAAATATGGCCGCGCATCTAAAGAGGGATATCTTTCCCGAACTGAAGGTAGGATTGATCCACGGCCGGATGAAATCTCTGGAAAAAGAAGAAGTTATGCAACTGTTCAAGGGTGGCAAGCTGGACATCCTCGTTTCCACCACGGTAATTGAGGTGGGAATTGATATTCCGGAAGCTTCGGTGATGGTGATCGAACATTCTGAACGCTTTGGCCTGTCTCAGTTGCACCAACTGCGGGGCCGGGTAGGCAGAAAAGACCAACCAGCCTTTTGCCTGCTTTTAACCCAGCCCGGACAGTCGCCTGCCGCCATCAAGCGATTGCGCATAATGGAAAAGACCAATGACGGGTTCGCCATTGCCGAGGAAGACCTTGCTATCAGAGGGCCGGGAGAGTTTATGGGAACCAGGCAGTCCGGCCTGCCTGATTTCCGGATAGGAAATATCATCCGCGACGCTCGATTGCTGGCCGACGCCAAAGACGACGCCGCCCAACTGGTAAAATCCGACCCCCTGCTGGAACAGAAGGAACATCAGGCCATGAGGGAGATGATGCTAATAAAGTGGCAGGGGAAGCTGGAGCTACTGAAGACAGGGTAAGGGAACTGGTCAGGTGGACAGGCTGAAGGCTTTTATTGAGGTGTGCGACAAATTTATGGCTGTCCAATCTTGCAGGGCCTAGAACCCCCCTTTCCCAAAGGGGGGCAGGGGGGATTTTCCCAAAGGGGGGCAGGGGGGATTTTCCCAAAGGGGGGCAGGGGGGATTTATAATAAAAGCAAGAGGTTATTTTTAGTTCGTCCAATCTCCCCCGACCCCTCTTGGGGAAAGAGGGGAGAAAAAACCGCTCGACCCATAAATGTGGCGCAGACCCCATTTATTGATTCAATCTTCAGATTGAACTAAAATAGTAATATGCTGGAACCGCTTTTTGCCTACTTGTCGGGGGACTCGATTGCCAGACACTTTCTACGCACATAGTCCAAATACGGTGGCGCAGAAGCATCCATTGGCAACACATTTGGCTAATGTTGCTGAGTTCGTGAAAATTTTTGCCGGTGATATGCCTTGGATTGAGGAGGCAGTTCTAAGTGGACAATTACATGATCTGGGAAAGTATGGTGATCTATTCCAAGCACGGCTGCGAGGAGAGGTCAGTGGATTGGATCACTGGTCAACGGGGGCGTGGGTAGCGATTGGGCATCATGCTATTGCTGCGGCATTAGCAATTCAGGGACATCATGTAGGATTGCAACAAGGGGCAAAAGAAGCACTACGGCTTTTGGACCCAAAAGAGCTTAAGGAGCGTCACCCGTTTAGCCTAAAACTTAGCGATCCTGATATAAATCGCCTCAAGGCCAGATTTTCAGAAGATCATCTAAAGCATTCCAAACCTTCGAATCCTGTTATAGATCATCAAAGAGGATTTCAAAATCCGATAGCAGCCATGCTTGATGTGAGAATGCTTTTCTCATGCCTGACTGATGCCGACTTCCTGGATACGGAAGCCCACTTCGAAGGAGATGCCTCAGGCAAGAGGTATCGTGATCCAGGACCGGACCTGAAGGCGAAAGATGCCCTTAACGCCCTGGAACGGTTCATGGATGCTAAAGTTCGCTGCAAAGGCGAAAAGGACAATAACGTGCAGGATGCCAGACACGCCCTTTGGGAGATGGCTAACTCCTCTGCAGCTGCCGCGACTGGTCTTTTTACGTTGACCGCACCAACCGGAAGCGGCAAGACTTTAGTCATGCTCAAATTTGCTTTGGAACATGCGGCTCGCAACGATCAGAAGCGGATTATTCTTGCTGTTCCGTATTTATCGATCATCGAACAGACAGCGGCCATTTACCGGGCAGTGTTCCAATCGTTTCCGGATAACTATGTGCTTGAACATCATAGTCTTGCCGGTCTGGGCAGTGAAGAGGCGAAAGGCGACGCGGAGTCTGCCGTCGAACGTGCTCGGCGGCTTCTCTCAGAGAATTGGGATGCTCCGATTATCGTCACAACCAACGTGCAGCTGCTCGAATCGCTTTTTTCCAATCGACCGTCGGCTTGCCGTAAGCTGCATAATCTTATGGAATCGGTCATCATGTTTGATGAGGCGCAGACATTGCCGCAATCATTGGCTGTGCCGACCCTTGCCGCCTTGTCGCATCTGTCTGAAAAATACCGGGCCAGCGTTCTTTTTGCCACAGCAACCCAACCGGCATTCGATGCCTTGGATAGTGCGGTGAGCTCATGCGTTTCAACAGGGTGGAGGCCAACAGAAGTGGCGCCTGATCATCCGCGTCTCTACGGCATGCTCCGGCGGTATAATGTCCATTGGCCGAGTAAAGGCGAGGCGATGGAATGGTCAGCGCTGGCGGATGAACTTCGGCGCGAGAAACAGGTGCTTTGCGTTGTAAATCTCAAAAGCCATGCGGCGGCGCTCATCGAATTGATGAAGCGCGATGAGGCCGTCCTCCACCTCTCTACCAACCTTTGTGCCTACCATCGCCGGACTGTTCTGGACGATGTGCGAGCGAGATTGAAGCTGGAGAAGCCTTGTCGTCTGATTTCCACTCAATGCGTAGAGGCCGGGGTTGATGTTGATTTTCCCGTTGTCTATCGCGCCCTCGCGCCGCTGGATGCCATTGCCCAGGCCGCCGGGCGCTGTAACCGGGAGGGGCGGCTCAAGGATGACGACGGCAAGCGAAAACTGGGGACGGTGCGGATCTTCGAGCCGACATTCGCGGGCAACTACCGGATGCGCTATCCGACAAGGGCCTATTTCCAAGCAACAGAGGTAACCCGAACCATGCTGACTCTCTCTGGTAAAGACGGCCTTGATCTAAATAATCCGGAGGTGTTTTGCGACTATTATCGGCGGTTGTATGACCTGAGTAAGCCGGAATCACAGAGCAAAGAACTTACGGACGCGGCGACTGCCGTTGATTTTGTTCGCGTTGCAAAAGAATATCGCTTGATTGAACAGTCGGCTATTCAAGTGTTGGTTCCCTATGAACAGAAAATTGATCAGTTCATTGACTTGGTTCGCCGTCAGGATGAGGAAGGGATAAACGCCCAATGGATTCGACAGGCACAGGGATTGGCAGTCAGCATCTTCCGGCCAAAACAAGATCACCCCGCTTGGGAGGTGCTGATTCCGGCAAAGCTACGCTATGGCAAGGGTATCTCAGACGAATGGTATATTTTGGAATATCGCAACCGCCTTTTTTATGATGAGGTTTCGGGCCTGTGCTTACCGCAATCGCTACAGATTCTAATTGCTTGAAGAAAGGAGGGAAAATGTGAATAACAAGACCCACACCCTGGAAGTATGGGGCGACTTGGCCTGCTTCACACGGCCAGAAATGAAGGTGGAACGATTCAGCTACCCGGTCATCACACCGTCTGCCGCCCGGGGAATCTTCGATGCCATCTATTGGGAGGGAATCCGTGACAAGGATGGCATGCGGCCCTATTTCTACTGGCAGGTAGAACGAATCGAGGTCCTTGAGATACCACGTTACATTGCTTTACGGCGAAATGAGGTCAAGGACAAGGTTCCGTCAGACAGAACCATCAAGGCCTGGATGGAGGGCCGCGAACTGCCCGAGCCGCTCTGGGCGGACGGCGGCAAGGATGAGTTGGGCACCGACCAGAAAGGACGTACCCAGCGGCAAACCATGGCGCTGAAAAATGTCCGCTACTGTCTGACCGCTCGAATCATCCCAAAGCCGAGATTTTCCGCCCCGGAGCAGACCAGCAAGTTCGACAGCATATTTGAACGGCGAGCGAAACAAGGAAAGTGTTTTCAGCAACCCTTCTTTGGTTGCAGCGAATTCCCGGCCTTCTTTAAATACATTCAGCCTGGTGAATCCTCGTCGAAGCAGGCGATTCCTCTTGATCAACACATTGGATGGATGCTCTACGATGTCTTCGATTTGCGTCGCGATGTCGTTCCGGACGATAAGCCATTCATCTCCCTCTTTGATGCCACGATGAAGAGGGGTGTTTTGGAGGTTCCGCCCTTTGATAACGAAAAAGTACGGAAACCGGAAAGGAGGCGAATCTGATGCTTCAAGAACTTTTTCGGTACTCTGAGACGAATTCTGAACTAGACCCAGAGCCTGGCTTTACCACCCGGACCGTACGCTGGCTTGCGGAGCTTTCCCCGGAAGGCCAACTCATAAATGTGTTGCCTCTGGGGGATGATAAGGGTGAACAGACCTCAAAGTGCCCCGCCATGCATAACATGAATGCCGGTGGTCGTGCCCATTTCCTCGTGGAAACGTTGCAGACTATCGCCCTTCTGTGCAAATCCAACGAAGAGCTGAAAAAAATTGAAGGAGCTCGGGAGAAACAGACCTACTTCAAGGAAATGGTTCGACAGGCATCGGTGGATGCTATGGTGATTCAGCCCCTGGCGCGGTTTCTTGATGATGCTGAGCAGGTGGATGTGTTACGTGCGCGTCTGTCAGCTGAAAAGGCCAAGCCGACCGATTGGATGCGGTGGCGTATTGCCGGCCTGGATCCTTTACGGCAAACGGAGGTACTGGACTGGTGGCGAAAATGGCGTGAAGCAGACCTGGCAAAAGGGAAGCCAGGAGAAAAGCTCAAAAATGGCAAAAGAGCAACTGATGATTTGCCTGCTGCGGTTTCAGCCGGAATGGTTTGCTTCCTAACCGGAGAGGCACTGAACCCCCTTTCCACACAACCAAAAATTACCGGGCTTTCCGGCGTTGGTGGTCTTGGTACTGGAGATGTCATGGTTGGCTTCGACAAAGCGGCATTTTGCTCTTTCGGACTGGAACAGTCAACCAATGCTGCCATGGGGGAGAAGCCAGCCAGTATGTATGTTGATGCACTCAATTATCTCATCAAAGACAAGAGCCACTCCCGAAAAATGGCTAATGCCCTTGTCGTTCACTGGTTCAAAGAGGCAATCAACCCGGAAGACGACCCATTGGCGTTTCTGTTTGAGCCGCCTGAACAGACTGAGGCGGCGGCTCAGAGCGCGGCCGTGAAAATCCTCGAGTCCCTGCGTACAGGTGAGCGACCGACCCCGGCCAACAACCGTTACTTTGCCATGACCATATCGGGTGCCGCGGGAAGGGTTATGGTGCGCGACTGGATGGAAGGGAGTTTCGAAGAATTGCTCACCAGGATCAAGCAATGGTTTTGCGACTTGGAGATTGTTGCCAGAGACGCTGGCAAACTTGCCCCTGACCCAAAATTTATGGCGGTGTGCGGAGCAATCATCCGGGATTTAAAAGACTTTCCTGCACCAGCGGCCACGACCCTTTGGCATGTCGCCCTGACTGGGTTGCCGATTCCCCAGCCGTTCATCGCCCAAGCGCTGGGCCGTTTCCGCGCTGACCTTATTGACGACAAGCCGTTCAATCACGCCCGTATGGGTTTAATTAAAGCTTACTTCATTCGCAAAGGAGGAAATCACGGTATGAGTGCCTATCTGAACAAAGAACACCCCGAACCCGCCTATCATTGTGGACGTCTTCTGGCAATGCTGGCAAGCCTGCAACGGGCTGCGCTGGGAGATGTCGGAGCCGGTGTCGTGCAGCGCTACTACGTGGCGGCCAGCCAAACGCCGGGTCTTACCCTTGGACGGCTTTTCGGTAATGCCAAGAACCACCTGAACAAACTGGATGGAGGTCTTGCTTTCTGGTACGAGGACCAAATTGCTGATATTATGAGCCGAATTCAGGATCGTATCCCGGCAACCCTCAACCTCGAACGGCAGAGCCTTTTCGCCCTCGGCTATTACCAGCAGATTGCCGCCAATCGGGCGGGAAAGAATAACAACGCTAACGAATCCAGCAAAGGAGAAATACAATGAACATCCAGAATCGATACGAATTTCTTTATCTCTTCGACTGTGAAAACGGCAACCCCAACGGCGACCCGGACGCCGGCAACAGCCCACGCATTGACCCGGAGGATATGCACGGCCTTGTCTCCGACGTAGCACTAAAACGGCGAGTGCGGAACTACATTCAGGAAAAATTTGGCGCGGATATTAAGGCGGCCGTTCCCAATGCTATCTATGTACAGCATTCGACTAACCTAAATAAATACATCACCAAGGCCCATGAAGAAACAGGCGGCAAGCCGGAAGGCGGTGGGAATCGTAAACAGGTTACAGATGCACGAGAGTGGATGTGCAAGACCTTCTTCGATGTCCGGACTTTCGGTGCGGTGATGAGCACCGGCGCCAATGCGGGCCAAGTACGCGGCCCTGTGCAGTTCTCTTTTGCCCGTTCGGTTGATCCCATCTTGCCCCTGGAGGCATCGATCACACGCATGGCAGTTGCGGAAAAGGTAAGCGGTGCCAAAACGGCGGCAGATTATGAGAAATGGGAAAGCGAACAGGAGGAGGACAAGCTCCGCACGATGGGCCGCAAGGCACTGATCCCGTATGGTCTCTATGTGGCCAAGGGTTTCATCAGCGCCAATCTTGCCAAAGGAACCGGTTTTTCCGATGAGGATCTCAAGAACCTTTGGGAGGCGCTCTATAACATGTACGATCATGACCGTTCTGCCAGCAAGGGAATGATGTCCTGCCGTGGTCTCTATGTGTTCAAACACGTGGGGACCGATACCGATCCTGATCAAAGAGTAAGGCAAGCCATGCTCGGATGCGCGCCGGCGCACGCGCTGCTGGACCTCGGGAAAGTGATAAAAATCTGCAAAGCTGACGAAGAAATGAGCAGGGACAAGGAGACAACGCCGCGTAAGTTTGCCCATTACAAAGTAACGGTGAACATAGATAAGATCCCTGCCGGTGTTGAAATGTGGGTGTGGGATGACAGCAAAGGCGGCTTAACCAAGGTCTAAATTAATGTCTGAAAAGCGTTTCCTCGAGGATGCAGAGCAGGAACTTATTCCTATCTCTGCGCTAAACCAATATGCGTATTGTCCCCGGAGATGCGCCCTTATCCACATTGAGCAGGTCTGGACGGAAAACCGGTTCACTGTGGAGGGTAAAATCATACACGAGCGCGTACATCAGGAAAATCATCAGTCCCGGGGCGATGTACGGATTGATTACGGGGTATCGCTCCGCTCCCTGCGTCTGGGGCTCATTGGCAAGGCCGACGTAGTGGAGTTCCACCGCCAACCGGACGGCGCCTGGCTGCCCTTTCCCGTTGAGTACAAGCGAGGGAAGCCAAAACTTGACGCAAGCGACAAGGTACAGCTCTGCGCCCAGGCGATCTGCCTGGAGGAGATGCTCTCCGTCAAGATTCAGGAAGGGGCCCTATTCTACGGCCAGACACGTCACCGCCTCGCTGTTGACTTCGACGAGGCCTTGCGGCGGGAAACCGAGGAGACAGCCTGCCGGGCGCATGAACTTATCGCCGCCGCCCGAACCCCCAAGCCAGTCTACGGCAAGCGGTGTGAAAGTTGTTCGCTGGTGGCCGAATGTCTGCCTAAAACGCTTCAGAAGCAGCGTTCGGTGAAGAGCTACCTAACACGGATGCTAGATAAGCCATGAAAAAACTTCTCAATACCTTATTCGTCACCACACAGGGCTCCTATCTCGCCAAGGAGGGGGAGACGGTCGTCGTCAAGTTGGAGCGAGAAATCCGCCTGCGTCTCCCCATTCACACGATTGGCGGAATAGTCTGTTTCGGAAACGTATCGTGCAGCCCTTTTTTGATGGGCTTCTGCGCCGAAAACGGTGTCGGTATCAGCTTTCTGACCGAACAGGGCAGTTTCCTGGCGCGGGTCGAGGGGCCGGTTTCGGGGAATGTCCTCCTGCGCCGTGAACAGTATCGACAAGCGGATGACCCCCAGCATTCTGCCGACGTGGCACGGGCGATTATAACGGGTAAAATCGCTAACAGCAGGACTGTCCTTCAACGAGCGCTTCGAGACCATGGGGATAAAATGATCGCCGCTGAGGTTGCTTTTGCTGTGAAACGCCTGAGCAACTATCTAAATCTGCTCGGTCATGACCGCACGCTCGATGGCCTTCGCGGTTGTGAGGGAGATGCTTCCCATATCTATTTTAGCGTTTTCGATCACTTGATTGTGGCGCAAAAGGAAGCCTTTTCCTTTCAGGAGCGAAACCGACGCCCGCCACTGGACAATGTCAATGCACTCCTATCCTTCATTTATACACTGCTTCTTCATGACATCCGGTCGGCCTTGGAGACGGTAGGCCTTGATCCGGCAGTGGGGTTTCTGCACCGGGATCGGCCCGGTCGCCCCAGTCTCGCCTTGGATCTGATGGAAGAATTTCGGCCCTTTCTGGCGGACAGGCTTACCCTCTCTCTGATTAACCTTCGTCAGGTGCAGGGGAGGGGATTGGAAAAGACAGATTCCGGTGCAGTAAGAATGACTGACGATACCCGTAAAAAAGTATTGGTTGCCTATCAAGAACGGAAACAAGAGGAAATTGTCCATCCCTTTCTGGACGAGAAGGTTTCGATAGGAATGCTTTTTCATGTCCAGGCGCAGTTGATGGCGCGCTACCTGCGGGGCGACCTCGACGGTTATCCACCCTTTATTTGGCGGTAGGAGGGTATTATGATGGTGCTTATAAGCTACGATGTTTCAACAATTGATCCAGGTGGTCCGCGTCGTCTGCACCGGGTGGCCAAAACCTGCCAGAATTATGGCCAAAGGGTGCAGTTTTCTGTTTTCGAATGTATTGTCGATCCGGCGCAATGGGCAACTCTTCGCCAGAAACTGATCGATGAAATCGAACCTAAGCAGGATAGTCTCCGATTTTATTTTTTGGGAACGAACTGGAAGCGACGCGTTGAACATGTTGGCGCCAAGAAGGCTATCGATCAGGAAGGACCTCTTATTGTTTAAACGGGCAGCGCGAACCCCATGCAGACATTGTTTACCAGGGACAATCGCGCTGAAGAGAACATCCTGAAATAATGATGGTTTGCACTGACGCTCTTTGACAATTGAATATTAGATGGACTTGTATGGGTTAGATACGCGGAATTCATGATAAATCGTTATAAATAGCAGCAAGTTACAATTTGTATGTCGCCCCCCGCGCGGGGGCGTGGATTGAAACTCGTATTCAGCGCTGTAGGCCGACAGGCCTGCGTCGCCCCCCGCGCGGGGGCGTGGATTGAAACTATCTGGCAGGAGGTTGACCGGTGGCATCACGCGTCGCCCCCCGCGCGGGGGCGTGGATTGAAACTATGCTCACCTTCACGGCCCGGACCGTCCGGGAGGTCGCCCCCCGCGCGGGGGCGTGGATTGAAACCACCTGGTCGAGGGCGGTTTTGGCGAGATCGGAAGAGCGTCGTGTAGGGAAAGAGTGTTACCGAACTAGTGTAGATCTCGGTGGTCGCCGTATCATTAAAAAAA
>CAMTWB010000027.1:0-3237 GCA_947085375.1 uncultured delta proteobacterium
GCGTGATCGCGCCACTCAACGGCGAGCTGCTGTGCCAGCGTCTTGTGGACGGCGCAAAAAAACGCGCCGCCCAACAATCCGCTGGAGCCTCGCGGTCCTCGCCTGACGGTTGCACCGTCAGGCAACCGGTCCGCTCGGCTCAGCTCGCCGTTCGGGTTCTTCAGGGCATACACCATAACACGTAGAAGAGGGTAGCAATGATCTTACTCAAGGATGGACAAATATTTACAGAATATACGTTTCCATTAGAAGCCGAGTTTGAACAGGCCATCATCGAATCACATCCCCTGATTTTCGGGAAGGATACGATTTACATTGACGCCAAGAAAAAAATTGGGTCTGAGTCATTAGGAAACACGATCCCAGATGGTTTTCTGTTTGATATGTCTGATCCTGATGACCGCGAATTCTATCTTGTCGAAGCCGAATTGGAACGACATGACTTCTATAATCATATCTTTCCACAAATTACCAAGTTCTTCGCTTTCTATCGCAACAGCCAACGTCAAAAAGAACTCGTTGAAAAGCTCTTCGCCACCATCAACACCGATAGCACCCTCAAACGACAGTTCAAAAAATATCTTGGAGACCAAGAAATCTATAAATTTTTAAACGATCTGATTGACAGTAGCCAAAATATTCTTCTGGTGATTGATGGAGAAAAACCAGAATTACCGGAAATTATCGAGACATATTCCGATACGTGGGGGAAAATGGTGCGAGTGCTCACGGTCAAAAAATATGTGTGTCAAGAGATGGCGATCTTGACGGTCTATCCAGAGTTTGAAAGTATTGAGTTACCCTATGAAGAGACTCCGGCTGTCATCGAAAAGAAAGCCACCACCTATTCAGAAGAATACCACTTAGAAGGGGTGAATGAGACCGTCAAAGAAATTTATCAATACCTCAAAATTCATGTTCGGGAGCTTGACACCTCCTTTATTTTTAATCCACAGAAGTACTATATTTCTATCAAGGGGACGAGAAATATTGCCTTTCTCAAACTCCGTAAAAAGAAAATACGCATGATTCTCATGATCCCAGAAGATGATATTCGTGCTCATATTGCTCATCATACGGTAAAATCGCTCTCAGCCCCTGTTCAAAAATTTTATAATGGGGCATGTGCCGCTATTGATATTGATGACTTACAGCATATTGATGAGATCCTCACCCTGCTCAAGCGAGTGATGAACGAGGGATCACGGGAAGCGAACACGTAACATATTGAGGTTAGGATGAAGTATGGAACAGAGAGAAAGGAAGAACCCGAACAAGGCGTTTGCACCGGACGCAAAACAGCGGGCGGGAAAATTGGTCGGTATTCTGTCAAGCGTGGTTGCGCCCGCTGTTTCGCGCCGGTGATGCCTGGCGTTATGCCCCGCCCTTACAACAAAACCAATTGACATATTGATACCACATTGATACTATAACTCCATGACACGGAAAATCAGGCAACTTATTGAAGACCTTGAGAAGGCTGGATTTATTAATCGGGGTGGAAAAGGAAGCCACAGAAATTACATTCATCCCAAAGGTGTTGCCATTACTATTTCAGGTAAACTTGGAGATGATGCAAAGCATTATCAAGAAAAAGAAGTTGAAGTGAAAATTAAGGAGTCTCAAAAATGAAAAATAAGCCCCATTTTTTAAAAATTGTTGAATGGTCGGAAGAAGATCAGTGTTATGTTGGATCAATCCCTGGTTGGATTGGAAAGTGTTGCCATGGGGATAACGAAGAAAAAGTTTATCATGAATTATGCCAAATTCTTGAAGAGTGGATTGAAATCTATAAAGAAGATAATAGACCACTACCTTCAAATATTTCTACAAAAAAATACTCAGGTAAATTCCAATTACGAATTGATAGTGACTTGCACAAAGCACTTGCCATTAGGGCAATGCAAGCGGATGAAAGTTTAAATAACTTTTGCAATAAGGTATTAAAAAAAATAATCTCACAGCCTGATGCTTTGGGAAAATAGGGGAAAATAGGGACGGGAAAATAGGGACAGAAACCTATTAAAAACCTAAGAAGGAAAAGGGGACAGATTTATTTTTGCCTAACAACTCACTACAGCGGACGGGCAAAGCCGCCCGCCTCTGACCTTGGACGTTCGGTACACAAAAATAAATCTTTCAAATAATCCAGCGAATGTGTATGATGTGATATAAACATACACACAGGAGTCAAGAAATGAGAACGAATGTAGTCGTAGACGATGATCTGATGGAATCCGCCCTCAAGTTATCCGGCCTCAAAACAAAAAAGGACGTCATAGAAGAGGGATTGAAGCTGTTGGTGGTAGTGAAACGCCAGGAAGAAATTAAGCATTTCCGGGGGAAACTCAAATGGTCGGGCAATCTCGACGAGACGAGGCTGGACAAATGATTCTCGTTGATTCGTCCGTCTGGATCGACTACTTCAACGGCAATAAAACATCTCAGACGGACTGGTTGGATTCTTCACTAGGAAACACACCCATCATCATAGGTGATCTTATCCTAACTGAAGTTCTTCAGGGATTTCAAAACGATAATGATTTTAAGATAGCCAGAGACCTTCTCTTAGGTATTCCGTTTGAGCCGATGGGAGGGCGGGTAATAGCCTTAGAGAGCGCGTTGAACTATAGATTTTTGAGGAGAAAAGGCGTGACCGTGAGGAAGACCATAGACGTCATTATTGGAACTTTCTGTATCCACAACCAGCTAATATTGGTGCATGACGACAGTGATTTCGATCCGATGGTTAAATTCTTAGGCTTGGAGATAATTGACACATAACGAATCAATCCACCGGACGCTCGTTCCTCGCGCCGGTAATCTTTACGTTAGGTATATCAAATCAAGGGAGGTTAACAATGCAAACTATTGATGTCAAACAGGAAGCATATCGTCTTTTGGAAAAGTTGCCAGAGAATGCAACATGGGATGATTTGATGTATAAAATCTATGTTCGCCAAGCCATCGAAGCTGGTCTTTCCGATAGCGAAGCTGGTCGAACCATTGATGTACATTGATGTAAAAGATGTTCGTGCTAAGTTTCCCCGATGGCCACTTGAAAATCCCCCATCTTTGGCCGGGTCAAAATCCCCCAGCCCGGGTGGCCACCCAAAATCCCCCACCTGTGGCCACTTGAAAATCCCCCACCCAGCGGTTGCTTTTAAGGCCTGAAAAGCAGGTTATCAAAAGCAGCTTCACAAACGGTTGGCAGAACGTTACAGACTCCCATTTTAC
>CAMTWB010000028.1:0-41179 GCA_947085375.1 uncultured delta proteobacterium
GGAAACCTCCTTGTGGTTTGCTTCTGGACGAGACCATCTCGATCCAGCTTCTTGCTTCAAGCATTTTGCACCACCTGGAGGTTTCCTTCAACCTTCTTTACTTATGCATTCTAACATAATACAGATTATTCAAAGAAAAGGGGACAGATATTTTTTGCCTAACCAATCCAATCAACCCGACCGGGAAATACGGTCGGTGGTTTTTCTGCCAGGTTATCGGCCCGGCGGGTTATCTCAGTCGTTAGCTCAAGGGCAAAATATCCGAATAATTACCCTGTCTCAAAAAAATAATTGACTATACTCCAGGTCAAGTATATACTGTGAAATATAAACTTTACATATGGAGGGGTGATCATGAGAGCAACCGCAAAAGACTTAAGATTCAACTCAAAAGAACTAATAGACTCCGTAAATAGGGGAGAGGAAGTGGTTATTACCTTCCGAGGAAAACCATGCGCCAAACTTGTTCCCTACCAGGAAATCAAAAGGCAAACAGAAAAAAATGAATTGTTCGGCATGTGGCAAGATAATGACATGGTTAAAAATGTGGATGAGTATGTAAGAAGTTTAAGAAAAGGAAGATTCTAATGGTTATCGATACTGACGTTCTAATCTGGTATATGCGAGGCAATGAAAAAGCATTTCAGCTCATTGAAAATTCAAACAATTTTTTCATATCTGTCATCACATATATGGAACTCGTCCAAGGATTGAGAAACAAAAAAGAGCTAACCCAACTCCGTAAAGCACTCCATGGATGGAAAACACAAATTCTGTATGTGTCCGAAGAAATATCTGCAAAAGCCATGTTCTATGTAGAGCAACATTTTCTCAGTCATTCCATACAACTGGCAGATGCTTTAATTGGAGCTACGGCAATTGCATATGGCCTTCCTATTCTCACGGGAAACGACAAACACTATAAGGTAATGAAGGATCTCCAGATAAAGAAATTTAACGAATAAGGATAGATTGTGAGAGCGAAGCGTGGTATTCCGGGGACACAATACCCATTTATGGATGTCCCCGAATATTTTCAGTCGAATTCTATCTTGTAATAGAGATCCACACCGCTCTCGCTTCCTGTCTGCGTTTCGATGTGCCACTGCTTGAAGATATCGTAGCGCAGGCGAAACAGATTGCCGCCGGTGAACAGTGACCGGCCGTAACTGAAATAGAGCTGGGGCGTCAGGTACTTTCCCACGGTTAGCATCGTATGGGAGACGCCGGCCGCCTGCCTTGCCGGGGCGACGCCGGCTGGCGCTCCGGGGATCTCCTTATACCCCATGCGTCCGGCGGCCTCTGCCGCGCCTGACTGGAGTTCCAGCGTGCTAAGCCCCAGCCGATCCTTGATCTGTTCCTGCAGGACGACCGATTGCCCCCGGGAAAGCAGAGCGCTTGCCACCTGCGCCATCATGCCCGCCTGTTCGATGTTGCTGCTGTTGCTGAGCGGACGACCGAAAACGATGTAGGCCAGGATATCTACATCCGGCATGGCCGGCTCGGAGTAGAGCTTGATTAGCGGCGCCCGGATCGTTCCCGCCACCGTGACGCCTGCCCGCACGCTGCCGACGGTGCGCAGCGCCAGGATATCCAGGGTCGGCTGGTTTATGGGACCGCCCGCGTAAAACAGCCGCCCGCGAACAATCCCCATATCCGCTCCATAGGCCCTGTAGCGCCCCTTGACCACCTTGATCTCACCCCTGCTTGTGATCTTGTCGAGGCTTTGGAAGATCAGGGTGATCCCTCCGCCTAATTGGGCGTCGATCCCTTCCAGCTTGGCCAGTACCTTCTCGCCCAGCACCAGGCGGACCTGTACATCCAGGGCCAGGCCTGCGGTCTCTTTGGCTCGCTTCGGCTCCCCCTCCAGGATCACGTCCCGGCTGGGCAGGACCACTGCCCGGGTCGGCGGGCCAAAAATGAGCATCTCCGGCAGTAGCATCTCGCCGCGGATGGCCAGTTTTTCCGCCGTTCCCTCGAACGTGAGGCGCGGCGACCCCTGGATCTGCAGCTCGGGGAGATAGATAAGCTGGAACCGTTCGCCGTTGATGCTCCCGCTGTAGCCGGCCACCTGCCACCCCTTGAGCCGCACCAGTGCCGTCCCTTCGATATGGCCGGGGCCGGACTGAGCCCGAAAGGAATCGATGCGGAGGAGGTCTTTTTCGAGTTGTATCGCGAGTTGGACATCTCTGACCTGGATGCCCGCCGTGGGCAGATAGACCCCCGCCTTGGCCAGTTTCAGGGGCCCCTTGATCGTCGGCTCCTCCCAGGTCCCGCCAACCCGCAGATCGGCGTCGAGTTCCCCACGGCTCTCCCGGATGAGTCCCGGGAAAAGTGAGGCGAGAACCCCCTTCTCCATGACCTGTCCGGTCAGCGTTGCCAGGAGAGGTCCTTTTCGGTTGAAGCTGGCAGGAAGGCGCGCCGGGAGCGGGAGTTGGAAACTCCCCTGAGCCCGTCCCTGCTCCATCAGCGCCAGGGTAACGGCGCCGCGCAGCGCCTCTTCCTGCCAGTTCCACGAGAGGGAAGCGGAGCGGAGGTTCAACTGTATCTCCCCTTCCGGCTTGAGCCAGCGGACCTTCCCGCCGGAAATTGTTGTATCGCCCTTCATGGTGAACTTCTGTCCCGGTAGCATATTCCCCGTCGCCTGGCCCGCGAGACGCCCCTCCAGGTTGATCGCACGGGGCAGCCAGGGCTTCAGGAGCGTCAAATCGACGCCGGCCCATTCCAGAACCGCCTCCCCTTCGGCGGGGACGGCCAAGGCGGCGGCCCGGGGGGAGGAGAAGCGACCTTTCAGGGCTCCCCCTCCGGCCAGGGTGAGGTCAACCCGGGCATTCAGGCCGCGTTCGTTTCCGTCAAGGCTGAGCAATCCCTGTGTAACGCCGATCCGGCGACCGTCCAGGGTCAGGCTGCCCGAGACGTCCATCCGTCCGTCCACCAGGAGCCGTCCGGCCCCGATTTCCGCAGCAGAGGCGGGCAGCGGCCCCTGCCAGCGCCACGAAATATCCGCCGTCGAGAGGTCGGCGTCGAGCGCCTCACGCGCCTTTTGCCAGCGGATCTTTCCTCGGGCGAGGGAAACCTTTCCCGCCAGATCGAGCTGTTTTCCGGGGAGGATTTTCCCCTCGATCCGGCCCGCGAGACGGCCGTCGAGGCGGAGGTAAGGGGGCAGCCAGGGGTTGGCCCGGGCCGGATTCATCCCGTCCCACGCGGCCCGGACAAAACCGCCCAGCGGCTCCCCGGAAAGCTCGCCGGCGATTTCTATCCGCTCCGCTTGCACCCCCAGGAGAACAAGGGGGCCGAGGGCGACTCTCCCGGCGGCGACGGACAAAGAGGCAGGTTTCTCGATGTTCCACGGCCCGATGCTGTCCCGGCCGGAGACGCGGACGATCTCCCCCTGCCAGCTTTTCTGGTCGTACGCACCGGCGAGTACGATCCGTGCCTCGGCGTCCGCCGAGTGGAGCGCCGCCTGGACCGTATGCCGGAGGGCGGTTCCGTCGGCCTCGATGGTCACCGTATCAACCTGAAAACGTTCATAGGCGGCCTGATGCAGTTTTGCGGCAACGTGCAAAGGACTCCCCTTCGCGTCCTCTATCCGCGCGGTCAGGTTCGCGGCAGCAATCCGCAGCCCGCCGCCGGCAAGGTTCCTGCCCCGCCCGACGACGGCGCCGTCGAGACGCCCATCGCGCCAGCGCCCCCACCCGTCGGCCTGAAGCTCCCCTGCCGTCCGGGGGATCAGCCGGCCCAGGTCGCCGATCTGTGCATTGAAGGCCAGCCGCTCGCCGAGGGTCCCGGACGCGCTGATTTTGAATCCCTTTCCTTGCAGGGCCAAGCGGCCGATGCGGAGGTCGCCGCGGGTAAAGTCCGCCTGGAATTCTCCCTGCAGGGACTGCCCGTGCAGGCGGCTATCCCTAAGCCGGCCGTTCACCTCACCGCGGGGCGGGGCTTGACTCGACCAGGCGATGCCCCCCAGGAGATCAAAGTTAACCGCCCCCGCCCAGTCGGGAGAAATCCCCGCCGGGTTCAGGTTCCGTCCGCGAAGCGTTCCCTTCAGGGAGATTTCCTGTTTCCAGTTGATATCCAGGCGCCCCTCCAGAGACCCGGCCAGCAGTGAGCCGGTCAAGGGGGCCAGCTTTATCCCTTCCCGGTTTCCCTGGTACGAGCCGGAAAGCTGCGCCATTTGCCACCCCTTCCCCCCGCTTACCATGGTAAACTCGCCCTGGTATTGCTCCGTAGTTCCCGTGATTGTCAGGGTCCCGGAGAGGTCCGTCGGCGCTTTGAGTTCCGGCGACAGATCGAGGCCGGCCGCCGCCAGTTGCAGCGCCAGCCTTGGCGCTTGTGCGGTCAGTGTTACCGTCCCTCCGCCCGTAACCGATCCGCGCCGGCCCGGCCCGGTCAAGTGAAACTCCCGAAAGTGGAAGGTGTCACGGGTCATCCCCGCCTGACCGGCAAGCGTCAGGAAATTCATCTTGCCCTTTTCGCCTGTAACGGTGAATCCCCCTGCCAGTTGCTCTGGACCGCGCCCGGGAAGAAACCGGCCTTGAAGGGAAAAGGCATCCATCCCTGCAAAGGGTTTGATCGGGGTTGCTACCAGGTCAACCTGTAGGGTGGGCTGGTTCAGACCGATGTCGATGCTCCCCCCGATGCCGCCGTCGGGCGCTGCGACGGCAAGCCCGGAGAGGGACAGGAGGGCCTTTTGCCAGGAGACGGAAGCGGAAATGCTGCTCACAGGGATTGGCTGCCGGTCGCGCAGACGGTAGGTCAGGTCGTTTACCTGCAGGCGTTCGATCCTGCCGTCAAAAAACGCCGCCATTCCGGAGATGCGGGGCCAGACGAGATCGGGGGGAATGTCCACGGGGCTGTTGTCCTGAACTCGCACTCCCGCCAGGATCAGCTCCTGGATGGCAACCCTGCCTGAAAGGAGGTAGAGCGGCTGCCAGCGGTAGTCGAAACTCTCGATCTCCAGCACAAAGGGCGCCAGGGCAACGCGAAGGCCGCCCAGGCGCAGACGGTCGAGCAGCCTTCCCTCAACCTGCCGGGCAAAGATCGAGAGCGGGGTGTGGCGGGAAACCGCATCCATGACCCAGCGGGCGCCGTTTGTCGTGCCGACCAGCCAGGCCGCGCAACCCCCCGCAGCGATGAGCGCTGTCATCAGCAGGGCGATCAGGCCGTATTTTGCCGTACGTTTCACAGCTCGAACCCTACCGTGAAATGGAGCCGAAGACTCGGGTCGTTCACCCCGAATTGACGGGCCAGCGAAAGGTTCAAAGCGCCTACCGGCGTGTAGTAGTGCAACCCGATTCCCGCCCCCTGGGACAGGCGAACAGCGGTGAAGGAATCAAAGGCATTGCCTGCGTCATAAAATGCCGAGACGCCCCAGTCTTTGAAGAGGGCCCGTTCGAGCTCGACACTCCCGACGAGGAGGTGCTTTCCCCCCGCCACCTGGCCGGTGGCATCGCGCGGGCCGAGGGATTGGTAGATATAGCCGCGCACGCTCTGGTCTCCGCCGGCAAAGAAGCGGAGCGAAGGGGGCAGATCGCTCAACGTATCGCTCAAGTGCGTGATCCCCGCATTGACTCGCGTGTGGAGGGAAAGCCGCCAGGGCAACGGCAAGAGGTAACTCCCTTCGGAGATAAGTTGGAGAAGTTCCGTGTCCGAACCAAGCAGCGGGTGCGTTCCGCGCAGATCGAAGGCATAGCGGAAGCCCCGGCTGGGACGGACGGGGTGGTCGTAAAAATTTCCGGAATAGCGCAGGCCGGGCAACACCAGCCGGGAGTCCGATTCCTGGGCGCCGACGGTATAATCCTCCCATTGCAGCCTGAGATAGGCGGTTCCCAGCTCCCGCTTGCCAAAGCTGCGGTGTCTGACCAGTTCCAAGGCGATCAGTTGGCTCGTGTAGGTAGAAACGTCCTTACGTTGAAGGTTTAATTGCAGTGCCGTGGAACTCCGGATGTCCAGCGAGTCCGGCAGGATGTAACCGGTTGCCAGCCCCTGGAGACGCTCGGAAATGAAGATATGCGAATAGAATTCATGACCGCGGTCCAGGACGTTCAGGTCACGGTAACGAAGAGTGAATCTTCCCCCCGTGTCGGTGCCGTAGCCGATTCCCAGGCACAGACTCTTGGTGGGCGCGGGTTTCAGTTGCACGAGCACGGGAATCCGGAATTCCCGGGCCTCCGCTTTTTCCGGCGTGAGATTGACCTCCCGGAAACGCTCGGAGTTCGTGAAGTTGAGCTGCGTTTCCTCGAGCCTTGCATACGAAAAAGCGTCCCCGGGCTGAAACGCCAGATAGCGCCGCAGGAACGCCTCGGGATATCCGGGCGCCCCCTCGATTCTCGTTCCGGCAAAAAAATACCGCCGGCCTGTTTCCATCTCGAGGCGGATCCGGGCGGTGGCCGTGGGTTTCGCGATGCGGATTTCATGCACCGAAAAATCAGCGTCCAGGTACCCCAGTTCCTGTGCAAGGGAGAGGAGCGCCCCTTTGGCTTCCTCGTATTTCTGCTGCAGGAGCACGTCGCCCCTGACCAGGGGGAAGGCGGCCTTCACTGCCTTCAACGACGGCTCCTCCGCGCCTGGACCCTGCAGGGACAACGCCACCTCCGTGACGCGCACCGGCTCTCCCGGTTCCACGCTGACCAGCAGACGAACCTCGCCCGCGTTCCCTTCCTCGATCGCAACAGCGACCCGGGCGTGGTAATAGCCGTAGGGCTCCATCGCCGTCCGGACCATTCCATCCGCCTGCTGCCGAAAACGTTCCAGCCACAACCGATCGACCTTTCCTTCCCGGACCAGTCCGTGGGGAAGAACGAGCGCCTCCTGAACGTTTTTGAGAACATCCCCCTCCAGGCCTTCCACAACTACCTCGATCGGTTTGGCGGCGGATAACGGGGATACGAGGCAGATCATTAGAACGATCAAAGCCAGAGCGGCAGGGAGCGGTTTGCTGCGTACGCGGGGAAAACCTTTTTCTTTCGGGAAGGAGACATCCGATTGCATTTTTAGATTTCTAGCATCATCGTGCCGTCCTTTCAGTATCAAGTGGATACCGGCAGACGTTGTTTGCCGCCATCCACTTGATATCCTCGCTAAATATATAGCCAATATGAGCGGCTTAAGCAATCGGTTTGTCACAGACCCGGCCGCCGGATTGCACAGTGACTATTTTGGCTATCTGTGCGACAATGCAGTGTCATCTGGGGTCCTCTATGTCGGGAAGGAGACGGAGCAAATGAAATGGTATCAGCTTGATGAGGAAGAGGTATTCAAGCAGCTTCAAACCTCGGAAGACGGGTTATCCGAGGACCGGGCAAAGAAACTTCTTGAAACCCACGGCCCCAACAAACTTCCTGAAGGAAAAGGCGTCAGCCGCCTCAAGATTCTGCTCCACCAGTTCACCAGTCCGCTCATCTATATCCTCCTGGTTGCCGGGCTCGTGACGGCCGTTCTTGGAGAATATATCGACACCGGCGTCATTGTGGCCGTGTTGATCCTGAATGCCGTCGTTGGCTACTTCCAGGAATATAAGGCCGAAACGAGCATACGGGCCCTCAAGAGTATGGTCGTTCCCAAGGCGAAGGTGCTGAGGGAAGGGAGGGAGAAGGAGGTCCACAGCGAGGATCTTGTGCCGGGGGATATTGTCCTCATTCCCACAGGCTTTGCCGCCATCGCCTCCATTCTGACAGCCATGGCCCTCGACCTCCCGATTCCTTACGTGGCCGCTCAGCTCCTCTGGATCAATCTGGTCACAAACGGGCTTCAGGATGTGGCCCTTGCTTTCGAGCCGGGTGAGAAAGATGTGGTTAAGAAACCGCCCAGAAACCCGAAAGAAGGAATCATGTCGAGATTGATGTACGACAGAACTATTCTCGTCGGCCTGATCATCTCTGCGGGCGTCATCTATAATTTTATTTCCGCCCTTGATGAAGGGGTTTCCCTGGAACGGGCAAGAACCATTGCCGTCACCACAATGGTTCTTTTCCAGTTCTTTCAGGCATGGAATTGTCGTTCCGAACTCGAGTCCGTTTTTAGGATAAATCCCCTCAGTAACCCATTTCTTTTTTATAGCATGGTTGCCGCCTTCCTTGCCCAAATAGCGGTAATTTATCTGCCAGCGCTTCAGTGGGTCTTCAGGACCGAAGCCCTTTCTTTGGCAGACTGGGTAAAGATTGGGCTTGTCGCGCTAACCGTGGTCATCGCTGTCGAAGTCGATAAGGCCATCAGAAGGTATGGAAGGGACTGAGGATAATCGCCGCATTTAAAAATCAGGTTGTCTTTTGCGCGCCATCCTATTAAATTGATTTGCCCGGTTCTAAGTAATTTGATGGGATGAATGATGGCGAAAAATAGCGACTACGATGTTATTGTTATCGGAGGCGGCCATGCCGGCTGTGAAGCCGCATTGGCGGCGGCCCGGATGGGCTGCCAGGTAATGTTGTTCAATATCAACCTCGATTCCATTGCTCTGATGTCCTGCAATCCCGCCATCGGCGGGCTGGCCAAGGGACAATTGGTGAAGGAGGTAGATGCGCTCGGAGGGCAGATGGGCATCAATGCCGACCGGACCGTGGTCCACTTCCGCCTGCTTAACGCCTCCAAGGGGCCCGCGGTGCAATCCACCCGCTTTCAGTGCGACAAGCAGTTGTACCGGCTGGCCATGAAGGAAACCCTGGAGCGGCAAAAAAACCTGCACCTAAGGCAGGCCTTGGTGGAGGAACTGCTAGTCGAAGGTGACCGGATCCGGGGGGTGCGCGATCAGCTGGGCTGCTATTATTTTGCGTCGGCGGTGGTTATCACTACCGGCACCTTCCTGCACGGCCTGATCCACATCGGCCCGACCCGCTATTCCGGCGGCCGGACGGGCGAGATGGCCGCAGGCGCGCTGGCGGACGCACTAGCGGGGCTGGGATTTGAAATGGGGCGGATGAAAACGGGCACCCCGCCCCGCCTGCGGGCCTCGTCGATCGATTTTTCCCGCCTGGAGCGCCAGGACAGCGACCCCCGGGTGGAACCCTTTTCCTATACCACCAAAGCCCTTCCCGCGGGCCGCATCCCATCCTATTTTACCTATACCACCGAAGAAACCCATCGGCTGATCCGAGACAATATCGCCTGCTCCCCGCTCTATTCCGGCGAGATCAAAGGCATTGGCGCCCGGTACTGCCCTTCTTTGGAAGACAAGGTCATCCGCTTTGCCGAGCGTTCGCGGCACCCGGTAGTCCTGGAACTGGAAGGCCTCAATACCGAGGAGGTATATGCCAAGGGGCTGGGCAACAGTCTCCCCCCCGCGCTACAGGAGGAGATAGTCCATTCCATCCCTGGTCTGGAGGAGGCCCGGATCATGCGCCACGGCTATGCCATCGAGTATGATTTTGTGCAGCCCACCCAGTTGCGCAAAACTCTGGAAACTAAGACTATCAAGGGGTTGTATCTGGCCGGACAGATCAACGGGACTTCCGGTTACGAGGAAGCGGCAGCCCAGGGTCTGTGGGCGGGAATAAATGCCGCAAGCGCCATTCAGGGGCGCCCCCCCTTCATTCTCCCGCGCTTCGAGGCCTATATGGGGGTGATGATCGATGATCTGGCAACCAGGGGGGTGGATGAACCCTACCGGATGTTTACTTCCCGGGCCGAGTACCGGCTCATCTTGCGGGAGGATAACGCCATGATTCGGCTGATGGCCAAAGGTCATGACCTGGGCCTCATCTCAGACGACCATTTTCAGGATTTAAGGGCAAAGGTGGCGGAGATAGAAGCCGGCAAGAACCGCTTAAGTTCAACCAGAATCTATCCCACGCCGGAGATAAACACGATTCTGGCTGGTTTTGGCGGCGCGCCGGTCAAAAACCCCACCAGCCTCTACCAGCTCCTCAAACGCCCTGAGGTTACCATCGATCTCTTACGGGAATTTCCCGGGTGGGAGGCGATTGCGGACGATGTTGTCAGGAAACAGATTGAGATCGAAGCCAAGTACGAAGGCTATATTCAGCGGCAGAAGGATGAAGTGGAAAAGATGCGCGACTGGGAGGAGAAAATAATTCCCCCCGGGTTTGATTATAATAGCGTGCCCGGCCTCTCCAACGAATTGAAGACCAAGCTGGCCCGGGTGGAGCCGCACACCATTGGCCAGGCCCAGCGGATACCAGGGATGACCCAGGCGGCCATAACGGCCCTCTTGGTTGCCATGAAGCTCAGGTGTTCGGGGGGCGGCCATTTAAGACTTGAATAAAATATTCCGGTGCGCCTATCTGCCCGCCTTTGGAAGCAACCTGGAGTCCTTCAAAGGCGGAATTATTGGAGAAGGCACGACATAGAGGCGCCGCCGGAGTAATCGGCATTAACAGCTCGAGCGATTGGATATCCATCTGCCGTAAAACATAACTGCAGGTGTCTCCTCCGGCAACGCACACCCTTTTCAGCCCCGTGATTTCTACTAGTTCACGGAGTATCAATCCCTGCTGCTTTCCCAGATGTTTTCCTACTTCATTGACGTCAAGACCCAAAGATTTCATTTTATCTTTCGTTTTTGGGATGGCTGGATCATCCGGTCCCAGGGCAGAGCAGAGGATAATGCTTTTCCCTTCCCCAAGAAACTTGAGTGCGAGCTGAATCACGCGATTCCGTTCGTCCCGGCCGGTTTCATGATCAATGAGCAGCTCCGGCTGAAGGCGAATTTCCTCAAAGCCATAATCCCGGGCGAATCTGATCTGTTCGGCCGTCTTGTCTGCCGCACTGCCGCTGACGACGATGAGCTGGGGAACCGGTCCCGCCGGGGGAAGCGGGTCCGGTTTCGAAACGATCCCTGCAGACTGCCAATAGTAGGCCATCGCATATTCAAATCCGGAAGAACCAATGGCAAAAAGCGGTTGTGAGCCGATCTTTTCCTGGATCAGCCGGCCAATAGTGAGCAAATTCTTTTCATCCAAGGTGTCAAAAAGGATAATTTCATTTCCTTCGTCCAGGTAGCGGTCAAATTGGCGGGAGATAGAATCAAACGGTTTATTTAACTGCAAAAGATCAAGTAGTTCCACTTTCTTTTCCGTTTGTTTGGCAAAATGTAATCGCAGGTCTCCTTCATCCATCGGGGTAATGGGATGTCTGCTCATCATCGGGTGACGGTCAAGGCGATAGGTTTTATTTCCAACTGTTGTGAAATGATTACCGAAGACCACATAGCGCCCGATAACCGGAACGCCTTGGACGATGACCCCGAACGGTGGGTTGATCACGCGGAAGGCAATATCCGCCGCATAGCCGATACTGCCGATCCTGGCTGATGAGTCAAAAGTTGCGCAGACTTTGTAATGGATAAGAGGAGCGCCCAGATCTTTGAGCATTTGAAACTGCCCGGGCAGTTCCCCGTCCATTTGCGCGGGAGTCATGGTTCGGCTGGTTCCGGCTACGCCCACCGCACGAACGCTGTTTAGTCGTCCTTGAAGTAGCTTGGGATCAGGCTGACCGAGAAACAACAGCGTCGGCACGCCATTTAATGTCAATGCCTCCATCGCGTCTGCGGAACCGGTAAAGTCATCGCCGTAAAAAGCCAACAAGAGATTATTCATTTTCCGTCCTCCCCGCTTTTGAAAAATTCTTGACATGTGGTAGGACGTAGGATATCAGACAACCTTACTTTGGGCAATGATTTTGGATGGTAACCATGCTCAAACCCATCAAAAAAGAGAGCGTTCGAAGCCAGGTTTTCTGGCAGCTGCGCGATCAGATCATTCGTCACATCTGGCCTCCCGGCAGCAAACTCCCCTCTGAGAATGAGCTCTCACGAACCATGGGCGTAAGCCGAGTCTCCATCCGGGAAGGCATCCAGCATCTGGTCTCCCTGGGGATTCTAGAAACGCGACACGGCGAGGGTACCTTTGTCCGGGAGTTGAGCGGCGAGGTCAACTTTAATGCCTTAATCCCCCTGATGATTCTGGACGATATCGACATCCTGCATGTTCTTGAATACAGGAGAATCGTGGAACAGGGCACAGCCGCCCTGGCCGCCCGGCGCGCTACCGACCAGGATATGGCCGAGATGGAGGCCGTCTACGACCTGATGCTCCAGGTCAAGGACAACGTTGCCGAATTCGCCCGCGCCGACCTGGAGTTCCACCTGGTACTGGCCAAATCCACCGGCAATCCCGTGATCATCAAGGTTAACAACGTTCTGCGCAGCATTCTTGAAATCTCGATGGAAAACATCGTCAGAACCCTGGGAATGCAGGACGGCCTACACTATCATCGGCTGATCATCGACGCGATCAGGGCCCGCGATGCAGAGGCTGCGGAAGGCATCATGCAGGAACATGTGGACAGGACCATCCTGCGCCTCAAAATGGAGGGCGGGCTGGCCGCACCTGGGGCAACCCGAACCGACGACCGGCCCGCACGGGCAAGCCTGGAGGAAAGACTCGCCCTGCACCGCGCCTTCTGGGTCCGGGAGAAACAGCCCCGGCCGCTGGCCTCCTTCCGGGTGGGGGACTTTTTTTTCGCGCGTCACTTCCAGGCCGCACTCCCCCTCTTGGAGCCGGGCAAACTCATATCCCCGGAGATGTTGAATGTAGCGGAATTTCTCCCGGACTATGAGCAGATGTTTCAGGAGGCCGAAGAACTGGGCCAGGACGGCTTCTGGACCGCTGAGCCCTTCACCGGCATCCCCTGGATGGAGGCCATCCTGGGCTGCTCCATCCAGGCCGGCCGGGAGAGTTTCACCTCAAAACCCTGGCTCTCTTCAGCCGCAGAAGCACTGGAGAAAATCCGTTTCGATCCGCAAAATCCCTGGTTGGGAAAATATCTGGAATTCACCAAAGCCCTGGTCGTGCAGAGCCGGGGCCGTTACCCGGTGGGCATGCCGATCATGCGCGGCCCAACTGATATGCTGGGGGCATTGCTTGGTCAGCAGGAGATGGTAATGGCCCTGATGATGACGGATAAGCAGGCAATGCACCAACTCATCGAGCGGGTGACCCGGGCTTTTTTGGCCGTGATTGAGGCCCAGCGCCGCTTGTCTCCACTTTTTTACGGGGGTTCGTCCCTGGGGTTTTACCATGTCTGGGCCCCCGGCCCGGCCATCTGGTTTCAGGACGACCTCTCGGCCATCCTTTCGCCCAAACTCTACCGGCAGTTCTTCCTCGATTCAGCGCGCCTGATCCTGGCCGGCTATGACTACACCGCCGTACACCTGCATTCGAATTCCTTTTTCATCCTCGACGAGATATTAACCCTCGAAAGGCTGAAGGTAATCCAAGTCAACAAGGACGTAAGCGGGCCGGACGTGAAGGAGATGATGCCGGTCCTGGCCAAAATAATGCGGACGCACGGCCTCATCCTCTGGGGCGACCTGACCATCGAGGACCTGGAACTGGTCAAACAGAACCTGCCCTGCCGGGGACTTGCCCTCCATGTGGTCGCCCCCACGCCGGAAGAGGCCGAAGCGCGCCTGAAGTACATTCGTAACTGGAGTGACAGAGGCATTTGCTAACAAGAACGGCAACACCTGGGAAGGAAGTCGTCATGGACACTGAAACCGTCATAAAATCGTCCCGGCTGGAGATCGTAAGCCGGGTCATGGACAAAACTCTTTCTTATGTGGTCGCCCTCCTCTTGCTCCTGATGTCGGCGATCGTCTCCGGCAACGTCTTTTCCCGCTACCTCCTGGACGTCTCCCTGGGGTGGTATGAGGAGGTCTCACGGTTTCTGCTGATCTGGATCGTATTTCTGGGGGCCGTCATCGCCCTCATCAGGGGCGACCATCTGGGCATAGACGTGCTGCAGCTCGCATTGCCTCCCCGCGCCCGCCAGGTGACGGCGCTTCTGGTTGACTTCCTGGTTCTGGTAGCGCTGGCGATCATGTTTTACGGCGCATGGGAAATGGCAATCGACTCCCTTAGGAGCGGTTGGGTTGCCTCTTCGATACCTATTCCTTACGGCTGGGTCTACATGGTCGGTCCCGTGAGCGCCGCTCTGATGTTCATCCAGACCCTGATAAAAACCGCCGGGGATATCCGGCTATTGAAGGAGGCACTGCCATGATCCCCCTCTTCCTCTCCTCCCTCTTCGGCTTCATTCTGCTCGGGATACCCGTTGCCTTTGCCCTGTTTTTGACCGCCCTGGTACTGTCTTGGGCCATGGGCTCCTGGTCGCCTCCCTTGGTCGTCCAGAGCATCTTCCGCGGTATTGACAATTTCCCGCTGATGGCCATCCCGTTTTTTCTCTTGGCCGGCGAGATCATGAACACGGGCGGCATCGCCCAGCGCATCATCATGGTGGCCAAGGCGATGTTTGGCCACGTGCGCGGCGGTCTGGGCTATGTAACCGTCGTGGCCAGCATGCTCATTTCGGGCGTGTCCGGCTCAGCGGTGGCCGACGCCTCGGCGATCGGTTCGATGCTCTATCCGGTGATGAAAAAGGAGGGGTACGATGAAGCGAAGGCGGCGGCGCTGATCGCGGCCTCCACTACCAATGGCCCGATCATCCCGCCCTCCATCCCGATGGTCATTTTCGGCGTCATCGCGAATGTCTCGATCATCCGGCTCTTCGTAGGCGGGATCATCCCCGGCATTATCCTGGGGGTGGGGCTGATGATCGGCTGGTATCTGCACACCCGGGGCAAGACCCGCTACCATGTCGAGGGCAGCTTCAGCCTGTTGGGCGTCTTCAAGGCCTGTTGGGATGCGATCTGGGCGCTGTTTCTGCCGGTCATCATCTTGGGCGGTATCCTTCTCGGCATCTGCACCGCGACTGAAGCGGCCGTGATCTCGGCCGTTTACGCTTTCATCGTCTCGTTTTTCATCTATCGCGAGCTTAAGATGAAGGACATGCTCGGGATTCTGGTCAACACGGTGCGGGGAACGGCGGTTGTGCTTTTGGTCTGCGGCGCGGCCATGGCCGCCGCCTACTTCATCACCACGGCGCAGATCCCCGTCATGCTGGGCGATCTCTTACTCGATCTTTCCGGCGGCAACTGGATTCTGTTTATGCTCTGGGTCAACATCCTGCTGTTGCTCGTCGGCTGCGTCATGGATCTGGTCCCGGCGCTCCTCATCCTGGGGCCCATGCTCCTGCCCATCGCCCAAAAATTCGGTCTGGACCCGGTCTATTTCGGGGTGGTCATCATCGTTAACCTCTGCGTCGGTCTGATCACCCCGCCGGTGGGCAACATCCTCTTCGTAACCTGCGGCATCTCCAAGATTTCGATGGCCAAAATATCACGGGCCATCTGGCCCAATATCATCATCGGCATCATCGTCGTTTTAATCGTCACCTACCTGCCCTGGACGGTCACGTACCTGCCCAGCCTGATTCCCAAGTGAGGCGGGTGGGAAGGATGTAATTTGAATAGTCCAAAGGCAAGAAGCGACAAACCCATAAACGAAAGGAGAATGATCATGAAGAAGTTGGCAGTTTGTGTTTTCGGTTTTATGTTTGTGGTCGGCCTGATGGCCAGTCAGGCCCTCGCGCAGCCAAAGATTCTCAAGATCTCCAACGGCGTCAACGAGCATCACCCCTCATTTTTGGGCGGAAAGAGGTTCGGGGAGATCCTTGCCGCCAAGCTGCCCGGCAAGTACACCGTGCAGGTTTACGCCAATGCCCAGTTGGGCGACGACGTGCGGGCCACCGAGGGGGTGCGCATGGGAACCCTTGAGATGGTCACCACCTCGGCCTCGCCATTGACCGGCCTGGTGCCGGAGTTTAACGTCTTTGACCTGCCCTTCATCGTACCCAGCGAGAGGGCAGCAGACGCCATCTTCGACGGGCCGATCGGCGCCAAACTGGCCGCCGCCTTGGAGGCGAAGGGGCTCAAGCTGCTGGCCTACTACGAAAACGGCTTCCGCCAGTTGACCAACAGCGCACGAGTGGTGAGAAGCCCGGCCGACCTGAAAGGCCTCAAGATCCGCACCATGCAGAATCCCATCCACCTCGACGCCTTCCGGGCCATGGGTGCCAGCCCCACGCCGATGCCGTTTAGCGAGGTCTTCACCGCGCTTCAGCAGAAGACCATCGACGGCCAGGAAAACCCCATCCCGACCATCTGGCTTTCCAAATTTTACGAGGTCCAGAAGTTCGTCTCCCTGACCGGCCACGTCTACGGCCCGCACATTATGTTGATCGGCAAGAAACTCTGGGACTCTTTCCCGGCCGAGGATCAAAAGGTGATTGCCGAGGCGGCCCAGGAATCGGCCCTCTTCCAGCGGGCGCTGAACCGCAAGATGAACAGGGAGTTCGTGGATAATCTAAGGAACGCCGGGGTTACCGTAACCGAGCTTACCCCCGAGCAGCACAAGGCCTTCATGGATGCCGTGGCCCCGGTGTACGCCACCTGGGAACCAAGAATCGGCAAGGCGCTTTTGGATGAGTTCCGGGCAACGGTCAGCAAAGCCAGGTAAGTGACTCCGTCCTCAAACCACCGAATAAGGAAGAGCCCGTGCACTGCCGCCTCGAGGGTGCACGGGTTTTCGCTCGGTATCAAAACCCGTCCCCGCACCTGACCCCGGGGAAGATCGAAGGAGGTCCCATGCGTCTCAAAGACAAGGTTGCCCTCGTCACCGGCGCGTCTCAAGGCCTGGGGCTGGCGATCGCCCGCCGGTTCAGTCTGGAGGGTGCTCTGGTATTCCTGGGTGACATCAAAGAGGATGATGGTCGGGCCGCTGTCGTCGAACTTACTTCTCAAGGCGCCCGCGCCTGGTTTGTCCGCCTGGATGTGTCCGACGAGGAGAGTTGGAAGGCCGCGCTGACAATGCTGATCGAAAAGAAGGGAAGGCTCGACATCCTGGTGAACAACGCCGGAATCAACATCCGCCAGCCCATTGAAGAGATGAGCGTTGAGAGCCTTGATTTGATGCTGGCCGTGAATGTCCGCGGGGCTTTTCTCGGCATCAAGCATGCCCTGCCGCTCTTGCGCCGATACGGCGGCGGCTCGATCATCAATATGGGATCGGTCTGCAGCCTCATCGGCCACAAGTTCACCACGGAGGCCTATACCACGGTCAAGGGCGCCTTGTTGCAACTGACCAGGTCGGTCGCCGTGCGCTGTGCGAAGGACAACATCCGGGCCAATATCCTCTGCCCCAGCACGGTTGAGACCCCCCTGGTTCAGGAGATGATGAAGGACCCCGAACGTAGGAAGGAGCGTGTGGGCGAGGTGCCGCTGGGCCGTCTCGCCAGCATGGAGGATGTGGCCGCCGCCGCGCTTTACCTGGCCTCGGATGATGCCGCATTCATCAACGGGGTGGCCTTCCCGGTGGATGGCGGTGTGACGGCCTGGTGAGCAGGGTGGACGTCAGCAGGCAATTCCCAATCCTGGAGCGGGTTTTCTTTCCGTTCTGACTCCTGACTCCTGAGTAGTTATTCGTTTCTGATGAAATCGATGGCGTTTCTAAAGAGCAAGAGGCCCATTCCCTCCCCAGGCAGGCTCTCCCTGGTCCAGCGGGGATGATTGGTATAATGGAGATAGGCTTCCGGATGGGGCATCAGGCCGAAAATCCGCCCTGTCTCGTTGGTGACAGCGGCAATAGCATCAGTTGATCCGTTGGGGTTTTCGGGATATTCCCTGGCGGCCCGCTGAAACAGGTGATCGCTGTACTGGCAGACCACATGGCCATTTTGCCAGAGCGCTGCCATGATATCATCCGAGGCGGCGATAAATTTGCCCTCGCCGTGACGAACCGGCAGGTAGAGGCCAGCGATACCTTTGGTAAAGATACAGGGCGACTGGTTGTTGACTTTGAGATACACCCAGCGATCTTCAAAGCGGCCCGAATCGTTGTAGGTAAGAGTTGCCTGCTGGGTATCGTAACGGCCGTTAACCCCGGGCAAAAAACCAAGTTTGACCAGCAGTTGAAAACCATTGCAGACGCCTAAAATCAATTTTCCCTGGGCGATGAAGCGGCGGAACTGGTCGTAGAGCTTTTCTCCCCCGTTACCCGCAGGGTCTCTCACCCGGGCGTGACGGATCCGATTGGCTCCGGCCTTGGCTGCGCCTAGGTCGTCGCCGTCGAGAAATCCGCCGGGCAGATTGAGAAAATGATAATCATCGAGTTTTACTTCTCCCCAGAGCAGACGGCTGATATGTACAATGTCCACCTCATCCGCTCCCCCCAGCCGGCAGGCTTGGGCCATCTCCATTTCACAGTTGGTCCCGTAGCCGGTGATGACGATGCTCTTCACTCTTCTTGTCATTTTAGTTTATTACCGTTTCTTTGTTTGACGACTTTGTAAAAAGTCCGGATGCGGCGTTGCGCTGCATCCCTCGTCACTGCGGCGTACCCAAAAGTACGCCTCATTCCTCGGTATTTGCGCGCCTTGCCTGCGAACTTTTTACAAGCCGTCCTCAAGCATACGTTTCGCCAACTTTTTTATGAACTCGATTTGTTTTGCTCACGCCTTTCGGCCATCAAATTCCCAGCGGCTTTTGCCAGGCTTCCTTAAGGTCGTCCAAGCTTTCCCGGCAGACCAGGTTTCCCTCAATTCCTTCTATCTGCAATACCCGCTCGGCCGTTACCTCGCCCACCAAACCGATTGCCAGACGGGCAAAAATCGCCTCGAATGCCTCCTGGTGCCGGGGATTGATGGTTACGACAAACCGGCTGGGAGTTTCCGAAAAAAGGAGGGTATCGTTGCGATTGATTTTTTCGTAGGGAACCCGGGAAAGCCGGATGTTCAATCCCAGATCGCCCGCAAAGGCGGACTCCGCCAGGGCAACCCCCAGGCCGCCGTCGGAACAGTCATGACAGGAGGCCACCAGGCCAAGCTCTATGGCCCGGCTCACGGCCCGGTAAAGACGACGGGCCCGGGCGGCATTCACCCGGGGAACCCGGTTGCCTACCAGATCGTGCAGAGCGTACCATTCGGAGGCGCCCAGCTCAGACTTGGTGACTCCCAGGACGTAGACCATATCACCGGCTCTTTTCACATCCATTGAGACGGCTCGCCTTACATCATTAATTTTGGCGATAGTGGAAAAGAGTACCGTGGGCGGAATCGATATCTTCACGCCTCCGATCTGGTAGTCGTTTTTCATGCTGTCCTTGCCGGAAATTGACGGGACCATGAAAGCAGTGGTGTAATCGTAAAGAGCCATATTGGCCCGGACGAGCTGGGCGAGCTTGTACTGACCGTCGGGAGTCTTCTCCGATTGGACCGGATCGCACCAGCAGAAGTTGTCCAGGCAGGCCATGTGGTCCAGCGAGGCCCCCACTGCAATGGCGTTGCGGATTGCCTCGTCTAGGGCGCAGGCGGTCATGTGATAGGTATCGATGTCGCCATAACGGGGGCAGATTCCGTTGGCCACCACCAGGCCCTCGAAAGAGTCCAACAGCGGCCGGATTACGGCAGCATCGGCCGGGCCGTCGTTTCTCGCCCCGACCAGCGGCTTTAAGACGCTTCCGCCCTGCACCTCGTGGTCGTACTGGCGAACCACCGATTCTTTGGAGCAGATATTCCACCGGCCCAAGAGAGCCTTAATTGCAGCGCCGAGATCGGCCGGTTCAGGAAAAGCGGGTTCCTCATGTATCTGAGGCTGCCATTTTGCCGGGAGTTTCATCTGGGGCAGGCCATTGTGGAGAAAATCCAGCTCCAAATAGGCCACAGTCTTCCCAGAATGGCGCACGTGAAACCAGCCGGAGTCGGTATAGGTTCCGATGACGGTGGCTTCCACATCCATTTTCTTGGCTAAAAAGACAAAGGCCTCAATTTTCTCCGGGGCCACCGCCAGAGTCATCCGTTCCTGAGACTCGGAGACCAGTATTTCCCAGGGATGAAGACCGGGATATTTCAAAGGCGCCTTTTCCAAATCGATGATACAGCCGCCGGAAAGCCGGGCGGTTTCGCCTATCGAGGAAGAAAGACCGCCGGCGCCGTTATCGGTGATCGCACGGTAGAGCTCTTGATCCCTGGCCGAGAGGAGGAAATCGGTCATTTTTTTCTGGGTTATGGGGTCGCCAATCTGAACCGCTGTAACGGGCGAGCCCTCATGCAGCTCTTCCGAAGAAAAGGTGGCGCCATGGATGCCGTCCTTGCCGATCCGCCCGCCGGTCATCACTATTAGATCGCCCGGCAGTATTTCCTTGGTATGGGTAACGCGGCCGTTGATTTGAGCAGGCATGATGCCGCCGGTGCCGCAATAGACCAACGGCTTGCCCAGGTAACGTTCATCGAAAACCAGGCAGCCGTTGATGGTGGGGATGCCGCTTTTATTCCCGCCATGCTCCACACCTTCCCGGACGCCATCGTAAATTCGTCGGGGATGGAGGATGCGCTTGGGCAGGGGGCGGTCATAATTGGGCGGCGCGAAACAGAAAACGTCCGTATTGAAGATCAGTTTGGCACCCTGGCCGGTGCCGAATGGGTCCCGGTTTACACCCACGATGCCGGTTAAGGCCCCGCCGTAGGGGTCCAGGGCGGATGGTGAATTGTGGGTTTCGACTTTGAAAACCACGTTGTATTGGTCATTGAATTTTATTATCCCGGCGTTGTCCACGAAAACCGACAGGCACCAGTCATTGGCCCCCCTCTTTTTGCGTATTTCGGCGGTGGCCCTTTTGATGAAGGTAGCAAAAAGGGAATCGATGAGGTTCTTCTCTCCATTCTCGTCCTCGTAATCGATCAGGCTATTGAATATCTTGTGTTTGCAATGTTCTGACCAGGTCTGGGCGAGGGACTCGAGCTCCACATCGGTGATCATCCTGCCCAAACCCACCGCCCGGCGCGCCCGCTGCAAGTCCCGCCGCCGGAAATAGTCCCGTAATATTTTCATCTCAAAGAGATTGAGGGCAAGCGTTCGGCTCGTGCTGATATCGAGCAGTTTATCATCTGGCACAGCGAGGTCTATCTCCTCCACCCGGAGTTCGTCCTCTACTTCCACCCGGGGCGCCCGGGGAGGCTTTTCCCGCTGGTCAATCCATTCGTCGGCGGAGATAACCTGGAATCGTTCGATAAGCTCATTGGCTAGGAGGTCCTGGGCGATCCGGCTCGCCTCGTGCCTTCCGAGCGGGCCCTTGAGCAGGTATTGCCGGGCAGTATAGACAAGAGGTATTTCGGACAGGGCCCTATCCAAGAGCAGAGCAATTGCTTCCCGGGCGGTCTTGCCAATGTTATCCGTAACCCCGGGGCGAAAGGATACCTCGATGAGCCAGTCAAATTGTTCTGCCAGTTGCTGGTCAATCGCGTAGTTTTGGATAATCGGGTCAGAAAGGGGGTTGCCGGCGCAGAGCTCCAATTCGGCCGCGTCAAGATGGCCATCGATGGTATAAACTTCGATAACCCTTACCTGCTCGACTATAATGTGGAGGTGTTCCACAATCTTTCTTTTGATCTTTTCCCCGTGCGGGTCTCGTATGGCGTCTTTAAACCCGATTGCTATCCGGTGGGCCATGGGAATCTCCTGTATTGGCGGCGCGGAAGAATATTATCTTCGGTCGCTTGGTTCCGACTAATACAAAATGGGGAAAAAAGCAAGGTCACAAGGCCCGGTGGGTGTGCGACAAATTTATGGGTAGAGCGGGTTTTCTCCCCTCTTTCCCAAAGAGGGGTTCTAGGGAAATTTGACGAACCAAAAATAACATCCTGCTTTTATTATAAATCCCCCCTGCCCCCCTTTGGGAAAGGGGGGATAAGTCTCTGCAAGAACAGGATACCAACATTTTTGTCGCAGACCCTTACGGAAAAGGTTCATCAGTCGGTCTTCCGGGGCCACCAGGAAAGCCCCAGCCGCCGGAGAACGTTTGCCGCCCCCATGACCACTAGGGTATCGGTTATCGTAAGCGAGTCGAGAACGCATTGGACTTCGTAGGCGCGGGTCGCGGAATTGCACAATAGGATCAGTGTCTTGCCCGCTGGTAGCTTTCGGTAGTCGGCCCGGATGCGGTCATAGGGCAACGACAGCCAGCGGTCAGGGAATCCCTGCAGGAAGGGTTCGGCCTCGTCAGGATAGCGCAAGTCGACAACGAGCCAGTTGTTTTCTTGCTTTCCCTCCATCCAGGCAACGAAATCAAAGACGTCGATCACCCGGAGCCTTCCTGCGGCCAGATTATCCGCAACATGGGCCGTGGTATTGAGAATATCTATCGCCGAAGCAAAAGGAGGGGCATAAGCCAGCTCCAGGTTGCCGAAATCATCTATCGAGGCCTTCCCTGCAATGAGCCCGGAGGCGGCATTAATCCGAGCCAAAAGCCCGTCTCCCGGGGCGCCGATACCCTGAAGTCCAAGAACCTGACGGTTTTTGCGGTCGGTGATCATGTTTAAGAACATCAATGCGCTTTGGGGGTAAAAATGGGCCCGGTCAGTTTGGACGCAGAGGGCTTCTTGGGCCGGGAAACCTTCTCTAAGGGCCACCTCGCGGCTGATCCCGGTTGCGCCGACGACAAGATCAAAGGCTTTCATGATGAAACTTCCCACCCAGCCGTCAAAGGTGCTGGGGATACCGGCCAGATTGTCTGCCGCCACCCGGCCTTGTCTGTTGGCCACGGAACCAAGGGGCGCCAGGGTTCTTTTTCCGGTTACCAGATGCAGTACCTCCACACAGTCTCCCGCGGCGTAGATATCCGGATCGGAGGTTCTCATCCTTCGATCCACAATGATGGCGCCATTTTCCGCTACTGCCAGTCCCGCATTTCTCGCCAGTTCCCCCCGCGGGCGCACACCGGCGGCCATAATGACCAGGTCGGCGTCGATTTCCCTTTTGTTGGTGAGGACCCGGTTGACCCTGCCGTTTCCATCCGCGGTAAAAGCTGTAACCGATTCATTGGTCAGCACCTCGACGCCATGCTTTTTTAGATGCTGGGTCAGCAGGCCTGCCAGGACGGGGCTAACCAGCCCGGGCAGGATTTGTGAAGTCAGCTCTACAATGGTTACCGGTAGACCCCACATGTCCGCCAGGGCTTCGGCCATTTCGATTCCGATGCCGCCGCCGCCGATAATGACGGCCTTCGATGCCCGTCTTTGGGTCAAATCTTTTTTGATGGCAATGGCCTTATCCAGGCTGGAGAGGGCATAGATGCCGGCCAGGTCGTTACCCGGCAGGGGCAGCAGGATCGGGGCACTGCCCGTGGCCAAAACCAGCTTGTCGTAAGGAAGAGTTTCCCGTTTACCGGTTGACAAATCATCGACCGAAAGCACCTTTTGCTTGCGGTCGATGGCGATGGCCCTTACTTGTGTTCTTGTCAGAACGCCTTTGGCTTCCAGAAAAAACCTTTCATCCCTGATCATGCCGTAGCTGGTGGAGCGAAGCTCCCTTCCATCTTCGACATCCCCGGAGATGAAATAGGGGATTCCGCAGCCGCCGTAGGAAATCAATTTGTCTTGGTCGATCATGGTTATTTCGGCCTGCGGCAAGAGCCTTTTGGCCCGGCAGGCGGTCTTGGGGCCAGCCGCCACGGCGCCAACGATTAGTATTTTCATAAGTAACCTCCTTTAAGCTACTTACCGTTGCCCCAGAATAAACACTGCGTACAGCGCTCCAATATAAACCACCGGAATGACCGGCGTTAATACCCTGGTCCATCCCTGAGCCGTTGTCTGACAGCCCCTGATGATGAGAAAGCCCATGGTCATCAGGGTGAAAGCGGCCGCTGCCGCAGCGAAATGTTCCACTTCCATTCTTCCCAAAAGGGGTCCTTTTTTGTAAAAGAGATCGGAGAAGAAGAAAATAGAGACATTGAAGGCGCAGCTCCCATAAACATTGCCGATGACGATCCCGTAGGATTTACGCATGGCCGCCGTGACGGTCACCGTTCCTTCCGGCAGGGTGGTCACGATGGCCACGAGGAGGACGCCGATGAAACTGGCGCTGATCCCGCTGATCTCGGCGATCCGGTCGGCACTCAAGGCCAGGTAACGCCCCGCGATAATCACGACGAGGGCTGAGATGCCAAAGCCGATCCAGGCGCTCCTGGCGCTTCCCCTCGTTCCGATTTTTTCCAAATCGTCGGGCGCCTCGCTTCTGCCCGCTTTATAGACTATGCGCATGCCGACCACGTACAAGACAAAGAGGAGGAGACCGCCCAGACTTGTCGGGCCGAGCTTCAGATCCCCCGTGAAACCAAAGAAAGCGGCCAGGGCCACGAGGCCGATCCCCAGAAGCTCTAGAATATGCGTATCTTTACCCTGGTTGCTAAAGAGGTTGGAGACGCCGAAGATGAGCGATACTATTCCCAAAACGAAAATATTGAGCATGTTGGCCCCGAAGACATTCCCGAGGGCCAGACCGGGGGAGTCTACGAGCCAGACGGCGGAGATATTGACGGTAACTTCCGGCAGAGACGTGGCGATGCTGACCAGGAGGGTTCCTACCCAAAGGGTGCCCCATCCCGTTTTCTCGGCCAGTTCGTCACCGAATCTGGCGAGTCCGATACCGGCGAAAATTACTGCGGTGGCGCTGGTAAAAAAAACGAAAAGGGAAGAAGTAAGAGTTTCCATAAATATAACCTTTCTTGAGTTTTTTGTAACTACTCAGGAGTCAGCATGGAAAGGAATTCCGTCTCCCGCGTTCATTGATTTTAACCCTAATTCCGTTCGTTTGCGGTGCGTATAGCGTAACAGGCGCTTCGATGTCAAGCTGATTCGCCGATTGCGACAGGGTGAATTTATTCTCCCCTAAAATGCTAGGCCGTGCGCATGGATAAAGAGGGAGAACAAATTTACCGTGCCTATCAGGCCTTGACATGTATGCAAAACTTATGTACTACCCGACATACAGTAAAGGGGAGTAGCTCACTACAGCGATCATCGCCAGCACGTCCGATTTTGCTCGGACCGGTGCCGCAGGTCAGGGAAAACCTGATGAACAAGACCTTTACCGGGGTAACACTTGTTTTATGAGCGTTGCGCCCGGTAATGGTCTTTTTTTTTGAGGAAAGCGACGAATATTGATGAACAAAATAGTCGTGGCGGTTGTTTTGGTCGTTGCGCTCGTCCTGCTGGTCTGGGCACTTGTTGCAGGGATTGGATTCTTGTGGAAACAGATACCTGTATTGGCGGGAGACGGAAAGCAAATAGCGCAGAACACGGTTAAAATAACGGAGGATGTTTTCGCCGGATTGCAGGAAAAGGCCAAAGAGTTATCGCCAGTTCTGGCAGGGAAGTGCGGCGGCATTTGGCTTGAAAAGGGCGAAATGAGCAAAATGACAAGCCAGATAAAACAGGCGGAATCTTCCCTGGATGACGAGTTCCGGCCGCTCTTCAAGGAAAAGAAGGAATATTACGACAAATACGATAAGTACAGATATAAGCAGAAATCAACGTACCAGAGGATATTCGATATCTTCGATTAAGCGGTTGTTCAATAATAAAGGAGGCTTTGCAAATTAAATGAAATGGCATCAAAAGACTATCGATCAGGTATTTAGCGAATTAAATTCATCTGTCGCCGGATTGAGTTCGGATGACGCAGCCAAAAGAATCGAGATGTATGGCCCAAACGAATTAAAGATAAAAAAGAAAAAGACTTCGTTGATGATGTTTCTTGATCAGTTCAAGGACTTCCTGATCATCGTCCTGATTGGGGCCGGAATTATCGCCGGAATCGTCGGCAAGCCGACGGACGCGGCGGCCATCATGGCGATAGTCGTCCTCAACGCGATCATCGGTTTTATCCAGGAGTTCAAGGCGGAAAAAGCGATGGAGGCGCTCAAGAGGATGGCTTCTCCGAACGCCACCGTGTCCAGGAATGGAATTCCGGATACCGTTCAGACGTCACAAATAGTACCCGGCGATGTCGTACTCATAGAAGCAGGCCAGATTGTCCCTGCGGATATGAGATTATTCGAAATTGCCAGTCTGAAAATTGAAGAAGCCGCCTTGACAGGAGAGTCGGTGTCTGTCGAAAAACATATTTCCCCTATTTCTGATGAACACCTGCCTCTGGGTGACAGGAAGAACATGGCCTATCAGGGAACGATCATCACCTACGGACGGGCGAGCGGCGTTGTGGTGGCGACAGGCATGGAGACGGAGATGGGAAAGATCGCCACCATGCTTCAGGATGAAAAGGAACTGAAGACCCCCCTTCAGCAAAGACTCGCCGTCTTCGGCAAAAAACTGGCGATTGCCATCCTGATAGTATGCTCCATCGTCTTTGTTGCGGGAATGATGAGGGGCGAGCCGGTTATGCTGATGCTGCTGACAGCTATCAGCCTGGCTGTAGCGGCGATACCGGAGGCGCTTCCGGCGGTCATTACGATAGCTCTTGCCTTCGGCGCAAAAAAAATGGTCAAGCTCAATGCCCTGATCAGGAAGTTGCCCGCAGTGGAGACGCTAGGCTCGGTCACCTACATTTGTTCCGACAAAACGGGGACACTCACCCTGAATAAAATGACAGTGGAAGAGGCCTATTTTGACAATCATTTGGTAAGGACGGAAAACATCATCGGTTCAACAACCGTTTCCAGTCCATTGCCGGTCAGCGATTATTTATTGACCGCTTCCGCATTATGCAATGACTCAAAAATGGCCGCGGATGGAACAATAATTGGAGACCCTACGGAGACTGCCCTTTATGTGCTCGCCAGAGATAAAGGTTTCGATAAGTCTGCCTTACAGGATAAATTGTTCAGGGTTGCAGAAATACCCTTTGATTCCGAACGAAAAAGCATGACGACCTTTCATCCAGACCATTCCGGCTCTGGTTTCATATCTTTTACAAAGGGCGCCGTTGAGGCGCTGCTCGACAAGTCTGAAAATATTTACACATCAGACGGGCCGAAGCCTTTTGACGCAAAAGAGATTCACCGCATCACTGAAAAAATGGCTGCGGAAGGCTTGCGTGTTCTGTGTCTCGCGATGAGAAAATGGACAAAGCTGCCGGAAGATTTATCCCCGGAGATTGTCGAAAAAGAGCTGACGATTATCGGTCTTGTCGGCCTGATGGATCCGCCGCGGGAAGAGGCGAGGGAAGCTGTTTCCTTATGCAAGACAGCCGGCATCAGGCCCGTCATGATTACAGGCGATCACCCGATTACGGCAAGGGCAATCGCCAAAAGGATAGGCATCATAGAAGATGGCGCAAAAACAGTTATAACAGGCAGGGAGTTGGACAAACTTCCGATGGAGGAATTTGAGGCAAGAGTTGAACATCTCAGGGTTTATGCAAGGGTTGTCCCGGAACAAAAATTAAAGATTGTGAAGGCGCTTCAGGATAAAGGCCAGTATGTCGCTATGACCGGCGACGGCGTCAATGACGCCCCGGCGCTCAAAAGGGCAAATATCGGGATCGCCATGGGCATTACCGGCACGGATGTGTCCAAGGAAGCCTCTTCGATGATCCTCCTTGACGATAACTTCGCCACAATCGTCAAAGCCGTGAAAGAAGGAAGGCGCATTTATGACAACATTATCAAGTTCATAAAATACTCCATGACTTCGAATGCCGGAACTCTGTGGGTTATATTTCTTGCCCCGTTTTTCGGTCTTCCGCTGCCGCTTGTTCCCATCCAGATTTTGTGGATGAATCTTCTTACCGACAGCCTTCCGGGCCTTTCGCTGACGACAGAGCCTGCCGACAGAGGGATCATGAACAGGCCTCCGAGAAATCCCGCGGAAGGGGTTTTCGCCGGCGGTATAGGGTTATATATAATTAAATACGGGCTGATCATCGGCATTGCCGCTTTGCTCTTTCAGGCGTATGCTCTTTTCAATCACTATGCCTGGCAGACCATGATCTTTACGGGACTTGTGCTGGGAAGAATGGCGGTAGGCATGGTGGTGCGCTCAGAAAATGACTCCCTCTTTAAAATTGGATTCCTCTCCAACAAGCCGCTTCTGGGCGCGGTATTGCTGACATTTACGCTACAAATGGCGGTGGTTTACACACCGTTTCTGAACTCGGTTTTTAATACCCAGCCGTTGACTTTTAATGAGCTGTTACTGACCATTGCCTTTTCATCTGTTATGTTATTTGTTGTTGAAATTGAAAAGCTGTACCGGAGGAGAAAGCGGCAAACTGTGGCAGGTTAAAAAAACAGGATACGATCGATGCTTTGCGGGCGCTTTAATCTCACGTCTGCTGGACGCTCCAATTCGGTTTTATCGAACATGGATGTTCCTGGGTGTGCGACAAATTTATGGGTAGAGCGGGTTTTCTCCCCTCTTGAGCATTGAGGGGTTCTAGGGAGATTTGACGGATAATAAATAACCTCTTGCTTTTATTATAAATCCCCCCTGCCCCCTTTTCGAAAGGGGGATAAGTCTCTGCCAGAACAGGATACCCACATTTTTGTCGCACACCAAAATCCACCGCCTGATTTCACGTTTCATCTTGTTTTCCCTGAGATACAATTGGCATTGTGTCACCGGAAAACTTTCAGAAGATCAGGGCTGGGAAGGCCCGCGCAGCGCCTCGATCTCGCGCCTGAGCGCGCGTATTTCGTCGAGAATTAACTGGGTGTGCGCATCTTCCGCGCCCTTTAGCTCGTCTGCGACCTGCGACTGCATTGCGTTTACGACCACGGCGATGAACAGGTTCAAGACCATGAACGTTGCGACAAGCAGGTAGATGACGAAGAATATCCAGGCATACGGCGACTGTGCCATGACGCCGCGCGCAATATCGGGCCAGCCTTCCACCGTCATCACCTGGAACAGCGTGAAAAGGGAAGCGCTAAGACTGCCGAAAAACGCCGGCGCAATCGCGCCGAAGAGTTTTGTGGCCATTACCGCCGATACGTACAGTACAAGCGCCATCAGGCCGATGATCGACGCCATGCCCGGCAATGCCGTCAGCAGTGCGCTGACCACACCGCGCATCGAGGGTACCATCGAGATCAGCCTAAGCACGCGCAGCACTCGCAGGGAGCGCAAGACGCTGAACGCACCGCTTGCGGGCATCAGCGCGATCCCCACGATAACAAAATCGAATATGCGCCAGGGGTCGTGGAAGAAGCGGCGGCGATAGACGAAGAAGCGCAACAGCAACTCGACCACGAAGACACTCAGCACCAGGCGGTCGATTAAGTGCAGCAAATTGCCGGCGGCTGCGATGATCGCGGGCGAGGTTTCGAGCCCAAGCGTGATCGCGTTGGCGACGATCAGTGCGATGATTGCCTGGTCGAAGCGCGGATTCTCGATGAAAACGCGGACACGCTCGCGCAGGCTCGGTGGGTGTTTAGAAACGGTCGTCTTCATTGTGCCTTGTTATGTCGTGTACTGTAAGTTAATTATTTGATTGACCACTTAATTTGAAACTCAATTTCTTCTTGGCCTTCTTCTCTTTCGTGCTCGATATTGTAAGTTGCACGAACGGGAACGTATATTCTTTCACCCGCAATTTGAATTTCAAACTGCTCACCTTTTTCAAGCGAATCTGCAAGACGGCGAAGTTTTGAAATAAAATCTGATATTGGATAACTTTTCTCTACATCCCTGTCTGTCTCATCGCTCATATTTTCCTTCCTTTCATTTAACGCCTAAGCTCACTGGCGGGGATGGTGCGTAGCGGAATCCCCGTCCAGTGCAGCGCCTTGTTCGACTCATGCAGCTAATCTGCCCCAGCCTGGACAAACTTCACTATTTGCGCACAGCCTTGTAATCTGCCGGATCGAGTTCCGTCCTGGCCTTCACCAGCGGAAGCCCGCCTGCGATCCATCCCTCAAGATTGAAGAACTGGACCCTTTCATGTCCCAGATATCCCAAAACCCAAATGCCGGCGATGGCCGAGGGGATGTTGGGCGAATCGGCGTAGAAGATCACATTGCTTTCCGCAGTTATCCCGGCTTTGCCGAGGATTTTTTCGAGTTCTGCCGTTGCTTTTGGTTTCAGGTCCGCCCCCAGCAATACCCTGGCGCAGGTGTCTCCTAGCGTTATGGACAGGGGGATATGGCCCTCGTCGTATGCTTTTCTAGGGCGGCAGTCGATTAACACCCAGTCTTCATCACCAATGATGTTTTCTAGTAACCTCAAGTCAGCCAGCCGGGCCGGGTTGCCCACGCCGGAGCCAAAAGCTGATGTGCCCAGGGCCAAAAGCAGCATTGCCGCGATTATCAGTATAATTGAATTCCTTTTCATAACCGCCTCCTGAATCGAATTCATAAAAAAGGGGGGGCGATCCCCCCCTTTTTTATGATTGGTTGATCCTATTTCGTCGGGCCTACTGGCACCAGTTTTTCTCTATCCACCAGGGCCTGGCCTTCGGGGCCGAGGACGTAGTCGATGAAGGTTTTGGTTGCACCCTTGGGGTCGCCGTCCGTTGCCAGATAGAATGATGCAGTCAGGTGGTAGGTTCCAGCCTTGACATTATCAATGGTGGGGATCTTGTCGTCCACCGTCAGGGCCTTGAGTGTTGCATCCACGGATCCGATTACCACATAGCCAATTGCGGAGGGGTCGCCGCCAATCAATCTCCGCACCTCGCCGGTACTCCCGCCTATTTTGGCCTTCCCGGTAACCTTTTCCTTACCTAAGATGGCTTCTTCAAATGCCACCCGGGTGCCGGAACCCCGCTCGCGGATGACCACGGTCACCGGCCCCGGCTTGCCGCCCACGGCGCCCCAGTCAGTAATCTTGCCTGTGAAGATGTCCCGCAACTGAGCAGAGGTCAAGCCTTTGACCGGATTGGTCGGATGAACCACCACGGCGACGCCGTCTTTGGCGAAGACGAAAAGCTTGGCTTTAGGATACATCTTGGCTTCCGCCGGAGTCAGCGGCCGGGCCGGCAAGCCGATATCCACGGCGCCCTCGGCGGCCGAAGTGATGGCCACGCTGCTGCCGCCACCCGCCGTTCTGATTGTTATACCCGGATTTTTCTCCATAAACGGCTTGGCCAGTTTGTCAATAACCGCCTGGACAATGGTCGCCCCGGCGCACTTGACCGTTTGCGCCTGGGAAATACCGGAAACACCAAAGATAAATACTACTGCAGCTACAAGAATTACGATTTTCTTCAACATATCTCTTCCTCCCAATGCTTTATTTGAACATAAAAAACCGGTGCTCCAAGTGGGTCAGGTGGACCAGGTGGAGCCCACAAATAAGATTTGACGGCGCGGTAAAAGTCCGGATGCGGCGTTGCGCTACATCCCTCGTCACTGCGGCGTACGGTAAAGTACGCCGCATTCCTCAGGATTTGCGCGCCTTGCCTCAAGGCCTTTTTACCGCGTCGTCCCAAAATTTACAGCTTTACCGACTTTTTACCGCTTCATCAGATTTATAACTCTTTTATTCCCAAGCCAATCTTTGTTATAGCGGCGCCGGGAAGAGAACCCCGCCGAAAAGGAGCCAGGCGGCCAGAAGGCAAACGAGAATATTAAATGCCTGGCCGACCAGGAAAACAAAGGCCGGCTTCCCTCCTCCGATCTTGACCAGCTCCATAAAGCGGGTATCAAGACCGATGGAAACAAAGGCCAGCGTGAAGAACCACTCCCGGTAAACCTTGGTCACATCCAGCACTGCCGTTGTTCCGGCTTCACCCAGGGAGGGAGTCATTACGAGAGAAAAGAAGACCGAGGCCGCCAGAAATCCGACGATGAACTTGGGGAAGCGTACCCAGATTTCAAAAAGACTCGGGGCGTCATCGGGTTTCCGGTCCACCTTGACGACCCAGAAGGTAGCCAGCACAAAGGCCAAAACCCCGATCAGGACGTTCTGGGTCATTTTAATGATCGATGCGACTTCCATTGCCGTCTGACCGTAGATTGCCCCTGCGGCGACCACCGCGCCCGTGGTGTCGATTGTTCCGCCCAGCCAGGCGCCAGTAACCACTTCGGACATCCCGGCAAATTTAGCGAGAATCGGCATGAAAACGAGCATGGGCATGGCGCATAAAAGTACGATTGAGACAGTATAGCTGACTTCCGCTGGCTTGCCCTTGACAGCACCGCCGGCGGCAATGGCCGCGGAAACACCGCAAACCGATACCGCCGAGGATAAAATGTGGGTAAAGGACTTGTCAAGCCCAACTTTGTTGCCCAGCCAGACGGTGAAGGCGTAAACAGTGACAATGACGATCAGCGCCTGAACCATCCCCAGGGAACCGGCCTTTAAAATGGCGCCGAAGAGGATCTCCGCCCCCAGAAGCACCAGGCCAATTTTGATAAAGAGCTCTGTTTTGGCCCCTCCGTTGAAGCCTGTGAAACCAAGAACATTACTCAAAAAAAGGCCGATAAAGAGCGCCCAGAGGACCCCCGCCAAACCCCACTCCTTGGCGATTGTCACCTGCTCTCCCAAGGCTAAGGCGATCAGGGCCAGGAAAAATATTCCGATAAACCCGGGCACGTATTTTTTTAAATCCACCTTCATTGCCGCGCAGGCGATGGAAGTTAGTATCCCCATCCCAATCAACGTACCCAAGAGAATGGGAATCATCGTATCGTAAGGCTGGATGGCCTTAAATGGGTCGTAAGCCCACCCCTTGATTCTAGGGGATACGGTAAGAATCCCCATGCTGGCAATTAGCAAAATGAAAAAGGCTACCCAAACTGCCCACCAGTCCTCGGTTTTGTAAAGCTTGGTCCATTCCGTGTCCTTTTTTGCCATTTTAATCTCTCCTTTCTTTTGTTTTTAGCGTCTTGTTGTGCTCTGGTTTGCCAAGGGAACAATTGTTGACACTAGACGGCTTCGTAAACACAAATAATGTATTTGCGCAACGTAAAGTTCAACATTACTGGACCGGGTAGAGTTTCTGCAGGAGCTATTGGCGGGTGCTTTGGGTAAAAATATGAATTTTATCATAAACAATCCCGGCTTCCGGGGTACACAAATGCAATAATTTGCGCGAGCCATTGAATAACCGTTTATCTTGTCGATCGTATCAGCTGGCGACTTTTCCATTTGCCGTTGCTGCAACAACCTATACGCCACGGGACGGCAGTTCAGTGAAGTGACTTACATTGCGGAGCTGCTTACCAATCGTGATCCTGGTTGTCAAGAAAATAGTGAAACTAAGGCCGAAATAATTCTTGACAATTACATCATGGCTCGTTTATGAGACACCGGACAAATAGGCTTGCCTTGGGGAACCAAACCCCCACTTTGTATATGAATAATATCGCTGCAGGAGGAGGAAAAGATGAGAAAGTTTTTTGCATGTGGCGCTTTCGCCGCGGCTCTGGTTGCTGTATCCGCCACGGTGGCTCTGGCTGCGGGGGACGCTCCCGGGGCGGATTACAACAAAGCTCTGGTGATTGCCATCTGTGTATTCACGGCCGGGATGACCATGGCGGCAGGTACGATTGCCACCGGTTTGGCCATGGGTAACGGTTTGAACGGGGCGACCACCGCGGTTGGGAGAAACCCTGAGGCTCAGGGAAAGATCATGCTGGTAATGATGGTGGGTCTTGCCATGATCGAGTCTCTGGCCATTTATGCCCTGGTCATTGCGCTGGTTATTTTGTATGCCAATCCCCTGCTCAAGTATATCTTTGGGTGACGGCGTCGGCAATTCATGAAGATGTATTTTAAAGAGTCGCAGCCAACAGTAGCAGCTGTTGCGGCTCTTTAATTTTTACGCCGCCGCCTCAAAACAAACGTTTTGGGGCGGCTTTATGAAGTCATCAATTTTGTCTTGGCTCTCCGCAGCCGCCGGTTCTTATTGCGCCTGATCCTTTCGATCTTCTCGCTGACCTTTACCCCTTCGTCTACGCCCTCCAGGCGATCCAAAAGAATACGCCGGGCAAGGAATCTGTTTAACGACTGAGATCTCTCACGCTGACACTTGATGGATATTCCGGAAGGGATATGCACAAGCTGAACACAGGACGACGTTTTGTTCACCTTTTGTCCCCCGGGACCGGAGCCGCGAATGAATGTTTCCCGCAGCTCCGCTTCCTTTACCCCAAGCCGCTCCATCCTGTCCCGCAGGGCCTGTTCTTTTTCCGGTGATACCGCCATGGTTTGCGCTTAAGGTAGGCACGTTTATTTTTACTTGGGGATGGGCAAAACTTAAATTCCCGGCCCCCGACTTCCAAATTCAGTATGCCAGATCTATCCAGTTTTCTTCCAGCAGTTTCTTGAGTTGGTCGGTATCATCAACCGCGCAAACAAGAAAGTTCGTTTGCCCTGAGGAACTCAAAGCTGGATAGATGTGATTGATTTTCAGGGAGTTTTTGTCGAGAATATTTAATATGGCATGCAGGCCGCCAGGATGTTCCGGAATTATCACCGCAAGCGCAGGTGTTACTTGATGGGGAATGTTATGGCTGGAAAGCAGCGATCTTAGTTTTTCCGAATCCGTTACGGCGATGTGACAAAAAAGGCCGTCGGGTCCGCGGGAAACAAAAATGGATTCAGGATGCAGGTCTTCGCGGTAAAACAGACCGGTAAGCTTGGACAGGGCCAGGGGTTCGTCACCCAATCGGATGGAAATTTGATGTAGGGACACGGGCATTTCTCCACTTTCTGCTTTTTGTATCAGCAACTACCCAGCTATCCACCTGAATAGTTATTTGTATTAAATTAAATCATAACCCTGGCCAAAGGCAATCCGGTTTATTTCCAGAACTGATTTCTTCTTGCTTCCCATTATCTCTTCGATACTCTTCAGGAATACTTCCGGGGGAATAATCGCCATTTTTTTTACCAGGGCGCCCATCATGACTATATTGGCCGCCTTGGTGTTGCCGATCCGATCGGCCATCTCCACCGCCGGTATTTCCAGAATCGTCACATCATGGCGCCGGGGCTTTTGCCGGATGATGGATGAGTTGAGAAAAATTGCCCCACCGGGGGCCACGATGTTCTGAAAAGCTGCCAGGGAGGGTTCATTCATCACCACCAGGTTGTCCGGCTGGGACGCGATAGGAGAGGCGATCTCTTCATCGCCTACGGATACAGTGCAGTGGGCGGTTCCTCCCCGCATTTCCGCTCCATAGGTGGGCAGGTAAGTCGTCTGAAAACCGGCGGACATGGCGCTGTGGGCCAGACTGTAGCCCATCATCAACACCCCCTGGCCCCCGAAGCCCGCGAAAACCGTCTTAATCAGCATGGTCTTCCCCCCTTCCCTTGGCTCCTAAGTCTTTCAGCACGCCAACGGGGAATTCCTTCAACATTGTCTGGTCCATCCATTTCAGGGATTCCAGGGGTGTCATTTTCCAGTTGGTGGGGCAGGAGGCGAGTATTTCCACCAGGGAGTAGCCGATGCCTTCCCGCTGATATTGGAAGGCTTTTTTAATGGCCTTTTTGGTTTTTACAACCCCTGCCGGGGATGTCAGAACGCATCTTTCCACATAGGCCGTTCGTCCCAGAGCGGCGACAGTTTCACTGACCTTGACGGGGAATCCGGCCGACATTACATTCCGGCCAAAGGGGGAGGTGGTTGTTTTCTGGTTGGACATGGTGGTAGGCGCCATCTGTCCGCCGGTCATGCCGTAAACGGCGTTGTTGATAAAGATCACGGTGATGTTTTCCCCCCGGTTGGCGGCATGGAAGCTCTCGGCAATGCCGATTGCGGCCAGGTCGCCGTCGCCCTGGTAGGTAAAGACCACCCGATCGGGAAGAACCCTCTTTATGGCGGTAGCCATGGCGGGTCCGCGGCCGTGGGGGGCCTCGATCATATCGATATCTATGTAATTATAGGCCAATACGGCGCAGCCGGTAGGGGGGACACCGATGGCGATGCCCCGGATATCCATCTCATCGATCACCTCCGCCACCAGCCGGTGGGCGATGCCATGCCCGCAGCCGGGACAGTAATGCATGATATTATCTTTGAAACACTTTGGTTTAGTGAATACCTTTTTCATTTGAACATCCCGTTTATCGATATTGCCTGAAGATCGCATTGGCCAATTCTGCAGGTGTGGGCACCACTCCCCCGGGCCTTCCGTAAAAGACCACGTCGGCATCCCCCCTCAGGGCCAGGTGAACGTCCTCCACCATCTGACCGGCGCTCATTTCAAAGACAAAAAAATCTTTTATATTTTCCGCCAGGCACCAAAGTGCCTGCGAAGGGAAAGGCCACAGTGATATGGGGCGGAAGAGGCCGACTTTCAATCCTTCCGCCCGCAGCCGCTTGATGGCGCCCTTGGCCACCCGGGCGGCGGTGCCGTAGGCGACTATGGCCAGCGTGGCATCATCGGTAAGGTATGACTCGTACCGGTTTTCATTTTGAGCGATGCGGGCGTATTTGCGGGCCAGGCGCCAGTTGTTTGCTTCCATCTCATAGGGGTCCAGGATCAGCCCCTTGATTATTTTGCTTTTCCCCGTCCCGGCGCCCCTCAGGGCGTATTTTAGATCATAGCTGCGGGGTTTTGGTTCCTTGAAAACCACCGGTTCCATCATCTGGCCCATCATCCCGTCGGCCAGGATCATTACCGGGGAACGGTATTGATCCGCCAGATTGAAAGCCTCCATGGTCAGATCGGCCATCTCCTGACAGGTAGCCGGCGCCAGAACGATGACGCGGTAATCACCATGACCGCCGCCGCGGGTGGCTTGAAAGTAATCCCCCTGGGAAGGGCGGATGTTGCCCAGACCGGGGCCGCCCCTCATCACGTTGACAATCAGGGCGGGTATCTCGCAGGCGGCCATGGATGAGATGCCTTCCTGCTTGAGTGACATTCCGGGACTGGATGAGGAAGTCATGGCGCGGGCGCCCGCGGCGCCGGCGCCCGCTACCATGTTGATTGCGGCCACCTCGCTTTCCGCCTGGATGAAGATGCCACCCCTTTTTTCCATATGTTCCGACATGTATTCAGGAATTTCGTTTTGCGGGGTAATTGGATAGCCGGCGTAAAACGTGCAACCAGCGCGAATGGCCGCCTCGGCAATGATGTTGTTGCCCTGGATGAGTACTTTATTCACGGTAAACCTCGATTACGATATCCGGGCACATCAGGGCGCACAAACCGCAACCCGTACAGGGCTTACCTTCGGGATTGATTGCTATGGGACGATAACCCCGGGAATTGAATGTGGCGGCGGGCGCGATATGTCCCTGGGGACAGACGTTGATACAGAAATGACATTCTTTGCAGAACTCTTCTCTGATAGTGATTTTACCCTTCTTGCCCTTCAATTTTACCTCTCCTTGAATCTGACTGGGGTGCCTTGAGTATCCGGCCAGAATTCGTGGTGATTTTTTCAAACGCTTCCGGTGCGCCCTCATCTGTCCGACCTCAAAGAAAAAGTCAAGAAGATTTTGACGGGGTGGCGAGGTGAGGCAGATGAATGTTATGCGCGGTCTTTTAACAGCTGGCTACTTCGGCAAAAAGGTCGTATTCATCCGCGGCGATGATCGTACATTGCAGCAGGTTTCCCGTGGCTAAATTGCTGCCCTTGAGGTAGGTGATGCCGTCTATTTCCGGCGCCTGGCGTGAGACTCGACCGAGGTAGGCGTAGTCCTGGCGGTCGCTCTTTCCTTCCACTATAACCCATTGCCGCGATCCGATCAGTTGCTGGTTCTTCTGATAGGAAATAGCCGCCTGCTCCTCCATGATTAGCTGTCGTCGCTCCTCCTTGACCTTCTGGGAAACCTGTCTGGGCAGGGTCGCAGCCGGGGTGCCTTCCTCGCGAGAGTATACGAATACCCCCAGATGGTCGAACCTGAATGCCTTTACAAAGTCCAGCAAATGGCGAAATTCTTTTACTGTTTCGCCAGGGAAGCCGACAATGAGGGAAGTCCTCAAGGCAATTTCAGGAATTGCTTTTCTGATCTCATTTATCGTGTTTACTATCGTTTGCCGTCCGCCCCGCCGGTTCATGGCGCCAAGGATGCGATCGTTGCAATGCTGGATGGGCAGGTCTAGATATTTACAGATCTTGTCTTCCTGGGCGATCGTGCCCAGCACATTACTGTCGAGTCCTCCCGGGTAAGCATAGAGCAGCCTGATCCATTTTATTCCAGCGAGCGTGACCAGTTGCCGCAAGAGATCATCCAGGGTCGGTTTTCCGGGCAGATTTTTCCCATAGGCGGTGATGTCCTGGGCGATCAGAATCAGTTCCTTCACCCCCGCCGCAGCCAGTGATTCGGCCTCCCGCATTAGATCGTCCAGCGGGCGGCTGCGGGCAGCGCCCCGAATTTGCGGAATTACGCAATAGGAACAGTTATTGGAACATCCCTCGGCGATCTTGAGATAGGCGCTGTGAGGCGCGGTTGCCAAAACTCGCCTCTGGTCGGCAGTCATCAAAAAAGTGGGTTCACTAAAGATGGTCCGTGCGGGTACAACCTGGCCTGCCGCCAGTCGCTTTACATAATCGCCGATATGGGCCGCCCCGTCGGTACCCAAAAAGAGGTCCACCTCGGGCAGGAGCTGGCTCAGTGACTCGCCGTAACGCTGAGGAAGACAGCCGGTAACCACCAGATGGCGACAGACCCCGAAGGCGGGATCTTTATGTTGAGCCAGTCTAAGAATTTCATCGATGGATTCCTCTTTGGCCGGCAGGATAAAGGCGCAGCTGTTTAGTACAATCAACTGCGCCTCCCGGGGTGAGTCGGTCATTTCGTAGCCGCAAGAGTTAAGCTTGGCCGCCATCACCTCCGAATCAACCAGGTTTTTTGGGCAGCCCAGGCTGGCTATGTACACTTTGGGGTTGGACAATTATACGACCTCGTAAAAAGTCGGCAAAACGTAAGTTTAGGGGGACGGCTTTGTAAAAAGTTCGCAGGCAAGGCGCGCAAATCACGAGGAATGAGGCTTCGGGGACATGTCCGGAAGCCCGAAGGGATCGGAACGTGTCCCCGGAACAAACCGCAGTGACGAGGAATTTAGCGCAACGCCGCATCCGGACTTTTTACGAAGTCGTCAATTATTGTTCCTTTTAGCGGGGTATCTTGCGGGCCAATACCTTGCGGGGCTTTACCCCGTCGGAAGGGCCAACGACACCATCGGTTTCCATCTGCTCGATTATCCGGGCAGCCCGGTTGTAGCCTATTTTCATGTAGCGCTGAATCAGGGAAATCGAGGCCTGCCCCAATTCGGTAACCAAGAGCACCGCCTCATCGTATTTTTCATCGCATTCTTCCGCGCTCTTCTCGCCCTCCAGGCTCTCTTTTTCGAATGCCACGATGGTTTCGTCGTATGCTGGTTTAGCCTGGTTTTTGATGAACGTTACTATCCTCTCGATTTCCTTGTCCGATACGTAAACGCCGTGGATCCGAACCAGCCGCGATGTTCCTGGGGGTATAAAGAGCATGTCGCCGGCGCCGAGCAGTTTTTCGGCGCCATGCTGGTCTAAGATGGTGCGCGAGTCCACCTTGGAGGATACCTGAAATGATATCCGGGTGGGGAAGTTGGCCTTGATGACGCCGGTTATAACATCTACTGAGGGACGCTGGGTGGCCAGGATGAGATGAATTCCCGCGGCACGGGACATCTGGGCAAGGCGGGCCAGCGATTCTTCCACGTTCCGCTGAGCCACCATCATCAGATCCGCCAGTTCATCGATTACAATGACAATGTAGGGGAGGGGGTGCCTTTTTGCCGTTGGCAATGGAATGGCTGAGGAAGCTGAGTCCCCGTTTTCTTCGGCCTGGTCTGACCATAGCCCATCCATTGTTTCCTGTTGAAATCCATTTTTCCCGGTGGCTGTTTTCTTCCCGGGCTGATTGAGGAGCCGATTGTACTGATCGATACCCTTGGCCCCTACTTCACTTATTAACTTGTAGCGGCGCTCCATTTCTCCCACGGCCCATTTCAAAGCCTGGGAGGCCAGTTTGGGGTCCACCACCACGGGATGCAGGAGGTGCGGGATCCCCTCATAAGATGAAAGCTCCAGCCTCTTGGGATCTATCATCAGGAGCTTTACCTCCTCCGGTGTCGCTTTGAAAAGGATGCTGCAGATCATGGCGTTGAGGGCGACGCTCTTGCCGCTCCCGGTGGTGCCCGCGATCAGCAGATGGGGCATTTTAATTAAATCCGCCATCACTGGTGTCCCTACGATGTCCACCCCCAGTGCGATGGGGAGCCGATAGGACGAGTTATGAAGGGCGTCATTTTGGAGCACCTCTTTGAGACGCACCGGTTCCCTTTCCGGATTGGGTATTTCCAGGCCCACCGCGGCCTTCCCCGGGATGGGGGCGATGATCCTGACACTCTGAGCCTTCATCGCCAGGGCCATGTCATCGGAGAGACTTGCTATCTTGTTTATTTTAACCCCCGCTGCCGGCTCCAGTTCGTACATGGTTATGACCGGGCCTGGTTTGACCTCCACCACCCTTCCCTCTACCCCGAAATCGGCCAGTTTTCGCTCCAAGAGCCGTGAGTTGGCGGTAAGATTTTCTTTTTTGGACCTCAAATCTTTTTTCCCAGGTTCTTCCAGCAGACCGAGGGGAGGGAGCTGAAATTTCTGCCGGGCGGCAGAAAGTGTCCGTTGTTCCGGATCCTTTTTTTGCGCCGATTGCTTTTTGGTCATTACGGACGGCAGGTCAAGTGCCAGTGGTTCGCCGGAAGCGGGCGTCTTGCCTTTCCCTTGGCCGGGCCATTTCCATTTCCTCCCCGCAAGGGGATTTTTGAAAAAACTACTGATGACGGTTGCAAACCGGATCGTTTCCGTGACCAGATTGCTGCCGAGTTTCCGTAGCGACAGGTTAAATAGGACCATGAGGCAGATAGCAATGATCGCCGAAAAAAATATAATGGCGCCGGTTTCATTAAGATAGCGGTGGGCAATGGTCCATATATTTACGCCAGCTATCCCGCCCGCGCTGACCGCCACTTCACGGTAGGTTAGCTGACTGGCAAAGGTGTTGATAAGCGCCGCTGCTGCTATGCTTACGCCCAGAAAAGCAATGACGACGGAGCCAGTGATGCGAAAAGTGTCGCTGGCGAAGTATCTTATGGAGATAAGGATCAAAAAAAGCGGGATCAAAAAAGATGCAGCCCCGAAAAGCTGTACCAGCAGATCGGCACTGTGAGACCCCACGAGCCCGAGGAAGTTTTCGGTTATGTTGCCGGAGCTTTTTCTGTGACTGAAGGAAGTATCCAGGGGATTATACGAGATAAGCGCAAGAAATATAGCGATGGCCAAGAAAGTCATGAGCAGCGCGCAAATTTCTCTGGTATTGTCTGGGCGTGATTTTTTTGAGTTCATATTAATGACGACCTCGCAAAAAGTCAGCAAAATGTCAACGCCTGGCTCAAAAACGCTGCCGGCTATGATTTATTTTCCTAATTGATTTCATTATCTGGATTATTGATGCATAAGTCAATACAGAAGATTGGTTTGGGTCTGCGACAAATTTATGGGTAGAGCGGCTTTTCTCCCCTCTTTTCCAAAGAGGGGTCGGGGGAGATTTGACGAACCAAAAAAACCTCCTGCTTTTATTATAAATCCC